>NZ_SJPU01000001.1:1284117-1894914 GCF_007860105.1 Allorhodopirellula heiligendammensis
AAGCAGACGCGTTCATTTTCGCGGCGATGCGGAACGTCTTCTACAGTGGGCACGTGGCAGGGTTCGACGCAACAAAACGTGATTGAGCGGTCCCAAGTCCAGGTCGGGGTTATGATCCGCAACGTCTGGCAGTTCTACGAATCACGTTCGCCGACTGACCACCGAGAGCGAGCCGTGCGGCTATGACCCGCCTCAACAAGCCCAGATCCATTGGAGTCAACCACTGAGCCCAGGCACGGAACCCGCCGATAGTATCCTCAGGACGTACCTTGTGATTTCCGCCGGGCACGGACAGGCTAAGAGCAGGCCCGCAGAACTGCACGCGTGCTCACCAAAACGGCAGAGCCGGGTTCCTGAAGCCCGGCGGCCTGGTCTTCGAGCGGATCGTCAGTGGCGAGCGGGTCGGGAGCCTCTTCAAAGATCGGCTGAAGTAGCTGGCGGTATTCTTTTTGAGCTTCGAAAAGATGAGCCCACGGTCGATTTGAATAATGCTTGAAAAGCAGTTTGTCGCCCTTGTGGGGAATCCCGTGAGCCAGTGCAACGCTGGCGAGAACGGCACGGTTCTGGTCTGGGCAGGTGCCGTGGTGACTCCAGACTCCGCGAGTTCGATCTCGGATCTTGAACGATCCTGAAGCCGCCCGTCAGGCAAGGTGACCGCGATCTCGGTTCCAGGGCCGAGTTGGCGGATTTGAGGGCGACACCGATCGCAGGATGACTGTGCTCAGTTGGCAAGCAAACTAGGAATGCGACAAGTCGATTGCAGGCCTTGTCGAGGCGTCTTCGCAGCTTGAGTTGAGCGATCGTTTCGCGGCCACCCAGCTACCGTTCGTCCTCCCAAAGGTATCACCGAGGGTATCACGAAAGGTATCACCGCCGAAACGGCCAAAAAGGTATCACCAACCAGGCGATGTAAGTTCTTTGCTTAAAAGGACTTAGGTAGTCGGGATGACAAGATTCGAACTTGCGACCTCTGCACCCCCAGTGCAGCGCTCTAACCAGGCTGAGCCACATCCCGTAGCAATAGGAACGGGCTCGTTGCATGAACCAGTCCTTTTGCACGGCAAACTCTACCGCAACCGTTCGACTTTCGCTAGGGTGATATCGGGCCGTCGGATGATGTGTCGGCAAGTGTTTTCATTCGCAGAAAATATTGGGTTTTCTTGATGGCAGTTTCGGATCAGGTGCACTTGCGGCAAAAAAAATCCGCGGAAATTGGTCTGTCCGCACGCCCCGATGCGGGCCAGACCGTGCCGCCCCCTGCGGACACGCCGCGGCACTCCGTCGGCCGGCGGCCGGGGGCGTTTTCAGCCCGCCTACGGCGATACTGGCCCCTGTTTGTTCTGGGCATTGCCGTCGGGGCCGGTTCGGCGGTGTATTTTTGGGGGCGGGCAGCCGGCTCGCCGAAGCAATCCACCGAGCTGAGTGCGCGCCCGATCCCACCGACCTATGCTCCAGATCGGGCGATTGGTTATCTGCGAGCGATCGTTGACATGGGGCCGCGCGTCACCGGTAGCGAGGCGATGGTGAGGCAGCAGGCGTTTCTCACAGAATTCTTTACTCAGCAGGGGGCGGATGTCTCCCTCCAAAAGACAAAGATTCGCCACCCGCTTACCGGCGCGAGCGTGGACATGGCGAACCTAGTTGCCGCCTGGTTTCCTGAGCGGCCAATCCGCTTTCTGTTGTGTGCCCACTACGACACGCGACCGTTTCCTGATCAAGATCGCCACGACCCCAAGGGCCTGTTTCTGGGGGCCAACGACGGCGCCAGTGGCGTGGCGGCCTGGATGGAAATGAGTCACCAGTTCGCGGACTTGCCCAAGGATATCGGAGTCGACGTCGTGTTGTTCGATGCCGAAGAGTTTGTGTTTGCAGAGGGCGCTGACGATTATTTCTTGGGGTCGACGTATTTTGCCCAACAATACCTGATGTCACCGCCGTCGGTGCCCTATCGAGCCGGTGTGCTGTTGGACATGGTCGGCGATCGCGAATTGCAACTGCTCTACGATCGCGCCAGTTTGCGGTACGCCAAAGAGATCACCAAATCGATCTGGCGGACGGCCGCGAAATTGGGGGTGACCGCGTTTGTGCCCCGCACACGAATGCAAGAAATCCGTGACGATCATTTACCGTTGAATCAAATTGCCAAAATCCCCACGACCGACCTCATTGATTTCGACTATCCGCGACCGGGGTTCCGGGCACCTCAATACTGGCACACAACCGAGGACACACCGGACAAGTGCAGCGGCGCGAGTTTAGCTGCGGTAACTTGGGTGGTCCATCAATGGATCATCGCACAGTCAGAAACCAGCGAGTAGTGTTTCTGTTTCATTTCAACGTTAGGATGACGAGCTCATGTTTGCCGGCGGATTGATTCTTTCAGCCACCTTGATCTTTTTTTCGGTGTGGCTGTTTCGATCTGAGAAAATCGGGTGGCCAGATGATGCGTACGACGATCCTGTCGACGACGAATACCTCCGCCGACGCTCGCGTTCACGACGGCGAGTCAATGCGTTGTTCTTCGTGTGTGGGCTGCTGGTGCTGGGAGCGACGCTGGCGACCCCGGACCGCCGTGTATTTTGGATCGGCTGCTGGATGAGCGCCATGGTGGTGCTCTGCACTATCGTCGCTCTGGCAACGCTCGATGTCGTCCGGACGATGCTCCATCACCGCCACCGCATCGACCGGATGCGGATGAGACGCGACGGAAGAGAGTAAGCGGACACGGGTTCAGGAGTCAGGAGTCAGCGGAGCTAGCCGGCAGCGAACGTAGAAACCCGCGTCGAGTTTTCGGTTGGCTGGATCAGCGACCGTCATCCGGCCCGCTTCGATTTGGGGCTGCAAGCGACCGATGCGTCGGTGGCTGAGATTTCGTTCAATGAGATCGAGCACGTCGGCTTGGTCCATCTCCGCGGAGTGGCCCGTAACCAACAAGCGAAACGATCGCCCCGAGATCAGTTCGAAACAGTTCTTGAGCAGTTCGGGCAGATCGCGACTAATCCGCCACGCCTGTGCTTGCTTGGCCGGACGTTTGTCCGACGACTTAGCCTTTCGCTTGCTCTTGGGGCCATGGCCGTAGGCGGGCGGATCTAGGACAATGGTGTGATAGCGGTTGCCACGCCGGATTTCTCTTTGCACAAACGCTGCGGCATCATCGACGAGGTACCGAACGGGGGCCTCTCGCAGTCCGTTGGCAACGGCGACGCGTTTGGCAGCTTCGACATTTGGCTTGGCAGCGTCCACGTGTGCGACCCCCATCCCGCTGCTCGCCATCGCCATCGTCGAAACGCCCGTGTAGGCGAACAGGTTCAAAGCTTGCCGCTGGCGACTGCGCGACGAGCTGGGAAGATCGCCTGCGGGTGCCGTTCGCATCAGCCATTGCCAGTTCTCGAGTTGTTCGGGAAAGACTCCGATGTGACCGAAGGGGGTTGGCTGAACGGGTATTTGAAGTACTGCCCTCTCAGGGTCAATTGGATCGGAAACCTCGATGGCCAGCTGGTCGGGCCAGGCGGTACGATGAGTCCAGATCCGCGCTGCCGCGTCATACCGGCTCTCGGCATCTCTCCACGCGGCGGGATCGCGGGGCACGGCGTTGTCGGCCGCGGGGCTGGGGCGATCAATGATTCGTCCAGCCAGCGACTCGAGCTTCCGCCCGTTGCCGAAGTCGATCAGTTGGTAGCAGCGGGACAAAGCAAAACCTGGAATCAGAGTCGGGGGTGGCCCACAAGGTAATCGATTCTTGTGTATTCCGGGATAGGATGCTCTGCGGACTCGTGTTGCCGCGTTGCTCGAGGTGCGGAGAGCGGACTACCTAAGATTCCTTTTTCAAAAATCATTGTCGATCGGTTCGTCGGTTGTTCGACAACCTTGTGTCATCTTAATTGCAACCACATCAGGAGAAGTTATGAAAGTCATGGTCATCGTGAAAGCCACCAAGAGTTCCGAGGCTGGTGAGCTGCCCAGTGAGGCATTGCTCACCGCGATGGGGCAGTTCAATCAAGAACTGGTCGCCGCCGGCATCATGGAAGCTGGCGAAGGACTCAAGCCGAGCTCGGCAGCTAAACGCGTTCACTTTCACGGCACCGATCGCACTGTCACGGACGGGCCGTTCGCGGAGACAAAAGAGCTGATTGCGGGCTTCTGGCTATGGGAAGTGGCGTCGATGCAGGAGGCGATTGAGTGGGTTAAACGCTGCCCTAACCCGATGCTCGAAGACTCCGACATCGATATTCGGCCGCTATATGAGATGGACGACTTCGCCGAACAAGACCCGCAAGGTGCGATCCGCGACCAAGAGGATGCGCTCAAACGAGCCATTTCGCTGCAAGCGGCAAGCGTTCAGCCCTACCTGTTTTTCGCCGGACGCTGCGAAGAGGCGCTCGGATTCTACGAGCAAGCGTTGGGAGCGAAAGTGCTGATGAAGATGGGTTTTGATGAGAGCCCCGATGCGGTTCCCGAGGGTATGCTGCAAGCGGGCTTCGAGAAAAAAATCATGCATGCATCGTTGTCGATCGGCAAGATGACGATCATGGCATCCGATGGCTGTGACGACAAATCGAAATTCGACGGCTTTCGCTTGGCTTTTTCGGTAGCAACCGAAGCTGGTGCAGAAGCGGCGTTCAACGCCCTCGCGACAGGAGGTCAGGTCGACATGCCGCTCACCAAAACATTTTGGTCACCCCTTTATGGCATGGTCACCGACAAGTTCGGCGTGGGCTGGATGGTGATGGTCCCCGGTGATCCACAGTGACGACCCGATTTGGCCAATGAGAGAGGCTGTCCAGCTTCCGATTGTTCATTAACACAGTCGAACGCCCCTCGCAACGATTGATCTCGCCAGACCAAGCAAGCTCGGCGGGTCCATCAACCAGATCTTGCGGCTAGATCACGGGAGCATTATCATGCCCGCTTCAAAACCAGGAAATCGCATTCCAGAGCGATTTCCCGGCAACTTCACATGACGTGGAGTTGTGAAACCACCGTATGTGGCACACACACGGGCGATTAGCTCAGTTGGTTAGAGCGCTGCTTTCACACGGCAGAGGCCACAGATTCGAGTTCTGTATCGCCCACTCCTCAGAACCCCGTAAAACACTGTGTTTTTCGGGGTTTTTTGGTGTTCCTGCCGAATCGGATAAAACTCCCATCTTGTCAGATTTTGACCCGTTTTGACTCCTTTTGTACGGAGTTGGGGCAACCGCTGGGGCAACGAAACTTTCGGCCTCGGTTCTCTTGGTGTTAACCGGAAGCTCCGGCAGCAACTCGACTGCCGCCGATGTTTGCAGTAACTTTTCGTCGGTGTACGTGTTCATCGTTAACGCGATGTCGCTGTGCCGCATCACAGCTTGGGCGGTGCGAGGCGAGACGCCCGCCGCCGACAGGTGTGTGCCAGTTGAGTGCCGCATCGCGTGCAGGTGAATCCGGCCTTCGTTCTCGTCCATCTTGTCGATCCCGGCGGCGATCAGATCTCGGTTGAGTATCCGAAGCAAGCCGGTCGGGACGTTGAAAACGAGCTCGCTCGATGTCTTGCCCTCGCTCCATACTCTCAAGTCGGCGGCAAGGTCGCTCTTGATGGGGATGGTAGAACCCTTGCGGTTCTTCTCATTGCTCGCTCGCAGAACCAGGAACGGAACATCTCCGAAGCTCAGATCGCCAACTCGAAGCGTCCGCAGTTCGTTCGCCCGTAGCCCCGTCAAAATCAGCGTTTTGTAAATCAACGCTCGCTCGGTCCCCAGGCGATCTAATTCCGCCCGCCTGGCGTCGGAGACGCTTGCAACCTGATTCCCCTTATTTTTGCCTCGTCGCACGGTCAATGCTTCTTGCAAGGGACGACGCTGGGCGGTGGCAAGTAGCTGCCGCATCTCGTCAAGTGACAAGGCACGAGCAACCCGCCGCCGGTCGGATTTTTCGTCACGTTTACCAAATCCGTCGAACGGATTTGAAGCCAAGCGACGCTCGCCCGTTTGTGAAGGCCGCTTCCCCTCCAAACGAATACCGGTCAGCCAGTTCCCGAATGCCGTCCACAACGTCGCATGCCAATTGTACGTCGCAGCCGATATTCCCTTTTCTTGACGCAACCACTTTCGCAACGCCTCCGCATTCAAGTCTCCCAGCCATCGGAACCCGCAGCCTGCACACGCCGCCTTCAATCGCGTTTCGCTGGTTTTGATCCGATCAGCATTCACTCCCCGCGATTTCAGATCGGCGATGTAGTCGGAAACGTGATCGGCAAGCAGCGTCTTACTGTGATCGCCGATTTGCACGTCCCGCATAGTGAGCGAACCGCCTCGTACCTTCTCAGACACGGCCACCAATTCCGCCAATCGGGCTTGTGCCGCTTGTTTGTCCCGGCACCCAGTCGCGACTTCCTTGACGATGCCGTCGCCGTCGCGGTATTTGGCGTAGTAGGTCTCCGATTTGGTTCTTACGCGTTGCTTACCCCGCTTGTCGACGACGACCGTTCCTATTCGCTTCTTGCCGTTGCGATCCTTCCAGGTAGCGATTTCTTCGATGATCGTCGTCGTCGATGGATCCTGCTCTAGCTCTTTCTTGTTAGCTGGGCGTTTCTTTGTCGTGACCGTGGCACCGCTTGGTAGCGATCGCGTAACGGTTTTTCGTTTGACGGATGCCATTGGGCATATCCCCTCTTAATTGATCAATTCGTGCGTCTTGCCCTGTGACTGGATTGGCCAGTCGCCCTGAGAGCACCGCTATCGTACGCACGAGTTTTGAATTGGAAAGAAAAGTACCGGGCTGCAGAGCCGTCCCTTGCTCGGCGGCTACCGGTTTAACTCGAGTCTCTGGAAACGCTTTTACGCTCCTCGTCGCCGAGGGTGCTTCACAGAACGAACGACAGGACAGCCTTCCCTGATCCAGTTTTCGACGACGTCACGATCCCAGCGATTGGAGCCGCCGAGCTTCACCGGTCGCGGCATTCGACCGGAATCGGCGAGTCGGTAAACGTGTCGAGTAGAAATTGCCAGCATGGCGGCCACTGCATCGACTGACATGAGTCGAGCGGCGTCAGTTTGATGACCTGACGTAGGCATGTTGAAAACCCCGGAAAAAGTGGTGAACAACTCCATCCTTGAGCTTGCGATTCGGAACGTGAAATCAACGCTGGCTCAGCATTGACCATCGACAATCCAAAGTATACCGTAGGAATTAATAGTCAAAAGGGTCCTGGTGGACCTTTCGGGAAAAATTAAATTTGGTATCTAAGAATCGAGGTGCGAGATGCCCCCTAAAAAAGCCGCCAAGAAGACGACGAGCAAAGAGGTAACCCTGAAGGTTCAGTTGGGGCCAGACGAGCACAAGCTCGTAAAAATGGCTGCTGCAGAGCTCGAAATAACGATCGCGGAGTTCTTGCGCAATGCCGCTGTGACATATGCCAACCAAGCGGTGAGATCCTATTATCAACGTGAACTCGCTCGAAAGCCATTCCGACCGACGGAGGAATGATCGAGCAAAGTGAAAAGCCAATGCTCGATTGCCTTCAGACCGGTAACGTTCGTGATTGGCTCGAAGCTTGAACGCTTCGCATCTAGCCAGGCGTGTTCAAGACGAGGTGTCGCAATGGTTGCCCGCGGCTTGATCAGTTCAATGGAACCGGATGTCGTGTCCTATCGAAAACGGCTGTCATACGGTTGTTCTCAGCATAAGCATAAGCATGAGATGTGGTTTGCTCGCAAGCCTTTTCTTCAGTGGGTTCCTCACTGACCAGCTCCGCGTGCGACTCCATTCGCGGCGCAAGAGCACGGATCGTGGTCAAAGCCGCGAGAGCCTTCTCATGGCGGCGCGCAGCACGCTGTGACGCTTCAACCTCGAACTTGGGCAGCTCAATGCCTTTACCGACGCACCTCGCCTCTATCAGGCCGTGAAAGCCCTGCTCGAGATGCGTGGCAACCAAATGGTCAACCATCAGTCGCTCCAGATGGCTGCCGGTGCCTTCTTCGATCAATCCTTGCCGAAGCTCTCGGGTCCTGTTGAACATGACCTCTCGCTCGAACAAATCATGGCCAGTGAGGGCTCGAACCCATTCCGTTTGAACCTTAGCCGCGATGTGACCACGTTGGCTGAAGAGATCTGGATGCTCCTTCATCGCTCGGCGAAGCGTGACTAACGCGTCTTGATCACCGTCACGACACCGGCGGACCACTTCATCCAGAGTCACCTTTTCGGAAACCCATTCACCTGGTTCCAGATCGCTGCCCCCCTGCTCCTGATTCTCGCACTCTGCAGACTTGTTCATCTGAACGCTCCGTCGCTTTCGCCATCCTCGGCGTTTCGGGTCGTGATATCCGGCCGCATAAAGGTGGGCTTCCAAAAGTAATAGTGTTGAGCTCGCGTAATCCTCTGCCATCGAGTCGAGCTCAACGATTCTATCTCGAAGCTGCGAGTCAACTTGCTTCTGAAAAGCCTTCGACTCCAAACGCAGCGATTCCATCTCAGCCCGCAGTCCGTTGCCCAAGTACTGTTTATGAACTCGGCCATCCGGCATGCGTCGGCAAAGATAAAAGTACTTCCGACCGTTTTGGCGTTTCTCCCATGCCACGTAGACTACACCCTTTAAAGTTCCCGGTTGTGCAAAATCTATTCACTCAACATTATATCGCACGAGCGGTGTATAGTGAACGCCAATTTAAGTGCTAGAGTCAAAATACGATAGTTGTCTAAGATTGGTGACGCCGGTCGAGTACCGGAAATGTAAAGACGATCTGGCAAGCGGCATTGTTGAGTTAAAGGTCATCGAAAAAGCCTCCAGCATCAATCGTATCAACAAAAGGTGCAGTCATATGACCGTTGGGATGCGAAAAGTATTGATGATCAGCAAGACATGCTGATCGAGTTGGCAATGGATGTCTGGCATTCACCTTCGCGATTTTTCCTTTGACGATGCAGATCCCGCCAGTGATCCGATTACCGAATTCATCGACAAGCACGCCTTAAACTCCTGGCAGTCGTGGCGACAATGTTCAAGAAGTGTTTTGTGATCGTCTAACTCAGGACGCTCTGACCAACCGCTGGAGCAGTCACCGGCTTCAGAAAGAGATCATCGCGGTACAAGGTCGCCGGCAAGAAGGTGGCCGCAAGCCGACAGTCGTTTCAGGCAAGGCGTTCCAAGCTGAGTTGGAACAAACGCTTTGGACGTGGCGTCGTTGGCTAGAACTTCACCTCGAAGCGAACCCGGAGCTGAAGCCCGAACTCACCAAAGAGCTCAACTCGCTCAAAAGCAAAATCGTGAAGGTGAACGGATTGATTTCGAAGTGAGCGAGTGGGGCCTGGGTGCTCAGAATGTGAGTGGCGTAGCCCAGCCCTTCGTAAAAGCTGTGTCGCGGCTCAGCGAATCCAAATGATTCAGCGAGAGTTAAAAACCCCCAATCGTGCTTGGGGCTGGTTGTCGCTTAACGGTAGTCCGACCAGCGACGTACGGGACTGAGCAATTCGTCATTGACCAGTTCGTTAGTTGAGTCACCCGTTTTCACCCAGTGGGAGTATCTCAACCAGTTGTTTTTGATCCGAGATCAATTGACCGCCGGATTTGCCATTGGAGGAAACGAGGGGGGACTTGGGGGACGTGGGGGACGTCCTCGCCTTCTGTTTACGTTTTTTATACTCGGAGAGGATCTGTTTTTCGTCGTATTTGTCAAAAACATCCGAAGCAGATAAAGAAACATGTCCCCCACGTCCCCCCCCATTACATTGCTAAGCTAACCAACTTCAAATGGTTCTGTTACTTTGGAGAAGCTTTTCACCATTTTTCAACCTTCAAGGTCACAAAAAAAACGGAAGTGGTGACGAAGCAGGTCCCCCACGTCCACCATGTCCCCCCTCGACCTAGATCAAGCGAGGCTCACTGCAAAATTTACTGTTGGCGGTGGATTGCCGCCCCATACTTTTCGATCCACCAGCGGTGGTGGATCACTTGCTCGCCTCGCCAGTTCGTTGCGTCGGCTCCGGGATAACGTAGGACCGTAAACAGATCATCGAGATGTCTCTCTAAGAACTTGGCGAAGCGTTCATTGGCGACGTGCGTCTTCGGATGACGCACCAGCTCCCACATTTGCATGTTCAATCGTCCCGCCATTACCTTCACCCCATGAGTAGTCATCTCGTTCTGTAAAAACGATTGCGATACTCGAAGCCTTGAAGCAGCAGGTCTTTCACACCACGCGGAAACGCCAGTGCGCCACCGGACCCGCTTTCGATCAGCGAATCACATCGCCGAAGCAGGTGCGCGAAGCACTGTTGATGGGTCGCCGAGGTAAACTTGTCGTATACCGCCCAACCGTCGTGTTCGAAGATTCCCGATCAGTCGATGCCCAGCAGTTGTTCTGCCGGTCCAATACTTCTCGTCGCATCCACTTCGTAGCACGTCGCGGTCAGCCCGGCGAACGCATGAAACCAAGCGCCACGTCCATCCACTCGCCAACCCGTTTCATCTCCGACCACCTGAGGCGAACCTCGCACGGTCCTGCGAACCTGAGTGTCGGCATCTTCCAGTCGATCGGCCGTGCGAAGCATGCTTCGGCAACTGGTGCTGCGACTGACATGAATTTCAAAAAGTATTTCCAGCAGACGCTTGACCTTCCCGCGACTGAGGCCAAGTTCTTTGTTCAACAACGCCATCGAGGCGTGAGCGTTCGGCCCCAATTGGACTCCAGCGGCCCACTGCGTCGGAGGTTTGCAGTTCGTGTCGCCCCTGCACGTGAGATCCGCACCCACAGCAAGTACCCGCATCGATGTTGAATTGCCGATTGATGACCACGCGAGGGATATCAGTTTGGAATTGGACGAGCGTCTCGGTCTTGGTCAGTTCATCGTGCCCGCAGTCTGGACAGCACGCCGGCAGGGGAACGTCGTAGGCTTCGCCGATCAGCTCGGGCACCGCACGGCGGTGGTGCTTGCCATGGTCCTCGCCGCTTTTGCGCCCAGGCTTTTTCGGATCGAGTTTGCGTTTCTTGAGGAAAGGAGCCGCTTGGCGTTTGCTTTCCCGCTCGATTTTTTCAAGACGAGCGGTGAGCAACTCGACTTGCTTGACCAACATGTCGATAATCGCCTGCTGCTGTTCAAGCAGCGGCTTGCATTCTGGGCAATCGGTCGTGATCTTGGGCACATCGATGACCCGCAAATTTTGGTCGATTCAGCCCAAATTCACCAAGACCAGTTTTTTCGCTCGGCAAACGAGTATCTTCAGAGCAGCCAATGAAGATCATCCGGAAGTGGATGCCAGGGGCGGGGACCCTGGCATTTCCCAGTGCCATCTCGGCTCCTCAAAATGTGAATCACACATCGTAGCCGATTAAGGAGAAGATCAAAAAAACGATGCTAGCGTCAGCTTGCTAAGCCAACTTGATCCAGATGTCTTTCGTACGCTCGCTCAATCCATTCGTCGTCCTTCTCTGCATCTACTTCAAACATTGCAGCCTCCAAAAACTGATCATCGCGAGCCAGACTGATCAGGTAGTCGCAGTAGGCTCGCTCGAACCATGCTTCCTCCGCTTCCACATCGACTTCAAGCGTTGCCTGATCTAGGTCAGTTTCGCTAACCGCATGATCCACCGTTAACGTTGGAGCAGATGCAACCTCGACCCACCAACGATTATCACCATTGACTTTTTTCGTGTTGAGCGACATCTGCTTGACAACGCGACACTTGAATCGCCGCAGTCGCGTGCCAAGGATCGACGAACTCACTCGTCCGATGCACATGCCGCAGAACTCCTCGATCGCGCCCCTCAGCCCCTTGCTATAGATCGGCGAACACGCCCCACGATCGTTGGCAACCTCTAGGATATCGAAGGCCTTCAGGCCCTTCCCTTTAGGGTCAACGCCCTGCAAGGCCCGTATGAAGTGCAGCAACGATTCCGTGTCACTGTCGGAAGACTCTCGGACCTCCGCTCTCGTCAATCCCGGATCGGCAAGTCCGCACCACACGATCGATCCGCGAACCAAGGCCGACCAGCCCTCAAATGATCCCCAACTCTCCAGCCCCTGGTTGGGACGTCCGGCCACAATGTAACCACGCAGTATCGTCAACGCCGCGACTAGTAGTTGGGGGCGATGAAGCCGCACATGCTCGAGCACGGCCGGGTATTGGAACTCGCTGCGGTCTTCAGGGTGCTCCTCCGCCGACTGAAGACGAATCTGGCAGACACGCCGCGGCATATCTCCAGCGAGATTAATGTTGTTGCCCGTCCCGTAGAGTGTGAATCTCAATGGGCCCTCGATCACTTCGTTGTGTCCCAGCCTGCGGTCGTTCCACGTTGTACCAGTCAAAACCGCGTTCAGTGCCCCGCAGCCGATGGAGTCAACGATGTCGTCGAACAGCACCAATTGGCGGGCCTCAACGACGAAGGAGGTGATGAGTTTGCGAACCTCATCGTTGCCCGAGGGAATCGAGTTCTGAACGGCTCGACTGCCGGTCACGATCATCCAATTGATCTCCGCGAGCAGCCCCTTCCCGGTTCCCGGTACATTGCCGTCGAACAGAAACATCGGCCCCGTGCATCCACGGTAGGCTTCGCGCGCCAGAGGCGTCAACAAGCTGGCGAGCCAAGCGGATCGACTTTCGCTATTCGCGAAGGGAAAATCGGAGACGATATCCAGCAGGGATGCCACTGACTGCTTGATGAGTTCCGGTGACGGATTCTCGGGGACTTCGGGGAAACTATCGTCGATGTCGAGATACAGACCGCTTTCGTCGTCGTAACCCGCCGTCTGCACGATCGTGCCATTCTCCCGCAGCACGGGACAGCGCACGACGCCACGAATCGGACGAATCCCTTCCCAATGCCCACGTGCTAATATGGCCTCCGAACACCAACGCGGAATTCGTTGTCCTTTGCTGCCTCTGTGACTGGAACCTTGTGCGTGCGGATCAAAAATACTGCAACTGTCACTGATGATTTCCCGAAGCGACGCAAGAACAAGTGGCTTCAAAACTCGGTGGGTTTCTTCACCGTCCGTGCTCTTCTTGCCGACCACCGTCAACCGCCCGTGGTGCTCAAAGATGTCCTGCCGCTTCGCGAGGACTGCAACCACTTGATCGTTGACCTCCATTTCATTCAGCGACGCGGCGATGCTGGTTCTCAATAGGTATCCGATTCTGCCGTCAGATTTAGCTGCGTCGTCGACTTTATGCTTCAACTCATCTTCTGTCCACGGCGGGGCGCACTTGCTGTTCCACTCACTGATGATCTCCAAGGCCTGTGCTTCAGTCAGCGAGAAACCCTTAATAAGATCACAGGCAAGCCGGAAAGTTCGGTCGTGACCACTCTCGCCTGCTACCGCACCTGCAGTTTTAGCAGCGTGCTGACGGGCCAAGTCAATGTTTTCGTCGCCCTCAACCGGCGTTCCGGGCTTGATCAAGTTCTTGCCCGTGGATTTCGGTTTCATCACCGACGTAGCGGCCGGAATCAAAGCCGGATCATTCCCTTTGTGCTCCCGCAACAGCTGAACCGAATCGCTCAAGGTTAGCCAGTCGTCATCGCCCCAGAATCGTGACCAATGGTCACGTTTGTGATGTTTGCCGGGAATGCGGATATAGTTGCCACAGCGTTTTTGCGTGTTTTTGACGGTCGGCGACTTTGGGAAGCACTCAATCTTCTCAAGCCCGTGTTCACGAAAATCCGAAGCGATCGATTTCGCCAATTGATGTGCAGTACTGGCTGGGATTCGTTGAGAAAACACAAGCCAGAGATGTATTCCACCTTTGCCATCGCTGTCTTCGATCAGCGATTGCAGGCCGATCGCACGGAGTTTATCCCTCAACATGATCGCGTAATTGAGATTAAGACTTGTCGACTCATCGGAAACATGATTATCCAGATCCCACACGACGAACGAGCACTCGTCGTCCAACGAGGTGATACCGAGTCCTATGATCTCGGTCCCGTTAAAGTGCCCGTGCAATGACTCAGGCGAAAGGCTGTTTGCTGACCATCTGGCTGATCCATTCGAAGAATATCGGCCGTAGCGGTCTCGCTTGACTGCCATCCGTTCCCAGCACCACTCAGCGAGTGCTTGACGATTGACCTGCCATGCGTTTTCAGTTCCCAAACCTACTTCAGACAATTGTTTCGTCATCGTACTTGCAACTTTCGTTACGCCATCGCAGACAATGCGACAGCAGTGTTATAGAAATCGACACGGCTCATCTCATCGCCGTGTCGGGGAAAATCAAATTCACTCGGCTTCGGGAAAAATGTCATTTCCAAAATTCGAATTTTAAAGAGAGTCGATGATGGAGTTCATTTTCCTCGCGTCAATCTTGGCCCGATCCACCACCGCCTTTTTCATGTAATCGCCAACCTGCATCCCCTGCATATTGGCTGCCGCTGTCACGACTGCGTGTTCATTGATCGAGAGTAAAATTTTGAGTTGTTTCGTCGGGCCTTTGCCTTCTAATTTAACGGTTGGTTCTTTCTTGCTCATCGCACTTTCGTTCCCGTCGCGGCTCGCGACTGTCTAGAGTTGTTAAAACACCAAAGGCCTCCGAAGCACGCAGGCCCTCAGGGGCCCATGATACCTCGTGGTCCTTTAATGTCAACTGAATGGTTGCGGCAGCTCAAAGAAATTGACCCGCCTCAACAAGCCCAGATCCATTGGAGTCAACCACTGAGCCCAGGCACGGAACCCGCCGATAGTATCCTCAGGACATACCTTGTGATTTCCGCCGGGCACGGACAGGCCAAGAGCAGCCCGCAGAACTGCACGCGGGCTCACCAAAACGGCAGAGCCGGGTTCCTGAAGCCCGGCGATCTAGCCTGCGAGCGGATCGTGAGTTGCGAGTGGGTCAGGAACCCCGTCGAAGATCGGCTGAAGCAGCTGGCGGTATTCTTTTTGGGCTTCGAAGAGATGAGCCCATGGCCGGTTCGAATAATGCTTGAAGAGCAGCTTGTCGCCCTTGTGGGGAATCCCATGAGCCAGTGCAACGCTGGCGAGAACGGCACGGTTCTGGTCGCCGCCCAGCCAATTGCTCATCTGATCCCTGAGCGTGCCGAAGGGGAGCCCGGGAACTGCGTTTTTTCCCTCAGCTTTGTTAACCCGAGAGCACAATCGACTCCATTTATTCGAGAACGAGGACTGGGCGTTGCGGGACGAATCGCGGTAGAGGTTGCTACCGGTGCTCGTCAGCAGCATTCGTTCGGAAGACTTCAGTGGTCGTTTGAGTCGTCGTTCGAGATCAGCTTTCCACCACTGAACCAACTGAACGGTCTCCGGCCACAACCACCACCAACCGACAACGTCAGTCTTGGGTCGGAGAAGCCCACACCAAGAGTCGTTATCGCTGCTGACGATCTCGAGACCTTCCTTTGTCCATGGGTGAGGTTGGTGCAAGGACAGATCTTCCCATTCGACTCGGCCGATCTCGGCCGCACCATGCGAGCAATTGAGGCACCAGATCAACTTCAATCGCTCGGCTGGCAAGGCGTGCTTGTAGAGAAGTTTGAGATGATCGACGCTGAATGTCTTGAGCTCGATGTCCTGGATCGAACGTCGATCCGAGGACAGCCGCTGGACCTTGGTTTCAATCAGGTCGAAGTCGTCTGGCCGCCTCCATTCAAAATTGTCACGAGTGTGCAGCCATTTAAAGAACCGCTTGAGTTCGCCGATGTGACTGGAACAGTGCTTAAACGAAAGCGGCTCGTCTGACCTCAGGTTGATTGGACGGTTTCTCCAGAAGTCAAAGATCTCCTGGCACCTCGTGAAATCTAACATCGCCAGAGGCACGTCCGGCTGTCGCTTCGCGAAGTTCTCAATGAGGCCAACCATATGATGCCCGCTGCCGTCGAACACGCCGCCCTTGGTGAAATCAGCGATGCGTTTCTTCGTATATTCTCGGACGGCATCGTGGAATGTGCCCGTGATGAGCGGTATCTTTTCCGCAGGTGGCGTTTGGGAGCGTACCTTGGCGGTGGTGACGATAGCTTCTCTCGCGGCCTGCTCGTGGAACTGAGCCGTTTCGTCAATGTGATGCTGTGACATGGCCCACGACACCGACGGGTAGGCTTCGTTGAGTCGATTGAGCAAATTAAATGCATCCTGCCAGCGTAGTTCGGCTGTTGTTGCCGGATGTGACTCAACAGGGCTAGAAAACACCTTGGCAAAGTGCCCAAAGCGGTAATCGACCTTGTTGTCGCGGAAGACTGAGTCGCGTAACTCGGGCAATGGCGGAAGTGGAACTGGCCGAACACCCTGCTTGACTTGCTCGGCAATCCACAAGGCAAGTGGTGTCCATTGGGCCGTTTTATCACCCGTCGCTACGCCACCGTTTCGTCCGCTAACCCCGAACGCTGACCATTCCACAGAGGGGGATACTGCATTGCTCTCTTGGCTGGCCTCAGCGGCGGCAGTTTGCTGCTTCAGAAATCGCTTCGCCTCAGCCTCTAGTGCGAATTCAGGAAGGCTTGCTAATACGACCGGGTCGACGAAGACCTGGCTGAGGCAAAAACACTCATGATCGTTCCACAGTTCCCTAAGACGCGTGATGCGAGTCTCGACATCCTGCTGAGTGAGTCCACGCGGTAGCCGCCACCGCTTACCCTGAAGGAAGAAACGCTCACCCTTCGCATCGGTGCCTCGGGTCGATTTCTGACGGCTGTGCCGCCGCGTGATTTTGCCGCTGGATTGGGTGATGGTGACCTCCGGGAACTCTGTCCGCTGACGTCTAATTGGACCCAGAGATCCACCTAATTGGACCTCCGATTGGACCCAATTGACTTGAAACCGCCTCCTTTAACAAGGGAATTTCCGTAAGTCCATAAAAAAAGCCAACTTGCGACGAATCGCAAATTGGCCAAAGTGGAGGTAGACGGACTTGAACCGACGACATCCTGCTTGCAAAGCAGGCGCTCTCCCAACTGAGCTATACCCCCGTATTTGGAAGTGTGAAGTTTGACGACGGAAGTGTGAAATTTCTAACTTCTTGACTTCAAACCTCGCACAATGGGCGTGCCAGAACTCGAATCTGGGACCTCGTCGTTATCAGCGACGCGCTCTAACCAACTGAGCTACACGCCCGTGCGTTCTCCAATCTTGCGACCAGAGGGGACGAAGTTTAGGAAGTTTTCGCCGCTTGTCAAAGCCTCTTTGGGCTCGAATCGGTATGAATTCCTAAAAGTTTTCCACGCCGCGGGCATGCGACCGAAGCTTGCACGAGCAAGTTGTTTCGGCTGACGATCGTCACGACTTGAGCGTACCTGACCTAAAACGCCGTGATTTCCCGCAAAACACTGGATTGTTGACAGTTTTTTCAGGGGCGTTACGTGTGCTACTTTCTCCAACCTCTTCACTGGTCTTTCGAACCATCGGATGACCTTTTCGCCCTACGGCTGTAGGCCGCCTTTGAACTTCGTTGGCAGGGGAGGGCAGTGACAGGGACGCCGTCACTGAAAGACTTGCACGATCTCTTGGGTCCGCTGGGCAAATCGCATTCCGCACTTCTACCACCCCAGACAGACAACCTCGGTGACTCGATTGAGTGTGGCCGCTAGCCCCGTGTGGTAAACAATCTCAGCGATCTGCTCTGAAGAGTAGAAATGGCTCAGGTTTTGGATATCTTGGTCGGTCATGGACTGAGGGTGCGTCGTCAGTTTTTTGACAAACTGCAATGCCACGCTCTGGGCGCCGCTTGAAGAGCTGCCTGCGGTCAGCTGAAAGATCTCGTGATCGCTGAGTCCTTCTGCCAACAACCGTGTTCGCGAAACGTTTTGCATGTACCAAGCTTGATCTTCGCGGGCCGCGACGTATGCAATTTGGTCTCGTAGGCCAACGGGAATTTGCCCGACAATCCTGGCTTGGTGAAGTTGCTCCACAAATGCCGGGCCAGCCGCTGGGATTTCGGATAACAGCTGCTCGTGAGCAAAAATCCCATCGTGCGGTTCAAATGATGCCATTGAAAGGCGCGGTTGCCGCGTCGATTGTCGTTCAAACTCTGCGAGCCAATCAGTGTAATCATCAAATTTCTCTCGTTTGGGAAACCCGACTGGTGCGACTTGCGACGGTGTGCTCGCGACTTGCGGGTCGAGTGTCGAGACAAATTCCCGCTGTTCTTCTTGCGGAATGCCCAACGAGTCGGTCCACCGATTCGTGGCGTTATAGCGACCAACGGTGAAAGCCATATCGAGGATTTGTTCCTCTGAAAAATGAACTCGTAGTGCATCGATATCGCGGTCGGTGATGGTATGCGGAGCCAACGTCAACTGGCGTGTGAAGGCAAATGCTGCACGCTGTTTTTCTGGGAAGGCCGCCCAGTCGGAATCGAGTGCGAGCAATGTCGGCTCAGTCACGCCAACTGATTTCAATTTGTGTTCTTGATGGCCGAGGCAGTAATGACAGTTATTGACCCGAGATACAATCCAGAACAGTTCGGTCGAAAAGTCATACGGCAATCCTTGATCGGAGACCGCGGGGTAGCGACCTCCACGGATTTGCAGTTCTGGTGGCAGATACAGATTTCGCATCCGACCGTTGTTGACGACTCCCATCGAGGTCCGACCGCCAGATTGTATGGAAGTCGAGGCAGAGGAATTCGAGACGGGAAGATTCGAGTCCTCATTGGCCGGCGGCAGTGGCAACCTCGCTTCGCGATACTTCAAACGGTCGAGCGCCTTGAGCATGTCCGCTCGATTGGAAGGCACGCCCTTCGGAGTTGATTGCGAAGGCGATAGCTCCTGCGCATGGGAAGCACCCAAGAACACGAGACCAATGATGGCAATAGACGCACAGGTAAGAACGATATACTTTTTCATGATCGCTGTTGTGGAGAAGAATGATTGGTGAATAAATGAGTCAATAAATGACCACAGTGCTTCAAGAAACACGGGACGATGAAAGCTTGACTAGCGGTCGGCGCGCGCAATAGTGCAAGCCGGTGTGGTTGTGACGAGGTACTGAAATTGCTTTTTGCCCACCGCACCGCCTCGACTCGATCCCGTCAGGGTGACGCTCAAGCGGACATTGGGACCATACATTTCGCCATCGCCCTCGATGACAAAATCACGCAGCTCAAACCCGTCGCTCCACAACTCGTCCGCCACATAGACCGGAGGCGTCAGTTGTCGCATGTCCGCTACGGACTTGCCGGTTTTCCAGGCTTCCAGGGATGAACCGAGCAACGCTACTGCGGCTTTTGGATCTGAGACCGGAGCCGATCTACCGCCACAGCCGGCCAGCGTCAGCGTCGCGACGGCAAGAAGGCATGCATAGCAAGAACGTATCATCATGGCAGGTCACCCACTGTCTCATGGTGGGCACGTGTGCCGGCAGCACGCCATATATCGAGATTAACATTCTCGCTAACGAATACCACCGAACCGTCGCAGCGGCAAACCAACACGCCACCGAAGTGGTTGCTGTTGGCCGTTGTCGCGATACGGCCGGGCGGAAACATGCACGAGCGGCGATTGGGTGGTGCCACGTGCATGTAGGTGGTCGTTGAGTGGTATCCGTACACCCAAGGAGCACCGATGTCACTCACTCGTTGATACATCAAATTATCGGTGTCGATGGCTTCGCATTGCTGATAGGCTTCATCCGGAGTTTGCGGGTTGGTTTGCGGCCAAAAGGTATCTCCGGAGCTGGAAATGGCATTGCTGAAATCACCCTGATTGTGCTCGCTGAACGCTGCGGTGTGAGACGTGCCGTCGAGAATGTCACGAAAAGCAAGCTGCTTCGTTAAATAGAAAACGCCGCTGGGTTCAGGCATCCCAAAGTTAGGATCAGCAGGATTGGTTGGAGGCAGACCCCATAAAATCCCCGATCCTTGATTGGCGCGATACGTCGTCCCCGCCCAGCCCATCGGCAGTGGCGACTGGGCATCCGAAGGACAATTAAAATTAGGTATGAACGCCTTGGTGGCAGCGACATTGTTGGCGTGATTCCAGGCGACCGTGGGATCAACAAGTTGTGCCGCAGCGGCCTGTTCCAGGAATGGCAATATCGCTGCATGAACCGAAATTCCCTGTGATGTGCGACCGGGCGGGAACAACTTATAGGTCGATTCGTAATTATGTAACGCTAACCCCATCTGTTTCAGGTTGTTACTGCACTGCATCCGCCGGGCAGCTTCGCGAGCGGATTGCACAGCGGGCAGCAAGAGGCCCACCATGACTCCGATAACGGCAATCACGACGAGCAGTTCTACCAATGTGAAACCAGTATGGACGGACCTTCGTCCTGGATTGAGAGACATGAAACCAAACTCCAAAGAATGAAATAAAGACAGCACGAAAACGGACCGTCTGCCGAGCCGGAATCTGGCGCAGCAAGGACGGATCGCCAAAACGCAACGATAGAGAAGGGGCATGAGTGCGAGCTGCACTCGCCAGCCACGAGGCTGTTAATTCGTTCAACCGCAACACGCGTGCGCGCAGTAGACGCGCACTGAACTGCAATGCTGTTGAGCAAGATCCGACGTGAGTCGCAAATCAGCCATGCGAGCAGACGAGCAGGGATCCTCGCGGCACGTCAAAGGCGACATCTCCTTTGAAAATCGCTACGACTTGGCCACGCTGATCTCTATTCTGAACTCAGGTTGCTTAAGAGTTCCTGGGAGGAGGCGAAGCAACCTCTAAGAAAGGGGAACTGGCCAGCAAACTATTTGCTGGCCGACCCCAGCGGGAATTGCCACGATCAACAGAACTGTCCTGCCGCTCATTCACAATCGCAGGCTGTTGAGGGACCGTGGTTCGAGGTGCCTCAAGTGGGGAGGTGGTCAACGGACTTTGTTCGCATCTACCATTTTCACAGGCTGAGCGATGAACCGGAGGGTGAGGCAACACTGAAAAGATTGATACTGAAGACACCCGATACAGCCCACTGGAATCAGATTCCACCTGCCCGGCATGAATCAGGTAGTCACCGCAACTGGCCAATGCTGAAGAGGAATGTCCAACAACATAAGCCAAAAACAACGCAACAACTACAAAAAAATGTCGGTGTGAGCATCGTTTCGCTTCGTCGTGACTCATTCGAATCATTGATAGCAGTAAGGGGAGACTTCGTCTCAATAACCGTCTGATTATTAGCAGTTTTGTCGCGGTAGTCAATTCAACAAAAGTTCAACGATGCACTTTATCCGCGCTTTTTCACTCTCACTACCTTGACAAGTGGGAAAACTCCCTCTGCAGAGTGGGGTCCTCCATATTCTTCAATAATAGATTTTGCTCTCTCCAAGCGGTCTGGGTTGGGAATCTCACACTGAGCCGGCAGATTCCTGCTACCAACGCGTCGATTAAGACCTGACTTGTCGTTATCGCGCCCTGGTGTTGGCCGCTTGACCTTTTGCGTTCTGTTTCTCGCCCCATTTTTTGCATTTCATGAAGCTCCGAATCGTCGCCATTGCATTCCTCTTGTCACTGGCTTTCCTACGGGTGCCGGCGTCGGCAGACCTAGTCACCTATAACTTGTCAGGTACTACGCAGGCCACTTTCTTTCCAACGAGTAGTCCACGGTTTACGGACAACGTGAATTATTCTATCAATTTCTCCATTGACGACTCTGCAATCGACTATTTTGGTCAGCCGTATGAAACGGGAATCGGTGGTTTCATTGGTGGCCAAGCTCGGGTGACGCTGACAGATTTCAGTCCCACGAATACTGTGTTTCTCGACAATGCTCTGTCGACAAACGTCACCGGGCTGTTCTGGCAGAATTATGGCTCGCAGGTAATCTCTCTAATTGATCCAACGCCCTCCGCGCCTGGGAATGCGCCCAACTTTTACGTGGGCGTGGCGATTGGAGGTACTTAGAACACAGCTGGCCCAATCGCAAATGTCAACATGATCACACGGTTCAATGACACCGCTGGACCAGCTAAGAGTTCCCAGGCCGGTCTGCGATGGGATTTTGGTCCGGGGCTGCCTGACGTGATGTTCAATCGCGTCCTTTTTCTATCTGCGACTAACCCCGTCAGTCCGCCTTCAGCCCCGACTGCGACATCTATTCCCGTGCCGTCGCTGTTCGGTACTTGCTTGATCGGCGTCTCTGTTGTGCATTTGCGGCGGCGAAAACGCCAACGCAGCATGCTTTGATAGTCAGACCAAGATGCATCCTCAACGGCCCTAACAACTGGCTCAAGCATTCTCATTCTGGGCGGGAGCCGCCCCGTAGAAGTGCACGTCCTGCTGCGGGTAAGGGAATGAGATACCGACTTGGTCGAATTTCCGTTTCACCTCGCGGGTGACCTCTGTTTTTACCTGCCACCAGTCACTCGTTTTCGCCCAGGGGCGGCAGACAATATTGACGGAGGAATCGGCCAATTCGTGGGTCACAACGACGGGCTCGGGGTCGCTGAGCACTAATTTGTTGGCCTGCAGGACATCCTTGATCAAATTCTCAGCTTGCTCGAAGTCATCGTCGTAGCCAATTCCAAACTCCAGGTCGACACGACGGGTCGGATTCGCGGTGATATTGGTGATCACATTGTTCCAAATCTCATTATTGGGAACGTGAATGGTTTGATTGTCAAAGGTTCGAAAGGTGGTGGAAACCAGATTCATTTGGGCGATTGTCCCGGTGATGCCACCCGCATTAACGACGTTCCCGACATCAAAAGGGCGATTGATCAGGATCATCAGGCCGCTCGCAAAATTGCTGAGCGTTCCCTGCAGCGCCAGTCCAATGACCAAGCCGGTGGCTCCGATCGCCGCCAAAACAGGTGTGATATCGACTTCCAAGGCGGTCAGGGCGATAGCGAACCCAACTAACATGACGATGTTTTTGATCATGCTGGCGATCAGTCGCTCGGCGAGCTGGCTGAGTTTGAGTTTGCGTTCGAGCAGCCAATTGACGATTGCTGCGACCACCTTCGCGATCAGGTAGGTAATGAACAGGATCAGGGCGAAGCGGCCGAGGTTCCACGCCAATCGCTGGCCGCCTTCCTTGGACGACATCCAGCCGACGATGCCAGCCCATGCTGATGCGGCATCGGACGTGTCCAACTCGATTCCGGAAACCGCGGCTGAATAGGTGCGGTACTCCGCGACATCGCCGCCCTTGGCCTCGAGCGAATTGAGTACGACTGCCAATCGATCGCTCAACACCGTCCGCTGATCTTGCAATTTGGTGACGCTGGTCAGCATATCGCCTTTGAGTTTGATCGCCGTGTTGACAGTTTTGGTTTGGGCATCGGACTCTCCAGCGGTCGGCGATGCGGTTTCGGTCGTGCTGCCTCCGTCGTTGTCAGGGGACTGCAAATCGCCGGCGGGTTCAGCCGCGCCTGCGGGTTCAGCCGCGCCGGCGGGTTCAGCATCTCCCGCGGATTCAGCATCTCCCGCGGATTCGGTATCGCCCGCGGGTTCGGTATCGTCCGTCTCGGGCGCGGGTTCTTCAGCGGGGGACGAATTGTCCATCACGTCCTCATCGAGGCCGAGATTTCTCTGAGCCATCGCGGTCACGGACTTCTCCTCCTGCTCGGCTTCGTCGGCCACTGTTTTCGTGATCGATTCGGCGACTTCCAATGAGCTCTTGGCAGCCTCATCGTCGGCGGCATTCACGGCTTCGGTCGCCTTCTTGACGCCCATTCGCACAGCTGCGATTTCGCGTGCCTTCGCCCGCAGCAGTTTGAACCACGCATCCGACTCGACCTGCAGCTCCGACTTGGTCAACGGTTTGACCATCACCTTCAACTGATCCAACGGAATATCGGGATTGAGCGTGGTGTGAGCCGTGTATTCAGGCGTCTTGGCCTCGTCCGTCTCCGCCGCCCGGCCCGACAACGCACCCATGCCGCTGCAGAGCAATACAGCCATTGTCCACAGGCACTGAGAACTCACGCTACCATTTTTCATACTGCTACGTCCATTCAATAGGAGTTGTTAACTGATTGATGAGTGGGGAGTGAAAAGGCTAAGGGACGAGAAGGCTAAGGACCAGACACCTCGACCACAATCGCCTAGGCCCGCCGCGTTTCCTTCTGGCGGTAACCAATGTGTCTTCAAATGTCGTCGTGCTGCCACGTCGATTGGCAGACATCTGTCGATACATCGGATCTCCTAACTGACTTGCTTCGTCGACACCGATGAATGATGATATGCCGGTTTCGCAGTCAATCGCTGTATCGATTTACCTCGCTTACCGGCGTCCAATCGCGCCTGACGATTTCAAAAACATTTTTACAGAGTGAAAGAATGGCAACGGAACAAGATAAACTCGATGACCTAGTCACTGGACTTAAACAGCAACGCGACCATCTTCGCGTCCGCATGAGTTTGGCAGAAATGGAAGCCAAGCAAGAATACGATCGCTTGTCAGATCAAATCAGCAAGCTGACCGAGCAATACGAACCGATCCGAAGTGCTGCTGCCGAATCGGCCGGTGATGCGTTGGCTGCATTGACGCTGGCTGCTGAGGAAATGAAGAGTGGACTGCAGAAAGTGGTCAAAGCGGTCGAAGAAACCAAATAGACAACGAAGCAACCTGCCCTCTGCGGATTATCGGGACACTCCACCATGGATGCATCGACTTTGCCGCAGCTCGTGCGGAACGCGGAACGGCTCAACGAAGTCGTCAGCATCCTCCTCCGATATGGACTCGCACCCTGGCTGGGGAACGTGCGAGCGGATTGGATTCAGCGACTGCTACGCACCCACGATGGCGACCAAATTAGTCATCTCGATCCATCCGTCCGCATTCGAATGGCGCTGCTCGAACTGGGAACGACCTTCGTCAAACTCGGTCAGATGCTCAGCACGCGTGCGGATCTGATAGGCCCGGAGCTGGCCGCCGAGCTGGCCAAATTGCAATCGGATACACCCCCCGATGCACCTGGAACCGTGATTGACTTGATCACGCAGGAGTTCGGTCAACCACCCTCTGAGCTCTTCCGTCGTTTCAATGCAGAGGCTTTCGCGTCGGCTTCGATCGGCCAAGTTCACCACGCGGAGATGCACGATGGGACGGCAGTGGTCGTCAAGATTCAACATGCCGGGATTGAACATCGCATCCGCAATGACCTCGAGATTCTCATCGAATTGGCGAAGATGGCTGAGGCCAACTCACTCTATCTGGCTCAATATCAACCCGTCGCCACTGCAAAACAATTCCGTCAAACACTTGAAGACGAGCTCGACTTTACCATCGAGCAGCGGAGTCTCCAGCGATTCCGTGAAAACTTCAAAGACGACCCTCACGTAGCCTTCCCACGACCCTACGAGAATGTGTCGTCGCGCCGCGTCATGACGATGGCGAAATTTGATGGCATCAGCGTATCACGCCGCGATGATCTCGTCGCAGCGGGATGTGATCTCGCTGATGTAGCACGTCGCGGTGCCAACCTGTTTCTACAGATGGTATTCCGCCATGGTTTCTATCACGCCGATCCGCATCCTGGGAATCTGATGGTGTTGGATGGAGCCGTGATCGGTGTGCTGGATTGCGGCATGGTGGGGCGACTCAGTGGCGAAATGCGAGAGCAAATCGAAGACGTATTGATCGCAGCAATGGACAAAGATCCTCCCCGAATGGTCGACGCGGTAGTCCAAATCGGGCAACCTCCCGCAAATCTTGACCGCCGGGCTCTGCTGCGTGACATGGAACAATTTATCGATGACTACGGTTCTCGTTCGGTCGAAGATATCGATACGACCGCCGTGATCAATGATTTTACAGCGATCATTCGTGAATACCGCATCGTGCTGCCGCCCGACGTCACCTTGCTGCTGAAAATGGTGGTCATGCTCAAAGGCACCGCCACCCAGCTCAGCCCCCAATTCAGCATGGAGGAATTACTCGAGCCGTATCGTATCGAAGCGATTAAAAATCGCTTCTCGCCGCAGCGATGGTGGCGACACCTCGTCGCCACAAATCGAAATTGGAACCATCTGATTCAAACGCTGCCGAGCGACACCGCTGATATTATTGGCCGCCTTCGCCAAGGCAGCTTTGACGTCCATTTGGATCATCGGAATCTTGGCACCATCGTGAACCGATTGGTGATGGGTATCTTGGCAGCAGCAACGTTTGTCGGGTCCACTCAGTTGTGGAGCAACAGCGTACCGCCGCGTTTTCACGGTGTTTCCGTCCCCGGTGTTGTAGGGACCGGCATCGCGATCTACCTCGGCGTGCGAGTGATTCAAGCGGTCAAGAGGTCCGGTGACCTGCGGGATAGAGCTTAAGACCGTAGGACGGGACCGTTGTCCCGTCCGTAGTCTTATTTTGGGTCCATCCGGGTTTGTTGACAGTCACCCAACTGCCCGCTCGGGACGATGGTCCCAAGCTACCAATCCAAACGTCGCTCCACAACGATTGCGGGCGACAAATCGCGTTTGACTACTTCAAACCCTTGATAGCCACGACACTGCCATCGGCAGCATCGAAGTTTTCGCCGAGCTGCGTCACGTACAAGCGATTGTCAGGACCAAACGCACAGGACACAGGCCCCTTGAGCGTGATACCGCTCTCAGTCACGTCGACTTCGCCGTCATCACCGAGTTCGACCGTGACCACGCGGCCATCATTGACGCTCGTCAGCGCCCAATTGTTTTCGACGACTGCGAACTTATTGCCTTCGATGTGAGCCATGCCCATGGGGTTGATCAAATCGGCGAGTTTCCACTGAGCGACTGGTTTCTTGGTCTCCAGGTCCCACTGGACGATCAATCCATCGGCTTCGCCACCCTTGCCGGAATAGAGCACGTAGAGCGTGTTGTCTGGCCCCACCACCGTTTGCATGGGCGAGTTCGTTTCGATCCCGTTGTCATCTGCCGACAGCAGCGGCTCAAGCTTCTTGGTCGCGGGATCGGCGACCAGAACCCATGATTTTCCGTCGTATCCCTGTCCGCATACGAACACCTGTTTTCCGTCTTCTGAGACGCTCAGGCCCGTCAAATTGCCTTCGCCCTTGTCCGCTTCATCGTCCGTGGTGGGACCGACTGAGTTGGTGGCCACACCCGACGAAGCTTCTCCTGGTGCCGTGAACATCAACAGAGTTTCTTCTCCGTCCAGCTTGCCCGCATCGGTCACGACCAGAGTCTTACCGATCCACACAGCCGACAGCGGTCCAACGCCGTACCATTTCTTACCTGTATCGTCACTCTTCCAAAACTCGGTATCGAATTTCCTGACATAATCGATCGGTGTTTGGTCGGGAAGCTCGCCGAGCGGCAGCACCATGACACTGCCACGCGAATCGCACACCGTCAACTCGCCAGCCTCGCTGAAGCTGACGCATGAGGGGTTTTGCAAACCCTTCAAGATTGTCTCAGCCGTTGGATCCGCTGCCTGACTCGTGTTAACGAGTGCCAGACCCAAAATGGCGAACGATGCTGCTACCCAGTTTTTCAAGATCATTTCTTTGCTCTTCTCGTGATATGTGGAGAGTAAATTGACGGTCCGCCCACTCAGTCAGCGCCGCTTGGGCGAATCTCGCTGCCGGCGAGTCTATCGCAATCGCTCCGCGCTCAAAAGTTGGCTTATCGAGCGAAACTGCAGTACACTGTGCAGCTTCCACGCCCCTCCCTCCTTGGATTGCCAGTAGATGACGATACCACGAATACTGACCACGCTGTTGCTCGCGACTTTCGCGGTAACTGTTGCCGCTGCGGACCGGCCCAATATCATCTTCATCTTCTCAGACGATCACGCCGAGCAAGCCATCTCCGCCTACGGATCGAAGGTGAACCAGACGCCCCATATTGATCGCATTGCCGAGCGTGGAGCGCGATTTACTAACTCGTTTGTTACCAATTCGATCTGCACACCGAGTCGGGCGACACTGTTGACGGGGCAGTACTCGCACCTCAATGGGGTGCCGGTGTTCAACAAATTTGACTCCTCACGCGATACCGTCGCGAAGCACCTGCAGGCGGGGGGGTATCACACAGGCGTCATCGGCAAGTGGCACCTGGGATCGGACCCCGTTGGTTTCGATCGCTGGATCGTGCTGCCCGGCCAAGGGAACTACTGGAATCCGCAATTCCTAGTCGACGGCAAGCGGCTAACGATCGAAGGCCACTGTACCGATATCACCACCGACCTTGGCATCGAGTTTCTGAAAACTCGGCCGGAAGACAAACCCTTCTTCTTGATGCTGCATCAAAAAGCCCCTCATCGCAATTGGGATCCCGATCTCAGAAACAAAGCAAAATTCAAAGACAAATCATTCCCTGAACCCGCAACACTTTGGGATGATTATGCGACCCGCCCCGCAGCACTCCCTGAAAACCAACAGACGGTGGCCCACGATTTAACTCGCCGCGATCTGAAACTCCTGCCCCCGGAGGATCTGAAAGGTCGAGAAGCCAATCAATGGTATGGCGTTAAACCAAACGAACTGACGGTCGAAGGACAGAAGCTCACCGGCGATGAACTGACGAAGTGGAAGTACCAACGTTACATGCAGGACTACCTCGCCTGTGTGCAAGGCGTCGATGATGGGGTTGGCAAAGTTCTCGACTATCTCGACACGACGGGTTTGGCTAAGAACACGATTGTCATCTACTGCGCCGACAACGGCTGGTATTTGGGTGAACTCGGACTCTATGACAAACGGTTCATGTACGAACCCGGCCTGCGGGTGCCATTGCTCGCCTGCGGTCCTGGAATCAACGCGAACAGCACACCCGACCAGTTCGTCGCGAACATTGACTTGGCACCCACGTTCCTCGATCTCGCCGGACTGCCGGTCCCCGAGTTCATGCAAGGCCGCTCGCTCGCTCCGCTGCTGCGCGGCGAATCACCGTCGGATTGGCGTGATACGGTTTATTACCGTTACTACCATGACCCCGGACACCACAACACGGCGGCTCACTTGGGCGTGCGAACCAAGACGCACAAGCTGATCTACTATTGGAAGATGGACGCCTACGAGATGTTCGATTTGGTCAACGACCCCAGCGAGCAACACAACCTGCTGTTCGCTGACGAGGAAGCCAGTAAGCCCGAGATTGCAGCGAAGTTCCAAGAACTCAAAACCGAGATTGCCCGCTTACAGACGGAGTTTAAAGACGACGGTCAGTATGCCGATCCAGTGACGTGGCCAAAGGGTGGCTCGGACGGCCCGTTTGACGACCATCAACCTGCCGGCAAGAAAACCGTTGCCGAAGCGATGAAGATGACGGCCACGTAGAGGATTGGACTGGGAACGTGATACTGGATTGACAGTGCAGCCTCCCGTATCTCTGATGCGAGTTCGGGCCACGAAGCGGCGACAGCGATCGATCACAAAGCACGTCGGGAGAAATCATTCCTCATCACTCTTTTGCGCCGACGTGCTTACGGTGCGTTGGCGGTTCCCAGAACTTGGAGTCCTTTGATTTGGTTCTGTAGGCTGAATCTCTTAATCGGCTGATCCACACCGCAGTTCCAACGTGTACTTACAGCGACTGCGGAGATGAAGTGGTGCCCGCTGGTCGCTGCCAATCAAATAAAGTCAATCTGGAAGTCTTCGTAGGTATTTCCATCCCCATCTGATAGACGGCAAGTCCCTTGGCCACCTTGCCGCCAGTCTCCTACAGGCTTAGGCAACGTACCTGACCATGAACCTCCCATCGAATTGCCTCGAACATATTCTGCAGTAAACTTCGCTAAAGACATTCCCGTTGGTACAGTTGACTGTCATCCGCGGAAGTACCGCAATCATGCGGCTGATGCCAATGGATGAAAACAGCCACTCCGATCCAAGTGACGCGAATTGGCGTCTGGCACGGATCAACTCGGGATCTTCGCCTATTGCATCACATTCGGCGAAATAAACATCCTCCTCGTACGGAAGCGCAAACACTCTGGAGGACTTACATGTCCAAGCCTTGCTGATGCCGCTTGGCGGTTCCGTCGTGGAAAACTCGCCGGCAACCGTCTCCGTCACAGCAATGGTGTTTGACAGACCGTCACTGATGTATGCGAGTGATACAGGGGGACCGCTGGCGTCGGTCCCCACCATGACACCATTCTCAACACCAGGCGCACCACCTCCGGACACCATTAAAATATTGGTCGGGTGAATCTGGTTTTGTGGGAGGGGATCGTAATTGCGTTCCGGGCAGAGAAAGACAAGAGGCGTTTCGTATGAGAAACGTTCAGTCTGTGCAAAGTACGGCCGCTTTAGAGTGAGGGTCTCCCACAATGCTTGCTCCTCTAAAAAGGGAAGCAAGCGTCTCGTTCTGGAACTGATCGTCGAACCGCTGTTTGGAAGCTTGAAATATCGCGTGGATGGGAATGCCTTTTCGATCTTGCAAGAATTACTATTCATAGCCATACGCGCAGGCGGAGCTATCCTTGCGCCAATTGGTGGCGAGCCCTCGACTCCAACGAGATTTCAGATTGGTCTGGCGTCCATACCGGCCTTGTAACGGCAAATAATGGCTCGTTCACTTTCGCTCTCAAGAGCTATTCTGGGATTGATACCCGATCGACCCATGTCTGATTTTCAAGGCCGGCATACGATGGATGCACGGATTGCCTGCCAAGTACGCAGGGAGGTCTCGGAAGTGGGCTGTAGCGATCGATACGACCGAAATGACGCTCCTCCAAGGGAACTCGCCTCCAAAGGATCAGCCCCCTTTTCGGGCAGGCACATCAGGTAGTATCGAATGGGCTAACATATCTGCTCAAATCACCAACACGACGGAAGAACCATGAATTCTCACTTTCGCTGCTTGTACGTCACACGAGCCGACGACGTTGTCTCGCACCGAATCACCGAGCGACCCGTTTCGGAACTGCCCGATGGCGATGTCACCATCGCGGTGCAGTGGTCGAGTTTGAACTACAAAGACGCCCTGGCGGCGACTGGGAATCCAGGCGTTGCACCGAACCTGCCGCATGTTCCCGGCATCGATGCCGCGGGGGTGGTGGAAGTGGGAACCGAACGCTTTCCCGTTGGTACGAAGGTGATCGTGACCGGGTACGATCTCGGCGGAAAGCGCTGGGGTGGATGGGCCGAGCGAATTCGGGTTCCCGAGTCGTGGGTCGTTCCGCTTCCCGACTCACTTTCACCGCGTGAAGCGATGATTATCGGCACGGCTGGATTCACGGCTGCCCAGTGCGTTCGCGAGCTGGTCCGCAACGATATCCATCCCGGCGAGAAACCCGTGCTCGTCACCGGGGCTACCGGCGGAGTCGGTTCCTTGGCGGTGAAACTGCTCAGCCAACTCGGGTATCGGGTTACCGCGATGACGGGCAAGTCCGATGCGCATGCGTGGTTGCGGAGCCTCGGTGCGAGTGAGATCGTTTCCCGCGATGAGCTGGATACAGCATCGAGTCGTCCGCTGCTGTCGGCACGGTTCAGCGGTGGTGTCGATACTGTGGGCGGTCCCACGCTGGTGTCGTTGCTGAAATCCGTCGATGTCAATGGTTGCGTGTCCGCCTGCGGAATGGTCGGCAGCAGCGACTTGGACATGAGCGTGTTCCCCTTTATCCTCCGCGGCGTACGGTTGGCCGGGATCACGTCGGCGCTCTGCCCGATGGATGAGCGGCTGAAAATCTGGGAGCGGCTGGCCGGTCCCTGGATGCTAAACGACCTCGACGCAACGGCCACCGAAGTCGGTCTCGACGAGCTCTCGACCAAAATCGATGAAATCCTCGCCAGTAAAATTCGCGGCCGAGTCGTGGTGAATGTGGCTGAGGGCTAATTGCTTAAAGACTGACGTGTATGCGGGCGGGACGCCCGCGAACCGGTGCGCGGCCATCCCGCCCGCATACGTAGATTTCCTGGGGCTGACACCCTGCCGATTACCTAATAGTTATAGACCCTGAAAGGATCGCGGAAATTAGCCGGTGTTTTGAGCGTAGCGAACACCACCGGAATCAAATACAGCAAATGCACGCCGACCCTGGCAGGGTCGCAGCCACAACGGTCCACTCCGCTCGGATGGGCTTTGACGCCCTTCGGGGTCAGCAATCGCGTCGTTTCAACCTGTCCGGCGGTGTTCGCGTCGCTCGACCGCCGGCTAATCTCTGAAACACCTTCGGCGTTGTCACGAAATTGGGTAATCCGCGGGGATCAGCCCCAGGATTTACAGTTCGATTTCCTGGGGCTTACGCCCCAGGCTATATGCTGCCGCCACTACCGTGGCTAAGAGCGGTACTTCTGATACGCTCGCCGGGCCTGTGTTTCAGCAGCCTTACTCCGGCAGTCCGATCGACACCACTTCGGGACTTTTCGGATTGGTAGGTGCTGGACTTTTTTGATCCGGATCTTGGTAATGAGCCGCATCGAAATGCTTGCCGTAGGCACCGAAATCGTTGAAGGCGTATTTCTTGGCCCAACGATAGACGAGGCTGCGTTCGGGAATTTCATCGCCCGGTTGGTATTGGCTGCGACGCGGTGAAACCGCCGCCAGCTCGTCCATCACGACTCCTCGGGCGGTCGTGTCGCGCGCACCGTGTTTGTTCGCCAATTCGACCAGCAGATCGGGACGTTCCATGATCACACAGCCACGTGTCGTGCCCGCGGTGAGTTCACGGAAATCTCGCAGGAACTCGGAATTGTTAAACGTTTCGGCGAGCGGACGATCATCGTGGATCGATTCGGTCGCCAACTGGATCACGGGACACGGTTCAATATCGCCCCAGGGACCGATGTGGTGCGTGAATCCAGTCACAGCGGGGCACAGGGCGTTGCCCGCATCGTCGTGATAGGCGTCGATGACCACAATCGGCTTGGTGGCCCGCGTGTCAACGACGAATTGCCGCACCCGCCGCTGTTCTTCGCTGGACAGCGCCAGTTGCGGGTTCGGTTCGGGGCCGACGGGACGGTAAATATGGAACCAACAGTACATCACACCCATCTCGATCAAGCGATCGACCCAGCGATCGGTCACCAGATCATCAATGTTGGATTTACAAACGCTGGTACAGACACCGACAAGCAATTTATTACGAATCGCCGCTTCGATGCCCTCCATCGTTTGATTGAGCACGCCATCGCGGCCGCGCCGCGTATCGCTGATGATCTCGCTGCCTTCGACACTGATCAGTGGCGTGACGTTGCCGCATTTCCGCAGTCGCGCGGCGACTTCGTCGGTGATAAAATGCCCATTGGTGAAGACTTGGAAATAAACGTCGGGATGGGTTTCGAAGAGCGTCAGCAAATCTTTGTGCATGAACGGTTCCCCGCCCAGAATGCCAAAAAAGCTGTTGCCCATCGCCTTGGCTTCGCGAATCGTTTTGCTGGCAGCATCCAGTTCGATGCGGCTCTGCTTTGCCGCGACATCGACCCAGCAACCCTGGCACCGCAGATTGCAGCTATTGATGACTGACATGTAGAGAAAAGGCGGGAAAAACTCGCCCTTCTTCAGTCGCCGTTTGTGCCGATGGATGCTGCGCAAACCCTTCACCCCAAGCATCCAGACGGCCTTGGCCAACAGCCGTTTGTCGGTTTCTACAGCGAACCGGCGAGCCATTTTGAGATACATGAAGTCAGCAGTGAGGGAGAGGGGAAGTTGAGCGGTTGGGAGGTGGGAGCCGCTATTCTAACAGGTCACCGCTCCAAGGCAAAAGCGATTGCATGGTCGACCATCGGCTCGAACGGTCGTGAAATACCGCCGCGACCACTGATCGCGTGAGAGCTCAGCCCGGCGGAGCCCTCTGGCGACCTGGACTAGGTGTACCATTGACACGTTGCCAAAGCTACAATGTAACCCGTCGCATCCTTATTACCTCTTCTTACCTACGTCTCATCGAGTTGCAACATGACTGAGCAGAACGAAACATCCACATCCGCCGACTCGGCTTCCGCCCCCCCGAGCAGTGCCATGCGCCGCCGCAGTGTGCTGCAGATCGCTGCGGGTGCCGCAGCGACGACACCGTATTTTGCGTGGAGCCCGCGCTCCTTCGCCCAGGAAGGGAACAGCAAGAATGATCGCCGCACCATTGGAGTCATCGGTGCGGGCGGGATGGCGACGGGAAATCTCAATGCCGCACGCCAGTGGCTCGATGTGGTCGCGATCGCGGATGTTGACGCGGGTCGGGCAGACGGATTCAACAAAAAGTTCAGCGATGGCAAGGCAGACGTTTATGACGACTACCGCCCCATGCTCGAGCGTGATGACATCGATGTCTTGCATATCGCCACCCCGGATCATTGGCACACGAAGCCGCTGGTCGAAGCCATGCTCGCTGGCAAGGACGTGTACTGCGAAAAGCCGTTGACCCTGACGATCGACGAAGGCAAGTTGATTCGTAAGGTGCAGAAACAAACTGGGCGCATCGTGCAGGTCGGCACTCAGCAGCGGAGCACGTTCCCGTTGTTCGTCAAAGCCTTAGCGATCGTCAACGAGGGCCGGCTGGGCAAAATCCGGCAGGTCCAAGCCGCTATTGGCGGCGCCCCAACAAGTCCCTCCATCCCCGTCGCCGAAGTCCCCAGCAAACTGGATTGGGACCGGTGGTTGGGGCCGGCACCGGCTGTTGATTACCTACACCTGCGAAAGGACAAAGCAACCTTCACGAACTGCCACTATGAATTCCGCTGGTGGTACGAATATTCCGGCGGCAAGCTCACCGATTGGGGCGCCCACCACGTCGACATCTGCAATTGGGCACTGAAGCTCAACGGCCAGACCGAGGGGCCGACATCCATCAGTGGCACGGCAAAGCATCCCGTTGAGTTCAAAAACGGGGTGCCCCAGCAAGACGACCGCTACAACACGGCCACCTCGTTCCAATTCAACGTTCAGTATCCCGGCGATACCGAGATGATCATTCGCAACGATACCCGCAACGGCGTACTCATCACCGGCGATAAAGGTAGAATCTTTGTCAGCCGTGGTGCATTGCAGGGTCAACCTGTCGAAGATCTCGCCAACAACCCATTGCCCGACGATGCGATTGCGAAGGTATATCGGAACATGCCGATGGAGTTCAACGAGCGGAAACAGCACTGGGCCAACTTCCTGTACTGCGCTGAAAATAAAGTCCAGCCCATCTCGGACGTGCATTCGCACATGGAGATGCTCAACGTCTGCCATCTCGCGGGAATTTGCGCAAGACTCGGCCGCGAGCTAAAATGGGACGATTCGATTGAACAAATTGTTGGCGACGACGAGGCCAATGCGATGCTCAGCCGTCCCTATCGCGACGGTTTTGCCATTGAGATGGGCTAGGAGGCTTTCCGAATAGGTAGTCTAGAAAAAACCTTCGGCGCGACCGCGCCGAAGGCCTTGTCATGGGAGCGGTGTGTCGAGTACGCTATGCGATTCAAATTTTTGATGCCTCCCCGAGAAAAGTTCCCACCGTGGCTGTTCAGCGAACCTACATGGCCAAACCCGGCGAAGTCCAGAAGCAATGGCACATCGTCGATGCTAGCGACGAAGTGCTCGGTCGCTTGGCCAGCGATATCGCCGTCGTTTTGATGGGCAAACATCGCCCCGAATATACCCCGCACGTGGATTGCGGTGACTTTGTCATCGTGACCAACGTGGAAAAAATTGCGATGACCGGCAACAAAATGCAGGCTCGCCACTATACCTGGTACACCGGATACCCTGGCCTGCGGCTAGAGAGCTATCAAGACCGCCAGGAACGCAAACCAGAAGACCTGCTGCTGCACGCGGTTCGCCGCATGTTGCCCAAAAACCGCTTGGCACGACAGATGCTGGCTAAGCTCAAGATCTACGCAGGTCCTGATCACCCGCACACCGCTCAGCAGCCAAACGAATTGGTTCGCCAGAGTAAGAAAGTCAACAATTAGGTCCTGAGTGTCGAAACCATGATTGCAGTAAAAAAAGATAAGATCAACGGCGACGCGCTCGGTACGGGTCGTCGCAAAAGCAGCGTTGCTCGCGTGCGGGTGCGTCCCGGCAGCGGCAATGTGACCATCAACGGCAAACCATTGAATGAGTTTTTCGTTAACGATCAGCATCAACGCGATATTCTCGAAACAATTCAAGCAGCCGGTTTGACTGATCAAATCGACGTGCTCGTTCGGGTTTCCGGCGGCGGCATGAGCGGCCAAAGCGGCGCGATTCGCATGGGCATCGCTCGTGCATTGTGTTCCCATGATGAAGCGTTGCACGATCCGATGCGTGAAGGCAGCTTCCTGACGCGAGATTCTCGCATGAAGGAACGGAAGAAACCGGGTCTTCGTGGTGCTCGTCGCGGCGTCCAGTTTAGTAAACGATAACAAGGCGTACGTTTTGAGCAAAAAAGAAGAAGCGTTTGAAGTCGAAGGGACCGTTACCCAGGCACTTGCCAACACCCGATTTCGTGTGCAACTCGAAACCGGGAACGATGTGCTCGCGCACGTTGCCGGACGGATGCGAAAGCACTTCATCCGGATCGTCCCTGGCGACAAGGTCCGGGTTGAGTTGTCGCCTTACGATTTGACCAAAGGTCGGATCGTGTACCGCGAACGCTAACCGACTCTTTCTTGTCGCTGAGCCGCCCACTCCAACATTGATGTTGCGGAACTCGTCCCGAGTTTCGCTGTGCACCCTCCACGTAACGGAACTCAAGTTCGAGTTTCGTTCACTCTCACCAGGTACATTGTCGTGGCCAAACCACACCATAAACTGAAGAAAGCGAACCACGGGCGCCGTCCCGCTAACGCCAAGGCACGTAAGGCCAAACGCAGGAAGATCAAGACCTAGTTTCATGGTGAAAAGCCCTTTCATCATTGAGCCCAGTCGGCTCGATTTTGACCATCCGATTGCGGACATCGAAGCGATTCGAAAGCTGAACCCGCAGCGACATGAGATGGAGCAGTTAACCGCGATCCTCTGTGAGGATCTCGAAACACACTCCTGCGCGGCCTACAAACAGATCACTGACAACGAGTTCTGGGTGCGCGGACATATGCCGGGTATGCCACTCATGCCAGGCGTGATGATGCTTGAAGCGGTCGCGCAGTTGTCGAGCTACTACACCCAAAAGCACGATCTGTTGGGAGCCGCGATGGTCGGCTTCGGCGGTGTCGATGAAGTCCGCTTTCGCGGTGTGGTTGTCCCCGGAGATCGACTCGTCGTAATGGTGCGGCTGGAGAAAGCCCGCCGCGGACGCATGATCGTCGCTCGCTTCCAAGGTGCTGTGGGCGAGAATCTTGTCCTCGAAGGCTGCCTACGCGGCATTCCTATCCCCATTGAAGCGGTCACGGAACAGCTGACCGGCGGCTCGAAGTAGCCGCGGGCGTCAACGGGTTGTTGATGAAATCGACTTCGGCAACGCGAGCCGAAGCCGAGTGCCTTTAGGTAGGGTCGCGAGCCGGGCGACTGCGAACCTTCTGATTGCCCGGCCTTCTGATTGCCGGACCTCTGGTTTAGCCGGACTGACCGAACTCGCCCTGACGCGCTCGAGTTTCTGCGTTCCGTTGCACCTGGCGCATTGCTCCTCAGGGCGATCGATCGCGGGCGACGCAGCGGCAATTTCATGCGAGAGAGAAAACGGCGCCGGCTGGAAAATGTACTCTATTAAGTTTACGGATTGACGTTTTTTTATTCTTGGCGAACGCTTCCTTTCAGTTAATATTGATAAATGTTTGCCCGGTCGTTTGTGAACCTTCTAAGAAATTAGCTGGTTATGGCGATCCACTCTATCCCCACCTACTGATCGACCTTCATTCGATCGAGAGAATTCATGTTGAGATTCACGCACCTTTATCAACTGCCCATCGTTTTAGCATTGCTGGCCATGTCATGCGTTGGTTGCGGTGGTTCCAGCACCCCCGAAGCGACTTCGGGTGACGAACTTTCACAATATCTGGATGCTCACCCTGAGTTGAAGGAAACCCAGACTGAATCGGCACCTGCGGATCCTCGCAAAAGCAACTGAAGCAACATTTCGCATCGCTTGGTTTGCTGGGGCTCCGATCTCGCTCATCGAAGTGCATCGCGAATCACTCGTTGTGCCCGTAGATATTTTGAGTCGATGGGCCACTCCCATATTACATGTTAGTCGGCTCACCAGTCCGGTGGAGGCGGATGTAACGCTGTGGGCTCGGAGAGCCAGCCGGTCCTAATGTCGTTGGGCGTCGTCCAACGATTGGACTTTTTTACTTTTTTGTGTTCTTTTTTCGCCGTGTTGGCGGAGGAGTTTTCGATGAAATCCTTGACGAGACGCAGCGGCTTTACGCTGGTTGAATTGTTGGTGGTGATTGCCATCATCGGTGTTTTGGTTGGTTTGCTGTTGCCGGCCGTCCAAGCTGCCCGTGAAGCAGCGCGACGGATGAGCTGCAGTAACAACTTTAAACAAATTGGCCTGGGTATCCATAACTACCATGCCACGTACAACAAACTGCCCAAACACGGATCGGGAACGTACACCGACTTCCCAGCCGACAACGGCATTCAACCTCCTGGAGGCAATCGTAGCGACTTGTCCGTCTTAGTGGGCCTCCTGCCATTCATTGAACAGCAAGCGCTATGGCAGGTCATCAGCAATCCCACAGCGAGCGGTTTTCAGGCGATGGGGCCATGGCCCAACCGACAACTGGCTGACAATACTGTTACCCCCTACGAACCCTGGCTAACCAATATCCCGAGCTACCGCTGTCCCAGTGACCCCGGCGAAGGTCTACCTGCTCACGGGCGCACCAATTATGCCGCGTGTTTGGGTGATTCAGGAACACTCGGCGACGTGGGAGACACGACCGACTTTGGTGGATCTCGGGGTCTTCGCCAGTACCAAGACAGCGCTTGCCGTGGTGCCTTTGTCCCCCGGACACAAACCAGTTTCAACAGCATTCTCGATGGCACGTCCAACACGATCTGCATGGGCGAGATCATTACTGACCTCGGTGATTACGACAAACGGTCGCACGGTGTGAACACCCCGAACGAAGTTTGGCGAGCTGGCAATGCATTATCGTGCCGCCAATATGTGAATCCGGAGCGGCCCCAGTTTTGGTTGACCACGGCTCCGTTCATCGGCACAGCTGAGCAGCGACGTGGTTATAAGTGGGCCTTGGCTCGCCCCCTCTATACCGGTGTTTTCACTATCCTGGCACCCAACACTGAACTGTGTTTTTCAGGAAATGGCAGTCAAGAACGAGAGGGTGACGTCATGCCGAGCAGTCGACACCAGGGCGGCGTCCACGTACTGATGTGCGACGGAGCGATCAAGTTCATCACTGATTCGATCGATGCTGGCGATTCCAATAGTGCTCAAGTTCGTGCTGGCACAGGGTTCTTGGCCCCAGGCTCGGCCAGTCCCTTCGGACTGTGGGGCGCGTTGGGAACACGTGCGGCACACGAGGTCATCAGCGCTGACTTCTAACTGTCGGCTTGAGAGTGTTCGACCACGCGGGCGATCGGCCTGCGTGGTCGTTAATGACCACACCGCCTGACATAGACGCACGCCACCGCGGGACTAGTGTTTGAAGTGTCGCCGACCGGTGAACACCATTGGTATTTCGAACTCGTCACAAGCGGCGATGACTTCATCATCACGGCGTGACCCACCCGGCTGGATAATCGCTGCGACACCAGCTTTGGCGGCCGCTTCGATCGAGTCGGGAAACGGGAAGAACGCATCGCTAGCGAGGATGGAACCTTCACATCGCTCGCCGGCCTTATCAATGGCGATTTCGACGCTATCGACGCGGCTCATCTGGCCCGCGCCCACGCCAATCAAGGCCGTGTCTTTCGCCAGCACGATGGCATTGCTCTTCACGTGCCGCACCATTTCCCAACCAAAGGAGATATCGTCCCACAACTCATCCTCAACGGGGGTCTCCGTAGCGGTTTTCCACTGCAACGATGAGCTGCTCAGACGATCCGCATCTTGGACCAACATGCCGCCGCTGATGAAACGGCGTGAAATTTTTGGGCCGATGTCATCAAGCCGACCCACCTGCATGAGTCGCACGTTTTCTTTCCATCGTGGCCGCGTCGTCAGCAGACCAACGGCACTAGCTTCAAAGTCCGGGGCCACGATCGCTTCGATGAACAGACCGGGCTGACAGAGCAGTTCGGCAGTGGCCACGTCGACCGTCCGGTTGATTCCAATCACGCTGCCAAAGGCACTCAGTGGATCACCCGCTAAGGCCTTCTCGACGGCTTCCACTAAGGTGTCAGCAGTGGCTGCGCCGCATGGATTGTTATGCTTCATCACCGAGGCGGCGGGTCGAGCAAAACCACGAACGATGTCTAGCGCCGCGTCGAGGTCGAGCAAATTATTGTATGAGAGTTCCTTGCCGCTGATTTGCCGCGCTGAAACGAGGTTGGCCGAGCGATCGCTACGATCGCTGTACAGAGCGGCTCGTTGGTGTGGGTTCTCGCCGTAGCGAAGCTGTGTTTTTCGTCGCAGATTGACATGCATGTTTTGCGGAAACTCACCGCTCACCGTGTCGCCTTGTAGGTATTCGGCGATGGCTCGGTCATAGGTGGCCGTGTGATCGAAGGCTTCCGCTGCCAGTTGTCGGCGAAGTGCGTCTGTCGTGCCGCCACTGGTCTGCAACTGTTCGATGATCTCGCTGTACTGTTCGGGGTTGGTTGCGATGGCTACATCGTTTTGGTTCTTGGCTGCCGCCCGCACCAGGCTGGGACCGCCGATGTCGATTTGCTCAATGCATTCCTCCCGACTGACACCCGCTCGGCTAGCGGTGGCTGCGAACGGGTACAGATTAACGACGACGAGATCAAAAGGTTCGATGTCGTGTTCGGCGATGGTTTCGAGATGATCAGGACGATCGCGGCGAGCCAAGATGCCTGCGAATATTCGCGGGTGGAGCGTTTTGACGCGTCCGTCGAGCATCTCGGGGAAGCCCGTGTAGTTGGCCACGTCCTCGACGTCGATCCCGGATTTTTCCAAGTGAGACCGGGTTCCCCCCGTGCTGTAGATCGTCACGCCAGCGGCTCGCAAACCGGCGGCTAGATCCGTCAGCCCCATTTTGTCACTGACACTGATCAACGCATTGCGAACTGGAACGACGTCGGACACGAGCAATCACTTCGGGTAAGGGAAAAATCCTGCGGGTGAGTTTTGTCGACATGTTCCTTGCGATCGCCCGCTAGGTCAAGGTGTGCCGGCTTTCGGGTGGATGACATCGAGGAATGAAAATGTGTCCCACCGCACGCGGCGGCCCTCGCCAATCGGTGGGCGCCAGGTTCTGACAAACGTCACGATGCTTAATGCGGCAGCCGGACGGCGATCCCCATCTCTTTCATTCGCTGCTTAGTCTCGGATATCGTGAAGGTACCAAAATGGAAAATGCTCGCCGCCAAAGCCGCGTCAGCTTTCCCATCGCGGATCGCTTCGCCCAAATGTTCTGGGTTGCCTGCACCACCGCTCGCGACGACCGGGATCGAGACCGCCTCGCTGACCGCTCGAGTGATGGGGATATCATAGCCGTCACAGGTTCCGTCGGCATCCATGCTGGTCAGGACGATTTCCCCCGCACCGAGTTCCTCCACCCGCTGGGCCCACTCGACTGCCTGCAGGCCAGTCGGCTTTCGTCCCCCGTTGATGTGGACTTCCCAAAATTCCTCGCCATCTCGCTGGACGCGTTTGGGATCGATGTTTACCACGATGCACTGACAACCGAAACGATCAGCGGCCCGTCGGACAAAATCCGGGTCTGTGACCGCTGCGGAATTGATCGATACTTTGTCACAACCCGCCGATAGTAAAGCTCGCACGTCTTCGACCGTTCGGACGCCACCGCCCACCGTCAGCGGCATGAATACCTGCTCAGCGGTTCGCCGCACAACATCGAGCAGAATGTCTCGTTCTTCGTGGCTGGCGGTGATATCGAGAAACACCAGTTCATCAGCACCCTCGGCTTCATATCGTCGGGCGACCTCGACGGGATCCCCTGCGTCTCGCAGGTTGACGAAGTTGGTACCTTTGACGACCCGGCCGCCATGGACGTCTAAACAGGGAATGATACGAGCAGCAAGCATAGAAATGGGAGGGTTCTGGGTGAGTAGCCAAGTCTCTCCGAGACTCAGAGCGCCATCGTGCGTAAATTTTTTGATGCGAGTCTCGGAGTGACTCGCCTACTCCGCTTACGATTTTACTTGTGATTGGAGACGAAACCGGATGTCTGTGATTTTCGCTTGCGGGTGATCTTTGCTCAGCGCTTTCAATATCTTTCGCTTTTGGAACGTCAATTCCTGCATCACGACACTGTCGACGGCGTACACGTGCAAGACACCACGGCTTAGTTTACCCACCGTGATACTGCCAGCCAATGTTGGACCCACACTCTGAGCGATCGATCCGGTCATGGCATTGTCGCTCGCGACGCTGGCGTACCCCCGCCGGCTCATCAATTGCGAAACGATGGTCCCGATGCGGCGGGCACTGTTGCCCCGGTCGGTCTCCTCGTGGTGGAGTTTTTTCTTCATCTGCTCTCACTCGATTTCCGACAATGCCACTTCCTACCGGTTGGTCGGGTCCGCTATCGATCACGGGCCATCGGCATGATCACATAAGCGTACCCATCGTCGGTGCTCAGCAGAGCCGGTGATTTCGACGATTCGATTTCCATCACAAAATTCGATTCCGAGTCCATCACCTTGCAAAAATCCGCGAGATAGCGATGGTCCATCGTCAGCGTGATCGCTTCACCGGTGTAGGTGATCGGCAATTCAATTTGTGATTCACCGAGGTCAGCGGTAGACGCTTCGAGTTTGAGCGTGCCATCGGCGAACGTGAAATCGACACCTCGGCTATCGATGTCTGTCACGATCGCCGCCTGACGCAGAGCGGCGAACAACGGTCCAACCGTGACATCGATCTGCACGGCGTTCTCTCGTGACGGCAGCACCTGTCGCCAATTGGGATACCGGCCTTCAACCAACCGGCTCGAGATCACTGCCCGGGGTGTGCGGATCAGTAAGTCGTTGCCCTGCGAAGATACTTCAACGGTGTCATCCTTGTCGCTGAGTGCTTTCTCGATCAGCGCGATCGCCCGGGTCGGGACGATCGTCGTCATGCCGTTGGTCTGGTGACCACCGACCGGTTCACCAGTGCCCTCCATCCGAGCCAAGCGGCGACCGTCGGTGCCGACTGCGATGACTGAGTTCTCTTCCATCTCCAACAGCACCCCACCGAGCGCGTACCGGCTCGATTCCGAATCGGTCGCGAACGCGGTCCGCCGCAGCATTTCTCGAAACAGCCGCGTGCTGATTTGGTGATACTTCTCTTGATCAAACTCCCGCACTGTCGGGAACTCATCGGGGTTGTTACCTGGCAACCGAAACTTGCTGCGGCTGCCGGAGATGCGAATCCCCGATTCATCGGTTTCGATGGAAATTTTCTCGTCGCTGCTCTCGCGGAAAATCGCACCGGTTCGCTGCACTGGCAACAGCGCCGTACCTTCCGTTTCGATCTCGACACCCTCGGTCACGTCCAAACGGATGCCCACCTCTTGGTCGGTTGCCGACAACGTCAACTTCGATCCCGCGGCGGTGATTTTAACGTTCTGCAGAATCTCCTTGGGGGAGCGCGTCGGTGCGATGCTCGCGGCCAGTGCGAAGGCGTTGGCGAGGATATCTCGTTGGCAGGTGATCTTCATGAGCGGCTGATTGGAATGAGCGGTGAGCAATGACCGACAAATGTTTTACCGCCGCCGCTCCGGCGATGCACCCCCACGGTTTTCAAACGGAGCGTTGCTCACCACTAGCCGTTGCTAGCAACAGTGGGAGACAGCTCAGAGGTTTGCCATCAAATAACTTAATATCTTTCTTCGTCGTCGTCGTAATGTGCGGCTCAAAAGTGTCGGTGAAATGGTCACGAGCTCATCAATGCACAGGAAAATGGCTCTCAACGACGCCTGCCAAGCATGTGGATAACCTGTCTAGAGGATGTCTGTAATCTGTCGACGTTTGTCGGAAGTGGAGACGGTGTCGGACAGTCGGCCCCAGTCGCGAGGCCAGGTCTCGACAGAAATCGACAATTCGCAGACATTCGAATGACAGGTTATCCACAGCTGTTGGAGAGGCCTGGGTAATTCAGAGCGACCGGAAAACAGGGGTGAAAATGACACATAAAAAGTCGAGAGAAGAGGAAATTTCGATCGTTTGGACGACCGTAGACAGTCAGCAAACAGCGCGTCGGTTGGCTACGTCGCTATTGGGAGCACGCCTAGCCGCTTGCGTCCAAATTGACTCGCCCGTGGAAAGTCACTACCGCTGGGACGGTCAGGTGCAGGTCGATGCCGAGTACCGATTGATTATCAAGTCGCGATCCTCATTGACCTCAGCAGTGATGGATCACCTGGCCCAAAATCACCCCTATGACGAGCCACAGATTTTGGTCACACCCGTCACAGTGGCGTCGCCTGGATACGCACGCTGGGTCGTCGACCAGACGCAGTGAGATGCTCCGCGAGGGCCAGTGAAGCGGTGTCCGGACTCATGCGAAAATGCGTTGTTTGATCAGTCGCCACACCCATAACATCCCTCCGAGCAATCCGAGCAGGGCGAGACTGAGCCATAGGAGCAAGCCATCCATGATCTGGTCCATTTCGGCGATCGTCAGCCGGAGATTGGCGTTGTAGACGTCATCCCAAAACACCACGGTCAGCACAGTCCCGGCACAGAGATACGGACCAAATGGCGTGGCGCGGTCGCGGGTGATAACGAACTGCACCAGCACGATAGCGATGGCAGCCAGCGGAGCCAGAAAGAAGGCAGCGATCGAGGCTTGCCAGCCGATGTAGCCGCCGATCATCGCCATCAACGTCACGTCGCCAAACCCCATCGCTTCGGTACCCATTGCCCAGCTTCCGACCAAGCGGATCGACCACACGATGCCGCCCCCCACAGCGACGCCCATGAGTGAACTGGCCAGTCCCAACCAGGTCCCGCCACCGATCTGAAATACAACGCAGATGGCGATCGTCCCCACGATCCAAATGGCAGCCAGTATTTTCCAACTCGGATGTCGTATCAGGCGGGCCAAGAAATAAGTCACTGCTTTGGAGAATCCTCGTCGTAAAATCACCCGGCGATCAGCCAAGGCAAAACACCACATCGACCAAATAGCCAAACACACCAACAGCCCCCGCGTGGTCATCCAACACGGCGACAAACTCGACGGACGCTCCAACGTGACCGGTGCGATGGCGTTAGGCAGTACGCCCGGTAGAAAAACAAAAGGTGTCAGACAGCCCAACACCAACGCGAGTATTGTGCCAGGGATAGTAATCCAGTCGGGAATCGTCCGTTCATCGAAATCGATGAACGTGGCTGCGATCATCATCGTCAGCAGCAAGGCATGCACGAAAAAAAGCAGTGTCATCCAGGGCGAAAGTTGGGCGACAACTCCCGCAGACAACCCAGCGGGTAGTAGCTGGCCAGCGATCCAACAATGATGCATCAGCGGCAGGGCGATCGCCATGGAGCATTCAATCAGCAGCGGCCTCACCCAAAAACCTCGGCCAAACAGGGGTGACTCACGGCGCAACCGCAACCAGCCGATGATTGGTATTCGATCCAACCAGTTGCGCGGCGGTAGATTCCTCACGATTTCTCGCTGAGCGTCATCCCACGGCCAGTCGACCAAGCCCAGCCACGGAGAGATGGGACGGCGATACCAACACCAAGAGGTGATCACGTGATTGGCAATCGCCCCAGCAAGGATGCCCAGTATCGAGAGGATCAAGATCATCAGCGACTGGGATAGGCTCAGCCACGCAACGATCGGGGCGTTCAGTGGACCGAAATTCATGGCGGCGAGAGGTGGAATAAGAGTTGAAAAATCGGTTGGCAGCGACTGCCAAGGTAGATGGTTAAAAATAGCGGTGCTACCTGCTCGCGAAAGCCCCTCAATCGGTCGAGAGGTCTGCACAATGGCTGTCACTAGCGAGAAACGGGCACGTTCCAACTCCGATGGACGGTGTTCAATCTGCTCCTGGTCGAGTCGCCGGTGCATCCAATAGCGTCGACAAAGCTTTGGAATCGCGAATCGAAATTGTCGTGTGTCGTCGGCCAGGTCGGTGTAGAATTTTCAGCATGCGGGCGAGAGAAATTTATTGCACACAAAACAACCAACAGAACAGGCGACCCCTATGTTGTCGATGATCAAGAAACGAGCGATGTTGAATTCCTGTGGGGCACTCCTGTGCGCCACATTCTCCAGTGCGATGGTTTCAGCGGACGATTGGCCGCAGTGGCAGGGAGAAAATCGAGATGGGATTTCAAATGAAACTGGTCTTCTGACGCAGTGGCCGGCCGACGGACCAAGGTTGGCCTGGAGAGTCGATGGGCTCGGTGGCGGTGATAGCGCACCAGCCATCGCGGACGGCCGCATTCTCGGCATGGGTGCGCGAGACGGCAAAGAGATCGTATGGGCCTTGTCAGAAAAGGATGGCAGCGAAAGCTGGGCCACCGCCATCGGCGACCAAGTTGAGCAACAAGCGAGTCAGTCGAAGGAGGGTCCCGGCTGCACACCCACGGTGGACGGTGAACGACTCTATGTGATCGGCATGGGTGGAACCATCGCGTGTTTGAATGCCGACGATGGAAAGATCGCGTGGCAGAAAAACTTTGTGACAGATTTTGGAGGATTAACGCCCCGGTGGAGCTATCGAGAATCGCCCTTGATCGACGGAGACAAACTCATCTGCACGCCAGGCGGAAAAGACGCGACGCTGGTTGCTCTCAATAAAATGACAGGCGACGTGATTTGGAAAACGAAACTACCGGAGGTGGCGCCGAGCCAACCCGCAGAGAACTCGTCTAACCGAGAATCCGGTGGCAGACGCGGCGGCTTCGGCCGCGGAAGGGGGCGAGGTGGCGATGGCGGAACGGCAGGATATGCATCAGCGATCGCCATTGATTTTGAAGGGCAACGCCAATACGTCCAGTTTACTGCCAAGACAGTCATCGGCGTCGATGCCTCTGATGGGACTCTGTTGTGGCAATACAACCACCCGGCCAATGCGATGGGTATCAGTTGCACTACACCGATTTACAAGGACGGATTGATTTTTGCCTCGTCGGCCTATGGTGCGGGTGGTGGAGCAGTCCGGTTAGTAAAAGACTCGAGTGGCCAAATCGAGGCCGAAGAGGTCTACTTCACTCCCAACATGCAGAATCATCATGGTGGCACGATCGTGTTTGACGATGCGTTATACGGTGCCAACGGGGGAAACGGAGGCGGTTTTCTCACATGCTTGGATTTCAAGACAGGCGAACTGCTGTGGCGCGACCGTGACGCTCCCAAGGGATCTCTGGTTATGGCAGACGGACAACTCTATCTGCGTAGCGAAGATGGCAAAGTGATGTTGATCGAACCCTCTCGCGATGGTTTGGTAGAACGTGGCAGCTTCGAACAACCCGACCGCAGCAGCGCACCCGCTTGGGCGCATCCAGTGGTTGCTAACGGCAAACTCTACATTCGCGACCAAGGGCTGCTGCTCTGTTATGACGTTTCAGAGAAGTGACTTTAGGCAGGCATCAGGAAATCTTCCGGTTTAACCGATTTCGGCGTCGGTTTCACTGCCGAACTGGACGATCTGGCTGCGCTGCTAAAGTTCCAGTTGGAAACACAATCCGAACAGGATTCGGCGAGCGACGGAGCGCCAGATGACGACTCACCGCTGCGAAACCCGGATGGACCGGTGTGTCAGACGTTATGCGTCGCAGCCGACAACTTCGCTGACGATTCGAGCACAATTTGATAAGGTTCAACGAAACGGCTTTGACGCAGCGTCGGTCGGCCCACACGCTGACCTAACTTTTCACACTTATGCGGACTGCTGAGGATGCGGAAAATTACTATTTTACTGGCACGAGCGGGCGAGCATTTTCAAGCAGCCACGTTGAGGCTGAGCGAAACTAACCGAATCCTCGTCGGCTTAACAGCCATCGCGAGCACGATCGCTAGTTGTGTGGCGATACCACTCTCGCTGCCGAGCATCGCGTTGTTGCTCAGCCTATGCACCTTCAACACAACACCCCTGTTTGGAATCGACAACCATGCCTTGGTCGCCGCCGCCAGCAAGGCGAACGAAGCCAAGCTTTTTAACATCAAAGAATATGGTGCTATCGGTAACGGCGTGGCCATGGACACCGAAGCGGTGCAAAAAACCATCGATGCCTGTCACGAAGCCGGTGGTGGTGTGGTTTGGGTTCCGCCTGGTGATTTCCAAATTGGAACTATCATACTCAAGAGCAACGTTACCCTCTCGCTCGATAACGGGGCCAACTTGCTCGGAAGCACCAAGGCCACTGACTACCCAACGGACAAGCTCAGCAGGCCACGAGAGGGTGATGCCCATTGCCTGATCTACGCTGAAAACGCTCAAAACATCACCATCGAAGGGCTCGGCGTTATCGATGGGAGAGGTACTCACGAGAACTTTCCTCGGAACAGAAGGGGAGGGCGAAACTCAGGCATTCGCCCACGCCTGATGCGTCTGGAGAGCTGTGAAAATCTTACCTTCTCCGGCGTCACCTATAAACGCCCAGCTTTCTGGGGGTTGCATTTGATTGACTGCAAGAACGTCCACTTCAATGCAGTGACGGTGCGCTTTCGCAATAACAACTACAATAATGATGGATTCGATATCGACGGCTGCGAAAATGTCTTAATCGAGAACTGTGATATCAGCACGGGAGACGATGCGATCTGTTTGAAAAGCTCTTTAAACCCCTGCAGGAACATCGTGGTGCGAGCGTGTAGGGCAGACAGCAACACGGCTGCCGTCAAATTTGGCTCGTCCTCCCGGGGCGGATTTATCGACATCAGCATTACCAACTGTTATTTCCATGACTGTCCCATGGGAGCTATCAAGCTACAGTCAGTAGACGGGGGACGCCTAGAAAATATCAATATTTCCCGAATTGTAATGAAAGATGTTGGTAATCCTCTATTCATGCGTTTGGGCAATCGAGGCAGCACTTTCGGTAAAGGGCGAGCAGATGTCTCGGTAGGCACACTGAAAAACATAAGAATCAGTGATGTGGTTGCAAACGTAATAGTCGAGGATCGGGCAAAATCTATTGAAGCGGTATATAAGAATACCAAAGTGGATTCTACCCCAGGAGTGACTGATGATGAGAAGGCGAAAGCCGGGCCGATCATGATCACAGGAATCCCCGGTCACGATATCGAAAACGTTGTCCTGGAAAACATAAAAATTTCCTATCCCGGGCATGGTACTCAGAACGATGCAACGCGAGTTGTGGCGGAGGACGCTGAGCGGTATCCGGAACAGTTCTTCTTTGGCGTGCTACCGGCCTGGGGTGCCTACATCCGTCACGCCAAGAATGTTGAATTCAAAAATGTTGAATTGACACTCCGTGGCGACGACGCACGCCAGAAGATCATTTTAGATGATGTCGAATCATTCAAGGAAAGTGACTGAATGAAGCGTCGGCCCTGCGGGCAACGGTGGCTTGAACGGATTTGGACAGTATTGGCAACCTGCTCAGATCAAAATAAATCGCTTCTGGATGTTCTGCGGACATCGCTGAAGCACTTTTTTGGTCCATCCGATTTTATCGTGGGTTTCGCAGCGGTGAGCCAGGTGTGCGGGATTTTCAAGGCATGGCGGTGGCGTCCGAAAGCTTTTGTCATGCTGATGTGTCCGTGGTAGGATTATGGCGCCGGGAGAAGCGGAAGCGAGCTCTGCTCTCAAGGAACTCACGCCCCAGCGAGTTCATTGAAGACCACTCGAAAGTTGAGTGCAGCCGCCCGTTTCTCTAAATTTTTGCTCGCTCGCTCCTGGTATTGTTGTTCGTAGTATTCGTTGCCCACGTCAACGTACTCCTTGCCGTAATTGAGCATCCCGTAGACGATTTTCGCTAACTTATGGGCCGTCGCCGTGATTGCTTTTGGTGAACCAAGACGGGAACGAAGTCTTCGAAAAAATGCTCCCAAGGCACAGTTGGATCGAGCAAGCGATGCCGCCGCAGTGCGGAGTGCAACCGCAGCTCGGATCGCACTTGTGCGAGTTTTACCACTGAGCAATTTCCCACCCGTCTTCTTACTCCCGGGACCAGGCTGAGAAGCGGGCACGAAGCACCGCGTAGAGAACGGCCTCCACGACCCACCGCGTATCAGATATCATATTCTCAACCCCAGTTCCTCGGAATCATTTGGCCACATACGGCCTGCGGCGGCTGGGAAGCAACTCGCCGAGGAATATCTCGGTCACACATGAGCCGAAAGGTGCCTTCGGCTGGCGGCGGCTGTGTCCGCCGTCAGCGTTTCTTCTGAGACGGCATCGCTCATTTCGGACGCCACCGCGATGCCTCCAAAATCCAACATGCTGGATTTTTCCACGATAAACCCGGATGGACCATTAAGTTGTGTACGGAAGCTGGTTTTCGCAAAATCCGGCTACGAGGTGACACCGACTTCTCGTCAACAACACACTTGGATCATTGGGATCGCGAGGGCGTGACGTTTGTGCTGGGTTACGATGCGAGCAAAACACTTGTCGGGATCGCCGATTTGCTGCCGCAATCGGCGTGGAACACGCTTTCGCGCCAAAGATCCAAGTCCGAGAATGGGCGAGCCAAACGCCCCAATTACAAAGAACGAATTGTGGTGCCAACGAATATGTAAACCAGATTCTGCGAGGCGAGAGCTACGCGGAGTTCGACTACCAGCCGGTCGCCTGTGATCGCAAGTACCGGATGGTCGTTGTCCGTAAAGACATCCAGGTAATGCGTGGGCAGCAGCACCTTTTTGACAAACAGAAATACTTTTTCTACATCACAAACGAACAAGAAGAAGAAGTTCCCTCTCGCGAGGTGATTCGCAATGGAAACCAACGTTGCGATCAAGAGAACACGATCAGCCAGGGAAAGGCGTGTGGTGCGCTGAGTGCGCCGCTTGACACCCTGGAGAGTAACTGGGCTTACGTGGTCATGGCTTCACTGGCATGGACGCTGAAGTTATGGAGCGGGATGCTGGTTCGCGTCAAAGGCAACCCGAATCAGCGTCGAGTGCGAGCGGAGGTCAGACGCAAAGTCATTCGGATGAAATTTTCGACCTATCTGAACTCATTGATGTTGATCCCCGCTCACGTGATCGGCAGCGCACGGCAGTTAAAGCTACGCCTGTTAGCCTACCGCCCAAGCGTTGATTGTTTAATGACGCTCTCTGATCACATCGCGATGCCGCTTCGATGCTGACATGCGATGCTCAATGAAGCCAAGGGCGCGGATGCTCTTGGTACCGCCGCTGGCCGCCTTATCCAGAAAGACACTCACCATCATGCCCACTGACATCTTTGAAAATCATTGCCAGCCCAAGCGGGGAGCTCGTCGCTCGCGCACATAGAACACGGCAAATTTCTCGGAAAATGAATCAAGCGTTCGCTTGATTCAGGACTAGTTCGTTTCCGCGGTGCCGAAGATTGCCGCGTGAAAGCCTGTCGCTTCATCAATTCGGGCGGCACAGGCATACGATTGGACTTGCATGCCCAACGTAATCGCATCACCGATTCTGAATTTGCTCACCTGGGTGAGGCAGGAATCCTGCTGGTGGGTTATGGACTTGGTACCAAAGACGTCAATCACCACAATGATATTATTAACAACTACATTCATCATTTTAGGATGGGTGGCCGCGTCTGGCCGTCCGCGACGGAGATTGGAAACTGGTGACGACCTACGACGGCAAACGCGTCGAGTTGCACAACATGAAACCAGATCGCGCTGGAGACATCGCCGAAGATCAGTCGAAGCAGTACCCGGAAGTCGTGGCGCGGCTTACCAAGATGGCACTCGACTGGTATGCCACCCAGCCAACCAAGGCGGATCCCACCTGTATCAGCCCGGGCAAGGACGCGTGATATCGTTGCAAGTTGCGATCAGGTAGATTATAGAATAGGTTTGATTGAGCCAGCCTTGTCGGAACTGACGAGCACGTGTTCTATATGGAAATCGATCATTTGTCCGCTACCGGGCTTGCACTGGAAGTCGCGGCATCCGAGAGGCCGGCGTCGTTCACAATCGCGGCGTATGCGGGCTTGAGATTGCTGTTGGCGTCGAAGATCAGGGGGTGCTGTCCGAAACGCCAGGTGCGGCGATCATTGAGACCCCAGAAGGTGACGCGTTCGATCACGTCCTCGTGTTTGCGGAAGATTGCAAAGAGTTTCGCATACGCCTCGGCCTGCGCGGCTAGATCTTCGGCTGATGCAGGTTCGCCGCTCCCCACGCGTCTTCGCCCGAATCCACCACCGAATTGACCTCCCGAGGCCCCACGAATCGTGACATCCAGCTCCGTGATACTTACCTTTAGACCCAACGAAGCATAATCCGAAATCGCCTTATCAATGTCGTCGTACGGTACGCGTCCGGTAGTCCAATGACCTTGAATTCCAACCGCCTGAATCGGTGCTCCATCTTCAAGCAAACGTTTCAGCAGCACCATCGAACTGGCATGCTTCGGACCCGATTCGATGTTGTAGTCGTTGTAATATAAAAGTGCGTCGGGGTCAGCCTCATGCGCAAACTTAAACGCCAGCGTTAGATACTCTGGCCCAAGCGTCTTCATCCATTGGGAACTTCGCAAATTTTCGGTTTGCCCGGTTTCCGAGTTTCCACCGTCGTTGATCGCCTCATTGACGACATCCCAACTGCGGATTTTACCTTTGTAACGACCGACGAGCGTGTTGATATGCTCCTTCAGCCGCTGTGTCACGACGTCCCGATCGCCATCGCGAAAGAACCAGTCACTTGTCTGCGCGTGCCACACGAGCGTATGTCCATGAACGCTCATATAGTTGTCCTTTGCCCACGCAACAAGAGCATCGGGGAGCTCGAATCGCCAAGTGTTTTCGGCTGGATGAACTCGTTCTGGCTTCATGCAGTTCTCGGGCGTGACGGCATTGAAATGCTCAGTTGCGATCTTGAGTTCGTCGTTCGAGTAGCGAGCGGGAAAATCACCTGCGGTCCCAATTCGAAACGAATCCTTGAATGCATCTTTGATAATCGTGTCAATATGCACGTTGGAAACGCGCTCCATCGACTGCGGCGTCCTCGGTTCGGGCTTGGGAAGATCCCGAGTCGCGGCGGTTGCCTGACTGATGTCGCCAACTTTGCGAACGAACAAAAGAGGTGCGAATTCTCGCAGACTCCGACGCCAGCTTTGCCATTCGTGAGCCGTATCAGGAGATAGGTAATAGTGACTATTGATTCCCTCGTCCTTGAGCGCCTTGGTGGTTGCCTCGGGGTCACCACCTCGTCGCGGCCGGTTTCCGCCGCCGACCTCTTTGCTGCCGTAACTGACGAATACAAGTTTGACTTTATCCTTGAAGCCTTCTGTGTTCTTTACGTCATCCGTTGAAATCGTCGCTCCACTGAATAGACCGATATGCGAAAACGTGTCGAGGTTTCGGAGTGTGATTGCTTTCGTTTCCATACTGCCCATCGAAAGACCGGCCATGGCGCGGTTGGGTTGATCGGTCAGAGTCCGGAAGTTGGTATCGACATAAGGAATAAGTTCTTTGACAAGAACGGTTTCAAAGTCACTGATATCGAAACCCCCCATGCCGCCAGGTCGAACATCGTTGGTCATACCATAAGTCATCACAATGATGAACGGTTTGACGTCCCCCTCGGCAATGAGATTGTCCATGATCAGTCCAGCATGCCCTTGGACGCTCCAGCCGTACTCGTTTTCTCCCCAACCATGCTGCAGATAGAGAACGGGGTAACGCTTGTCTTGGTCGTTGTCATATTCCGGCGGCGTGTATACGAACGCACGGCGATCTTGCTCGGTGCTCTCCGAGTAGAACAAGACCTCGCGAATTTGCCCGTGTTCAACTTTCTTAACGGCATAAAAATCTTCGTCGTTGGCAGGCACCTCGACTCCGCTTCCCCAGCGCATGGCACCAAAAAAGTACTTGCTGTTGGGATCTGGAATCTCGGCGCCGTCGATGTTGATTGTGTAGTAGTGAAAACCTTCATCCAACTTGCGCGTGTAGCCTGTCCAAACTCCTTTGTCATCCTTGACAAATTCGCTGCTATCGCGAAAACTGCAGGAAACGCTCTTGGCGTCGGGTGCTACGACGCGAAATCGAATGCGACCTTCGGAGTTAACTTGCGGAAAATCTTTGCCATCCTGGTTAGTGGTGGCAGGTTTCCAGTCGTCTACTGGAATAGCATCCTGCGCCAAACCCAGCGAGCTGAAGAGCAAGGCACTGCCTATGAGTGCTGATAAGCGTAACAACATTGTTTTTCCTTGGTCGTTGAAAAAGTGGTGAGCAGGTAGTGGATCTCGTTAACGATCCCAATGCATGAGTGGCTGTCCAGCTAATCGGCTCGTTTCGCGGTGAACTCTTCCGTAGCGAAGTCACCCACTTTTCGCGTGAGCTTCATCTCGTTGCCACTCAAATCACCTGAATAGCGAATCGTCAAATCGTTGCCTTGGTAATTCATAAGCTCGTCGAAGGACACTTTTTCATCGTCGACTTTCACGTTGGAAAGCGTACTGTTGTGGGTCGCACCGTTGAGCGTCATCACAGCCGATCCGCCCACTTTGCCATCCTCGGAATGGATGACAAATACGTATGCCTGATCTCCGATTTGCGTATTGACGGTGCCAGTCCACTTACCCACAACTGGATTTTTTTGCTTCGCATTGCCTGCTGGTTTGTCTTGGAACACGCTCTGTGCGAACCAGTACAAACTGCTGCTCCAATGCTGCGGATCATGACCATGTCCGTCGACGTGCCAAACGTGCTCGATACCGTTCTTCTTTAGAAACTGATGCACGTTTTGGCTGATGGCGATCAAACCATCTTTATTTCCACAGGAAATCCACAGTAACTTCAGTTTCGCCTTTGCGTCGTCGACGTTTGGAATCAGCTCTCCAGCGGGCTTCGTATTGGGAGCGGCCGAGAACGGACCGATCCATGCGAAGGTATCGAGATTGCCCAGCCCAAAATTGAATGACTGTCCACCGCCCATCGACAGCCCAGCGATCGCACGCTTTTCGGGCCTGGCGTCGACCGAGTACTTCGATTCAATCGCTGGAATGACGTCGTCGAGCAAGTCTCGTTCAAAAGCGGCGAAAGCCGGCGCACTCGCCATCACGTTACCCTCAGCCCGGTCGTTCTTCTGTGCGCGGCCGTTGGGCATGACAACGATCATGGGGACGGCTTTGCCTACCGCGATAAGATTGTCGAGGATCAGATTCGGCGATGAAAACCGTTGCCACTCCGTCTCGTCGCCGCCGATACCGTGTAGCAGATAGAGCACTGGGTATTTTTTGTCGGACGAGTAACCGGGCGGAGTATAGACCTGCATCTTGCGAGTCGTACCAACAGTCTTCGAGTCATACTCGATCGTCTCAAGTTTGCCGTGCGGAACGTCAATCTTCGATTTAAAACCTTCCGGTGGTGCGGCAAAAACAGCAACATCGTCGGGACCCAACTGGATCGGGCCACCGAATCCGCCGCCACCTCGACGACGAGGCGGTGCCTGCGCCGCCGCTGCAGGAGCCTTCTCTTGCATCGCAACCGTGTCCTCAGCCTTGTCACCATCCGCCGATTCAACGGTGACGGCAAACACAAGAGGGGTTGATCGATTATCGCCCTTTACAAAGTCAATGCCTTTGAGAGGCTTGCTCCCATCGATTGCGATCTTCAGATACCGAATCTGTTTGCCATTGGCATCGATCGCAAACTTGGATTCAGGAACATCTGTTTTCTCTTGATAGTTCGCCGTATGCTTGTCATTGATCAACTCGTGATCCACTGACGTACCGTCCTCGTACTGACATCTCACAATCAGACTTGACGTTTCGTCACGATTCATTGGAAATCCGAATGCTGTAACACCACCGAGCATGTGGATCGCAGCTACGTTTCCGGAGCAAGGAACGGACACGGAGCTTGGCAACGTGCTTGGGACTCGACCGCCCGAGTTCTGCAAGGCGACAATATTCGCGACTCGCCCGTCTTCGGGGTTCTGCAATTCGAACGGAATCCCTTCGACTTCGATGTTGCCGTATGAGTTCAACTCAAATTTGTCCCCACGGTTGCCACGAAAGCCGGGCAATCCCTTCGGACCGCTGATAGTCGCGGCGGCCGACAATGACAAAGGAGTGTAACGTCCACGATTGGCCAAGAAGGTCAGCAGGTCGGACATCTCTTGCTTTGTGATCTGAGATTCAAAGCCTTCTGGCATGAGCGACTTGGCTGCCGCATTCATTTGCTCGATGTCTTCACGCAGGACTTGCTGTTCTTTGCCTTGCGTGTCGATCAGTCGCAATGAATTCGCGGACTCGCCAGCCAACATTCCTGTTAGCACGGCACCATCAAGTGTGAGAATCTGATAGGTACGGAAGTTATTCTCCACACTTCGATTCGGATCAAGAACATTGACCAAAATCTCTTCTTTCGGATGAACCGCCATTCCGGTCAAGTTCGGGCCGATCGAAACTCCCAAATCGCCGTGTTTGTGGCAAAGTGCGCAATGTTTCGTATACATCGCCATCCCGTTTTGAAGATTGCCCTCCGTGTCCGCGACAGCGAGCCACTCATCGACCAGTGCCTGGCGATTGGAGGCCACGGTAGCACCCTTCATCTCCATCAAATCTCTCGCACGATTCGCAATCGAGCGAGTCGGATGATTCAGGAGAGCTTGTCGTTGATCAAGTTGGAGTTCAGTGAACGGGATCTTTCCATCGGCAATCGCTTGCATCAATTCTGTGGTTGTATCAGCCCGAGCAAGCAGCAACGTCAAGATGTCGCCGGCCATTTTCGGACCGAGCTTGCCACGAATTGCAATCAGCTCCTCCGCGAGGCCCGGAACGCGAGCGGACCCCAGTGACTCAATTACCATGGCGCCGGTCGCAGGTGCTAGCTGCGGATTGAGCATCGAATTGATCGCATCCAAAATGCGGCTACTATTCGGTGCAAGCTTGATCGCTTGATCCCAGGCCGTCAGACGCTCATCCGTTTTTGCATCGCTATCGAGTGCCGTTGCGAAGAGTTGATCCTGGATCGACGAAACTGCGTCATCGAGATTCTTGATCGACCACTTGTCAGCAACGGCCAAGAGTGCCGCTTTGCTTTCAACACTGGTGTCTGCACTAAGAAAGCGATCACGGAACTTTGCTTGATCTGCATCTGACAACGTGATCGTTAAATCCTTCGGCCAGCCTTTCGCTAGGCCTTCCCAAAGCGAAATCGTTAGCGGGGAAGCTGGATCGACATCCAATAGCGAACTGATCTTTTCTGCGGTGGGTTCCGAGCGTGCAATGTGTTCCGCCAAAACCGCAACTCGTGCTGCCAAATTTCGAGCATTCGAGTTGGAATTTGCATTGATCAATGCAACCAGAGTCTCGACAGGTGTTGTCGAAGCCGCTGATGTCCAGGCATCCATCAGAGTGTTATCGGAGGCGATCGAATTTGCACCGATTACGATCGCGGCCAGTGATTCACCGGAGACAGGATCTTTTTCATCAGCGATCCGCAACAATGCGGAAAGTTGCACGCGGGGATCGGTATCTTTCAACACGCCGCTCTCAACAGCGAGTTTGACTTGGTCAGCCGCACAATTGGCCACTGCGGCGCTTCGGACGGGGCTCGAGGGATGCGTGAACCCTTTTTCGCAGGCAGCTACCAAAGGCGAACTTGCATCTTCGCTTCCACCATCGGCTAACCCAGATAGCGTCCAAATCGCATGCATGGCAGCGGCGTTGAGTCCGATATCGTCGGTAGTTTGATTGTCCACCAAAGCAACTAAATCCTCGAGCGTCTTCTTGTCCGTCGCGTTTCGCTCAACGAGCAAACGCTGCGCGGTTCGCCGCCAAAAGAAATTGTCGCTCTTAAGGGCCTCGACCAAATCCGCGTCGGAAGCGTCGGCCAACTGCATCGAATGCGTGGGTGCAGAATCTTCTCGATACAGCATCCTGTAAATTCGGCCGAAGCGTTTGTCGCGCAAATCACTTTCATAGGCAGCCCCCTTACCGGTGCGGAAACCATTGGGCGTTGGGTTATGCTGGATGATGTAATTGTACCAGTCCAGTACCCAAACGTTTCCGTCAGGACCGACTTCCGACATAATCGGCGCGGCCCAATCATCGATACTGGCAACGACGTTAAACATATTGTTGCTACGGTACCCGGCACCGTCTTTCTCGAGGACAAAGCCGCCGACGATGTGACCCGTTGGCTCGCACACCATCTGCACCTTGTTCCACCACTGGGACGGGTAATTCCGCGCCGTGTAGATCGTTCCACCCGCAGCCGCGGTGTAGCCACCATGATAGTCGACTTGGCGAATTTTCTTGTCGAGTGCGCTGAACTTATCCGTCGGTGAAATCTTTTGGAGCGTGCTAGGCGACCAGCCTGCAACTTGATCGAAATAGCGATTGGGGATCGGCATGTGAACACTTGGGCAACCGTTGGCAGTTGATCCGAACACGTAGCCTTCTTCGCTGAACCCAAGTCCCCAAGTGTTGTTATTCGTTGCCCGCATGAACTCCAGCGCGTCGACTCGGACCGTATCGTCATCGAAATCGCTCGATGCCTGCTCGGCAGGTAGACCCGATTGCTTATCGAGTGCAAATGCCGGCGCCGTCTTGTCCGACGCACCATCGCGAACTTTGAATCGCCAGAAACCTTGACGGAATCGCATTTGTGGTTCGCCATTGATGATCGGCTCGGAGTTGTTGTACCCTTGCATGCCCCAAATCCAGTTGTCGGGACCATACTGGAAATTACTAACGCCACCGTGCGTGTCACCCATCGACCAACCTGTGATTAGCTCTTGCCGAAAATCGGCAACGTCGTCGTCGTCAACATCCTTGAGATAAATCGTTTTTGCGCCGTTCTGTACGATCACGCCACCGCGATAGCAAACCAGCGTTGACGGAATACTGAGGTGTTGGGCAAAGACAGTGAACTTGTCGGCTTGGCCATCATTGTCAGTGTCTTCGCATATTCGGACGCGGTCGCGTCCTTGGCCGGGTGACGACTGTAATTCATTAGGATAGTCCACAGTTTCGCAGACCCACAAACGACCACGCTCATCCCAAGTCATGGCAATCGGCTTGCCGGTCAGGCCCGCGAACTTCTCAGCGGCTCGTGAATCGTCGGGCCAATTTTTCTCAGACTCTTCGGCCCATAGCGACAGATGAAAGTCATCAGGAACGGAATACGCCTTGATGGATTCTTCCGCAGGAACCGGATCTTGCATCAGCGTCAGCGGAGCTTCTTGCGTGCCCCAGCTCGCCCCTGGCGTATAGTTGGGAATCTTCGCACCAACGTCCGTGAACGAAAAATTGTCGTCGCCCGTCGAAGGCGGAGTCATCTCCGGCTTCGTGAATGTACGGTTGGCTTGTGCGACTGCGTTGACATTCGACTGGGCTGCGTCATCGGCGCCGGCGACTGCCGTGGTGAGCGTCTGTCCGCATGCCCAAAGCACACCCCGCGCCAACAAATTTTGGAAGTCTACGTTCGACCATGTGCGGTGATCGTGCCCCCACGCAGTATAGAACACTCGCCCTTTCCCGCTGTTTCGAATCCACGTGTAGGGCTCGCCATTCTCGTCGCTGACCGGACCCGATTCGCTACTTCGCGTCTCGAGCACTGTCTTGTCTGGGTTGAGGCGACCGTGGCGATAGCTCTCGTCCATCGACTTGATAGGTTTCAGGCCCGCCATGATCTCGTGGTCTGGAGCGACAATCTTCGTCTCAAAGCTCGTGAACCCGTGGCTCTTGAATTGGCCGCCAACGAGATCGATGTATTTGGGCGAGTTTAAAAAACAGAACGAAGCACAGTGGATGGGTATCAGGCCGCCGCCCTGCTCGACAAAATTCAGAAGCGCCGCTTCAGCTTCGGGCGTGATTCGCTCGACATTCGCGAAAATCATCAGTCCGTCATACTTCGCCAGATTGTCAGCGTTGATGTCGCTTAGATCCTCGGTGTACTGGAGCTCAATGGACTGTTCGCCGAGCGGCTCGGCCACATGACGATAGAACTCCGAAGGCTTGTGGAACCCGGAATCGCCGAGCATCAGCACGGTGAGCTTCGAACGGTCAGCAACGGCTGAAGACGATGTCACCAGGCCCGCGAAGAGAATCCCGGCGACGAGAACGTGTTGAAAGAAAGAGGTCATCGTCCATTTATCCAGTGTGACTACAGTCTCGCGACCACACTCGTATCTCTTGGTCGACCAGAAGGTCGTCGACCAACGAGTGGAGTGAAGCACGGGACGTTTGCGGGGGTGGCTTTTTGAGCGGAAAGATTCGGCCTGCTGGCCAGGACCGATTCAGCGATCAGCCCAGTCTAGTATCAGTAAGAACCATCTCTCCAGGAGGAATTGCGCAAACTTGCGTAGAAATTTTACATGGCACTCAACGAGTCGGCGATTGACAACAAGTGCGTATACGCATTAACTCATTAGGCCAACAAAAGTTTCGCTATAAAACAGATTTCGATGAACTGAATTGCTTCGCGACAGCATGGCAAGCTAAAATGACCAACTCAGGCAGCGTCCAACGATTTCACGGATGCATCGGTTCCCACCCTTAGGCGCAGTCAATGGAGGGCAGAAACCTCATCCGTTCAAATCACGTACAATGGCGCGATTTCGATCAGGGAACGTGAGCTATCCATAGCGGGTAGCTCTGTCCGAAGACCGGACGACCTTGCCCGCGAAAAAACTTGGCTGGAGTTCGGCAAAACCACCGTGCTCTGATCTCGAGCAGGCATCGATTACTCTGCGGACCTACTGGAGAAATTTAACGTGGGAAAATGAGCGATGGATTGATGGTCCTCATGAGTGCGAAACACTGGGTGCGACAAGTCAAAAACAGCGATCGTAAAACAGCTTGTCTCTTTACGCGGGATCCGCAAGAGCATCAATTCCCCAGCGTTTGCTACGACAACTGAGGACAACTCGAATTGGCGAAATAGTAATGGAAACTGAACCAGAACTCCCCTTGGCGTTGCGTGCTGCGTACCTTGCTTTACACCGCAAAACCGATGCAAGATTTACGAAGCTCGATGTTACGGCTGATCAGTTTGTGCTGCTGACAGCTCTGTCGGATGGACAAGTATTGACTCAACGTGAATTGGCGGGTCGTATTTCCTCTGACCCCAGCACTGTTCGTGCGATGCTCGTTCTGCTCGAGAGAAAGGGGTTCGTCAAGCGTGACGTCCACCCCACGGATTTACGGGCTAAAGCCGTCTCCCTGACGACAGTTGGCAAGCGGATGCAAAAGAAGCTTTGGAAAGCTGGTCAACCCATTCGCGATGAGATGTACCGGTGCATGTCGCCGGACGAGGCGGATGTTCTGGTAACGCTGCTTTGCAAAATGGCATGTGTTTTGAGCGATGTGAGTGTACCCGTACAGGCTCCATCCAAACGGTAGATCGAGCAAAAGAAAAATGATTCGCAGATCGGTCGCACTGCTCATCGAAACCTCCAACGGCTACAGTCGTGGACTGCTGGAGGGCGTGATCGCTTACACTCAAGAACATGGCAATTGGTCGGTATATCTTACTGAACAAGAACGCGGTGCCCCCCCGCCCAGCTGGCTTCAAGGTTGGGGTGGGGACGGCGTCATTGCACGGATTGAGACGGATGCAATTGGCCGGCAACTCAAGCGATGTGGTGTTCCAGTTGTCGACTTGAGTGCGGCACGGCAACTCAAAGGAGTTCCCTGGGCGGACACGGACGATAGAGCGATTTCTCAGCTCGCAGTAGATCATTTCACGCAGCGCGGGTTTCGGAACCTTGCCTATTGCGGTGATGCTGGATTTCAGTGGTCCTCCAAGCGATGCCTCCATTTCCGAGGTTTTGCTCAATCTGCAGGCTGTCTGTTTTACGAGCATCAGTCGGTCGCACGTTACGAAAAAACTTACAATGCTGTGACAGAAATGGGACGGATTATCGATTGGATTGCAATCCTTCCACGACCCGTTGCGATTATGGGCTGTTATGACTTTAAAGCGCACGAAGTGCTTGACGCGTGCCGTCAATTGAACATTGACGTTCCAACTGAAGTAGCCGTGCTGGGCGTCGACAATGATCGCTTGATCTGCGAATTGTCAGAGCCCAAACTTTCAAGCATCATTCCGGATACGAAGCGAACGGGATACGAAGCTGCGAATTTGCTAGACCGCATGATGTCGGGCGAGGTTGTCGCATCAGACACACCGTTGATCACGCAGCCTTTAGGAATACACGTTCGCGAGTCGACTGATACCGTAGCGATCGCGGACGAAGAAATCGCCAAGGCACTCCAGTACATCCGGCGCCATAGTTCGGCCAACCTCAGAGTGAACGATATTCTTCAACACATTGACCTTTCGCGTCGAGCTTTCGAGCATCGGTTTAGTAAATGGGTTGGACATACCCCGCACGAAGAAATTCAGCGGGTTCGGATGAACCGTGTGAAAGCATTGCTTCGAGACACGGAATTGACTTTGAACCAGATTGCCGAGCGGATGGGATTTGAGCACTCAGAGTATTTAGGTGCTGCCTTCAAGCGAGAAGTCGGAATCGCACCTAGCGAGTATCGAAAAATGCAAAACGTCTCAAGCTAGGTTTTCCACCACGCACCACAGGCTGGAAGCCCATGCCACTTTAAAACCCGCGTTGGAGGCCGGGGGTGATGTCGAGATCGAGGGTGGCGAAGTCGTCGCGGTCGATTTGTTTCCAGGCGATGGCGCCCATTACGGCATTATCGGTGCAGAGTTCGGGCGGGGCGATCACGACTTCGAAGTCGTCCTGCTCCGCAGCAGTGGCGAGGTCACGGCGCAACCGCTGGTTCGCCGCGACACCGCCGCCGACGAGTAACCGACGGACACCGCAGCGGTTGATCGCTTTGCGGGTTTTCGCAACCAACACGTCGACGACAGCAGCCTCGAAAGAAGCGCACACGTCGGCTTTGGTTTGGTCGCTCAATTCCAGTGTCGCGAAATCTTGTCGGCCCGGGCCGACGATGGCGTACCTGACGGCTGTTTTCAGACCGCTGAAACTGAAGTCGTCCGAACCATCGTGCTGTTTCGAGCGGGGGAAGGCGAAGGCCCGATCGTTGCCCCGGGCGGCCCAGCGGGCGACTTCGACGCCGCCGGGAAAGCCGAGTGACAGCATCGCGGCGACTTTATCGAATGCTTCCCCAGCGGCATCGTCGATCGTCCCACCGAGATATTCCAGATCGACAGGGTCGTGACAGAGGTACAACGTTGTGTGCCCACCGCTGACAATCAGACCTACCGCCGGATACACGTTGGCGTCGGATTGGCTGAGCTGGCACGCGTACAGATGGGCGTGCAGATGGTTGATCGCCACAAGCGGTTTCTGCCATGCTAGGGCCAGCGACTTGGCCGCGACGACACCGACGAGCAGCGAGCCCGCCAGCCCCGGACGATCGGCGACGGCGATCGCATGCAGGTCGCGGCCGCGGATCCCAGCTTGGGTGAGGGCGGTATCGATCACCGGTAGGATGCGTTCGAGATGGGCCCGGGCGGCGATTTCAGGCACGACTCCGCCAAATCGCTCGTGCAGTTTTTCTTGCGTGGCGATGCACTCGCCGAGCACGCGGCCACCCCGGCTGACCACGGCGGCCGCTGTCTCGTCGCAGGTTGACTCAATCGCCAACAGAACATCGTCGCCGCTATCGGCCAATCTGGTACCTCTTTGAAATGTCAAATCTAACGAAACTAACGTCGTCAGACGGTGGAAGCCACGTTTTGGTAAACGTAAATACGCGATTTATTAAAATTCCACCGTATCCATGACATTGTAGGTCGGGCCGCGTTTTTCGAGAAAACTGCCGATGACCTGCACGCAGTCGACGGTCATCTCGCCGAGAGGATCATCTTCGTGCAGGCTCCAACGATCGATCGCGGTCTGGGACAACCGCCGGCTGCCGCTGCGGGCTCGGCCGAGGGTCAAGTGGGGGACATAGTCGCGGGGCTCGCGTTTGAAACCAATGTCCGCGAACCGATCCTCCAATTCGCTCACGATTTTGGTGAGGGAGTCCGTCGGATCCTCGATTGTCACGCTGAGAATTCGGGCTCGATCCTTGTCGGGGAGGAAGCCCGCACCGACGAAATTCAACACGAACGGGTCCAATGGTTCACATACCGCCTCTACGATGTCACAAACCTGCGGCACTTCGACGTTATCCACCTCGCCCAAAAACTTGAGCGTCAGATGCAAATTGTCTTCGGGAACCCACTTAATACCCATCGCGGAAACGGGCGTTTCCGGCGACACTGGTGAGCGATTCACCGTCGGATTCTTTTCCGTTGGGCGACTCAGTTTTTCCGCCCCATCTTTCATTTCGTGGATCCACTTCGACGCGCAGCGAGCGAGTGGTGGGGGCAGCGGGATGGCGAGAAAGGTACGAATGGTTTTCATGATGGATAGTTGTACGACAAACGACGCGGTTGCCCAAGCGTCGCACCGAGCTGCAGAGGGATCTGCGGGACCGATTTTTCCGATCCGGGCCCCCCGGGTCAACGGTGGCTGGCTCGCCGACTTTCCGATTCCTGCCTTCAAGCAGCACCGGATACTGCGGGGTGGACATCTGCAGACGCTGATCGGGGCGCGGATGGGCCACGCCGATCAGCCTGGTGAGGCGACCCACCGCTGCCACCAGATCGCACTGGCCGATGGCGATGCTCTGGCTGTTCATGAGGACGAGCCCACTCGGTGGACACCCGCCCACGGATCGGTATTGCTCTTGCATGGCATCTGCGGCTGTCATGCGGCCGGATACATGGTTCGATTTCAGCGGCGACTCAACGAACAGGGAATTCGCACGTTTCGACTGGACATGCGTGGTTGTGGGGATTCAGCTTCCCTGTGCCGGTCGATCACGCACGCGGGCCGCAGCGAAGATGTGTTGGCGGCGATCGAATTTATCGCCGATCTGGTGGATGACGCTGCCAGCCCAATTGGAGCTCTCGGTGTCTCACTCGGAGCCAACCAACTTTTGCTCGCAGCGGGGCGGGTCGGTAGCGGTAACTGTGCCATGCCGGCGGCTTGGGATCGCGTCGGTCCGCTATTGGCGATCGCCCCGCCGATGGACCTGCAGCGATGCAGCGACGCGATGGAGTCGGCCAAACTGCGATTTTACAATTGGTACTTCATCAAGCACCTGCTTCGCCGAGCGTCACCGCAACTCCTCGCTCGACCCGATTATCAAGCGATGTTGCAGCTGGCTAAACCGAAAACACTGCGTCAATTTGACCGTCAATTCACCGCACCCTTGGCTGGTTTCGCAAACGAGCGAGACTATTATCGTGAATCCTCAGCGATCTCGGTCGCCGAGGACATCGGGGTGCCGACGTTGATTGTGACGTCAGCGGACGATCCGCTGGTCCCAGTAAAATCATTCATGGAGCTACAGGATCGGCTCGGCGCCAATGCGGAGGGATCCCATGCCGTGCGGGTCCATATCTCGCCCGCTGGCGGTCATCATGGGTTCATGCAGCGGGACCGCACAGGCTGGACCGACAATCTCGTGTGTGAGTTTTTTGGTGGTGCGTTTACCAGTCCGTCCCTCCACGAGTCTCGCCCTTCTGAGTAACTTGTGTATAACTGTCGGCCCCTGACAGTCACACAGCGACTGGCTCTGCCTGAGCGCTCGCGGCTCGGAGAGCCGAGCGACAACGCGCCGTGGTAGGCTAAAATCCCTCCCCCACCTCACGAGTTCATCCGTTTGACCGCGACAGCGCCCCCCCCACGACCTGCCGCGATGGTGTTCATTCTGTTAACGCTGTTGATCGACATTCTGGCGATTGGGATCATCATTCCGGTACTGCCCGAGCTCGTCAAATCGTTCGTGGGCGGCGATGAGTCCGCGGCGGGATGGTACGTCGGGATCATCGCGGCAACCTATTCTTTGATGCAGTTTTTCTGTGCTCCAGTATTGGGTGCGTTGTCGGATCGGTTCGGTCGTCGCCCGATCATTCTCGGGTCGCTGTTCGGTCTCGGCGTGGATTTCATCATCACGGGGTTAGCGGCCTCAGTTGGTTGGCTGTTCGTGGGCCGCTTCATTGCCGGCGTGATGGGCGCGAGCTTCTCGACGAGCAATGCGTACATCGCCGATATTTCTAACGATGAGAACCGAGCCCGCAATTTTGGCTTGGTCGGGATGATGTTTGGGCTGGGGTTCATCATCGGCCCAGCGTTGGGCGGTTTTTTGGGCGGCATTTCGCTGCGTCTACCGTTCTTCGTCGCTGCAGGGTTGTCGCTGGTCAATTGGCTCTATGGCTACTTCATTCTGCCGGAGTCCCTGCCTCCAGAAAAACGTAGCGAGACGATCACGTTTCGAAGCATGAACCCCTTCGGCACGATCACGCGGCTGCGGGCGTATCCAATGGTACTCGGATTGGCAGCGGCATTCGTGTTCAGTTCCCTTGCTCAACGAGGCCTGGAAAACGTGTGGGTGTTGTCGATGGGATTTCGGTTCGGTTGGGGTGAGGTCACCAATGGTTTGGCGCTGTCACTGGTCGGTATCATGGCCGTGATCGTGCAGGGCGGTCTGGTGCGCCCTGTCATCCGCCGGTTTGGTGAACGCCGCACGCTGATGATGGCGATCAGTGTTTCGAGCGTAGCATTCCTGTGTTACGGGTTGGCGACGGCGGGCTGGATGATTCCCTGCATCATCGTCTTCGGTTCGCTTAGCGGACTTTCGGGTCCGGCGATCCAAAGTCTCGTGACGAGTACGGTGGATCCGCGTGAACAGGGTCGCGTGCAGGGGGCACTGACGTCCTTGCTGAGTCTCACCAATATCCTGGCACCGTTGATTTTCACCGCCGGTCTGTTTCGGTATTTCACCCACGAAGATACCGCCATCCGCTACAACGGGGAGCCGTTTGCTGGAGCACCGTTCGTGTTCGGTTCATTTCTATTACTCGTTGCACTGGGGATTCTGTATCGAGTCTTCCAGAAATATCCGAGAGCAGTCGTTCCTGAATCGGTTTCAATCCCTGAACCGGTCGCCACGTCTTTAGCCGAGACGGCCGAATAGCGGCCTGGCATGATGCGAATTCTAGTAACCGGATGCAGTGGTTTTTTGGGCGGCGAGATTGTCCGTCAGTTGCTCGAGCGTGGTGACGACGTCGTCGGGCTGTCGCGGCGAGAGACACCCGAGCTCGTGCGGGCGGGAATGCAGCACCATCGTGGCGATTTAACCGATGCCGCTTACGTGCACCGCACGATCACGGAGGTCGATGCGGTGATCCATACTGCAGCGGTGGCCGGCGTCTGGGGCCCGTGGAAGTTCTTCTTCGAAAATAACGTGATTTCCACCCGGAACGTCCTCGCAGCCTGTCAGAACTCTGGGGTCACAAAATGTGTCTACACGAGCAGTCCCAGTGTGACGTTTGCTGGCGGTGATCAGAGTGGCATTGATGAATCGGCCAGCTATCCGAGTCGGTGGCTCTGTCACTACCCCCATACCAAAGCGATCGCCGAGCAGGAAGTGATTGCCGCAGATACCGCGGGCGGGTTGCGAACCCTGTCGCTGCGGCCGCACTTAATATGGGGGCAGGGCGATCCGCATCTTCTACCGCGACTGCTTGACCGCGCCCGCGCGGGAAAGCTGCGGATCATCGGCGATGGCCAGAACCGCATCGATACGGTCCACGTCCACAACGCTGCCTTGGCACATTTGTGTGCCGTTGAGGCTCTGGGCGCTGCACCGAAGTCGGCGGCCGGGCGTTCCTATTTCATCGCTCAGGACGAACCGGTGCCGTGTTGGCCGTGGATCGCCCGCCTGTGCGAGACCTGCGGTGCTCCTCCGCCGACGCGGCACATATCTTATCGGTCTGCCTATGCGATCGGAGCGGCCTGCGAAGCGGTTTACAAAACGCTGCGCCGAAAATCAGAACCACCGATGACCCGATTCGTTGCAGCGCAGCTCGCCAAAGATCATTACTTCGACATCACCGCGGCCAAGCAGCGACTCGGTTATGAGCCTCGCGTCAGTATGGATGAGGGGCTGGCGGAGTTGGCGAGGGATTGATACCAGTGATGGACGACATTCTCGCCGCACCCTGCCACTGGGCCTCACCGTTTCTTCCCTAGAAATCTCTCCGGGATAGACGACACGATTCCGCCCGCCGCGAAGCGGTTTTGAGACAATAGCCGGCTCATTATCCGGTGGTGGCGCTGCGCTTACCACCGGCTATTGTCTCGGAAATCTCTCCGGGATAGACGATACGAATTCGCCCACCGCGAAGCGGTTTTGAGACAATAGCCGGAGGTCGCCGCATCGCGGCGCACCTCCGGTAACCAGAATTGAATACAACAATGGACCCAGGATGGGGTCCAAGACCGGATTCTTCCTATCGCTGCGGTTTGCTCATTAGACGGAACCTCAACTTTGACGACGCGGCCTATCGCTCCGACTTACGGCGCTACCTCGACGAGCAATTTCCGTCGAGTTCTGCTTATGAATACGCATAGCTCACACTACTTATAAAAACCGCAAACCGCGGGTGCAGTCTGAATTGGACGTTGGCGGCGAATTCCCTAAACAGACAAGATTGTTGTCGCTATGTCTATTTGCTCGAGAACACCCTCTTGAGTTCATCGAGGCTGGTCAGACCACGGGCGACCGCCATCACGGCTTCGGATTGCATCCCGCGATGTCCCTCTGATTTCGCGATTGCGGCGAGTTGACCTGCATCATTGGTCTTCCCGAGCGCCTCACGCAACTGGGGGCCGGGACGAAGCATTTCGAACACACCGACGCGGCCGTAGTATGCTCGCCCGCCGCAGACGTGGCAGGGCGTGATCGGATCAGGACGCCCGTTCTCGTCGACCTGCTGTTCGATCGGTGGTGGTACAAAGGGTTGGTAGAGCACCGAAACGCGGCCGGCAGGGATCCCGAGTTGCGAGAGCAATTTCGGCGGCGGTTCGAAGGCGACTTTGCAATTATCACAAAGCCGCCGTACCAGACGCTGATGGAGCACGCAGCCGATCTTGTTAACGATCATGGATCGGCAGTCTGGATAGCGTCCGATGAACGTCAGCAGGGCTCCCATCGCGCTGTCGGCGGCGGCGCGGTAGATCAGCTGCCGATCTTCTTCTTGGACCTTCTCTAGCACGGTCTCGAGTGCATCGGGATCGGGTGGATTGGGAAACATCAGCACATCGGGCTCGCGCAACACCATCCTCTGGACGACTTCGAATTCGGTTTTGCCGGTGTCGCCGCCGAATAGGTTGGGCGTGACATTGATGATTTCAGGCTCCGGCGCATCGGCCGGTTCAAAAGATTGAAAGTCACGGATGAAGCGATCAGCGGAACTGATGGCAACGGACCACACCGTGCTGACGCCTTCGCCTTTCTTGGCGGTGACCAACACGATATTGCCATTTGAATTGAGCTGTTCTTTGAACTGCTCGATCATCGTATCACGCATGCCGAGATCAGCGAGTTTTTCGAAGGGCACTTTCTCGGCAGTGATGCGGCAGATCACCCGTTCGCCGGTCGGAACCCCTTGAGACTGGACGGTGAGGGCATACTTCTCTTTACCCACTTTCAGACCCACTTCGCCTTTCTGGGCCCCGCGTCGATCGGCGGGATTCATCAGGCAGAGTTGTTTGAGGGCGTACAGCATCGCGTCGCCGGTCTCTCGATCCAGCGGCGGCAATTGTTCCCAGGTCCCATCGACCTGGTACCGCATGGCACAGGCATTCTTTGAGAAATCCATGAGCACGTGGGTCGCTCGCGACGCGATGGCATGAGCCAGCTGCCCGCCGGCGACCATGTATCCAGCGCCCTGCCGGGTGGTGACCAGAAGTGCCTGGGCATCGTTTCGTGCCGCCAATTTGGGAACGAATTCCACCGGCGCAACGGTTTGCCACAATTGAAGTTCGTCGGGTTCTTGTGCCACTTAAATAATCCCTGGTGCTTTCACATCGATGCCCTTGAGTGACATCTTCAATGCGTCTTTGTTTGGAGCGACCGCGAACGCGGTAGGTCGATCGATGAGGTCATCATCGATCAACTGTTTCAAACTCATAGTAAAATCTTGCATGCCGTCTTCGGCACCGATGCGAATCGCATCGGGCAATTTGTTGTCATGCCCTTCGAGCACGAGTTTACGAATCATCGGTGTGAATGTCATTACCTCGCAGGTCGGCACCCGTGATACGCCTGGGCGAATGCTGCGGAGTAGTTTTTGGGCGACGATGCCCTTCATATTGAATGCAATCGCGCTGCGGATAGCGCGGTGCATGTCTTGCGGGAACAAATCGAGGATCCGGCCGATACACGTTGACGAACTGGCGGCGTGAATCGTTCCAAACACTAGGTGGCCGGTCTCGGCCGCGTGGATGGCGGTCATGAACGTCTCCTCATCGCGAAGCTCGCCGACGAGGATAATGTCGGGGTCTTCCCGCACGGCGTGCTTCATGCCGACGCTAAAGTCGACCACGTCTTGCCCGATCTCGCGTTGGTTGATCAGCGCTTTGTCTTCGGTGAAAATAAACTCGATTGGATCTTCGAGCGTCAGAATGTGTTTGCGGTAGATGCTGTTGATGTAGTTGAGCATCGAGCCGATCGTGGTACTTTTGCCCGACCCCGTCACCCCGGCGAGCAGCACCATGCCTTGTTCAAAGTGGCACAGGTTCTCGATCGAGTCGGGCAGGAACAAGCCGCGAAAATCGGGGATGAAATTGCTGATCCGCCGTGCCACTAAACCGATATTACCGAGTGACTTGAGCATATTGACGCGGAACCGCCAGCGGGTCCCATCGACTTCGCACTGATAAGAAAAGTCAGCCCCGCCCTCCTCTTCGAAGATGATCAGGTTGCGTTCGTCCATCATCGGCAATAGCAGCCGAACCATCTCCTCGGCTTCGATTGGACCGCGATTGAGCGGTTTGAGTTCGCCACCGACGCGTACCATCGGCGGCTGACCGACTTTCATGTGCAAGTCGGACCCTTCGAGTTTGACCAGGGCACGAAAAATCTTATCGACCTCGAGTTCTTTTTTCTCTTGGAGCAGGGAACTCTTTAGCCGCGAGGCGACTGCTTCGGCGGACATATTGCGACCCGCAGCAGGAGGCGCTTTGGCAGGTTTACCGTGTGACATGAGCGAATAGGATTCGAGGGGGGAGAAGAAAGGAGCTCAGGATATCTTACTTGCCATGACGATCAGACGATAGAAACCGAGCGAGAACCCCAGCAAGATGCCTGCGATGGCGAAATACGGCGTGGCGTTGCCCAACCAATGGTCGAGACCATAACCCGCGCCGCCGAGAACCAGCGAGTAGGTGGCCAGTTCGAAACCCGACGATGCCAGCCTCAGGAGGGTTTGTCGTTCTTGGGCAGACTGCGATGGCGTGGGTGAGTGGGCGGAGCGATTTGTCGGGTGACCGGCCAGCGGCGCCGCGTTAGGGGCGTCATCAGCGTCGTCACTAGGGGCGTCATCAGGGGCGGGAGGGGGAGTCGAGTCCATCATTCAGACCATTTTAGTGATGTGGCGAGACGGCAACGTAGTCAATGTTACCTCGACCTTGACGGAAACTCGGTTTCAGACGCTCTTCGTCCGCATCTTTTTTGACTGATTTGGACAATTTAACCAGCCAGCCCTAGAACCTTGGGTGGTCCCTTGCCATAATACTTGGGCAGCAAATTCCCCCGTTACGTTATGCTTCTGGGGGCGATCTTGGTGTTTGACCGAGTGCCCGATCCATGGGCTGCGCTGCACACCTTTTTTGCACGTCACCTGGGCTGCGTCCCAGGTTGCATTGACGAGGAATCCTCCATGATCACCAACGCCGACCTCAGTTCCCAGACCCGCCGTGAACTGGCCGAGATGGCCAAAAATTATGGTGTCGCGGGGTGGCACTCAATGCGGAAAGACGATTTGGTCAGCGAGATCAAGAAAGTGCAACGCCGTCTCCGCCGACAGGCTGCTGCTGAAAAACCAAGCGATTCGGCTGCGGCGACGACTCCGCGGCGGACGGGCAGTCAAGGGGCTGCGAAGCGAAAACCTGCCAACCGCTCGACGACGGTCAGTTCCAAGACAATTTCGGCCAAAAAATCCTCGGGGAGCAAGACAGCCTCGCTGACAGCGAGCAAGTCGTCACCGGCGGCGCGGAAATCGACGAGTTCGAAGTCATCCAGTGCGGCCTCCCGCAACAAGTCCCGTAAAACCACATCGCGAAACGACGCTCCTTTGCCGGAGTTGGATGAACCGAAAATCTCGGAGAAAACGCTGCGGATTCGCGCAGAAATGCGGCGCCGCCGCGAGCTGATGCAAAAACACAAGGATCTCTCGACGAACACTCTCGTCGGCGGATCGGCTGTCAGCGGCGGTTCCGAACGCCACCGCACCACCGCGCCGCACCGCGACCGCATCGCATTGCTCGTCCGCGATTCGTATTGGCTTCAAGCGAGTTGGGAAGTCACCCAAGCGAGTGTCCAGCGAGCCCAATCAGCGCTCGCCGAGCAATGGCATTCGGCGGTACCGACCCTGCGACTGTTGTCCGTGGGTGACGTTTCGAGCAATCGCGCCGAAACCGTCTCTCGCGATATTGCAGTCCATGGCGGAGTGAGTACGTGGTACATCGACGTCCAAGACCCGCCATCGCGTTATCGAGTTGCACTTGGGTACCTCGCCGGAAATGGATCGTTTCACTGCCTCTGCCGAAGTAACATTGTGGAAACGCCGGTGCCTGGTGATTGCGAGCGATTGGACGAGCATTGGCAGGATATTGCCGAAGACTACGAGCGGATCTACGCCCTCAGTGGAGGTCTCGAAACTGGCAGCGGTGAGTTGCGGGAAGCCTTCGAAGATCGTTTGCAGCGGCGAATGCCGCATGCGGTCGAGTCGGGTAGCATGACCGGTGACCCCTCGCTCCTGCGTCAATCGAAATTGCGATTGGATGTACAGGCTGAACTGATCGTGTTCGGCAAGACCGATCCCACCGCTTCGGTGAGCGTTTCTGGTCATCCCGTGAAATTACAGAAAGACGGTGCCTTTACCGTGCGGTTGGATTTCCCTGACAAGCGGCAAGTGCTGCCCATCACCGCTGAGACGCGTGACGGGATGCGGCAGCGCACCACGGTGTTCGCCGTCGAACGCAATACGAAGGTGATGGATACCGTCGAACTCGCAGAAAACAATTAGCCCCCGCCCGAACTTGGAACGGTCCGTTCCGACTCCTTTGACCCGCTGCGATGCGCAACATGATGTTCTCTTCCAAATTGTTTACCGGGTGGGTGCTGGCAAGCGTGCTCGCCGTGCCACTGTTTTCCGCTAATTTGCCGGCCGCTGAGTCGTCAAAGCACAAACCGTTAAACGTGCTCTTGATCACCAGCGGTTGCTGCCACGATTACGACTTTCAGGGCAAAGCATTGCAGTTGGCTGCTGAAAAGGCTGGCGTGAAAGTGGCGTGGACGGTGGTTTCCAAGGGTGGTACGGGAACTCAGGCTAAGATCGATCTGTACGAGTCCCCCGACTGGGCCGACGGATTTGACCTCGTTGTCCACAATGAGTGCTTCGCCGGTACGAAAGACCCCGAGTACATCCGTAGGATCACAGCGGCGCACCACGCCGGTGTTCCCGCAGTTGTCATTCACTGCGCCATGCACACCTACCGCGATACGAAAATTGACGATTGGCGGGAATTCCTCGGTGTGACCAGTCGCCGACATGAACATCAGGCTCGCTATGGGGTCGAAGTCCAAACGGCCGATCATCCAATTATGCGAGAGTTTCCTGAGCCCTACACCATGCCCATGGATGAACTGTACGTCATTGAGAAGGTGTGGCCAAATACGACGGTACTGGCGACGTCGAAGAGCCAAGTCGACGGCAAATCGTATCCGGTGATTTGGACGAACCAATACGGTAAAGCCCGGGTCTTTGGAACCACGTACGGTCATTCCAAAGACACCTTTCAGGATGATGAATATCTCGCGCTGCTCGTCCGCGGCATGCAGTGGGCCGTCAGTCAGTAGCGATCGTTCTAGGCGGGAGGTCGACATTCACCGCTGGCGGTGGCGTACGCCGCCGCAATTGGCTGGCCTAACGGGCTGTTGTTTCATGGGCCCGATTGGTTCACGAGGCCGATTTGGTTCACAGGCCTGATTGATTTCGTAATCCAACGAGTCCTAATCCAACGAGTCGGACTACGGATCAGGAGTTTCAAAGAGCTCCTACCGCTCAGCAGGTTGAGCCTATTGTTTCATTTGCCGATCGTCGGGAGTGCGGCCGAGAACGATATCGAAGTTCGCGCTCCACTCGCCAATTTTTGAATCCGGCACAGGCTTGAAATCGGCCATCACCAGTTCTTGACGTGCTTTGTCGCCGGCAGCACGGAAGACGCCGTCACGTGAGTTTTTCTCGTAGCCACGCATCATGCACTGGGTCGTCAGCAGTTCATGACCGTTCTGCGAGACCTTGATGTGAATGTGGGGAGCGGGCCGGCCGGGGTAGGGGACGGGCTTGATGGTGCGAAAGCGGTAGCCGCCGTCGGCAGCCGTCTCAAACTTTCCGTAGCCTTGAAAGTTGGGATCCTGCTGCTGTTTCTTGCCGTTGCTGTCGCGTGAGTGAAGATACACTGCGTTAGCGTCACACTGCCAGATTTCAATTGATGCGTTCCGCACCGGCGATCCCGCTTTCGTCAAAATCCGACCCGTCAGATGAGTGATTTCGCCCACCGCAGGCGTGGTGCTGTCACCGATCACGATCAAATCGTTGTCACGATCGAGCGGAAGGTGATCGGGATAGAACGGCCCTTCGGTCAGGCGGGGTGTCGCCATCAATTCTTCGGCGAAGAGGCCGCGAGTGGTGAATAGTGCAGTTCCGCCGGCCAACAGCATGGACCGCCGCGAATAGGGAGGAGAGGGTATCGAGCGAGACATGTGCTGGGGATTCCATGTGGGAGGATGGGTTTGGCAGGATCCGTAACGGAACGAGCGACAAATCTCATGATAGGCATTTGCGATGCGTCGGGCGACAGTGAAAATTGCCGGGTTGGCGTGCTGGTCAGCACGGGGCCTGCCGACAGGGAGTAGCCGCAGTCGTCGGAACGTGGATGCACGCTCAGGCGAGCATCGCGACGGATCCCGCCTGACAGATGCTGGTGGTCCTTTCGCCAGCCCTGGCGGATTTTCCAGCGATTGGTTTGAGTTAGAATGCCCATGTGAAAAATCATTCGACGTTTCGTTCGCTCCGATTTCGCTTGCTCGCACCGATGGTGGCTGCGGCACTGCTGGCGGCCGCGATCGTAGCGGTTGCGTCGTACGGGTTGGGCGCACGGTGGGCCACCGAGGAATTGCAATCTCGCTTCGAAGCGATTGAACAGTCGCTCTCCGGCTCCAGTTTTCCACTCCATGAACGCGTGCTCGATTCATTGGCGGAATTGACTCAAACCGAACTTGTCAGCGTGAATGCAGCGGGCGCGGTCATCCATAGCACCATCGACCTGGATGACGGTGCCCAGGGACGGTTTGAATCGAGCGAGGACGGTCGAACATTCCATACCCTCTCGTTCCCTGTTCGGAACGAGGTAACCCGCCAGGATCGCGTAGCCGGCATCAGCGTGCTGTTTGATAAAAGCCAGATCGAGGCGAGTCGCCGGCGGGCAGCGATTCTACCGCTCGCTACCGGTCTGTCGACCATTCTGGCTTTGACGACCATCATGCTGCTGTTATCGTCACGCTTGATCAACCGTGTGGGCAAACTGCAGCAAAGAGTGGAGTTGGTCGCCGGCGGTGATTTTCAATCCACCGTCTCCGATGACATCGATGATGAGATCGGTAGGTTGGGCGGCGCCGTGGATTCGATGGCCTCTCAGCTGAGCCGACTATGGAGTCAGATTAATCGCCAACAGAGTGAGAAGTTGTTGCATCAAATTGCGGGCGGGATGGCCCATCAGCTTCGCAACAGTCTGACCGGTGCCCGCATGGCGGTGGAAATGCATGCTCAACAGTGTCCGGCTGCCGAGGACGAGGGTATCGCGGTGGCAATTGCGCAGATGGAGGTGGCTGAGGATTACGTTCGTCGACTGCTATTGGTTGCCTCGGGACGGCAGGATGAGGATCGCCCGGCCGAGGTGCAGTCCTGTTTTGAGGATGTCCGCAGTAGCGTGTCGCCGATTGCGAGACACTTGCATGTGAGTATGCGGTGGATGGTGAACGGCTTGCCCGCGGTCGATGTCTCTCATTCCCAAGGAGGCGTGGGTGGTGAGATTCTGGACGGCCCCACCTGGATCGCGGCCGCCAGCAATCTCATTCACAACGCGATCCAGGCTGGCAATGACGTCCATGTTGAACTGAGAGCGATCCGAAATGATTGTGTCCGCTTGAGTGTTTCCGACGATGGGCCCGGTGTGCCGGAGTCGATCGCCGCGGATGTGTTCGAGCCGTTCGTGACATCCAAGCCTGAAGGCATGGGACTGGGGTTGTCAGTGGTTCGGCGTGCTGCCGAGCGGCTCGGTGGTGACGTGCGCTGGCGACGTGAAATTGATCGAACCTGCTTTGAACTGGATGCCCAACTTCGATGACAAGTCAACAAACGGTGCTCGTGGTCGATGATGAACCGACGATCTGCTGGGCACTGGAGAAAATGCTCGTGGGGGAAGGCCACCGCGTGGTCACGGCGTCGAGCGCTGAAGAGGGGTTGCGGCTGGCGAGAGAACATTCCATCGCCATGGTCATCTTGGATGTTCGTTTGCCTCATATGGACGGCATCACGGCGCTTCCTAAGTTTCTTGACGCCACCGACAATGCGTCCGTGGTCATCATCACTGCGTTTGGCGATTTGGAAACAGCCGTCGCGGCGGTCAAGAACGGAGCGAGCGACTATCTGACCAAACCATTCAAGTTGGAAGATGCGTTGCGAACGTGCCGAACGGCATTGCAAAAATCGGCGCAGCGTTCGGCTCCCACCGCCACCCAGCCGATGTTACTGGATCGAACCGTGTTGGTGGGCACCTCGCCTGCGATGCAGCAAGTGTTCCGGCAAATTGCCTTGGTCGCCGACAGTGACCTGTCCGTCTTGATTACCGGGGAGACTGGGACCGGCAAGGAACTTGTTGCCGCTGCGATTGCCCGGCACAGCAATCGAACCAATGCAGCCTACATTCCGATTGCCCCGGTAGCGCTCAATCCGGAGCTGATCGAAAGCGAGCTGTTTGGACATGTCAAAGGTGCGTTTACGGGAGCCAGTGAAGATCGGGCGGGGTTGTTTGAACGTGCCGAAGGCGGCACGGTGCTGTTGGACGAGATTGGCGATTTAGCACTGGGTACGCAGGCGAAATTGTTGCGGGTCTTAGAACAAGGTCAATACAGTCGCGTGGGCGATGTCAAACCGCGGACAGCAGATGTCCGCATTTTGGCGGCGACCAACAGTGATCTGCACGATGCAGTAGCGTCCGGCAGTTTTCGCGAGGACTTGTTTCATCGGCTGACAGGAGTCCAGATTCATCTGCCGCCACTGCGCGAACGCCTCGATGACATCGCGCCACTCTGTCATCATTTTCTCGCCGCCATGGAATATGCTGACACGGGCATCGACGAGGTTTTGTTAGCTGAATTACAACAGCGACCCTGGCACGGCAACGTTCGCGAACTGAAGAATGCGGTGAGTCATGCGGCGGTTGTGGCGCGCGGTCGCAGGCTCAATATCAGCGACTTCCCCGACCCCAAACCAGGTCGTGATACCGAACCCGTGTCGTCGGATCGTTCACTTGAGCGCGTCGTCGAAGCGTGGACGACCGCAACGCTCGCGGCTCACCCCGACACCGAAACTCTGCACGCTGATTTTTTGACCGCCAGCGAACCCGCGTTGCTGCGCGTGATGCTCCAGCACACCGGCGGTAACCGCGCCAAAGCTGCCGAGATGCTCGGTATCCACCGTGGGACCCTGCGAGATCGTTTGCGCGCCTATCGCATTGACTGAGGTGTGAGCTCAAGTGCCGTCAGGCATGGGAGAAAAGCTATTCAACTAGACTTCGATCAAAATTTCTTTCTACGGTCCAGCGACTACCTTTTCATTTCGGTATCGAACCCTATCTCGCGGTGTCGACGCCGAGACGTGTTTTAAGTTGCTCGAAGCGCTCACGCATTCGCTCACTGCTGCTGTGGACGTGTTCGGCTTCGGTGACGAAGCGAATTTTGTTGTCGGGGAAGACGTCTCCGGCGATCAATGTTTCTCGGAAGCCCGTTAGCGGAGAGCCGTATGCAATCAGTAGCTTGTGTTCGTCGAGTTGGATTTCCTGTTGCCGGCTGGGGCTGATGACGGCGATTCCTGTGCAACCGTCATCGGTTAGGACGTCTTCGAATTCCAACAGGATTGATTTCAGCACCGGCACGTCGATGTGATCACGGTAGAGATCCTCGTGATGTGAACGGCAGTGATGACTTGTTTCGAGCACCACGTCGACAACATTGTCGAGTTGATCGATCAAACTAAAGAAAGTATCCATCAAGATTGATTTGGTGACCGCAGCCATGATCACAGGCGTCGTTGCGCCGCTGGTCTCATCGACGTACTTGTCATACCGAAAGCCTTGGCGTGGCGGAATTCGTACGTCATACGAAGGTCGGATGGCGTCTGTCAATTCGAAGCTACCATAGGTTTTGATGCCCATGTGAACTTGCAGTTCTTCATCGCTAAGACGTTCGAAACTGCCTGGACCCGTCGACGTACTGGGATGTTCAGTCGTGGAAGGCCGGAGGATGCGTTTGAGGAAGCCCATCGTGTTGATTCATCGAGAAACGCGGTCATGCTGGATCAATTTCAATTGCCGTTCATACCGGCGGTTTGAAATGGTTCACCGATCAACCGGCGAACATCCAAAATTAGGTCATGCAGCGTTCGGGGCGTCGCGAAGCTGTACGAACTGCGTAAATCGAACGGAATGAGTGGAGTGATTCGCCTTATCGCCGTTACAATCGTTTTAATCGTCTGGGATGAGTTCGCGACGCCCGCTGCGCTGCGGTTGCCGATCGCACCGCTACGTTGGAAACTTGCAGGGCAGCCTGACTCGGAACGGAGAAAACCAGAGCAATGCAGGACGGTAACGCAAATGGATTGGAAAATGACACAACTCGCACTAACGTTTCAGAGGTGGCGATCGGCGCTGCGGCTGGGCGGCACAGTTCTGCTTGGACTATCGAGCGGCTGTGATCTACCGGACCGGCATGACATTGGAATGTTTCGCAAGCCAGCGGCCTGGGAGGTTACCGACGCTTCCGCTTCTGAACGAGATCGAATTGAGCCCTCGGGTTTGTCAAGAGGTTCAGATGCGGAGGCCGGGGCGGATGACACTTGGCAGTTCTGGTATCTACACCAAGTCGAATCGGGGGACATTGTCGGTGGCGTGGAGATGCAGTCGCAGCGGATTACCTCGGTCGGGACCGATGATCAAATTCAGGTCACATTGCACGAGCGGGTTCTCGTGGAGTCGGACGCCTCGGTCGCTTGGACTCCAACTCAGTTTCGGTATATGACGAGTAACGGGCAGACGTTTTGGTATGCGCTTGATGGGGGGTTGGTACGGTCGGACTCAAAATTTCGGATCGGGCCGGTGGAGCAGAGTCGGCTCGTTGAAGTCAGCGAAAAACAGATTCGCTTCACTGCCGATGGTTTCAGCAACACTCAGTCGAAGACCATTGCATTGCCTGGCATACTCGCCGGGCCGCTGGCCGTCTATCGTTCGCTTTTGGGACATCCGTTGGCACCGCACAAGCAGCGGAAAATGACCCTGCTGTTGCCTTTACAAGAGTCCACTGCCGATCTGCGCATCGAGGGCCAGCCACCGGCACTCGCTCGACGACTCACCGATCAGGGCGTCGTGATGGATTCACTTCGTGAAGCCATTGCAGTCGTGGCGATCGATGCGTCGCGCCAGCGGCAGCAATATTTTTGGTACGACGACCAGGGAGTTGTTCAAGCGACCAATGTGAGCGGTGACCCACGGTTCACCTATCGTTGCGAGGAGAATCAATACAACGAGCTGGCGAAGCCAGTATTGCAACAGCAATACCCTGTTGTTGTCGATGTGCCGGGGGAACAGATCGCGCCGGGCCAGCTCACATTGCTGGCATTGGACGTCGAGCAATCACCCAACTCATTGGCATCGACGACCTCGACATGGCCGGGCATCACGGCGGCGCCCCGTCAGTATGTTCAGGAGATTGACTCGTCGCACCAACGCGTGGTGATGGCGGGGCCCGCGGTTTCGCTGGCGAAGTTTGCTGGCCTCTCGCCGCGGTACGATTCGCCGGTTGAGTTGGCTGACTTGGCGGAAACACCCGTGTTGAACTACCGTTCGACCGGTGTCAAAAAGGTGTTGGGCGTGGCAGCGACGATGGCGGGCACGAGCAACGAGGAAAAGGCGGTGGAGCTGAACCGAACTGTTCACTCATTGCTTTCCTTTGTGCCGTTGTCGACCGGTGTCCGCTCGGCGAGCGATATCGCCCAAACCGGTCTCGCTGACAGTACCGAGCACGCCATCTTGTTGGCGGCCATGTTGAGGGCCAACTACATTCCCGCGAGGTTGGCGGTGGGTTTACGCTATCTCCCGGAAGCCGCTGACGAATCGGTGTCGCCGGATTCTCTCTCGTCGGCTGACCCGACGCCCACGTACCCGTTCGTGTACCACGCCTGGGTGACAGCCAAGGTGGAAGACGGATGGATTGCGTTGGATCCGACGACCGGGCAGCTGGTGGGGCCTGAGTGTCTAACACTCGACATCACCGATGCGTCGAACCTCAAAGCCGACGGGTTCGTCAACCGCTATTTGGCGATACTGCGTTCGCTACGACTGCGGGTTTCGGCTGCCGTTGTCGAGTCCTAGCATGCCACCACCTCAGGTGATTGCGGGGGCGCAAGCCGGGCTGCGAATGCGACTCACTCAACAGGCCGGTATCAACAAAAAAAAACGCCCCAGGAGAAGTTTCCTTCTTCTGGGGCGTTGTTGTGGTCACGTCTGTTTGACGCAGTGTTACTTTCGCTTTTTAGTGGACGAGTCCACTAGCGAGCGTAGCTGGCACTGGCCTGAATGACGCGACGATTACGGGAGATGCTGGCACTTGGGTCCACGATAGGAGCAGGTGGCATGGCATCGGATTGTTCAGCAGCAGGAGCTTGGACAGGTGCTGCGTAAGGGATCGCTACTGGAGCTCCGCAACCGCAATCGGTCGAGGTGTAGGCGTCACAGCCAGCGTCACAGCAGTTATCTTTCTTGCAGCTGAGTTTGCCGAACATTTTGCTCAGCAGGCCGCACTTCTTCTTGCTGCCGCAGCAGCTATCGCAAGCTGGGGCTTCGCAGACGGTTTCGCAACCGCAAGCAACTTCGCAAGGAGCGTCGCAGCAACCGCTTTTCTTCTTGTTGAACAGCTTGCTGAGCAATCCGCCGCAGCAATCTTTCTTGCTGCCGCAGCCTTGGCTGTCGCAGCAAGGATCGGCACAGACAGTTTCGCAACCGCAGCTGGTATCGACACAGGGAGTGGACTCACATCCACATGCTGGTTCGCAGCAGCCCGACTTGCCGTGGTCGAACAGACCCGTCAGGCAAGAACCGTGCTTCGACTCACAGCCACAGGCAGGTTCGCAAGGCGACTCACATGCGGATTCGCATCCACATTCGTTTTTGCCGTGGTCAAACAAGCCCGAAAGGCAGCATTCGCGTTTTGATTCACAGCCGCAGGCCGGTTCGCAGCTTGTCAATCCGCAGCCAGTGGATTCGCATCCACAGGCTGGTTCGCAACAGATATTATCGTCACATGGTGCTTCGCAACACGAGCTCGAGCTGCCAGAGCCTTTCATGCCCAGCATTCGGTCGAGTAGGTCGAAGCCATAACTTTGGCTACAAACTGAACTCGCCAAAACCATCGTCAATGTTAGGATTGTCCGCTTCATGGAGATCAATCTCCCTCTCTAGAAATTTGCGGGATTGGAAACGCAGTTCACCAAGTGAGTTTGCGAAACCGAGCGATCGAACGGTTGGGTGACCGGGGGACGCGGTCGTCGGACGAAGTCGCCGACGATCATTTCCCGAAGTCGTTTCGTGAACACCTACGAACCAGGTGCGGACACCCGGCCCGCTGACTTCGTTCAGTTCACTTTGACCTAACCGTTTCGAAGACAGATGTCTTCGAATGATTCTCTCAGCTGTCACTCATTTCATTTGTGTACTGTCTAGCGCCGACATCCGCTGTCAGCACATTTGGGTCTGTCCCGGGCGACTTACTAGCAGCTCGCAGGCTCGTTAGAGCTGAGTGAGCTGTGTTGCTTCCCTTGGACACAAGGAGATATCGGCGAGGCTTGGTTCTAAAAATAGGCGAAGGCCCGCTTTTTTCACGCTTGTTAAGTTTTTACGGCTGTATTGTTTCGACCTAAACTGCAGGTCAATTGCGTAGTAGCGGATAAGCTGTTTCCATAATCCGCACAACCGGTGTAGACTACCATTCCCGCCGTTTCACGACCTGTGAAACTCATATCGCCTGCCATTTCCCGATCGTTCGCTTTCCATGGCTCAGCCGCAAATTGTCGACTTGACCGAGATTCCTCCGGTTGCCTGCCCCTGTGGGTCGGCTCGTCGAGCCCTGAGCGATTTTGCCGAGTTCCCTGGAACGGTGCATTTGACAGACATCGTGGCCAGCGCCCATCGGCATCATCACGAGCATCACACCGAGATTTACGTCATCTTGCAGTGCGACGATGATGCGGCCATTGAGCTCGATGGGGTGCGGACACCGGTGTCCCCCTTGATGCTGGTCGCGATTCCCCCAGGGGTCGTTCACCGAGCGATTGGCGAGATGCGGGTGCTGATCATTTGTCATCCCGAGTTCGATCCCACCGACGAAGTTCTTGGTGAGGCGTAGCTCCGATGGGGATCCGACAAACTGTTTTGCCAAATCCGTACTCTGAGAGCAATCGGCACTTCCCGATCGATTTGCCTAGCCGTTAAAATGGGGAGTCAGCCCTGTTGTTGAAATCTCCCACCGCCGTTCCCCTCTCCCCGGTTTCATAGATGTCCCACCAGACCGTGACGATCACTCGCCCCGCAGGCCCTGATGGGGGTCGATTCTTGATACCTGTTTGTTTGAGTGCAGTATTGTTGTGCGTTTTCAGCGGCGTTGCCGTGGCTGATCCGAACGCGGATTGGACGTATTGGCGAGGGCCCAATTTTGATGGCACCGCCGAGGCGACAGGATTGGTCGACGACTGGGATGCCGATGGTGGCGATGGCAGCAATCTCTTGTGGAAGCGAGAGGACCTCGGTGGCCGCAGCACTCCCGTGGTCATGGACGGACGTCTCTACATGACCACGAGGTCGGATCGCGATACCGCTGACGAAGGACAGATGGTTGTTTGCCTGGACGCGGAGACCGGCGAAACATTGTGGGAGAACAAATTCAACGTGTGGATGTCGGATGTTCCTAACACGCGTGTGGGCTGGAGCAGTGTGGTGGCTGACCCGGAATCCGGGAATGTTTACGTGCTGGGCGTTTGCGACCTATTCCTATGCATCAACGGAAAGACTGGCGAAACGATCTGGAGCAAACCGCTGCATGAGCAGTTCGGCATGCTCAGCACCTATGGTGGGCGAACGAATTTCCCCGTCATTCACGAAGACTTAGTGATCATCAGTGGTGTCATCATCAACTGGGGCGAGGCGTCCAAGCCGAATCACCGGCTGATTGCGATGGATAAACTCACCGGCGAAGTCGTGTGGTTCTCAGGAACTCGCGATCTACCCGATGACACCACCTATTCCGCGCCGACGCTGGCGACGATAGACGGCCAGCGGCAACTGATTTTGGGTGTCGGGGATGGTGCCGTTTGGGGGTTCCAGCCGCGGACCGGGAAAGCTCTTTGGCACTACGACTTATCGCGCCGCGGACTGTTCGCGACGCCCCTGGTACACGGCAACCATGTCTACTGTAGCCATAGCGAAGAAAACGTAACCGGCCGTTCGATGGGAGCGATCGCGGCACTGGAGATTTCGGGAACCGGCGATGACACGACGGCGAAGGAACTCTGGAAACTGGAGGAGTTGGTCGTCGGCCGCAGTGCTCCAATTATTGTCGATGGTCGACTCTACGTCGTCGATGATCGCTGCAAATTATGGGTGATCGACGCCGCCAGCGGCGACATGATCGCCGAGCGGATCGCGATTGGGGACCGCAAACAGTGGCCCAGCCTGTTATATGCTGATGGAAAGATCTATGCCCTGACTGAAAACGGGCGTTGGGCGATTCTCGAAATCACAGACGATGGAGTTGAGTTTCTCAACAAGGGTCGACTGCGGGATGAAGCGTTCTACGGGTCGCCGATTCTCGCCGACGCGAAACTGTATTTTCAGGGTACATCGGCCCTGTACTGCGTGGGCAATGAAACCGCGACTCAAAAGCCTGTGAGTTTGGCCGCACAACTCGTCGGTGAAACTCCTACGGAGCAACATCCCGATCCCGCTGAGCTGCTTGTCGTGCCCGCGGAATTGTTGTTGCAGCCCGGCGAATCGGCTGAGATCTCGGTCCGTCTGTTCAATGCCTTGGGCCAGCCCCTGGCCACCCCAGAGGCCGGAGCAATCTCTTACGAGGTCAGTGGTCCGGGCAGTGTCGACGGTGCGACGTTCACCGCCAACAGCGATGCGGCCCATGAAGCCGCTACGATCACCGCCTCGGTCGGCGATGTCAGCGGTTCGACACGCGTGCGAATTGTACCGCCATTGCCATGGAAGTTCACCTTTGACGACCTTACCGACCCGCCCCTGTCGTGGGTCGGTGCTCGATATCGGCACCAGATCCGCACCGTCGATGGTTCTCAGGCCCTCGTCAAAGTCAGCACGATTCCCAAGGGGGCGCGCAGTCGCGCCTGGATGGGATCGAGCGAATTGAGCAACTACACGATCTCCGCTGATGTTCGCGCCGAACGCAATGGCGACCAGATGCCCGACATCGGCCTGACCGCTGGCGGTTACGCCCTGGACCTAATGGGCAACAGCCAGCAATTGCAGATCCGCTGCTGGGCGGCTGAATTGCGAATGGCGGAAACGATTGATTTCCCTTGGGAACCCAACCGTTGGTATCGCATGAAGTTACGAGCCCAGATCGAAGGCAGCGGCGAGAACGCCGTGGCAGTCCTGCAAGGCAAAGTCTGGGTTCGCGGCGAGGACGAGCCTGAGGAATGGACAATCACCGCTCAAGATGATTCTCCAGTTCTATCGGCCAGTCCTGGCTTGTATGGCAATGCCAAGGTCGCCGAATTTGCGATCGACAATCTCGAAGTCACCGAAAACTAGCGTCTCGTTCTTCGTTTCTAGCCGCTGGTTCTCTCCAGCTTCCCTCTCCCAACCCCCGTCCCTCTCCCTCACCTCCCCACTTCGATATGGTCCGTACTGAAACTACAGCTTTGTTATTGATGTTCATGTCCGCTGTGCTGGGGGCGATCACGACGGTGCTCGTCGCGGGTTGCAACCCGCCAGTCAGCATGGTGGTACCTGTGACTCTGGTCAGCACCCCGGCTGCTGGTCCCGACGTCGAAGATTCCAAGAAAGACAATACCGACGACGGCAGTGCCACGGACAACGCTGTGCAAGAATTTATCCAACCTGAGAAAGTGCTCAGTGAGGGCAAAGTGTGGCCTCAATGGGGCGGAACGCGGGTTCGCAACAACGTACCAAACGTTAAGAACTTGCCGGAGTCCTGGAACGTGGGCGATTTCGATCGCCGCACCGGTGAGTGGGATAGCGAAGACGCCGAGAACATTCGCTGGTTCTCTGAACTCGGCAGCCAAACCTATGGCAACCCGGTAGTGGCCGATGGGAAGGTATTCGTGGGCACCAATAACGGTGCCGGGTACCTCAAACGCTATCCATCGAACGTCGATTTGGGTTGCATGCTTGCCTTTGACGAGTCGACAGGCGACTTTCTGTGGCAGCACAGCAGTGAAAAATTGATTACTGGTCGCGTCCATGACTGGCCCCTGCAAGGACTCTGCTGTGCCCCACTGGTTGAAGGCGATCGGATGTGGTTTGTGACCAGTCGCGGGGAAGTTCGCTGTGCCGACACCGAAGGTTTTCACGACGATGAAGATGACGGCATCGTCGACCCTGAGCCAGCCCGCGTGGCTGATCTCGTCGATAGTGGAGATAGCAGCGACTTTGAGGACACTCTCCGGATGCTCAGCGAGGGCGAGCTCAGTGAGCCCCTGCGGAAGCTGATTGCCGATGGGGGTAGCGAAGCGAGCGACGACGTGAAAATTGAGTCGGTTGCCGAAGGCAAAGCGTGGAAGGCAACCGGCACCTTCGGTGGCGTGAAACGCGATCTATCGATCAAGCTGATGGGGCCGAAGATCTCCGTCTTCAAGATGTTGGGTGTCGATGACAAGCGAGATGCAGACGTCATCTGGGTATTCAATATGATGGAGGAACTCGGTGTCAGTCAGCACAACATGTGCTCCTGCAGCGTGACGTCCTATGGCGATCTGCTGTTCGTCAACACGAGCAACGGGATGGATGAGTCGCACATCAACTTGCCCGCCCCAGAAGCCCCGAGCTTCATCTGCATGAATAAAGACACCGGCAAGGTGTTATGGACGGATCGTTCGCCCGGCGGCAACATCCTGCACGGACAGTGGTCCAGTCCCACAGTTGAAGTGCTGGGTGGCGTACCTCAAGTCTTGTTCTGCGGCGGCGATGGCGTGCTTTATAGTTTCCGCGCCGATGCCGGCAAGGATGGAAACCCAGAGGCCCTGTGGGAATTCGATTGCAACCCCAAGACATCAAAATGGGTGCTCGGCGGCGAAGGCACACGAAACAACCTGATCGCGACACCCGTTGCCTATGACGGATTGGTGTATGTCGCCGTTGGCCAGGACCCAGAACACGGTGAAGGTGAAGGTCACCTATGGTGTATCGATCCTACCAAGCGAGGTGACGTTTCGCCGCAACTTGCCGTCAAGATTGAAGGCAGCGAACGCACCCCGATCCCGCGCAAACGCATTCAAGCTGTCGAGCCTGAGAAGGGCGAAGCCGCGGTCGATAATCCCAACTCGGCCGTCGTGTGGCATTATTCTCTCGCTGACCAAAACGACGATGGCGAAATCGACTTCGAAGAAGAGATGCACCGCAGTTGTGGAACGGTGGCGATCAAGGACAACGTGCTGTATATCGCCGACTTCTCCGGATTGCTGCACTGCCTCGATGCTAAGGGCAGCCCCGACGGCACCCCGATCGTCCATTTCACCTACGACATGTTCGCCCAGAGTTGGGGTAGTCCCCTTATCGCCGACGGCAAAGTCTACATTGGTGATGAGGACGGCGACGTTTGCGTGTTTGAGTTCGGTGCCGAGAACAAAGAACCCATGGAAGAAATAAACATGGGCAGCAGCGTGTACAGCACCCCCGTGGCGGCTGATGAAACCATCTTCATCAGCACCAAGGATAAACTGTTCGCGATCGGGCTCCCGAAGGAATAAGCCCGTCGGGTGCCTGACGTCTTACCGACATGTCAGTTTCTCATTTGACTTGTCGGCAGGGCAGGGCAGGGCAGGGCAGGGGGCAGGCTCGCGCAGCCCTGTGCCGGAGTGAGGTCGTGTTTGCAGGCAATGTACTGGCACGTGGGGGCATCCGTCGCACATCGCGGGCATTGTCCCGCGTTCACCGGTAAAACGCTGGCGGATTGGCAAATGTGGCGAACTGGTATCTCCGGTTCGCTGCGGGGAGGTATTAGTACCGACGCACCTTCACCAACAGCACCGCGCCGATACTCCCCAGCACGATATTACCCGTCCATACTCCATAGGGCGGTAGATCGCCTGTTTTTGCTTGGTCCAGGCCCAACAGAAACAGGGGGTAGTAGATTAAGATGATGGGAAGGAAGCACATGCCGAACGTGGTCCAGTAGTCGCTGGTCTTTGCCAAAATCGCCAGCGGGGCGCCGACAAAGACGAAAAAGAAGCAGGTGAAGCCTTCGGCCCAGCGACGCCAGGGCTCGGTTTTCAGACGCGTCAATCGAGTTTGACTGGCGTTGAGTGCCGCATGGATGCCTTGGGCCTTGGACCCTCCAATCGTCTCGGGACGCGATTGTATAAGGGCAAAACCCGTGAATGCTGCTAATTGGCCCACAGCCGCGTGGGTGGCCTCGCGTTGATGTGATTTCTGCCGGCGGATCAGTCGCAGGGGCAGTTCACTGGGGCTTTTAACGGATGGATCTTCGTCAGCCAACGTGTTGCCCAGCGGAATTTCGAACGTCGACTCGCCTGGTAAAGTACCACCGAAGCCACGACCCCGAACGACTTTGCTATCGACTAGTTTGAGTACCAACGCTTGACGCTCTTCATCCATGACGAGTTGACCCTCGCTCGCCGTCACCTCGAATGCCTCGTCGCCGCGTCCGCGTACGACCACGGTCGGGGAGATCATCCGCCGATCTTTGATTTCGCGGACATGGATTGAAAATCCGTGATCCGATGTAAATGAATGTTGAGACTCGAGCACCTTGTAGGCAATGTCCTCGACCGACAACAGCACCACCCGTTTCACTCCAGGTTTGCCCCATGAGACTGCCGTATCACTACAGAAAACCGCTAACGGACTGAGCAATGCCGCAAACACCAGCGCGGGCTGTAGCAGGCGCAGTGGCGAAATGCCAGATGATTTGACGGTACTGACTTCACCGTCGGCTGCCATTCGGCCGTACACGCAGCAGACAGAAAAGAGTGCTGTTGCCGGCACAGCGTGTTGCAGCGAAATCGGGATCGCGAAGGGCAGCAGATGCAAAACTGCCATCGGACCGAGGCCCTTGCGGATCAGTTCACGGGCAACGGCGATCAATAGGATGATGGTCGTCAGCACCACCAACGCGATCACAAAGATTCGGAGAATCTCCCACAATATCGTACGCGTTAGTCGGGTTGGAATCACGAGCGAATGAGTGGGCGTGGGGAATGATGGTGGGAATGCCAACGCGATCGGCTCAGTCACATGTTTCACGTCTTGGGTGTGAAACACGGTGGCACGAGATCCCAAAGGTGATCGCGATGAATGGTTTGTCGTAGCAAATCCTCCACCTCGAGCGACAGAGCGTTAATCTGTGCGGGTTTTGCGGGTCGCTCCGTGGGCAGTTCGTGATCAACCAGGACAATCGGCAGAATCGGCACGGCCCGCGTGTGACTCCATCCGATGAGATGAAAGCACTGAGGCAACCGCCGAGGTTCGTGCCGTCACCTGAGGTCATTGTTCATGAATCATTCACCGCAGCCCGCCTGTCACTGTCGACGCGCCAAGATGGTGTTGACTCGCGCCATTTTGGGTGGTGCGATGTGTTTCGCGTGCGGGAATCCGCTGATCGCCGATGAGAAACTGCCGCGGTCGCCGAGGACAGTACTGGACACCATTGCAACACCGATGCCTCCAGCAACATTGACCTCCTCGGTCCGACTGCGATTACCTCGGCCGGAGGCCGATGCGGCGTCGCATGCGGTCGTCTCGCCGAGCCGATGGGCTGATCTTTCTCGAGACCATGCCCGCAATGGATCGACGAATCCACGATACGCGGTCAGTCCCACATCTGCGGATTCAGATCGCCAACGGGACGTCGTTCCGAGTATCACGCCGAGCGTGCATGTGGGCCCCGACCGGTCAGCTTTCATTCCCGAGCCGTTCAACGCAGTCCGTCGGGATAGCGGACGGCTCACACAAAAACCTCTCCGTCCGGTCCGTCTCCCGCCGACAGGATATTTTGACGAATCGATGCTCGGAGAGACGCGTATTGCTACCGGGCCGGATCGCCCGCGCCCGTGAGTATCACCGACCTTTAGTCACTGGGACAGTGGTGCGCCGATTCGGCACGCTGTTTCGATTGAGATATCGGAACGCGGAAAGATTGAGGTTGCTGGTCCGCAAGGCTGTCGCGATTGGTTGGGTAGTGACGGTCCGGCCTATTGTCAGGCTACCGCTATGGAAATGTTGGCTGCTGTGCGGCTTCCCAGTCCAAGCGGGCTCATCGGAAGACGGACGAAGTGCCGATAGATCAGTACCAGCGGCAACCTCCCCGGCGCCGGCCCCCCCTACTCAGGACGAGAGACAAGATGGAAAAGGAAGTCAACGTTTTGGCCCTAGTCAAAGGCGAAGAGAAATTCATCTTTTTGTTCGATGATGACAATCGTGACGAGACGCTGCGGCAGCTCGCGCGTTTTGCTGCCAATCCTGAGCTGGATTTCTCTTGGTATGACGCCGCCATGTTGTCTCGTAAAATTCGCGAATCGGTATTCACCGAATATGACGAAGTCGGTGCTAGCGAAGAGTTCGACAGTATCTCGATGGATGATTTCGCATAGCATCGGGTCTCAGATCCGAGCGTAGGGCGGGCGTCCTGCCTGCCTCGACGGGATTGACGCCTGTTCTACGGGAAAGCCATATCATGCCGCGCGCCTCTCTTTCGACGACGATCACTCGGTTTTTGAGATACATGGCCACTGAGCGCAACGCTTCGGACCTGACGATCAAAGCCTACCGGGAAGATCTCATCGGGTTCGCTCAATGGATCGGCGGCAGCGATGATGTCGGCACGTCGGTAGACGCGTTGACACCATCCCACCTGCGTCAGTTCCAATCCGCTCTGCAGCAAGCGGATTACGCCAAGAGTACGATTTCGAGAAAACTCGCTTCGCTGCGGAGTTTTTTCAAATTCGCCATGCGCGAGGGTGCCACGAAAACGAATCCGGCTAAGCCGCTGCGCAATCCACGTCAAAATCGTAAGCTACCGCTGGTGCTTTCAGATTGCGAAATTGGACGTTTATTGACGGCCCCGTCGGCGCACGATCCTGCGGGCCTGCGCGACCGAGCGATTTTAGAAACGATGTACTCGGCTGGACTGCGAGTCAGCGAATTGGTGGGGCTGCGGGATGGCGACCTCGATTTCTCACAGGGTATTACTCGCGTGCGTGGGAAGGGCCGCAAGGAGCGGATCAGCCCCCTGGGTTCCTACGCCATTGAAGCGATCCGCACGTATGCGGCGCGGCGCACTCGTTCGGCGAAGGCGGAGATGCTAGGCCAGGCTGCGCCTGTGTTTGTCAATCGCTTCGGCAATATTTTGACCACCCGCAGTGTTGGCCGGATGCTCGACAAGTACATCGCTGCGGCCGAACTCGATACCCGCACCAGTCCGCACACTCTGCGGCACTCCTTCGCCACCCATCTGCTCGATCGGGGTGCTGACATTCGTAGCGTGCAGGAACTGCTAGGGCACAAATCGTTGACGACCACTCAGATTTACACGCATGTTAGTGCGGTGAACCTTCGTGCGATTTATGAGCAGGCGCACCCTCGGGCTCAATGAATTCATCTCCGAGGAAGACGATTACGCCAGTTTTGACGTCATACATGGCACCTACCACTTTGATCTGACCGGTTTCGGCCGCTTTGCGAATAACGGTACTGCGCTGGAGTATTTCATCGACAGTATGCAGGACATTGCGTTTAGCAACATCATCGACGTAGGTCTCCAGTTCATCCGGGGCGAGACGACCGAGGGAATCGGCGGAGTGCCCCTGAATGCTCGGTGCAATCTCGTTGACGATCGCTTGCAGGTGTTCGCAACCGGTCATGCTCTCGGCATCCTGATTATTGCAGACGAGGTTCACCGACGAGGTCACCGCTCCGCAGCGGGTATGGCCGAGCACAACGACCAGTTTGACTCCTGCCACCCCGACGCCAAACTCAAGGCTGCCGAGCGATTTCGTGCCGATGACGTTGCCCGCCACTCGCACGCTGAAAATGTCGCCCACGCCAAGATCAAAGACCAGTTCGGTGGGGACCCGCGAGTCGATGCAGCTCAAGACGGCGGCAAACGGATTTTGACCGGCGGCTGTTGCGCCAACTTGCCGCCGCAAATCGCGACTCAGTCGATTGCCATTGACAAAACGGTGGTTGCCTTCTCGCATGATGGAAATCACTTGGTCAGGTGTGATGCTATCCTGCACCTCGCGGGTCGTATAATTGGCAAACTGCGCCTCGTTTTTGACGTGATATTTGGATCTGAATCCAACCAGGTTCACTAACACACCCCGCGCCGGCCCAGTCGTATGGGCGAAGTCGCGAATGAGGCTCAGCACGTCGGGATCAATGTAATCGGATTGATTTGCGTCAATCGTTAAGCGGCTTCCTGGTTTGGCATCATCGACCACATTTTGAATCGCCGCGCGATTAAGAAAGCTGACTTGATTTGCCAATTCAATGTAGGTGACGTCGCCTTCCAGTCGAGGTTCCACCGTACGCCGAATGGGGCGGCGCAGGTTGCTGTTGAGGATGAACAGCACTGCGACTCCCAACCCGATCAAAATGCCAATCAGAAGATCCGTCAACACGATCGCAACAACCGTCACGATGAACGGAGAGAATTGATACCGCCCCTCGTCCCACATTTGTCGAAATAACGTCGGGCTGGCCAGTTTAAAACCGGTCACCAGCAGAATCGCCGCGAGTGCTGAGAGCGGGATCATATTTAGATATTGCGGCAGCAGTGCGACGCTGAGCAGCAGCAACAGACCGTGAAAAAAGGCAGATTTTTTTGTCTGACTGCCTGCATTGACGTTCACACTCCCGCGTATGATGACCGACGTCACGGGCAATCCACCAATCAGTCCGCAGACCAGGTTGCCACAGCCCTGGGCGACCAGTTCGCGACTCGCTGGTGAGTTTCGTTTTAGGCGATCGATTTTATCGACCGCTTCGAGATTCAAGAGTGTCTCCAGTGAAGCAACAACGGCAATGGTAATGGCCGCGAGGTAGATCGATGGGTTGCTAAACTGCGTGAAGTCGGGGAGCGTCAAGAAACCAGCAAACTCCGATAAACTCTTCGCAATCGGGATCTCAACGAGGTGGTTCGTACCGATCGACCACGTGTCGCCCCAGCCACTGAACCATACGCTCAAGCCAACCCCCATTAAGACGACCAAGAGTGGTGCCGGGACCAAGGACTTCTTCAGCACCTCGATACGATCCCACAGAAGCAAGAACGCTACCGACAATAGGCCAATCACCATCGCACCCACGTGGATGCTGCCCGCGAGTGTTGCAAACAGTTCCGAAAACGTGTTTTCCTTGTCGAATTGGAAGAACGACATGTCTCCTTCGGGGTCTAGATCGTGACCGAGGACATGCGGTATTTGCTTCAGGATCAAGATCACGCCAATCGCAAACAACAATCCCTTGATCACACTGGAGGGAAAGAACGCGGAGAGCGCGCCGCCTCTGGCGATTCCAAAACCAATTTGAATCAGCCCGGCGATGGCGACCGCCAGTAGGAAGGCATCGAACGACCCCAACGTCGCAATCTGCGCCGCCACGATCGCGGTCAAGCCCGCAGCGGGGCCGCTGACGCTCGTGTGCGAACCGCTGATGACGGCCACCACCAGCCCACCGACAATACCCGCCAGCAGGCCCGAGAATAGCTCAGCGCCAGACGCCAGTGCGATGCCCAGGCAGAGTGGCAAGGCGACAAGAAATACAACTAAACCGGCGACCAAATCATGGATGAGGGTGCTGGTCGAAGTTGGCGGGGTGTGTGTCGTCATGGATCGGTATTCTGGAATAGAGGGGAATCAGCTGTACCGGTGCCTGGATGAGTGCACACGCAACACCTGCGACGAAGACAAGTGGATAGACGAAGCTTCCGTGCGTGCATTGCGAGTTCGTCGCTGATCACGCTGGTATCACGATCAAGAATTGCGAAGTGAACCAAGACAATCACGGGTATCGCGATCTTAACAGCGAATCGGGGCCAGCGATCCATTTCTCTGACAATGCCCCCCGATCACTCAAGGAAATACATAAATCGTTGATGCTCAGCTGGACGTTCGACCCGCAGAACATCACGCGGCGGACTCGGGACAAGCAACTGGCTGAAGGTGTCAAACGCAGCATTCTTGCCATCGAAAGGAAGACTAGACAGGGAGGATTCTACTCGGCCCTGCCACCGAGGGAAAGTAGAACCACAGGGCCATCCCCGAAGGTTCCCACCTGTACTTTGCAGTCAGAATACACGAAGCTGCTGACTTGCCTTGTGACAGTCGTCGATCATGAGAAATATTTTAAATAGGAATCCTTACCTCCATGTCCAAACACAACCAACCCAACCACGGCCATGATCACTCCCAGGCGGCAGATCACTCCGCAAAATCAGGGAAAAAGATCCATCACGACTGGCGGTTTTGGACCGCCATTGTGCTGATGTTGTTGGCGATGGGCGCGTACGTCCTGTCTCTGGATGAGGCGGTGCGGCCTGGCGGAGTTGATGAACCGCAGGTGCCCATGGCCGCAGAGTGATAGCCGCAGAGTGATAGCCGCAGAGTGATGGCCGGTTTGTCGGGGCGTGCGTTCTGAGCTTGTCTTTCGCATCGCATCGATCCATTCGAATGCATTTGACTGAGACAGCACCAGGCATACGGGATCAGATGTTTGTCGAGAATTCGGTGGGAACACGGGTACGTCCATTTCACGGTCCCGCTAGGACTCGGAGTGGACTGCCATCTCTGGCAACATCAGCAGCGATCCGGTGAGGAAGCAGATCGCGCCCTGAAGTGTGAATGCAGTCGCGATGGACGCGATTTCAGGATGGGGTGAACCGGGCAGGACAATGGAAAGCACCGCCGACACCATGAAGCCGACGCAACCGGCGAGGTTGATCAACACAACCCACCAAGAAATGTTATCCGGCTTCCAAGCCCAAAGCTGATGACAGGTCTCGATGAAGGCCAAGTATCCCGATGATAGGAACAGTATCGAGCCAGCAAAGTCAGGAAGCCAGATCACAAAATCCTGCTCAATCCAACTCAGGCCAGGAACAAGCGCGTCGAAAGTATTGAAATTGAATAGGATGGTACCGATGAATTGCAATGCACTGCTCATCCACCCGATGTCGCCAGGGCGCCATCCAAAGAGTTTTCTGCGGGCTGTTGATGAAGAGAGATGAACGTTCGGGGGAATCACATTGGCGGCCTGGAACAATTGCAGGTAGGCCGCTGTCGTGAATGCGATCGAACCGACAAAGTAGATGATGTTGATCTCTCTAGCATCGAGCGCGAATGCTCGGGCAACTGTTGGTGACAATACCAGCAGGCTGGCTAGCGTAAAGAGCATCGAGCCGGTGGCGAAAATCGTGCCGATCCACCAGTTCAATTTTCGCGGAGACCACAAGCAGCGACACAGCGTCGACGCGAATCCTTCCGCCCCCACTGCTACGCCAACGAGCAAGCCTTTGCGGTGGTGTCGTGAACTCCAGATATGCGTGCTGCCATCGGAGTCGCCGAAGACTCGCTGGGTGATAAATGGCCATGGGCCGCGTTCATCCACGAGACTCCGAGATGGTTTCATCATTGTGGACTCTGAATCAGCGATCGTTGCGACTGTCGGTAGCAAACCGGTGCGGACCATGCAAATCAAGCGGCGGTGAGGCCGTCAATGAGATCCTCGACGCGTGGTTCGTATCGGCTACTTGGTGGTAGTCTACAATCGATCGGAACGAACTGTTCCAGGACCTAACATTTTCGCCGTAAAGGATAGATAGATGCCACTTCATGAGAAAGAGTCCGTGCGTGAGAGTCTCGCCGATGACGTTTACGCGTCCAGCGATCTTGCGGTTGGAATGCCGAAGTACAAGATGCCGGAGCATGAGCACGATCCCCGTCATGTGTACACCGTGGTGCGTGATGAATTGATGCTCGACGGGAACGCGAGACAAAACTTCGCCACCTTCTGCCAGACATGGGCGGAACCGGAAGTCCGCACGTTGATGAACGATTGCATGGACAAGAACATGATCGACAAAGACGAGTACCCGCAGTGTGCCGAAATCGAATCTCGCTGTGTGCACATGCTATCGGATCTATGGAACTCACCCGCCGCCGCCAATACGCTGGGATGCTCAACCACCGGCTCGAGCGAAGCGGCCATGCTCAGCGGAATGGCGATGAAATGGCGCTGGCGCGCAAAACGCAAAGCAGCAGGTCAACCGATCGACAAACCCAACATGATTTGTGGACCGGTCCAAATCTGCTGGCACAAGTTCGCCCGCTACTGGGATGTCGAACTGCGTGAAATTCCGATGGAGCATGATCGTTTCATTATGTCGCCTGAGGAAGTGCTCAAACGTTGCGACGAGAATACGATCGGCGTGGTGCCCACGCTCGGCGTTACGTTCACATGCCAGTACGAACCGGTTGCCGAAGTCGCCGCAGCCCTTGACCAACTTCAGTCGCAGACGGGGCTCGACATCCCGATGCACGTCGATGGCGCCAGCGGCGGCTTTCTGGCACCGTTTTGTTCACCTGATCTCGTATGGGATTTTCGGATACCGCGAATCAAGTCCATCAATGCCTCAGGTCACAAGTTCGGCCTCTCCCCCTTAGGCGTGGGTTGGGTGATCTGGCGCGAGAAGCAAGATCTTCCCGAGGACTTGGTATTCCATGTCAATTATCTCGGCGGTGATATGATCGACTTCGCCCTTAACTTCTCACGACCAGGGGGATCTATTGTCTCTCAATACTACAATTTCCTGCGTCTTGGCAAGGAAGGATACCGCAAGGTGCATACAGCCTGTTATGAAACCGCACAATTCCTAGCCCGTGAAATCGAAAAGCTCGGCCCCTTTGAAATTCTTTATGGTGGCGAGATCGACAAGGGAATTCCAGCGCTCTGCTGGAAACTGAAAGACGAATACGCCGAAAACTATACGTTGTACGACTTCGCTGATAAGCTTCGGGCGCGAGGATGGCAGGTGCCCGCTTATTCGATGCCCGCCAACCGCCAAGATTTGGTGATCCAGCGGATTCTCGTTCGCCACGGAGTCAGCCGTGATCTGGCCGGTCTCCTGCTCGATGACATGAAGCGTGCGATTGACTTCTTCGAAAAGCATCCGGTGCACGCGTTGATGACCGCTGACGAAGCGTCCGGTTTCCACCACTAAGCTGGTGCTTGTGTTGCGAAACTAGAGGTCAGAATGAGTCGCTACACGACGGGCAGCAATAACGGTTTGACCGCCCAACTCTCGTGCCGCCCCCTCGTGCGGCGATTTCATGAGTTGCCAACGCAACTGGGGGATCACGTCCTGGGCAGCATGCGATCGTCCTTGTCGGGACTATCCTGGATTTTAGGGAATCGAGGCGGTTAAGAAGGGGCGTGCAAATGCAACGAACGCAAGGTGTCGGATGAGCCCGATAAACCTGGATGGATCTTCAATCTCCGCCGGGCAGGGACTTGGCAGTGTGTCGCCAAACGACCCAAGTAAGTTTTGCGGATGAATCCGATTCGGTCCTGACCATTACCAATGCACCGGCGCGCTGTCCTGCTTGCAACCACCACGCCCGAACCGCCAGGTCGATCCAAAACCAACCCAGTAGCTCTCCACCGAGCCTGTGGAGGTACCAAATGTCTGGGACGCACGGAACATGCCACCAGCGAATAGATCGAGATCGACTCCCGGCAAAATGTCCGTCAGACCAATACCGCCACTGATCCGATGTTGGTTGATATTTGGGAACAACGCTTGGACATAATCAACCCCGGCTTGTGGCGTGATCGGACCGAAGCTTGGCGCTACGATGTCTCGCGAGGCGTTATCGGCGTAGACATAACCGGCGCGGAGTTTGGCTCCTCGATCGGTGGTGTATTGAAGCCCGCTTTGCACTGCAAATTGATCTTCCCACATGGCACCGAAAAAGTCGGTGTCTGACCAACGGAAATACATGAAATCGACCGCCACGAGGAGCTTGCCATCGAGCAGGGAGGTATCGGCGATTCCAAGCCCATACTTGTTCGGCAACGATACCTTGAAGTCTTGGAAGGGCTGGCCTTGACCGCCGAGGCGAACGAAGTTGTCGAAATTGAATTGTTGTTTGGTGTGCCAATAACCGCCGATCGTTGTTGCCTCTCGAAGTTCGTAGGTCAGCCCCAATGCAGCTCGCAAGTTATAGGCGGGGGTGGAAGAACTAATTCCGGCAAAGATCCCGTCCATCGAGGCCGATCCGACGGTACCTTGGAAACCGAGCGAGAGCCGATCGGTCAATTCGACTCCTGCTCCTATCGCGGTCTGCAAGACCTGCATTTCGGCTGCGGTGCCGTTGCTGGCAATGACTTGGTTGTAGTTGGAGCCGAGTCCGGAAGCAGTCAATAATCCCAGACCCACGGTGGCCGGAATTCCGAGTGCGGTGAAGTCTTGAGTCACTCCGATATTGCCAACGATCGAGCCCGGCCGCTGTGACTTCGCTTTAAATGGCTCAATGGTGCCACCGGCGAGAGGCGTCGTCGTTTCCAGATTGAGCGTGGGTTCCACCCATCCGCCACTGAAACTGAATTGTGTTCCCTTGAATTGAGACAGAGTTGCCGGGTTAAGGGCCAACGTCGTTTGCAAATCTTGGGGTCGAGCGATACCGGTTCCCCCCATTCCACCCGAAGCAGGCAGCATGCTGGCCTGGAGTTCCACTCCATATGCCTGGCCAAAACTCTGCTGGGGCGTCATCGCATGGCAACAACACGCGATCGCTGCTGCAATCAACAAACTTTTTTTAAATAGCATACCTGGCACTCCCTTGCCCGTGGGTGATCCCCGGCCAGCTCTGTATCCTGGGTAGGGTTTGATCAGAGCATCGACCCACTGCATGTCGCCTTTCCAGTGAAGTCGATACAAAACGAACAAGCGGGGTGATCTTCGCCCTTTTATCCCGGACCACCCGCTCAACCCGAGGAATCGGACTTTAGTCGTTCGCGGAATGGTAGCCAGACGGCTCCGTCCGTCTGAGCTGGTGCGCGGTCAGTTGGACTCCATGAACCGAGTGACAATCCCGAGATTGCAAATGAATGTTTTGGCGCAGGCTGGTGCCCCATGAGCCCCAAACGCGACGAGATTTGACGGGCATCACCCGTTTGCCGGCCTTGGTCGCACACATTTCCACAGGCCAGTTCACGCTACTTCAGCAGTTCGACTTCGCTTGGCCGCCAAGTCTTGTTGAAGAACGGTTCGAGCGGGCTGTAGAGCCGTAGGCAGGGGATGAAGCCTTTGCCAGGGATAGTCTGAATCCAGTTGCCGCGTTTCACTCCGGCGGGCTGCTCGGGGCCGAAATAGATGGTGGTGGAACCGTCTTCATTAGAATCCGCAGCTGGCGACGGGTAACTCTGGCTGCCAGCTCGCGGGTATCGCTGCGGCGTGTCGAGCATCGAGCGGGTCATGGTGTCGTAGAGCGTGAAAGACCAAAATTTTTCGGCGGGAATATCTTTGGGCAGAGTAACCTTGTAGGTCTTCGCACCGTCGCAATAATTGTTTTCGGAATCCACCATTGTCCACAGATATGTCGACCCGATGCCAGGCAACCGCATGGCCATGGCCGGGGTGATTCCGGTGACGCCGTAGAAGAAGGCTTCACGCGCGTCGAGTTGTCGGAAGCCGGTCGTCGGGAAAGGTTTGACGCCCTCTTTGGTGATCAAGGGGATCGGCGTCTCGAATTCGTAGCCGGTAGCGAACAGCATGTTCTGCCAATTGGCGTCCTCGTAGTAGTACCAGGAACGATCGCGGGGGTTCATGAACAAGCTGCGCGACGTCGCGTTGGCGACAGCCAGTGCTTCGGTGAGAATTTTCTTCATCCGTGCGTCGGGTGCGAACGGTTGGCCTTTGACGATGCCGATGGCGGCGATCGGACCCATCAACTCGGGATCGAGCGAGGTAGCCGGTTCCTGCTGCACGACTTCGTTGAGCATCTCGTAGTACGTCCAGTCGTTCGGCGGGAGGGTGTTCATGACCTTGCCGCTGCCTTCATGGAATACCGTCGCGGGAGGAGGACTGATGGGACCGAGTTTGGCCCGGCCCGCCAGAAATTCCGCGATGGCTGTGCCGACACCGCCGGGATTGTAAGCATAGACCTTGGTGAACTGCTTGATGCGCTCGACCACTGGCTTAGGATCGTTGCCGTCCTGCAGAAATGCGCGGGCAAACCAGATGCCATGGGTGGTCTTTGAGTGGGCGACGTTAAATTCGCCCGCTGGTAAGACACCCTTGTAGTTCGGGGGCACGATCAGATATTTGCCCCCTTGGCCGCGGTCTGGACCGGGCAGTCCCATATCGATGACCCAGCGGAACCAGGCGTCCTGGACCGTGCCGAGCACCTGCGGGGGCACCTCGATCACCATGGGACCTTTGGAGAGGTCGAGGCCGCCGATAATGTAGATCGTGTCGGCGTTGGCCGTCAGGAAGAGTGACTTGGCATCCATCAGTTCGGAAAAGACGATGACCTCGTTGTCTTTCGCACCCACGCTGGCAATACCCTTGCGGACGGCATGGATGCTGACGCCTTGCAGAGTATCCGAAAAGGCGCGGACAGCATGTGAGAAGTCCAGATGGTCATAGACCTTTTCGAGGGTTTCCTTGCTGGGCTGCCCGTCATGGAATGCGAGCGTGCCAATGCGGGTTTCGACCTGGTCCGGCGTTGTGACCGATGGTGGGACGCTCGTTTGAGTGTAGGCGGAAGCCGCTGCGAAGGCGCTCAACAAGGCACCCGCAAGAAATCTGCGGGCGTTTCGAGTGTTGCCAGTTTTCATGGTTTTTATTCGGGCTGTAGGATTAGAAAAGTTGGTGGTATCGCTGCTGAATCCGCAGGCCCACGTGATGAGCCAACGCCTGTGGTTCAAAAGCAAATCCGTGTTATTTGGCCTTCAAGATGGCCGATTGCGTTGAAGTGCCTTCGCCTGAAGGGGGCTTCGATTTTTCAGCCAGTATAGCTGTATGATGTGACCGATGCTGTTCAAGAATCAGCGATAATTGTGTGGAATCAGAGCGTGACGAATCGGACCCGGAAGTCTGCTCTTTCATCATGGACCCTTGATCGGTTTCCAACCTGCACAGAAACATCATCGTTGCAATTGACGCGATATCGCGAGTGCGGATTTCCATTGGTTGGGCGCCCAACGGATTCCTTGCATGGTCACCACCCCGTTATTACACGGTGGATTACGATCCAAGCTGTACCAACCACGCCGATCAAGCCACCAAGTCCGCCAAGTCAATCGAGCACCGATATCGCGACTGACCTGACCCACCCACACCGATTGACCTTCAAATCGCATCGGTGTCAGCCACAACCGAAGGTGCAATCGCTCGTTGATCGAATGACGAGTTCGTTGGAGAAATCCCTTCGGGATGAAAATCTATAGTTGCAGAATAAAACCGCCGTCACGGAATGCTGCGTCAATACTATAAATTGATCAGCCCAGGCTAACGCCCAAATGGCTAATCAGAGCGGCGTTGTTGGATCAGTCGCTCGGGTGGCCCGAGCTGCTGATCTTCCGCTTCTGAGCCTGGATCTGCTCCATCACCTGGGCCAGGTTGTAGGAAGGCGGTGCCTGCATCGGCGGGAACTCAACGAAGGATTCCAAGTGCCGCAGTGCGATCCCTTGGCCGATCGGCAGGAGGTTCCAATCGTAAGCGTATGCAGTGCTCGGCGAAGCCAGGGCACCTTGCATGGACGCTGCCGACTTCTGCCAAGCGCCGACCGCCTGTTCAAACGGATCACGCTTGATGTTGTCGATCAGAGTCCAGGAGTAGGTTTCGAGACCCATCAGCCAACCGTCAGGACCCGGCTTAGCCATCGAGTAGTAGAACTTCCAGTTCTTGTATCGCACAGCGGAGAGCGTGGCACCGGAGTAGTAGATGAACGTCTCGCGAGCGGACTTGTCGGTCTTGTTCGTGAGGTAGTCGATCTGGTTGATACCAGCGAGTTTCGTCTTGACGAAGTTTGGGTACTTTCCGGCTTGGATCTGCTTGTCGAGACCGTCGCCCTTGGGGCCACCTGCAATCTCGGTCAAAGTCGGCATCCAGTCGTAGGAAGCGAACATCTCTTTATAGAGCGTGCCGGGCTTGATATGGCCAGGCCAACGGACGACGCAGGGAACGCGGTAGCCGCCTTCCCAGGCTTGGCCCTTCTGGCCCTTGAATGGTGTCACACCACCGTCCGGGAAAGTGATCGCCTCGGCTCCGTTGTCGGTCGTGAAGACGACAATGGTATTGTCCAGTTCGCCCATGTCTTCGAGCTTCTTGAGGACGTAGCCAATATTGTCGTCCATCTGCTTCATGCCAGCTTCATTGGCACCCCAGTCTTTGCCGCCGACTTCGCCGATCATGGCTTCATACTTCGGCGAGAGCACGGTGGTGACGTGCATGCGCGCGGGGTTGTACCAGCAGAAGAATGGTTTGTCGGTCTTCTTGGGATCATTACGATCGAGCCAGTCGATGACCTTCGAAGAGATCTCTTCGTCGATCGTCTTCGAACGCTCAATCGTGAGCGGTCCGTCGCCGGAGACCTTCTGGTTCTTGAGCGTTCCGTCCGAGGAGGTGCTCGAGATGAGTGGTCGCGGTGGGATCAACGCGATGTGGGTCTTCGGGTCCACGGAGCCTGGAGGCGGCGTGAGGCCTTCGATCGGAGTGTTGAGCCCCGGAGGAGTGATGCCCTGTTCGGTTGGCGATTTGTTAATATCGGGGAAACTCACCTGCTGCATCGCGTCGAGGTGATAGAGGTAGCCCCAGTATTCTTGGAAGCCTTGGGCCGTCGGCAGCGATTGGGCGTGGTCACCGAGGTGGTTCTTTCCGAACTGCGCGGTCGTGTAGCCTTGGTTGAGCAGGATCTTGGCGATCGTGGGTGTGCCGTCACGCAGCCATGCCGGGCTGCCTGGAAGCTGGGGAACGGTAAGTCCGACGCGGATCGGCTCCATGCCCGTGAAGAACGCACAGCGTCCTGACGTGCAGCTCTGCATGGCGTAGTAGTCCATGAAGCGGCCACCCTCGGCGGCGAGGCGGTCGATGTTAGGAGTCTCCCCAACCATCAGCCCCTGGTGATAGGCACCGACATTCATGATGCCGATATCATCGCCCATGATGAACAGGATGTTGGGTTTTTTGTCCTGGGAGAACGCGGGCGCGCTCAATCCTATCAAGACGATTGCGGCCAGCCCAACATGGGCCCAGCCAGGGAAACGTCGTCGCGTGTTCTTCATGTCACTACTCTCGTCAAGCAAGGGAAACCCGCAGGCTCCCAACGATTGAGAGCCGTGATTAGCTGGACAGAAGTCTACCGACTGGTTTCGTCAACGCTATCAAATTCACTCTCCCCACCAACCAGATAGTGCGAAATACTCATCCGGTACTCGCCCGACATCACCGCTGAATCATTCTCATGACAAGCGATAGGACTATGGTTAAAACCAGGCTACCGATGATTGAGATGTGCAAATGAAAGAATAGGTTGAGCGCAATGAGGACGGCGACGAACACGCCAAGTTGCACAAACACATTTTTGTTCATTAATCCAATTCCGAAGGTTGAGGGAACGCCTTGCTGCCGCCCCGGTAGGGCCGCGCTGGTGTTTGACAAACTATACCGGGGACTTTCTGGGCTGTTGGTATAATCGACTTGGGTGACGCCACGGTGAGTCGAGGGCCGTGAGGCTCTGAGCATCTGGCGAGCCCGATTGCTTGCGCGTCTCGGCTCACTCAATCAACAGCCTGTTTCGTTGTCGTCAGAGTGTTGCCGTCCCGCTCGGGACTGTTCGTCATCGTTGGCGAATGAGTCTACTCCTACGAATACTCGCGTTCCCAGGGGTAGCTACTCGCTCGCCCGATTGTTTCGCGTCGCCGCTTCGAGTTTTTTGATGTCGTCTGGTGACAGTTCCGGGCGATCCATTTTGAGCGTCAGCTTGTTCAACGTGCCGGTAAATTCGAACGGGATTTGGTAATCCGTGTCGTCAACGGGCGTTCCAGTATCGCTTGCGATGTCGAAAGTCTCGTCCCACTGCAAGATCAGCGGAATTGTCTTCTCCATTTTTTGTGTGGCGACTTCTCGACCGTCGACTTTGAGGATGCCCGTACCGCTGCGGCCGATCCCGCTCATACTATTGAACGCCAGCGTACCGTCGCCCAAGCCATCGTATTGGAAATCGAACTCAATAGTATGTTTGCCAGGCGCAATCTCCTCGTGGCCTTCCCAGCGTTGACGATCGAGGTCCACCAAATTCCACAGAAATACGGGTTTGCCTTTGAGCAGGTAAAATCCGTAGCCGCCGAATCGTCCGCCTGAGGTCAACAGGATTCCTTCAGCACCACCGTCGGGGATCTCGACCTCCGCGGTGATGGTGTACGACGTGTTCAAGATCAACGGAGAGTCTCCTTGGGGGACACCCGTCATCGGTACCCTGTAGACAAACTCGGTACGTCCAGCGGTGATGTTTGGTCGCGGTGAGACCAGCCGAGTCGCCACTGAAGCGTCGAGCGGTAGAACTTGATACTTTTCTGCCTGCTGCAAGAAGAGCTTTTTCATCTCGGCAAGCTTGGCGGGGTTTTCAGCGGCAACGTCATGGAACTGTGTCCAGTCGTTGTTGAGGTCGTATAATTCCCACGTCACGTTTCCGTAGGGATTCTGATTGACCGGGCCGACGATTTGCCACGGCGGACGGATGACCTTGGTGCTGGCGATCCAGCCTTCGTGATAGATGGCGTGATCGCCCATCATCTCGAAGTATTGCGTTTTATGAGTCGAAGGCGAGTCTGCGTTCTCCTTCGCGAAAGTATATGCAAAGCTGACCCCTTCCATCGGTGCTTGGGGAATCCCATTGACCTCTTGCGGCGCAGGGATACCGCAAACTTCCAAGATGGTCGGCACGACGTCGATCACATGATGAAACTGATCTCGGACGCCCCCCTCGTCGTCGATGTGTCCCGGCCACGAGACGCACATCCCCTGCCGGATGCCGCCGAAGTGCGACGCAATTTGCTTCGACCACTTGAACGGCGTATCCAACGCCCACGACCATGGCACTGCCATGTGGTTGTATGTTTCGTCGCTGCCCCACACGTCGTAGAACTTGTCCAACTGCACGTCGACGGGAACTTCGACGCCATTGAACGAGGCGACTTCATTGGGTGTTCCTACGAGCGTGCCCTCGACGCTGCCGCCGTTATCACCACTGATGTAAACGATGATCGTGTTGTCAAGTCTGCCGATGTCCTCGACCGCTTGAATCACGCGTCCGATCTCATGATCAGTGTAGGCGAGATAGGCGGCATAGACATTCACTTGGCGGATGAACAGCTTCTTTTCGTCAGCAGTGAGGTCTTCCCACTGCTTCAACAAGTCATCCGGCCAAGGCGTCAACTTCGCGTCCTGGGGAATCACGCCAAGTTTCTTCTGGTTGGCGTAGATCGTTTGACGCAGTTCATTCCAACCCTCATCGAACAAGTGCATGTCTTCGATCTTCTTTATCCACTCCGGCGTCGCATGATGTGGGGCGTGCGTGCCTCCCGGGACGTAATAGCAGAAGAACGGCTTGGTAGGATCAATCTGGTCGATACGGTTCATCCAAGCGATCGCATCGTCGGCTTGGGCAGTGGTCAGGTTCCAGTTAGGGTTGCCCACGTAGGGATAAATCGGCGTGGTGTTGCGATATAAATTGGGCTGCCACTGACTCGTGTCACCTCCGACGAATCCGTAGAAATATTCAAATCCCATGCCAATCGGCCACTGGTCGAAAGGGCCGACTTGGCTCGCGGTGAATGTCGGCGTGTTGTGGTTTTTACCAAACCAACTTGTGGCAAATCCATTGTCCAGTAGCGTCTGGCCAATCGTGGCTTTGTCCTTGGGAATGATGCTGTTGTAGCCAGGAAAGCCTGTCGATTGTTCGGAAATCACCCCGAAGCCCACCGAATGATGGTTCCGTCCGGTGATCAAGGCCGCGCGCGTGGGCGAGCAGAGCGAAGTGGAATTGAAATTCGTATATCGCAGCCCGCTATTAGCAACGCGATCGAGGGCGGGCGTGGGAATGACACCGCCGAAGGTGCTCGGGGCGCCGAAGCCAACATCGTCGGTCATGATCAGCAGCACGTTGGGCGATTCCTTGGGCGGCACCACACGCGGCGCCCACCAGGCTTTGGACTGCGTCGCGTTCTTCTGAATGGTTCCACCGAATTTGGGGTCGGGGGCGGGGATTTGGTTTCCTGGGATCGTGGTGGTGGCACTCGGCGAGCCAAGCGTACCGGTGGTTTCGCTCTGCGCCCTCGCGAATGGCGCCAACACGATCATGGTGAACACGACGATCCCGTTGAGCAGGATGTGTCGATTGATATTCATGGTCAGAAACCTTTGTGTGGGCAGCGGTGTTTCATTTAACGTTGTGGTCTGTCGCAGATCCACCACGGGCCACCGTCTGTTATGTCGAACGAATGTGAATGCCTGCTGAGTCAACTTTGGTGACGCCGGGCGGGAACCAGTTCCGGGCGGTGCTGTCCACGCCGCTGGCGTAGCCTCCATGATACAGTGTATCCGGGTTGACCGTCTTCATTGCCTGCATGCCAGATCGCCGGTACTCACCTCGTCCAATGCACTTTATTTCAGCAGTTCGCAGTCGCCCGGCAGCCATTCTTTGGAGCAGAACGAATCCAGAGGACTGTGGAGCCGAGATATTGGGAAGAATCCCTTGCCATGATGGGCCCCTGCAGAACATGTTGCATCGCCGCACCATTCGGTTCCTAAATCTGCCTGCGGCTACCACCAGAACGTAGGCACTTGTCGAATCGCGGAAACAAATCGTTGGACACTGAAGTGAGCCGTTAGAACCTCCGCCGCACTCGTCCGTCGGACGAGCCTGTTGAGTGGTCTTAAAAACCTGACCTTCCGGGTTACTTTGCAGGTATTGCTTTCAACCAACCATCGTCGCACAGCAGTCGCCGTCTGGCTGCGTTTGGAATGTCCGCGGCTCGCTCGATCGGTAACCACCGCTGCGCCCATTCGGGTTCGTGTTCCTGCACCGGCAATTGACTGGCGGCCGCCAACAGAATCTCGACGTGTTGATTGCGAAAATCAGGGTCGCGCAGCAGTCGATCGAACCAGCTCTCTGTCGCAAATTCTCCACGCGCCTGGTCGAGCTCATCGATCCAATATTGATGACGCGAGAGAATCGGTTCGGGATGCCGCTCGGCGGCAATTTGAAGCAAACCCCCATTCGCGAATAGTTGTCCAACCCGACGACTTCCCATTGCAACGGTCAGCGGGATCGAAAGCAACCAACCCAAGATCACCGGTGCGAACCAAACTAACCACAGAGGTTGCCAGGCTGCCAAGCCAATCAGCAGGATCAATCCTGCGAGTGTCAGCTTCCACATTTGAGCGGTTGCTTCGGACCATGTGACGGCGGTCTCACCACGCTGTTGGGCATTCCATTTGACGGTCTGTCCCGCCAGAATTGAAATGACAAATCGCGAATGGTACACCGCGATCAGAGGTGCGAAGACAGTTGATATTAAGGTCTCCACGATCGCGCTGCCGACAATGCGGAGTCCACCGCCGAGTCGCTCGCGGAGCGGTCGCTGCAGCAGTACTGCGATGATCGCCAGCACCTTGGGAAGCAGGAGTAGCGTCATCGAGGCGATGAATAAGCCCACCGCGATGGGTGTAGATCGATCGCCCGACGACCAACTTCCCGTGCTCTGATTCCATACCGCCGCGGCCAAACACGCGGTCATGAACATCAGCCACAGCGGAGCGGCGACATACGACAAGATGCCGCTGAAGAAGTGCATTCGTGAGAGAGGATGAATTCGATCGGCGAGCAAGATCCGCCAGTGCTGCAGGTTCCCCTGGCACCAGCGTTGGTCCCGCTTGACGAAATCCAAAATGGTTGTTGGGCACTCCTCGTAACTGCCGCCCAGATCATTGGCAAGTCTGACCTTGAAACCTGCCCGAACCATTAACGCCGCTTCCACGAAATCGTGACTCAATATTTCCCCGCCGAGGGGAGCGGCACCCTGCAGGATCGGCAGTTGGCAATGTCGCATGAACGGGGCAATCCGCAGAATCGCGTTGTGACCCCAATAGTTACCTTGATCGCCAGCGAAACGGTCAAACCCTTCGGCAAACGTGGATCCATACACGGCCGCAGCAAACTGCTGCATCCGCGCAAAGAGTGAGCGACGGCCGACGGGAACGGGCGGCACCTGCAAAATTCCCAATTGGCGATCCATTTGCATTCTACGAGCCATTTCAATCATGGTCTCGGCGGTCATCAAACTATCAGCATCCAGGACAATCATGAACTCATAGTGGCTGCCCCAGTTTTCGCAGAACTCAGCGATATTGCCTGCTTTACGGGCATCATTGCGGGAACGGTGCCGGTAGAAAATACCAATCTCATCGGAGGCGGGATCCGCCGCAGAATTGCGAAGCTCGTGGAGTTTCAAAATCTCCGACCAACACCATTCTTCCTCCAGCCAAACATCGGGATCGGTGGTGTCAGAGAGTACGAAGAAATCAAATTTAGAAATCTCCCCAGTGGAGAACGACGCATCCTGCAACTGCTCCCGCATCGCGGCCACGGCCGCAAACACTCGCGTCGGAGACTCGTTGTACACCGGCACCAAGATTGCAGTACGAGTTGGCTCAGCGGTGCTCTCAGGAACATCCGGTGCGGACGATGGTTCTTCCGGCAGAATCCCGTCCCGCTCGCCGCCACTTCGCCAGCGCCGCATGGGAGGGAGCTGGTAGAGAAAACCGAAGGTTCCCAAGCTGCATGAAAACGAAATCCACGTGAATAATATTGCAAACAGGGCAAGACTCACCGTCTCCATCGGATTGGTACCCCCGTCGGCCACAACGATTTGGTAGCAAGCGATGCAACCGAGGGTGCTCAACAACACTGTCGTTGACAGGACAAGGTAACGAAGGAGCATTGCTGAGCGGGCGGGATCACCCGAGACGCGATGATTCATAGCGGACAGAGAAATAGAGGTGAAAAGGGTGCCGTGACGTCGCCGCGGCATAGAACAAGCGGCATAGAACAGCGGCAGCGGCACCGCGGCGAGGAATCACCGCGACGAGACCTACCCGGTGGAAACGAGCGCAGTGCGTCGACCCACCGAGATCACCGATCGCGAAGTCGCTGGTTTGACGACTGACCGATTGGCAATGTCAAGATTCGGTACAGCGTTTGTCCGCCATCAATTAAAGGTTTTGTCCACCATTGCCATCGCAGGACCTTAATCATTTCAATTGGCTCAGCGCGATGCATCTTACGACGCACGATCGTGGGCACACTTCGCAAATGCTGACGGTTGACGGTGTTGTTGGAGTAGGTGTCCAGTGCGATTGGTTGGAACGCCACCGGATGATTGTCGGTCATGAACATGGATATGTTCCTGTATGCTGAGAGAAAAGCTGAGTAGCAAGAAGAGGAGTAGGGCAAGTCGCGGCAAGGATCCGATGAATCCGGGTCACTGACTCACTTCACAGTCAAGCTGTATCAAACGACGTGCCAGAACTGCGTTGCGGTCCCCCGCCACAGCAGACTTGTTGCTTGGCGCCACCCTTAAAATCCAACCTTCGCTTTTTAGTGCTGGTCAATCTCACCTTGCGCGAATCACGAGGTGGAAATCGTCCGCGGATGAATTTCTCGCAAAATACAGTGCAGAGCGCGGTCTCAGTGTTCAGCAGCGAACGGTGAGCATTCATCGGTGCCGTTGTGGTCGCTAAACGGATAGCCCCGCCAGAAATCGACGCGAGTTGCGCATTGAATTGGCGATGGGTGCCGGAAAGTTAAGCGGCACGCGCGCTGGCGGGTCCCATTCGAGATGAGCAATTCAGTAGGCTCGGGACCATTCAGAGCGTCGATCGAGTCCACGTCAGGCCGGTAACCGCCTGGTGATCTACGAATTCGACGGGCCAGCGAAGTCGGCCAGTTCGTCCCTCCCTGGCGTATGGGTCAGGATTCGGGCAGCGCTGGCAACGGAATCCACCGCCCGTCGATGATGGCTGTCATTTCAACCGACAGCGGCCGGGCAATTTGATGAATTAGTGGTGCAAGATTGTCCTCAGTATGCTATATTGAGGTGTCTTTGCTACCCCTGAAGTAGTATCCGAGGGGCCTCTCCTCAGTATGTTTAACGTCTATATCCGTCGATTCTGCAATGATGCTTCGAACCAGCGCAATGACGCGCCGTCGCTTTCTTTCTGGTGCGGTGGCTGTATCCGTGCCCATGCTGACTGGAATTTCCGCCAACGACAGTAGTCGCCATTTGATGCCCAGCACCGATTCAGACAACACGATGTCCAGGAGGACTCACGCTGAACGATCCGAACCTGAAGACGCATTCCTAACGGATTTGCGTACGCATTGTTATCGCTATTTTTGCGAAGCGGCGGACCCAGCGACGGGACTGATTAGCGATCGCGGACGAAACGACGGCCGAGGATTCAGTGAGTATGCAAGTTCTGCGGCATGTGGATTCGGCTTAGCGGCCTACGCAATTGCTCCTTCGTCAGGACTTGATACTTTCGATCGGGCCCGTGAGCGTTCACGGACGCTGCTACGTTCGCTGCTCGAGTTGGCTGAGCACCATAACGGATTCTTATATCACTTCATTGGTCGCAGTGATGGCGGTCGACGAATGAATTGCGAGGCATCCACCGTCGACACCGCCTTGATGTTGGCGGGGGTGATGTGCTCGGAGACGATTTTCGGTGGGGACGCCGAAATCGCGAGTCTGTGTCGAGAGTTGATGTCTCGTACCAATTGGCAGTCGATGCTGGACGAGAGCAACTTGTTGTCGATGGGATGGTCACCCGAGCAGGGTATGCTGCCGTATCGTTGGGATCGTTTTAGTGAGTTAACAATTTTAGTACTGTTAGCCATCGGGGCGCCGCAGCATGCGATCGATCCCGTCGCATGGCAAGCATGGCGACGTGACAAGATGCTCACCTTTAACGGACAATCGTTTCTTTCTTATCCGCCGTTGTTCGTGCATCAGTATCCGATGGCGTTCTTCGATTTCCGCGGTATGAAAAGCCCCAGCGGTAGAAGCTACTGGCATAATTCGGTGACCGCACACCTAGCTCAGATCGACTTTTTGGAAAGGTTATCACGCCGCTACCCAGCGGAGTTTGGGCATTACGGCAGATCGCTATGGGGAATCACTAGCAGCGACTCCGCGACGGGGTACCGAGACTGGGGGGGACCTTATGAAGATGATCGTAGCGAACCAGACCGCGGGATCGATGGGACGGTGGTCCCGAGTGCCGCAGCGGGCGGACTGGCAATCGTGCCCGAGCAGGCGATCTCGACATTAAAGTACCAGCAAGCACAGTTTGGTAGCGAAATCTATGGTCGCTACGGGTTTGCTAACGCCTTCAATCCCGCGACGGGTTGGTCCGGCCCCGACGTGATCGGCATTGATACAGGGATTTCGTTGTTGATGGCTGAAAATCTTCGTAGCGGTGGCGTGTGGAGCGCGTTCATGAAGCATCCCGTCGCCCAATCGGCCTTGGAACGGGCGGGATTCACTCCAGTCTAAGGTGTTCACGGTTCGACCTGCGTGCTTGGCAAACAAACCGGGGACGCATTGCTGCAGATCGGCACTGAAAATGCTTAGGATGGCGGGCGTTTCGAGATCCTTCCAACCAACATTCGCAGTTCAATGAGTGCTCTACGCCCTATTTTGCACGCCATCGGCGTGACTCTCTGGTGCTTGCTGCCGTGCTCCGGAGCCGTCCAAGCAGATGAAAAGGCGGTCGATCTTGCCGAGGAGCGGGCAGCCCGTGAGAACGCCGTCCCCACGGCATCGCAGGTCTCTGACTTCGACGATTTGCAGTTGTTCGCGCAGCATTTGGCGACGACAACCTACGTCCCCGAACCGCCGCTCATACCGGCGCTCGCCGAGCTAAGTTACGAACAGTACCGTGATATCCGGTTTCGCAACGGACGCGCGTTGTGGAGCGACGGCGATCATCCATTTTGGTTGGAGTTCTTCCATCGAGGTTTCGTCCAGCGAGATCGCGTGGATGTGAATGTCATCGAGGGCAACGCCACGAAGAATGAACTTCGAACGAGGCAAATCCCTTATGACCGAGAGCTATTCGACTTTGAGGGGGCCGCTGCGGGAGTGAATATCAGAGAACCGATCGGATTTGCGGGCTTCAAAGCCGTCGGGAGGTTCGAAGAAGGTGGTTTTGGTCAGGAGATGTTGACGTTCATCGGATCGAGTTACTTCCGCGCTCGCACGGGGCAAACCGTCTATGGCACATCGGCGAGAGGCTTGGCGGTTGATGTGGGAATGAATCGGGATGAGGAGTTTCCCGATTTTCGCGCGTTCTGGGTTTATGAGCCGGCCCCAGGCGACCGTCAGCTCCGCGTTCTGGCGCTGCTGGACAGTCCGAGCTTAACGGGCGCCTACCAGTTTGATTTTGACCCTTCGATGACGGTATCGAAAATGCGGGTCACCGCCACGCTCTATTTTCGCGAGCTCCCCGGCAAACTCGCCATCGCGCCTCTGACAAGCATGTGGATATGGGGCGACGGACTGGCGCCTCCTCCGCTGGACAAACGCCCGTCATGCCACGATGCCGATGGGTTGCTGATTCACGCCGATGAGAATTGGACATGGCGTGCCTTCGCGCGACTTCCCTATCCGTCGGTTACTGCCACCCGTGTAGAAAAGTTGTCGGGTTTTGGATTGTTGCAGAGAGACCGCAACTTTGATCACTACGGCGACACCGGTGCGAGGTACGACGAGCGACCGAGCGTGTGGGTCGAGCCGATCGAGAGTTTCGGTAGCGGGCGAATCGAACTCATGGAGATCCCCGGGGCGCATGAGGGTATCGATAACATCGGTGCGTACTTTGTTGCCGACGCGGAGATCGATGTCGATCAACCGTTGGAGTTGAGATATGATGTTTTTTTCTTCGGTAGTACGACCACGCTAGCGGAACGGGTGCAACCGACGTGCGATAACGGGGATCTTCTGGCAACCTGCGAATCGTTTGAGGTCAGTCGGGATGATGAAGCGATCACGCTGAAGATCCATTTTCAACCCCACGAGGAGTCCGTTGGGGATGACGACCAGGACGTCGTTGAGAGCGGTGGTCAAGCCCCCTTAGGAGGGTGGGGGCGAGTTGATCCAGGGCGCGTCGTTCCCGAGATTAGCACGGTACGGGGCGAAGTCGATGACGTCGTCGTGTTAACCAACGGCAGCGGTTATCTGGTGGAGGTTCGCCTCGTGCCCACCGAGGATGCTCCCGTGCAGGTTGCATTCAGATTGAATGACTCGACAGGAGTATCGCTAACGGAGTCATTCGAGTATCTGTGTCCTCACGAGCAACCAAAATTTGTGTATCCAGCGGTATACACTCGCCAGGAATAATGTCCCACCGGCAGCCTCGTGGTTTGACTCCGCATATGGCTGGACGTCAGGTTTCTGAAACAGTACCGTGTTGGTCGCGCCGCGGCAGTTCCACGGATTTCAATTTCAAGTAAGACCACGATAGTATTTTTGCTTCGCGGCTGCGACGAGTATTTTTCGGGGCCATGTTTCGCTGATTTTGATCTGTCTGACCGATTCGCCCACGCTGTTGGCTTGGTTCAGAGGAGACGATCCCCAGCGCGATAGGTGTCCAGACTTTCGATTTGGTATGAGCGAAGCAAACGGCCAATGAGCGATGGCGTGCAACCCAATTCTGAATTTCCCGCCGGTGGGCGACCGTCGATCGAATCGATGGAGAAGGCCATCTCCGTGCTGGCGGTTACCCTGAAACAGCGTTTTGATCAGGCATCGTTGAGGGCATCAGACGGTTCGGATATGGATCCGTTGGAACCACTGATCGCGGGCAGTCAGAAAGCAGGGATTGGCCTGGTGGCGAGCCCGACGCCTGCCATCGGCGACATTGTTACGACGGTCCGCCAAGGCATCCCCCTTGTATTCAGTTTGCCCAACGACAGTTTAGTGATTTTGCAAGGACCGCATGCGGGCAAGATCGACTGCGCGGTCATCGGTGATCATCTCGAATACCGTACGCTCAGCACCTCCCAATTATCGAAGTTATTGGGAGACTTGTCGCGGTTGCGAATGATGATCGCTAAGAAAGAGTTTGAGTGCGAGTCGCTTTCGGCATCCGCGGATCGGGATGGTCACGACCATGGTCACTCGCATCCCAAGCCACTGCGGCGACTGCTCTCGCTGCTCCATCTGGACCGCCGTGACATCGAGTTGGTCACACTCTTTGCGGGCGTCGCCGGCGTGTTGGGATTGGCAACACCTCTGATCGTCGAAAGCTTGGTAAACGTCGTCAGTTGGGGGGTTTATTTCCAACCGCTACTGGTGCTGGCGAGTATGCTGCTGGTCTGCTTGGGAATTGCCGGAGTTCTAAAGATTCTGCAAACCTGGGTCGTTGAAATTATTCAGCGCCGCCAATTCGTTCGCATCGTCAACGATCTCGCACATCGATTTCCACGTGCCGACCAGAACGCTTTTGCAGACCAATATCCCCGCGAGTTGGCCAATCGGGTATTCGATATTGTCACCATTCAGAAAGCGACGTCGGTGTTGTTGCTCGACGGCGTGACGATCGTGTTGACGAGTATCATCGGATTGCTGTTGTTGGCATTCTACCACCCATTCTTGTTGGGTTTTGATATTGTGTTAGTGCTGTCGATGATTTCCGTCACTTGGGTTCTCGGACGTGGTGGGGTGCGAACGGCGATTGACGAATCGATCTGCAAGTATCGGGTCGCGCATTGGTTACAAGACGTGATTGCCATGCCGAGTGCGTTCAAGGTCGGGGGCGGCGAGCATTTGGCGATTCAGCGAGCCAATCAATTATCGGTCGATTACCTCAACGCTCGCAGTCGTCAGTTCGGCGTTGTGATTCGGCAGGTGATTTTTGCCGTTGGGCTCCAGGTCGTGGCTTCTACCGCCCTGCTTAGTTTAGGTGGTTGGTTGGTGATTGACGGTCAGCTGACGCTCGGCCAGCTCGTCGCTAGTGAGTTGGTGGTTACCGTTGTGGTCGGGGCGTTTGCCAAAGCCGGAAAGTCTTTAGAGATTTTCTATGATTTGATGGCAGGGATCGACAAGGTAGGGCACCTGGTGGACATTCCGCCTGATCCACGCGTGGAAATCGGTGCGATCCCAGCAGGGCCGGCAAATGTCTCCTGGTCGGAGTTGGTTTTCGATTCGCCGACGGGACGATCGCGGGTAGCAGCGGCCACGATAGCGTCTGGTTCGCGTGTTGCCATTGTGGGCGATGATCCTAGCGGGCAGTCACGACTGGCGCGGGCTCTGGGCGGGTTGACCACGCCCAGCGCCGGCATGATTCAAGTCGCTGGTTACGACGCATTTGAAGCCGCCATCGGATCACCGGGCGAAATCGCCGCTTACGCGGGCGAACCCTCGATATTCAATGGAACGCTCCGAGAGAATACTGACCTGGGACGCAGCGGGATTGACCATACTCGTGTCCGTGAAGTCCTTCGCCAAGCGGGACTGGGCCAAGTGCTGCTGCAACTCAAGGGCGGTCTGCAAACGAGGCTATTGTCCGATGGTCGACCGTTTTCATTCGCTCAACAATCTCGGTTAATGATCGCGCGTGCGATGGCGGCGCATCCCCGGTTGTTGATCATTGACGGATTGCTTGATGGACTTGGTGACAGTGGACGCCGCGACGTTTGGAAAAACATCACCGCAGAGGAGTGTCCTTGGACACTGATTGTGGTGACCCAGCGCGAGGATATTGCAGAGTGGTGCGAAAGCAGAATCGCTGTCCGCAAGTAGATTTATTTGACTGTTCTTCAAGATCGTTTTGAGCCATGATCGATACGCCCGAGTCCAATGACGAGTTTCCTACGCTCCAGATGGTGCGCACCGGTAGGATCGTACGAATGATCGGCAAGCTCGCGTTTGCTGCCTTGGTCATCTCCACAGTGGCCATGGTGTTCGTTCCCTGGCGACAGACCGCTCGGGGCGTCGGGACGGTAGTGGCCCTCGATCCGCAGCAGCGTCCACAGCCTTTGCTGAGTCCTTCGATGGGCGTTGTAAGCTATGTGAAGCCGGGGTTGCGGGAGGGAAGCTATGTCGAAAAGTCTGAACTGTTGCTCCGCTTGACCCCGTTTGCCGTCAATGCAGTTGACCAATTGGATACGCAGATCGTCGCCATGGAGTCGATGGAGGCTTCCGCACTGGCCAGCCTCGAGGTCACCAAGCAATCCGCGGCCCTGCAGGAGAGCAGCGGTCGCAGCATGGCGGAGTCTCTGAAGCAAGAGTATCAGGCAGCCCGCCAAAAGTGGGAGCAGTCCAAGAACGAGGTCACTTCGCTACAGGCTGACCTGGAGGATAAACGCAATCAGCTGCAAATCGCCGAGCGGGTGTCCGAGCAAGGTTTGATCTCGCGTGAGGAGCTGTTCTCCAAACGTCGGGCCGTCGAAAGCCAGTCCGCCAAGGTCCTGAAGGCCGAAAACGCAGTGGACGAAGCGTATGCGACCTTGCTGTCCAAAGAGGAGGAAATTGAAGCGAAACGGCAGGAGATTGACATTAAGAACAGGACCGCGAACCAAAAGGTTCTGGAGGAGATGCAGAGGATCAACAGGATCGAGAAGGACATTCTGGATCTCCGCAATTCGCGGGGGCAGATGGACCGGCTGGAAATTCGTGCGCCCCGCTCCGGCTATATCCAACAGTGGTTCGGCGTTGAGGGCAGCGACACGATCAAGCAAGGGGACCAATTGTTCGTGATCGTGCCAGACGCTGACCAGTTGGCCGTGGAGTTGAAAATCCGGGGGATGGACATCCCGCTAATTCACGTGGGCGATCCCGTTCGCCTGCGGTTTGACGGTTGGCCAGCGGTGCAATTCGTGGGCTGGCCGTCGGTCGCCATCGGCACATTTGGCGGTAAAGTCAACCGAGTTCTCCCAACTGATGATGGCACCGGATATTTTCGTGTGGTCGTGACGCCAGATGACCATTTTGAACGGGAGGAAGGTTGGCCGGACGACCGATACTTACGTCAGGGAGTACGTGCAAACGGCTGGGTTTTATTAAAGCGAGTGCCCTTAGGCTACGAGATATGGCGTCAATTGAATGGATTTCCACCCGTCGTCGCACCCGACGAGCCGGGGAACTCCAAACCAGAAAAACCGGCGAAGGTCAAATTGCCCAAAATATAGGGACCTTCTTGCCGCTGCGCGCACATCCTCGGAAAAATCCGCTGCAGTGCAGCACGGCGAAAATGTTCGGCAACGCAGGCGTTCGCACGGCTGCCGTCCTCGTGACAGTCATAGCTGTCGCCTCCCCATCGTCCGCACAGAATACGGCCGTTCAGAACCCGGCCGCTGCGCATGCGGCTCCGAGGGCAGGTTCGACGTCCGAGGACACGCGATCCTTCGCCTCGTTTCTTGCTACCGTCCAAGAAGAAGTGGTTGCCAAGGAAGTTGCAGGCCCGAACGTTCAAGCGGGAATGATCGATTCAGACACGATTGACCTCGACCCACTTGAGCGTATCGACCAGCAGGACGAGGCGGGCGAATCACTGATGCTCGCCGACGTCATTGCCAGTTTGTACCACTCCTATCCGGAGATCCAGCAGGCCAGAGAATTGCAAGCCATCGCAGGCGGCGATCTGATGTCCAGTTATGGGTACTACGATACAAAGTTCGAGGCTGATTCGCTGAGTGAGCCCACGGGTTTTTACCGGAACTATCGCAACGGCTTGGGCGTTGCGCGCCGGACGTGGTGGGGCGGCTATCTTTCGGCTGGCTACCGGATCGGTCGTGGGTACTTTCAGCCCTGGTACAAGGAACGCCAGACAGACGATGCAGGCGAATTCAAAATTGGAGCCGTCCAGCCCCTGTTGCGAGGCCGCGCCATCGATGCGGAGCGAGTTGCTGTGTTCCAAGCATCGCTGCAGCAGCAGGCTGCGATGCCGCGTGTCCGTCAAACCATCCTGGCGACCTCCGGGGAAGCCATCGATGTCTACTGGCAATGGGTGTCCGCCGGTGCAATCTTGCAAGCTCAGCAGGAGCTGTTAGACCTCGCCGTGAAACGCGGAGAGCAGTACCAAGTCGGCGTCGCGGCGGGCAAGTTCGCTGAGATCGATCTGATTTTGAATGAGCAGTTGATCGCCGAACGTAGGGCCTCGTTGTTGAAGGCGGAGCAGAAGTTCCGGGCCGTCGCGTTCAAGTTAGGGCTGTATCTGCGTGATGAAACCGGCCAGCCGATGACACCCGATCGGCAATGGCTACCCGAACAATTTCCCACCATCAGTCCTCAACCACCGCTGGATTTGTCGGCAGAGTTAGCCGCCGCGATCACTCGCCGTCCAGAACCCGAGTTGCTGCACTTAGAAATACGCAGCACTCAGTTGGACCGACAACTAGCCCACAATGATCTTCTGCCAAATTTTGATTTCATTTCGGAAGCGTCGCAGGACATGGGTGAACCAGCGACCTATGCAAACGATAAAGGTGAGTTCGAGTTGGTGATCGGTTTTCACAGCGAGGTGCCCATTCAGCGTCGGAAGGCACGCGGGAAAATTCAATCAACCTCTGCCAAAATACGGCAAATCGACGCCAAACTTCGACTGACGCACAATAAGATTGCCGTCGAGCTGCAGACGCAGTCCAACCGTTTGCAGTTGGCAACTGAGATCGTCAAGGAAACGGAGATCGCGTTGGAAGCGGCCCTGGAGACACTCCAGAGATACCAGTTCGCGTTCAACAGCGGTAAGATTGACTTGATTTACTTAAACATGCTGGAAACCAAATTTAATGAAACGGAGATCCGGCTGATCGATGCGCAGCGTGAATGGTTTTTAGCCTTGGCGGATTTGCAACTCGCCCTGGCACTCGATCCCTTGGACCAAGCGATGATGATATCGGAGCTGCCTGAGAGCGATATTCCGGGGCCCGGGAATCTCGCGAAACCGCCGCTGCCCGATGCCCAGCAGCTCGACGCCGATTGGCAACGTCATCGGAACACCCCCTGAACATGGCTGGCGAGGGATTTTCGTTGCACCGTGTGCGTAACGGCGAATCCCGCCAGCGGCGACAGTTTTCACCACACCGAAGACGTTTCGTTTTATGTCTGATAATTTTGCGCTGATCGAGCTGCCTGTTGTTTTATCAGCAGCGAGCAACCTGACCTTGATCGATTGGGGCGTGATCGCCGGTTATTTCTTGATCATGGCGGGTGTGGTGGCGTGGTCGTCGCGTCGCCAGAATAGCACGGCCGACTATTTTCTCGCAGGGCGAAACGTCGGCTGGTTCGTGATTGGTACGTCGCTGTTTGCATCGAACATCGGCTCCGAGCATATCGTTGGCTTGGCCGGTCAGGGTGCGGTGTCGGGACTGGCAATGGCGCACTACGAATTGCATGCCTGGATCATGATCATGTTGGCCTGGTTCTTCGTGCCGTTCTACTATCGCACGGGCGTCTACACGGTACCTGAATTTCTCGAACTGCGCTTTGGTCCGACATCGAGATGGATCCTCTCGGTGGTGTCGTTGGTGGCCTACGTGTTCACGAAAGTCTCCGTGACGGTGTACGCCGGTGCCGTCGTGTTCTCGGCATTGTTGCCGGACACTTTCGGATCGCCCGCGGCCGCGTTTTGGATAGGTGCCATCGCAACGGTACTGTTGACGGGCTTGTACACTGTGTTCGGCGGCCTGCGGGCGGTGCTGTTCACCGACGCGGCGCAGGCCTTGATTCTGTTGATCGGTTCGATTTGCATTACGTTCATCGGTTTGAAGCAACTCGGCGGCTGGGAAGAACTTCGGGTAATGGCAAAGGCGAACGCGGATGCGTTTGCGCTGTGGCGACCGATCGACGACCCAGATTTCCCGTGGTTGGGGATTTTGATCGGGTCTCCCATCGTTGGAATTTGGTATTGGTGTACGGACCAGTACATTGTTCAGCGTACGTTGTCGGCGAAGAATCTTCGCAATGCCCGTCGCGGCGCTCTCTGGGGTGGCGTGCTCAAAGTATGGCCAGTGTTCATTTTTTTGATTCCTGGGTTGATCGGTTGGGCACTGCATAGCAAAGGGTTGATTGCAATCCCCACGAAAACCCTCATTGATGGTGGTACGGGACTGGATGGTGACAAAGTATTTCCGACGCTGGTGACTACGTTGTTACCGGTTGGTTTACGCGGCCTGGTTGTAGCGGGATTGTTGGCGGCGTTGATGAGTTCGCTATCATCCCTGTTTAATTCCGCCGCCTCCTTGTTCACGATTGACATCTATCAGAAACTCCGCCCTGGTCGTTCCGAGCAACATCTGGTGCGCGTGGGTCGGATCGCGACGCTTGTCGTCGTTGTTGCTGGATTGGCTTGGATCCCCGTGATGGCCCGCATTTCCGGGGGCGGTTTGTACGAGTACCTGCAATCGGTACAGGGCTATCTGGCACCACCAATCACGGCGGTTTTTGTGCTGGGCCTGTTATGGCCGCGGATGAATTCACCCGCTGCGGTAGTGGGGCTGACGTTCGGATTTGCGCTCGGGTTAGGCAAAACGATCGTCCAAGCAGTCTACGGCAGTGGGGCTGGAAAGATCTCATCGCCCGCCTTGTTGGCGTGGATCGGAGATGCGAATTTCCTCTATTTCTCGTCGGCGCTGTTTGCGATTTGTTTGCTCGTCATCGTAGTCACCACGCTCTGCACGCGAGCACCCGATCCCGAACGGGTGCGAGGCTTGACGTGGGGGGCCCGAAGCGAAGCGGATGTTCGCGAGATCCGTGAAAGCTGGACCCCAGTCGACGTGGTGATGACCGTTGCGATCTTGGGGCTGGTACTCGGAATCTATCTTTATTTCACGTTCTGGCTGTCGTACTGAGTCCCGATGCTGGCTTCGACGGCAGCTCTTTGAGAGTGGACTCCACCCGCTGCTGAGGTGGGACGACGACACCACAGCTGACCACGAATTGGATGGCTTCATCGATCGTCAGCTCCAAATCGATTGCTTCGCTGCGGCGGACTGTCACGGTGAACCCCGTCATCGGCATCGGACTGGTCGGCATCAGCACGCTCAGCATTGGTTCACCGGCGGCTTCTGAGATTTCACGCATCCCGTTGCCAGTAACAAAACCGAGTGACCAGATGCCTTCGCGCGGGTACTGAATGGCGACGACCCGGTTGAATTCAATCTGCCGATCATCAAACGCAAAATCGGTGATCTGTTTCACACTACCGTAAACTTTATTGACGATCGGGATGCGCAAGATGGTGGCATCAAACGTGCTTACAAACCATCGACCGATACCCCCGGTGAAGGCGCGGCCCAAGAAGTACAGCAGCGAGATGAACAAAATCAGGAAGACAGGCACCACGATCCAGCGTGGCATGTAATGCAGTTGATAGTAGCGGTCCCAATAGGCTGCGGCTGTTTTGGGAGGCAGTGAGGATGCACCGAAGGCATCGGCATGGTCGTCGACCTCGCGAACCACGTACGCGGGCAGGTAATGTCGCCCGGTCGGTCCCGGCACATAGGTGACGGATTGATAGGTAAATCCGGGGCGTTTTTTCGCCCCCGTGACGTCCTCGCTCGTATCGAGGACGGCGTCCTTGGGAACGCTATGCCGGATGTCCGCAAATCCCAACACCATCAAGTAGCGAATTCCCCCCTCGACGGGGATCAGGACCCGGTTTTCAATCGCACTCCATGCCCAAATCAGCACGACGATCGTCAGAAGAGGTGGCAGTACCACCCCCAGACCGCGCAGTACCGCCCGCCGCGCCCCATGCCCGGACGCAGGAGCGATCTCGATCTCAGCATCACTCAGCGAGGGATCGGCGGCGCTTTCGTGATGAGATGCGGGGTTCTGTGGGTCAGTCATGATCGTCGGCCGGCGAGGAACGCGAGGCGAAAAGAAAAGAAGTGTGAATCATCCGGCTCACGATTGGAACGCAAATCCTTTGGAACGCGAGCCCCCGAGGATTCGAGCCGCCTTGAAAACTGTAGCATGCGATTTCCACTGGCAGCAGGGATCCAACCATGATTCGGCGAATTCAACGGAAAGGTTCAAGAATCCCGCATGGCAAGGGCCACCACCGCCAGTGAGACCCGGCGTGCCCCAGCATCCATCAGAACCCCCGCCACCTCGTCGGCGGTCGCTCCGGTCGTCATCACATCATCGACCAATATGATGTCACAATCCATGCTCGTTTGGCGCCATCGCTGACCGACGTGAAATGCTCCGCGGACGTTCTCGTGGCGGGCATCATCGTCCAGCAACGCTTGTTTGGCGACCGGGCGGGTCGTTCGCAATAGGCTTACGTAGGGTAGCCTCAAGTTCTTGGCCGTGTACTGGGCCAGTAACCGCGTGCCACTGCCGCCCCGGCGAACCTGCCGAATCCAGGGACTAGGGACGCTCGTCACCATCAACGGCGGGGCAGGGGCGTGCCCTGCCATGGCTAAATCGGGCCAGCGACTGCGGCAGCGATCCGCTAAACGCATGGCCAACTCCCGAGTGACGGCGGAATTGCAGGGGTATTTCGCCGCAACGACGGCGGTTCTCGCCGCATCGTGATATCGATACAGCGGTGTCATTCGCGCGAACCGGTGGGGAAAACTGCGTCCTGCGCATTTAGGGCACGGCAGCAATTCGGGTTCCGGCACTGTCACCCCCATTTCTTGCACCCCCATTTCTTGCAGTGGATCGGTAGCCAGGCGGGAGGACGGTCCACGCGGCGACCGGACTTGGCGTGGCCAACCGCACTGCTCACACGCTGTCCGCATCATCGGTTGCGACTGCAGGAGTGATGTTTCACAGTTGACACAAAAGGTTGCGTACCGCCGCGGGGAGTCGCGATCCGTACCCCGGCCGGTCGGCTCACCACAGAGCACACAGACTGGCGGAAAGATCAACGGGGCGAGCGATTCCCAAAATCGCTCCACAGACTGTCTCAGAAACCGAGCTTTCGCCGCCGTTTTTCTCAGTGGTGCGGGTGCTAGAGAAGACATATTTTGAAATTTTACAGATTTTTCTAGTAGCCGGGCGAACCTTCTGCTGAAATAGTCTTCTAAGAACCTAACTGAAAACTTGTGTATGGCGTCGCTGCGGTGGCCCAGGTGACGTTGCAATTCGGACCCCAACGGGTCCAAGCCTAATCCTGGGTCTCAGCCGTGACAGCGATGCGAGTCCTGTCATATTCCGCTGCGAGTGGTTTTCGTGATGAATAGTTTTTGGTTTAGTTTTTAATAATCGCAGTCTCACCTGCGGCCCGCTTTGGGGGGTGGTGGTTCCATCGATGGGTCACCACGTGAGCTGCATTTCCAATTTGTGCTCCACAACCGCACCGTAAGAAACGGTGCCGGGAGGTTCCGATGCGAACTCTGATTTCCAACCTGAATGTCATTCGTGCAACCCGCGTCAGCGGCCTTCTGTGCAATGGTTTCGGCCGGATCTCGACAGTCGTCGTGAACCTTTCCGAGAGACTTGCGGAGTTCCCGTGGTCGGCCCATCCGGCTGACCATCGAGAACGTCGCGAATCATTGTGGAAGCCTCTGTATGCCAGCGTCGGCAGTACGCCTGTCGACCTCGGGAGCGATAAACGCATGTGTTTGTCGCTACAGATGGACCAAACGTGTCCATCGCTGTCGCGATTATGGGGCCGACCCCAGATGACGCGTTTCGCAGTCGTCCCGGTGACCGTGTCACCGCGAACGGCGAATCGCACGAGCAAGGGTTACGCGGCCATAGGCTAACGCCATCCGCGTCGCACCCAGCTCGCTGACCCGAAAACGATTCTTCGTAAGCTCATTTCATCCCGGATCGCTGCACCTACCGCAGCGGTGGATTCCGCTGGTTGGAAACGAAGCTCCGTCGAACTGATTTCGGTCACCCCATGATGCTGCTCGCAGATGTCTGCTAGCGCGAGAGAGATGTCGCCAGCGCCCTGAATCGCCTTTCCTTCCAGCCCAGTACTCGGCACGAGTATGTCTGGAGCAACTTTCTAGGAAAGCCCGAACGGGTCGCTGAACGTTCCTCATCCGCGTCGAGACCGCCTGCGAACCGCAGAACCATCGCGATTCCTGAACGAATCTTGGAAGCTTTCACTGGCAGTTTGAAACTGGAATGCCCCTGCTTGATCCTGGGGAGGAACAAATCATGACGATCACACTCGAAAACAAAAATCCCATCTCGGCCGCGATCGTGCCGATGCACAATGTCCATAACGATGGTCCGCTGACGGTGGCGCAGCTCGTCGTCCAAGCTCAACAAGGTGACCGAGAGGCCTTTGGCGAATTGTTTGAACGCTATCGGCCCGCCATCGTGGCCCTCTCGATGCAACGCCTGCGGAACGCTCACGAAGCCGAAGAATTGGCACAGGACGTGTTTATTCAGGCAATGCAGAAAGTCAATCAACTGCGTGTCCCAGAAGCATTCGGTGGCTGGTTGCGTCAGATCGTGCACCGCATGGCCATCAACCGCGCCACACGCGGTCGGTTGTCGGTGTCCTGCGATCCGGAAACGCTGGAAGCCACCTGTGCCGATGAGACTTCGCCACAAACGGCGTTTGAAGATCGCGAACGTGCCGATGCGGTGCGTAGCGGTTTGACTCGATTGGGTGACATCGACCAGCAAACTTTGCGCGCGTTTTACCTGCAAGGGCAATCGCTAATCGAAATGAGCGACCGCTTCGATGCCCCTGTGGGCACGATCAAACGCCGCTTGCACACCGCTCGCAAGCGGCTTGCCGAAACGATGCGGACTGATTTTCCGGCGACCGTACCGATGTCGGTCGCGGCCCCAGAGATCCCGGTCTGCCAAGCGGTTTGAGGGCGTGGGAGCCAGAACGGGTACCCCTGGTTTGGCGTGCCGTTGGGGATAGACGGACGTGACGGGGGACCCATCCTACTTAGCGAACGAATATTCGGGGTTGGCCGTATCGAAATCTCGAGCGGTCAGCCCCACGTTCGTTTGCAGATCGTGATATTCATACGATTCAATCAGTGGGCGCTGGTCACTGTTGGGTTTGGGCCAGTCAAAACTGCGATAGCTCACGACTACGTTCTGCGGCTGGTCGAGGACCAGTTCTGCCACCGCAAAATCATTCTCCCGACCGGTAGGCTGGCTGCGCTCGATTCGGAGGTGTGTCAACGATCGACCGTCGAACGGGTAGCCTTCCGTTTTAAACACGCGTACGTGGGGGTCGTCGCGATCCTCACCGCCGCGCTCGATCAGTTTTTCGAGCAATCGGGTCAAACCGATTTCGGCAATGGGATATCGTTGGCCCTGCATGGCTAAGAAACCCTCAGGTGGCAGTGACACGGTCATCATGGCCCCGACCATGCCGGCTTCACGGACTTGCATTTTGCCGTCGTTTTGATCTTCCACCCAGATCACCTCGCGGCCGCGGATGTTGCTGGGCGATTCGAACCGCAGGTATACCTTCAGTGGTCCACCGGGCGTGCCTCCCGCGTGTCTCGTTACCACTTTCAGAGAGATCTCGGAGGCGGGCTGTAACACCCCACTACGATCTTGCTCCTGCTTGATGAGTCGCGCCGTGTAGTCGTCGAGATGGGCATTCGTCTCGGCAAGCGCAGTATTGGCCAGTTGCAGCATTTCAGCCATGGACACTTCCTCTGTTCTTCCGGATTCGGATGCGGCGATTTCACTCCCGGTCGCTTGTGGAGGTGCCACAGCGACGGGTGTTGCTGATTCGGCGCGGCTACTGGCAAGAGACGTGGCCATCACAGTGAGACCCGCGGTTGCCAAGGATAACGCCATCAACCAAACCCACTGGCGGCGTTGATCGCTCGTGGAAGAGAGAGCTTCTGTCACAGTGAGAACCATGGACGGAGTTTGAAATAGGGAACCGGGCTCTGAACTTTCTCATTATTTCGCTGAGGGACCCCGCTGCACAACGCTTTGTGGGAGCACCCGGTCGGGGAAGCGTCCGGACCTGGTCCCGCAACAGGCGAACCGCCTCATCGAGTACCCACGTGTCGGGTGGGAACTGTTTTTTTAATGCATTCAATACCTGGTGACCAAACGTGTCCAGTGGGGCGGCGATACTACTTTCGTGAGCCAAACGGGGCTCGCCCGGCGATCGCGAATTGTTGTTGAAAAGCTGTCTAGGAAAGCGATCGTTTCGAACTATTTCCCCTGCCAAAATCAGGGTTTCGGAACGAAATTTGTTGTCCAAGTGCTAGATTCGCGATACCATCAACCGGCTGCTTCGTTCGGTGATGTTCAAACGGACGACGACCCCAGGTCGCTCTTGAAATCTGAGCTAGAAAAGAAAACTTAAGGAAAACAGGGATATGGCTAAGCAACCACGTACGGCGACCGCTGCAGCATCCAAGGGTGTCAAACTCGATCCGGGCATGAAGCGAATTTTAGAGAAAGAGCCGGGACTGAAAACGACGCTGCAGCAAATTGAGAAATCGTTTGGCGAAGGCGCCATCATGCCGCTGGGGGCATCCCACAAACTCACCATCGACGGCATTCCGACGGGCTCATTGAGCCTCGACATGGCTCTCGGCGGCCAGGGCATTCCGCGTGGCCGGATCATCGAGGTCTTCGGGCCCGAATCGAGCGGGAAGACGACCCTAGCCCTGCATGTCGGTGCTGAAGCACAAAAAATGGGTGGGATCGCCGCGATCATTGACGCTGAGCATGCCTTCGATCCCAGTTGGGCAAAAAAACTCGGTGTTGAACTGGACAGTTTGCTCGTCAGCCAACCCAGCAGCGGTGAGGAAGCGATGCAGATTTGTGAAATGCTGGTCAAGAGCAATGCGGTCGACGTCATCATCATTGACTCAGTTGCCGCTCTGGTGCCGAAGGCGGAACTCGAGGGTGAGATTGGCGACAGCCATGTGGGCTTGCAGGCTCGATTGATGAGCCAATCGATGCGGAAACTGACCGGAGCGATTGCCAAGAGTAAAACGGCGGTGATCTTCATCAACCAAATTCGTGAGAAAGTGGGTGTGATGTTCGGCAGTCCCGAGACGACACCAGGTGGTCGGGCACTGAAGTTTTACTGCTCCTGCCGGATTGACGTCCGTCGGATCGGGGCGCTCAAGGATGGTGACGAGCAAGTCGGCCAACGCGTCAAAGCGAAGATCGTGAAGAACAAGGTCGCACCGCCGTTCCGCGTCGCGGAGTTCGACATGATGCATAGTTGTGGGATCAGCTTCGAGGGCGATTTGCTGGACCTGGGCACCGAGCACAAGGTGGTTAACCGCAGCGGTGCATGGTTCAAGTACGGCGACACCTATCTCGGCCAGGGTAAAGAAAAAGCACGAAACTTCTTGATTGAAAACCCTGAAATTCGGGACGAGATCAAGCAGAAAGTGCTCACCGCTGGCGGGTATGCCGCCCCGCTTGATGCCGAGGCACTCGATAGCGACGCCGATGTCGAGGACTCCGAGAACGTCGCTAACAGCTGAATCAATCGGCAGTTAATACGCTCGGGACTGTTGTCCCGAGCGAGCAAAGCCTTCATCGAGCTGCCGAAACATCCCCTGTTGGGGGACTCAAAAGTTGAATCAGCAGCGAGAGGGAGCCAGCGACTCAACGAGGATTGGATCGACTATTCGTCGTCGTCATCTTCGTCTTCGTCAGCGTCTTCGTCCCAGTCGTCGTCATCGTCCTCTTCATCTTCGTCGTCCCAGTCTTCGTCGGCATCGTCGTCGTCGACTTCCTCCCAACTGTCGTCTGTGTCGAGGTCATCGTCTTCATCGGCGTCGTCCTCATCATCGCCGTCTTCTTCTTCTTCGTCGTCGTCGTCGTCCCAATCATCATCGTCGTCGACGAAATCTTCGTCGTCGTCGTCATCGAGGCCATTTTCGTAGAGATCATCTTCTTCATCTTCGATCACGGCGGCGGGTTCAATCTCGTTCGACGCGGGCGTGTCCGTCCGATCAAACGACTCAGCAGCCTGGTCGGCGATGCCGGTTGCAAAATGAGACAACACCGAATCGGTGGCGAGAGCGTCGGTCACTGCGAGACTCACGTCAGACTCCTTGGGGACTTGGGAAACGGTCGCTTCGACCGAATCGATAGAAGGGGAAAGTTCAGAACCGCCACCATTAGCTGTAGCGACTTGCTTACCAGAAACATCATCACAGAATCCCCGTGAGTCAATCGCTGGCAAGGCGTTTATCGATGGCAATCCGCAGATTTTTAAGAAACGTTTGGTGGTTCCGTAAAGATAGGGTCGTCCGAGATCGTCGCTGCGTCCACTAATTCGGACCAAATCCAGCTGCATCAGCTGTCGCAGAATCTCGCCACAGGCAACACCGCGAACGCTTTCGACATCTGCTCGCGTAACATCTTGGCGGTACGCCACCACCGCCAGCGTCTCCATCATCGGCCAACTCAAGCGGATCGCTGGAGCTAAAACGCCCAGTCTTCGCAGCCATGGGGCGACGACCGAGCGGGTCATCATGCGGCTGCCACCGGCGAGCTGTTCGATGCGAAAGGCTCGACCGAGCAAATCGTAAAGTTCATTCAATTCCGCGACAAGCGTACGAGCCTGCGTTGCATCTTCGAGTCCCGCCAAGGATGCGATCTTGCGATAATTCAATGGCGATTTGGCAATCAACAATAGTGCTTCGACGCGACTGCGGGCGGCCGCAGAATCGTCTGATGGCGGTGGTGTTGCCGGTCTGCCACCTTCGGCAGGCTCCGCCGCGCCGCGTGATCCTGCGGCCTCGTGGTCGCCCGAGTCGACTGTCGTCAGACAGAATGCAAGGTTGCGACGGGATGCCGGAGACGTCTCGAACCGATCGCGGAGCGATGTCACGCGTTGCCAAGGGGCGGCGTAAGGATTCATATTGATTTCGATGGAAGATTCACCTCGGAGATCGTAGCGTTCTGTTTCGAGAGCCGCTCGCCAATTTATCAACGCGGTCTACTCGCTAAACTAAGCGACAGCTGGCGATGCATTGGTTATTCTCCAGGTTCGTCTCGCATGCCAGACGGCCCCTGTCGTTCGCCCTCGCAATTCAATGACCAAGGCTTACCTGCAGATACCTATCATGATCAAGTCCTCTCGGCGTCACCAGTCCGGTTAAATCACTCTGAACCCTGAACCCTGTCGTGCCTAATCTATCTCGCTGGCAAAGAATCAATGGCTCTCAACTTTGGATTTCGCTGATTTCCGCGATCGTCCTGGGAGTTCTGGTATGGGTGGTCGTGCGCACGATGGGATACGTCGAGGGTGAGGAATTCTCGCCGACACATTTTCGCTCTCGGCGGTTTTCCTTTTACGAAATCCCGATTATTCATTGGCAGATCACGCCCATTGTTCGCGTGAGCAGTACTCCGTCGACGGCGCTTCTGCTGACGCAACAGAATTGGATTTCGCTGCCGCCGACAGCGCCTGCTGACTGGCATTTGGTGTCGCTGCGAAGGGGCGGTCGTGGACTCCAGGACGATGATGCGGCGCTGCTCCTCGACCAGCTCAGGTTGGAACGCGATGGCAGTCCGTATTGGAGTCAGTGGAGTCAGAAACATCCCAAGTTGGCAAGCGTATTGTGGCCGACGATCGGCAAGCTGGCGCAGCGAGAATTGTACATTCTGATGCCGCGTTTACTCGAACGGGTTCGTCCGATCGATACTGTCGACGCATTGCAGGCAACCCAACGAGAGTATTTGGAGAGAGAATATGCGTCATTAGTGCGCGACATGCGTGCCGCAGGTATGGACGGCTTGGCAGATGCGTTGGCAGCCGAGGCGGCCCAATATTCGCGGGGATCTTCTTCGAAGGGGGTGGGGACTCCATGATCTATCTCGATAACAATGCCACCACAGCGCTCGACCCTCGCGTCGCTGAGGTTCTCATGGCGGCGTGGCAATCCGGTCCCGCCAACGCATCGAGTCAGCACCATTTTGGTCGCCGCGCCCGGGGGCGGCTCGAAGCGGCACTCGACCGTATCGGGCAGTCGCTTGGCAGTGATCTGACGAGGGTCGATGCAGCCCGATTGATCGTGACCAGCGGCGGGACGGAAGCGAACAATCTGGCGGTGGCGGGTCTCGGACCCGAGGACGGCGCAATTCTGGTTAGTACGATCGAGCACCCGAGTGTGTTAGCCGCAGCCGCATCTTTGGAGCAGCACGGACGGCAGGTATTGTCGATCGGCGTAGATTCAGATGGGGTCGTGAGCCTGGCAGATTTAGAACAGGGGTTGGTGGAGTCCCAGCGTCGGGGCACGCCTGTCGGGCTGGTTTCTATCATGTCGGCCAACAACGAGACGGGGGTGATCCAGCCTATCGTTGAGATTTCCGAGCTCTGTCGAGCTCAGGGTGCGTTACTGCATGTCGACGCGACCCAATCGATTGGCAAAACGCCCGTTGACTTAGCGCGGTGGGGGGCCGCTGCGGTGACGTTCACGCCGCACAAGTATCACGGCCCGGCGGGCGTCGGGTTCTTGTGGTTGGCCCCTGGGGTTACGGCGCGGGCATCGCTCCATGGTGGGGAGCAGCAATTGAGTACACGACCGGGTACCGAACCCGTGCCGCTCGTCATCGCGGCGGCGGAGGCGACGGCGATTGCCGTCGAGGAGCAGCCCACTGCGGCGATTCATATGTCGCGTCTACGGGATCGACTCGAACGTGAACTCACAAATCGCTACGCTCAACTCATCGTGCATGGACAGTCGGCACCTCGGATTGCTTCCACCACCTGTCTGTCGCTGCCGGGTACCGATCGGCAGACCGTCCTGATGGCCCTCGATCTCGCTGGGGTGGCGTGCAGCAGCGGTTCGGCTTGCAGCAGTGGTAGCAGCCCGCCAAGTCACGTCCTGATGGCCATGGGGGCGGGAAAATCAGTTGTCGATGCCGCCCTGCGATTTGGGGTGTCTAAGTTTTCCACGGAGGAGGAAGTTACACGGGCGATTGAGCTGATTTCCTCGAAACTACGCTCCGCGGGCGGTTTTGCACATGTGGAAAACTAAGTGGAAAAGCTGGCACAAATGCGGGGATCTGCATAGAATGGGAGGCTGAATTCTTCTCGCCAGTGAACATCTCGTGGTGACACCCACTCCGCCCGCCGTTTCATCGTTTCCATTGGAGCGTCCCACGCTGCGCCGGCGGCGGCGTGAGGCGCCTGTGGTGCGACCTGTCACGCCCCTGTTTTACTACGGTCGCGAGAATCGACTGGCAGGCTACGTCTGTGACCAATCGGTGTCTCCGCTGTTGGAGATCGCGCGACCGCTATTGCTGGTCGGTCCGCCCGGTGTGGGCAAAACGGCCGTTGCGTTGCACTTGGCTCAGCGGATTGGTATCGACTCGGTATGGGACCAGCTGAACGAACCTGCGGCGCCTGCTGACATGGCCATGGCGGGCCGTGGTGCGGCCGCGTCGGGGGTCACCAGTAAAGTTCTTTCGTCGCGAGTGCTCTATCAACCCGCCATTGATTTTGCCCGCGAATTTGCTTCGTCAATAGATTCGAAAGACATGCCGCGGATGCGGAAAAAGTTGGATGAAGCATGCGTGTGGGTGATCGATGACCTGCATCTGATTGCGGATAAAGCGCCAGCACAAGAGGAACTCGCTGCGCGGTTGGAGGCCCGCGATGCTGCGGGGCGGATTACGATTGTGACCTGTCGTCGTTTGCCTTCGGAGATTCGTGGACTGCGTCCACCCCTGGTCAGCCGCACCTTGCCGGGGCTGACCGTGGAGTTGCGACCACCGACAGGCGACGCCCGCAAGGCGATACTGCGGGAACTCATGCTCGCCCACATGCCTGATGCCGAGCCGGATACGTGGGCGCTGCTCGATGGTGGATTGCCAAGTGAAGTCAGTGTGCGAGAGCTGGAGTCCGGGGTGAAACAAGTCGCGATGTGGTGTCGCATGCACGACTCGCCGGTCTGTGCGGAGGCAATTGAATCGGCGGGCGGGAGCGGCGGTGAGCGGGAATCCGTTTCGATCAAAGCAATCACGTCGGCCGTGGCAAGGCATTTGGGCGTCAAGTCATCGGAGATGCGGAGTGGATCGCGGAGGCAGAACATCGTCCGTGCCAGATCCTTAGCAATGTGGTTGTCACGTCAGTTGACCGACTCGAGCCTCTCCCACATTGGCGACGCGTTCGGTGGTCGGGATCATTCGACCGTCTTGCACGCCATTCGGAAGATGGAGTCGTCGTTTGACGATGATGCTGATCTTCGCCGCGCCGCTGACCACATCACCGAGCGGTTCGCGTAGACCGATTGTTCCTTGAATTTGCGGATGCTCAGCCAACAAGTAGCAGCACGAGGCTGACGCAGGCACCTCCCATGGCGTACATGAAGGGGGCATCCCACGAATGCGGTGAGAAAGCCTCGGTGAGGGTCATGATGGGTGGCACCCACGTGACCAGAGCGATGAATACTGGCCACGATAATGTTGGTAACAGGAAGAGGATGACGATCACCGATGTTACCCAGACGCACGCACTCCCCTCGTAGGATCTCGTATAGCATCTGCCTGCGGCGAGGGAGGGTACCTGGTATCGATGGCGACCGAAGCGGATGCCAATCGGCTCAGCCAATCCGTCACCAATCCCATTGATCAACAGCGGGATCGCGATCAGTTCGGGAGCTTTGAGCCACCGTAACGTCAAAAAAACGACCAAAATCACCAGGTACGCAGCCACTGCTTGACTCATGATCCAGGCGATGGTGTGGGGGCGGTCTTCGGGCCGGTCGACGCTCGCAAAAGCGGTCGCGACCAGCGGGACACGGTTGCGGATCGGTGGTAAAAAGAGTGACGTCATCGTGACAAATGTGACCAAGCTCGCGATGGTGGTGGGCACATTGGGAACGTAAGGCAACCACCACGCCAGCACAAACGGAATCAACATCAACATGAAGTGATTGATTTTCCGGGTGTAATTGACCTTCACATCCCAACGCAACACACACCAGCCGGTTAAATAACAAACCGCTGCTAAGATAGCTTGGTGCAGGACGAGCGAGATCAGATAGTTGTTGGGAAGCAGCACGATGGTTTGGTGTTCGGGCAATTTTAGCGACAGCGAGACGTTCCAACACATCGGATCCGCTGATAGCTGGGCTCGCCTAGCGACGGAATCCACGTGCTCGCGAAGGATGCTACACGATGAAGCGAGTCGCGATCGCTAGAACGGAGAGTCTTTCCTTTCAATCGGCTGCAAGGATTGATTCAGCCGGTCATACTTGCGTCGTGACATGTCCTGATACCACGATTCATCGGACTCATCGATATTGCCGGGCGTCCGTGAACTCGATGGGTTCGCATCGGTCTGGTTGGCGCGGGCCATCCGGCCGGACCGGGACAGCGATTGAGAGAGGAGGGTAAATTGGTCGAGAATCGCGCTGAGTGAAATACTTGATCGATCGCTCGTCCCGTTCATCAGGTTTTTGACGAGATCCATCGACAACACACCCGCCGATTGATAGTGAATTTGTGTGACAACGGGCTCCGATGGATACATCCCCATCAGGATCATTTTGTCAAAGCGAATATCGGCTGAAATCGTTGGTACCGGTGAGTTGACCTCGGAACCTTGCAGATCCAGGCGATTCAAGGTCCGCCGATCGTCGCTGGTAATGAATACTTCCAATTCGATGTCGGGGACGCCGGCGCGATTGGGTTTGCCGTCTGCGGCATTGGTCTGCCGCTGAGGCAAATGGAAGAGCAGCAGTTCGGTCGCCTGCCGGTCACTGGAACCTACGCTAGAGACGAGCTGATCACTCTTCTCAAAGGTGAATGCCATTACCAAGGTGCGACCGGTTTCTGATGAGGTGGTGGGTTCGCTCGTATCCAACTTTTTCGTCGCCGCCGATGACTCGGTCTCTGATGACGTGAAGACGCCCAACGATCGAAACCTCGCGACGGCGGACTCGATCATGGGTTCGGGCGAGATTGCCGTTCCCGGTCGGTCCAGCTCGAAAAATGCAGCCTGACAGTCGGTGCCAAAATAGTACTGGCCAGATGCATCACAGTAGACGACGGGCTGGATCGATAGGCGATGGATGCGAAAGTAATTGTCGACCTGGCCTCGAGTCACCATTGGTAGTTTATTGCGGCCTTCCTCCGCCATCTCCAGTCCAACGGTAATCGACGGCACGCGCCCGATCGTAGACGCCTGTCCTGGGGCAGGCGCCGTCAAGTTGGGCTGCACGGCGGCCCCTGGCGTCAACATCCGGCACGATGCCGCTTTGGAAATCGCGTACAGCCGTTGAATTTGTGAATCCAGCAGAGGCAGTGTTTGAATTTGGGTGATCTCATCACGTCCTGGCGTGGCAGCAATCTTGCCGACCCGCAGCGAAACGTCGACAGGCCGGTTCGTGCTGCGATCGTGTTCGCGTCGATCGGGATCCACCGCATCGGACCCTTCGGCAATTCTGCCTGTTTGCAGCGATGCCAGTTCCGTCTCTCGGTGATGCGGGGCATCCAACGTGGTTTGATCCTGTTGGCGTTGTTCTTGTTGGAGTGGTTCCTGTTTTATGGTGGTATTCGGTGCGGTATCCGTTGGCTGAAGATCGATCTTGCCTGCCAACATCGCAATGAGGACGCCGGTGACGATTACGCATCCGATCTTCAAGTAAAGTTGGTTCATCATGACACCGCAGTTGGTAGATAAGAAATTGAGGTGAGAGTGACGAAAGTCACAGAGAAATATGGCCAGTATAGGGAAAGGCTACCCTTCTCGGATAATAAAAAACACCGCGGCGAGGACGCCGCGGTGTTTCAAAAGTGCTGGCAGTTAGTCCCATCGCGTCTAGTCGGCGATGCTTGAGACCAGAATACCGTCTCCGCTGAAGTAGTTCAGGAAGGTATTGAAGAACGCGGCACCTGGTTTCTGATGCAACATCACAACGTCGTCAGGCATGATACGAATCCGTTGCTTTTGGTCCGTGATAGCGCGGTCCAAATCGACCCGAATGTTGATTTGCCGTCCATCGGGAAGCGTTCGCAAGATCATCACCTGTGTGGCTTCACGAACATAGCCGGGCCGTCCGCCGATGAGGGCCTGACCGCCGATCCCCAGTGGCCCGCCCGGTGAACCAGTTGCCAGTGCGATGGCCTCGAGGACATCGACGTCCTTGTCACGCGGCAACGGGATTCGTGCTCCGGGCAGCAGACCACCAGTGATGAAGTACTCGTCGCGACGAGGGATGTACACGGTGTCTCCCTCGTGGAGCACCACGTCAGCGGGTTGAAACGGGATACCGTCGCAGGGACATCCTGCCAGTGGGATCCGAATCACGCCTGCGTTGCACTGGCCCGCTTCGCCGCCACTGACCAGGCCTTGCAGGGATCCACCGCTGAGGAACTGCGTATTGATTCCCGCACCGTTGCGAATGACGTACAACTCCCGCGCCGCATCGGTGCCGGGCAATCCGCCGGTAGCTCCGAGTGCGTGCAACACATCGTTTTCATAGATCGGCAAGTCGATGACCTCGCCGCTGCCGCGGTGAACCTGATCGACAACACCTGGCGGCGTGAGCGCGACGGCCGGGTTGGGTGTATCTTGTCGTAGCACGACAATTCGCCGGACCCGTGGAATCAACAGGTCGACGGTGACCCGCTCCTTGCCTTCCTGCAGAACGTTTTCGTCCAAGTACGCTTGTTTGAGCTTGGCGACAGCCTGCGGCATCGTCAGACCAGTGATGTTGACGTCGCCGATGAGCGGCATGTCAATCGTCCCGTTGCCCTCCACGCGTGCGGGCAAACCTGTCAGAGGACCAACGACCGTACCACGCGGTGGGTAGTAACGTTGGTTGATAGCTTGCGAACGTTGTTGAACCGGCGTCTCTTCCTCGTTGGCGGGGAACACCCCATACACGTAGATCGACAGCGTATCGCCGGGGCCGATGATGTGCTGCTCAGGCTTCACCTGCCCGAGAGATGAAAACGGCAGCGGCGCGAGAGCTTCACGCGAGCAACCGAACAGGTTCGGATCGAGCCGGTTGGCCGGGATCGAATTGCGGGCGGACGCGACCGAGTGAATGTGACAACCGGTACTGGACAGCGTCGTGATCGTGATCAACGCCGTGGCGGCGATCGACGCTGTGATGTTTTGGAGTTGATTCGTGCGAATCATTGCTGAATCCCTTCGCAATACAGAATTGAATAAATGGGATGTGAGATGAAAGGGGACTCGTGAATCATTCGACGAGTTGGATGACAGGTTTGGCTTCGTTATCGTTCAGCTGAAAGTGCTGATAAGGAGCATCGACAATCACAATCGGCTCTGTGCCGTCACTGCTGGGACGCTTGGCTTGAGCGTCTTGAATCGGCTTGACCATGCGAATGAACCCAACCGGTTGAGCCTTGGTCGGCTGAGCGGCAGATTGATTCCATTGGGTCGTCGCCCGATACCCGGGAATCGAGATCAACGGCGAATCATCTGCCGGGGCAGCCGGTTCGGCTGGCTTCTCAGCGGTAGCAGGCTCGCTCAACACGATTTCCTGCTGCGCCGATTCGGTGGGTGCCGGTGGAATCAATGGCAGCGTCGGGAGGTCCGTCAGCGTATTGGGTGCCGGTCCTGGCGACGGAATCGATTGGCTCGATGTCTCAATCGGTGCATGTTCGATGTCGTTGACCGCAGGAATCGTTAATTCAACCGAGGTATCGCTCTGCCATTCGGTGGCCTCGTTGGCTCCCGTTGGTGTGGCATCGCCTTGGATAGACTCAAATGAGGTCGTCGTCGGCGGCGAAGTTGGTGCGATTTCGATCATTTCCGTTGCAGCGGTCATGCCGACGAAAGCTTCGCGGCAGGGCCCACACTGACCGTTGCTGCAAGGCTTCTCACAGCGTGGAAACGGGCACTCTTCCGTCTCGTAGATTCGCAGGTAGTGCGTATTGGGAAATTGCGATGCCCGCGCCGCGCCGTCCTGCCAGCCGCTGTAGTAGTCGTGCCGTCGCTTGTCACAGTATTTCAGAATTTCTTTGGGCTCGTAGTAGCGGGCCGGTGCCACCGAGGGTGGGCAATCGCTTCCGCCCGTCGCGACCTCATAGAAGCCGTCAATCCAGCCTAGTTTGTAGTCTCGCGGATATTCCGAGCATTGTGGCTTGCCGCAGTGCACGTACTCTTTCAAAGCACGTACCCTCTGCGTTTTTTCGTAATAACAATCATTGAATGACGCACAGCCCCCCAGCGTCATCAACGCTAGCAAGCCCAACGACACTCGGTGGATTTCGATCTTCATATCCGCAACTCGTCCGAGCATGAGTGAAATGGGTATTCACCTACTGTGTTCGGTTCGGCCGGTAATGCGAGTACTGCTATTCGTAGGAATTATCACATGTTCCAACCAGAGCGAGCGGATCAAACTGCCTAGATTACCTGCCTTCGCGTTCCTGTGTACTGAACGGGTTTTTCTGATCAGCCGACGGTCTGTCATGTCGATTGTGTCACGTAGGATAGGAGTTCAGCCTGTCACCTCAATGGATACCGGCCTCTGGCCTGCTGAGCAACAATGGCATGCTGGCGCCTGTCTGACGTATGAGAGGCCCTGACAACCCGTGCGAGCGGAGTAACCGGCCGACGCTTATTGCCAAGGCGTCATCCGCGATACGATTTGCCTTGGTCTGCCAGGTCGGTGATTATGATGGACTGTCTCATCTCTCCTCGCCTTCCTATCTCCCGCAAGGGTCATTTTCATGTTGCTGGGCAACCTTGATCGGGCTGACACCCATCGTTCGCACTGGGAGTTCACTGCGTGAGTGAGGAATTGACCACCGATAATCGATATTCCGGCCCTGAAACGATGCTATTGACTGGAGCCACCGGGATGGTGGGTTCGTACGTCATGGCTCAGTGGCTGCGCGATGGTCGGCCACTTGCTGTCATCGCTCGCGGCAAGGGCGCGCACAGTGCAACGGAGCGGATCGAGCAGATTCTCTGCCGTTTCGAGGCGGCCTGGAGCGTCACACTGCCTCGTCCGCGAGTCTTCCAAGGCGATTTGAATCAGCCCGGCCTGGGATTGCTGTCGGTCAACGCGCAGTGGATTGCGGACAACTGCAGTCAGATTCTGCACAGCGCGGCAAGTCTAAGTTTCGCCCCAGCGAGCGAATCGGTCGATAATGAACCCTATCGAACGAACGTGCACGGCACCGAGTATGTCTTAGATTTCTGTCGTGCATCGGGTATTTCGCATTTTCACCATATTTCGACAGCCTACGTTTGTGGTAAGCGGAGTGGCGCGGTTTTGGAATCGGAGGGTGATGTCGGGCAGGATTTCGCCAACGACTACGAGCGCAGCAAGCTGCTGGCCGAAGGATTGCTGGACGCGGCATTGCGGGCTGGGACGCTCGAATCACTGACGATTTATCGACCATCGATTGTGATCGACCGCACCGGTCTATCGCCGATCTCCGGGGACCGCACCATTTACGGTGCCTTCTCGATGTATCAAATGCTGGCCTCGCGGTTTGGACTGCCCGCTCACGGAGAGTGGTTTCGCAATCTCGGTTTTGACGGTGAGGAGCAAAAAAACATTGTGGACGTGGATTGGATCGCCAACGCCGTGTTGACGATTATTGCTGATCCGCGGTACCACAATCAAACCTATCATCTGACCTCCTCAGCCGGCACGACCGTTCAGGATTTGGACGCCGCATTTCACGCCGCGACTCAGATTTGGCTCGATCGCCCCACGCGATTGGAACGCACCCGCTCGACTCGCTCAGCCAATTTGAGTGTGGACGATCGGACGGAACTTGACCGGATGGCCGCGCCATTCGTGAACACGTTTTTGCCTTACTTCCGAGATGACCCGCAATTCGATCGCGAACAAATTGATCGTGTAATTGCGGAAACCGACCTGCCGTCGACCCCGCACATTGGTAGCGAGGAGCTGTTGGAAATGGTTCGGCATTGGTCGGCGTTCACGCCTCGCCCGATCAAGAAAAACGCCGCTGAAAGTGGCTCCGCCCAATCGTCTCAAGCTCCCACGGGCCCGCACGGAGTGGCCCGGCAGTCGGCGCCGACGCAATCGGAGCTGCCTGCTGGGGCGAACGATCCTGATGAGATTGTGATTTGCGGCTACGAAGTTCGCTTGCCCGGTGGTGTGGATAATGTCGACGATTTCGCAGAGATGCTATGGGCAGGTCGCTCTGGGATCGAGCCGATGCCGGACGATCGGCTGGACCGCTCACTGTATTTCGATACAGAGCGAAATGTGCCCGGCAAAACCTACACGCAGCTCGGTGGCTGTGTCTCACCGACTCCACTGAGCGTCGAGCGAGAGCGAAAAATCAACGCCCTCGGCGAGTTCGATCTCACTCATCGACAATTTGCCCAGGTCGCAATGGCGGCGGTCGAGTCGACTTTTGGCGTTGAACGAATCGAAACGGTGGACGGCTTGAACCCGTTGCGGGCCGGCGTGCTGGTCGGACACAGTGGCGGAACGCAGGCGGGAGGGCCGCTCGCAATGAACACGCTGGCGTCGGCAACATCAGAATTGATCGAGCAGACCGGTTTGCCCGATGCAGTCGACCCCGCGAATGTCGATCGGATCAAGGCGAAGCTGACGACCGCGATTCGTGAGGGCCGACCAAGTTGGCAGGACGACGGCGCGCCTCATTTCAATGCCTACAGCGCAGCGTCTCTGACGGCCGGTCTGATCGGATTTCGAGGTCGCCGTGAAGTCATTGATGCCGCCTGCTCGTCGTCGCTCTTGGCGTTGCACCATGCGGTCTCGGCCATCACGGCTGATCATTTAGATGTTGCCTTGGTGGGCGGTGCGACATTCAATAATGTCGACAATCTCGCTTTGTTTTCGCAGTCAGGTGCCTGCAGCGATGAGGGGTGTTATCCGTTTGATCGTCGCGCCAGTGGTTTGATTAGTAGTGAAGGGTATGTGGCGGTCATCTTGGTGCGGCGCAGCGTGGCCGAGCGACTCGGGCTCCCCATCCGTGCCAGCGTGGTCGGCGTCGGCGTTGCTTCGGACGGGAAGGGGAAGGGCTTATGGGCGCCACGGAGCGAAGGCCAACAGCTCGCTATCCGCCGCGTTTCCAATGATGCGGATGTCTGTTTGGACGTGGATTACTTGGAGTGCCACGCGACCAGTACCCAGGTGGGCGACGCCACGGAACTGGAAACCCTGACGGCCGTCTTGCGCAACCATGAGGCGGCAGAAGTTGCCAACCCAGTCGATGGACAGCCCACGCAAGCGAACCGCGTGGTGAGTTCCGCGAAGACACAGCAGCTTCCTATTGGCAGTGTCAAAAGTAATCTCGGGCATCTACTTGAAGCGGCTGGTTTGGTGGGGATGGTCAAATGCATGATCGCGATGCAACGCAGTGAGCTGCCTCCCTCGATTCATTTCGATCAACCCAACGAGACCTATGACTGGACGGGTTCACCCCTGCGCGTCGTCAAAACAATTGAGCCTTGGCCACAGCGACATACATCCCGTCGGCATGCACCCGATGACCGGCTCGCGGGGATCAATGCATTCGGGATTGGGGGGCTAAATGCTCACGTTGTGATCCGCCAATCGGATCGACCTCGCCAACTGTCCCGTCCCCACGAAACCGCAACACGGAAGCTTGAACCGATTGCAATTGTCGGCCGGGGGCTTGTTTTACCAGGGGCACAGAACGTTGCTGAGTTCGCCGAATTGCTACGGTCGACGACGAGTTGCATTTCTGATCCGCCGGCGGGGAGGTGGCCTCAGCGGTCTCGCGATCGAGGTTGGATCGGTGTCGAACAAGCTGCCTCCGGTGGCGTGGACTGTGATGGGCGTATTCCGCATTGCCGTGGTGGCTACATTCGCGATTTTCAGTTTGATGCCCAAAGCTACCGGATTCCGCCGAAAACGGTTCAATACGCGAATCCAGCCCAATTAATGTTGATTGACGCGGCGGCTCAAGCAATTGACGAATTTGATGGCGGAACCTGGTCGATCGACCGGGCCCGCGTCGGAGTCGTCGTCGGGACCATGTTTGGCGGTGAATTCAGCAACTCACTGCAGATAGGTTTGCGGTTGCCTGAGATCCGCCAGCATTTCCTGCGGATCGCCCGCGACGAAGGTTTATCGAGATCGCAATCCGAGGCCGTGGTTGAGCAGTTCCACACCGCGGTGATGCAGCGCTATCCCGCTCTGCTCGATGAGACGGGAGGTTTCACCGCCAGCACGTTGGCGTCACGGATTTCACGGACATTTGACCTGATGGGCGGCGCCTGCGCAGTCGATGCTGACGAGGCCTCCGGGGGCCTGGCCATCATGACCGCGATGGAACAACTCCGGGGGGGCCAGGTCGACGCTGTGTTGTGCGGCATGACGCATCGCTCGATGGATTTGGTTGCTTTCGAACAACTGTATCGAAAAAACCAATTGGTTCCCTCCGGTCGAGCCGAAGACGTACCTCAGGACGGATCTCGGATCTTCCCAGGCGAAGGGGTTGCAATCATGATGTTGCAGCGACTTTCCGACGCAGTCGCTCAGGACAAACCCATTTTTGGCGTGATTGAGCACGCTGCGGAGAGTTGGACCGACGACGTCGCCCGGGCTCGCGCCGACGATGCAAGTCTATCGGAGACTCATCCGGAGACGTCCGCCACTCGATTGTCGTCAACGCTGGGGCATCTCGGCGGGGGACAGGGAATCGTCCGCACGCTCGCCGCCACGGTTGCATTTGAGCATGCTGCATCCGCTCCTGCGGTTCAACGAATTTGCGAGACGGCACAGGACGGATACCAAATTCAATATCAAATAGCCAAACAGCCCACATCCACTCCCATGATTCGAGCGTCTGCCGCAACGACGACACGTTCCCACGAGCAACTCGCCGCGAACGGGCCAAGCGTGTCGGGGCCAATCGCGAACGGGCCGATCGCGAGTGGGCCAGAGCGGGCCTCGCGCATCGTGAGCACGAGGCCAGTGGCGCCGCGCGTCGCGATCACCTCTCCTGTGGAAGTCTTGCAAATCCGTCTGCGAGCGAGCGACCCCGCCCGCCTCCAACGCGATCTGAGGTTGCTGGTAGAGCACCCGGAGTCGCGTCTTCCTCGCTCAACCCAATTCGAGTCGGGCGTCGATTCCTTCCAGGCTCAACACACGACTGCGCCCTCGGCTGCCGCGGCTAAAGTCACCGAGGTGGCGATCGTGGGCCACAGCGTTCAGGAAGTGGCTGCCGCCGCGAGAGCGATCCTCGATGGACCACTTGCCGAGCGCCAGACGACTGCACTGTCCAAACATGTGGCTTGGATTCGCTGCCAAGAATCATCGGGAAACCGCGTCGGTTGGCTATTTCCTGGACAAGGCTCACAGTACCCTGCCATCCCGCGTTTATTTTCATCCGACGACTCCGGTGCACCGACGGCGGCCTCGGCTTGGTCGTTCATGCAAGACGTCGATGCACGCCTGCAACGCCGGGGGATTGAGTCGGTGGGCGATCGCTTGACCGACCCGAAACGCCAACTCGGACGCGATGTGTGGTGGACGCAGTTGTGGGTGTTGGCCGTCGGTGCTGCGATGACGGATGCACTGTTTCAGCGCGGCCATCGCCCGGATGTCGTGCTCGGTCACAGTTTCGGTGAGTGCACGGCAGCGTGGGCTGCCGGCGTGATGAACATGGACCAGGCGATCGAGTTCGCCAAGTGCCGTAGCGATGCCGTGATCATGACCCGCCAAGTTGGTGGGCAACTGCTGTCGGTGCGGGGGGAGCCCTCTGCCGTGCAAGCGGTGATTGATCGCCATCAACTCGATGTCGTGATCTCGCATCACAATTCTCCCGTGGGCACCGTGATCGCCGGCATGAAGAACGACATTGCTGCTGCCAAATCACAGCTCGCTGACGCCGGGATGGCGTCGGTTGTGATCAATGTTCCTGCCGCGTTCCATACGCCCGCAATGAAGCCGGCGCAGGAGTTACTGCGAGCCCGCTTTGGGGGACAGCATCTGCTACCTCCACGGTTGGGCTTTCTCTCTGCGGTTTCGAATCGGTACCTCGCCGAACCAACCGAAATCATGGACAACCTAATCAACCAACTTACTCAGCCGGTCTGTTTCAACGGTGCCCTGCAGCGGATCGTGGCCGAGGGTTGCGGTCTTTTGATTGAGGTTGGCCCCGACAATGTGTTGACGCGACTGGCTCGTGCGTCGGTCGATGGTCGGGCGATCTGTTTGAGTGCCGACGAACGTCGTCGAGAACATACCCTCCAACAATTACTCATCGAGATGGCCTGCGAGGCGTTTCAGGGAACCGGCTCCCTCGGTGCGCAACACCATCCCGCGACTGAAAAACCGATTGAGGGGCGGCGTCATGGTGATCCTCATCGCCATGGTTCGCCGAGTGTGACTGATGAGCAAATGACGGCGGCTGCAGAACAGCGTTTCGAAGTCGTGGACGTGACCCGCAATCGCCGCCGACAGGCACCACCGAAACCGTCGACTTCCATGCGGGCCAGTTCCAATGAGCCCAATTCAGTTGGATCCAGTGCACCGCTTTCGCCTGAGCCGATAACGCTTGCCACGAGGGACCGAGGCAACCTGCCGACGTCTCAAGCAGCTGGTGGGGCGTCCCGGCACGGCGCTCCTACGTCGCCGTCCTCGGTCGAAACGCCCTTGGTCGTCAATGCTGCGGTCGGCCAACGAGCGGCTCGAGCATTCCTGTTTGACCTCGCTGTCGATCTGACGGGGTACGATCCGGAGATCATTGACTTCTCCGCCGACTTAGAAGCTGAACTCGGAGTCGACAGCATTAAAAAGGCACAGTTGATCGGTGAGATCGTGCAGTGGTCTGATACCCCAATTGATGTTCAGTCGATGCAGCTGGCTCAGTTCGAAACGCTCAATGACATCCTCGGGATTCTGGACGATGCTTCCGCCACCGCTTCGCTTTGTGAGCCGACATCGCCTGCCATGGTGACCACGCAACGACAGTCGACGGCATCGACCGCGGACGCACCACGCACCGCTGGTGAGATCCCAGGAGCGGTCCCAGCACTCGCTCCGACGCACACCGACGCGGCCTGGGATGTCAGTGAAGACTTGGGCGGTAACGATGAGTCGCTCCGACGCTTGATGATCGATTTGGTGGTCGATCAAACCGGCTACGACGAATCGATCATCGATCTGGACGCTGACATGGAAGGCGAACTGGGTATCGACAGCATCAAGAAGGCGCAGTTACTCGGCGAGCTGGCACAGCAATACCAACTCACGTCGCTACAGGATTCCGGTTTAACGTTGGCTGATTTTGCGACCCTCGAATCCATCCGTGCATTCGTGTGGGAGCAGATTGCATCGCCTGGTGGGAACGTGATGGGGGACTCCGCCGCTACGTTGGCCCGAGAAAAAAAAAACGAAGTTGAAACTCAGCACGCGGGTGTGAGCACCGGGGGGGGCGCGCCTTCGGCGAATCAATCGGACCCCACGCCACCCGTTCCTGCAACGGGCACACATCGGTTCGTACTGGGGATGCAATCAACCCCACGGCTGGCGAATATGCCCGCGGCGCCAACGTGGCATGGTCCAGCCTTGGTGTATGGCGACAACGCGATGTCCGACGCAATCGTGGCGCGCTGGCGTGCAGATTCACAGGCTGCTCAATTTCCCATTGAGTTAATTGACTCCTCACTCACCATTGACGAATTGAATTCGCGGCTGGACGAACTGTGGGCCAATGGCATCTCGCCCCACCTCTTCATCACGACTCCGCACGACCGCGACGCAGTATGGCAAACGACGGACGCGGCGGCCTGGCGATCTCGACGCGAATCGGCCCTGAGTAATCCGTTTCGGCTGTGCCAACGCTGGATGCAAGGTCTCATTGACGCTAACTGCATGTCGAAGGCCACGCTCACATCTCTTGTGAACTCCGGAGGGGATTTCCATTTCGGTGGCGGCGAACTTATGTCCTCCGAGTCGGGCGGATTGTCTGGTTTAACGAAAGCAATGTTGATCGAGGCTTGGATGCGTGGGTATCAGGACACGCCGATGCTGATCGTCGATGCCTTGCCCGACGCCAGCCCCGCCGATGTCGCTGAAGGCATTTGGCGTGAACTGGCCGTTCCCTCGTACGACGAGGAAGTCGCCGTCTCCGCTGAGCGTCGGTTTGCCACCGCCGCCCGCTACAGCCCGCTCTCAACTCCCTCTCGCGCTGCCTCATTGTCTCCCGCTCACTCCTTGACCTCTGGTGGCAACTGGATCGTTGCCGGTGGCGGTCGCGGCATCACAGCGATGACTGCGATGGAGTTAGCCTCCCGCCATCAGTTAAAATTGCATTTGTTGGGTACCGCGCCGGTACCGCAGATCGATGACGAAACACGGCGTCGGGCCGCTGCTGATCGGCCGGCATTGCGGCGTCAAGTCATGAACCAGACCCAAGCACAGGGGGGCAACCCTGTAACGACGTGGCAGCAATTGGAAAAAGCAATCGAGATTGATCAAACCTTACAAGCTTGCCTGGAACGATCGATTGACGCTGTCTATCACAGCGTGGACGTTGGCGATGTCGAGGCGGTCAATAAGCTCCTGAAGAAAATTCGCCGCGCCGACGGTCCGATTCGAGGTGTCATCCAAGGTGCCGGGGCTGGACAGGACGCTCGCTTTGACCGCAAACGTCCTGACAAGGTCGAAAAATGTTTCCGCGCGAAGATCGATGGTTGCGTCGCCTTGGCGAATGCCACCCAGCATGATCCGCTTGAGTGGTTCGTGGGCTTCGGCAGCATCAGCGGTCGTTTTGGTGCCAACGGGCACACGGATTACTCCGCTGCCAACGATATGCTCGCCAAGCTGATTGGCAACCTCCAGCAGCAACGCCCTAAAACTCGCTGCGTGACATTCCACTGGCATGCCTGGGGCGATATCGGCATGGCGACGAAGCCCGAAGCGAAACTGGCTCTCGACATGATCGGCATGGACTTCATGCCTGCCCAGGAAGGCCTACAGCATTTCATCAACGAAATCGAGTGGGGCGGCGACGCGACTGAAGTCCTCATCACTGACCGGCGGTATGTACGGAAGTTTTTCCCGCGGGGCGAAAGTGTCATCGGCTTCCAACCTGTGGATGCGAATCAAACGGTGATGGCGTCGGAACCAGCTGGGATGCCTCTGCCCTTACCCATGCTCGACCCGGAATCGAACCAGGCGGCGGACGATCGATCGCGGCAATCTTCGTACGCGGTTCTGTTCGATCCCGTCCATGACCGATTTCTAAGTGAACATTTGGTACAAGGTCGACCGACACTGCCGTTCGTGATAGCGATTGAACTGCTCGCCGAGGCAGCTCGCGCAGGAACGGGCGAGGATGTGATTGCAATGCATGACATCCAGGCCCATCGTCCCCTGAAATGTCTCACGAGGGAACCTTTCAGAGTGGAGCTCGTATCGTCGATCCACCACCAAGATGCACCGGTGGGGCGATCCGCGTCGCAGCCGCGTTGGTCCTTGGTCAGCGACCTGCGACGTCGCGACGGTCGTCTCGTCGAAGCCGCGCGGCCTCATTTCAGTGCCACCATTCTCACGCGACAGCGCCGCCCGTCGGAAGAACCCTCATCGGACAGCTTGCGCCGCACCGCTCCGGCTCAAGATGATCTGGCTGTGACGTTGGAACCTGTCGATTACCAACCGAGTGATGCCCCGGTCTATCACGGTCCCGCGCTCCAATGCCTCCGCCAAATAGGGTTCACGTCGGACTCGCAGACCGCTGTGGGAGTGATTGTTGCTCCCAGCCCCGCACACCTGGCGGGTGAGCATCGGCCGATGCAAGGTTGGACGATCTCACCCGCATCCACGGACGCATTGCTCTACGCCGCGGGGATGTTGGCCTACCGTGTGAGTGGTAGACCAAGTCTACCGGTCTCGTTTGAGAGAATTGAAATCGGCCGTTTGCCAGTGCCCGGCGAACCGCTGCGAGCGGTTGTGACCTGCGAGCATGAAGACGAGACAGGGGCCATCTTGCGAGCGAGTCTCGATGGATTCAACGGCGACAGGATACTGGAACTCATCGGTTACAAAATCGGGTGGATAGGATAGCACTATGAATCAAGATTTGATGGGTAAACGGGCTCTCGTTACCGGAGCGAGCCGCGGGATTGGACGCGAGATCGCGCTGGAGTTGGCGGCCCGCGGCGCCAGTGTCGCAGTGAACTTTCTCAACTCGCAAGAACAGGCAGTCGATGTCGCACGCCAGATCGCTAACACACTCAGGCCCGACGCCGATGTGATGTTGGTGAAGGCTGATGTCTCTCAGCGTGGAGATATTCAGTCGATGGTAGACGAAGTTCAGTCGCGATTCGGTGGACTCGACATCATTGTTAGCAACGCCGCCGCGGGTGGGTTCCGAGCCCTGTCCGATTTGACGCCGGTCAATTTTGAGGCTGTTCTGCGAACCAATGCCTCACCCGTCATCTGGTTGACCCAGGCGGCCTCCACGTTGCTTGGGAGCGGCTCGGATAATGGGAAAGTTGTCGCAGTGAGCAGTCATGGGTCACGCTGGTCCGTTCCGCATTATGGCGCTATCGGAGCGTCCAAGGCTGCACTGGAAAGTTTGATTCGCCACCTCGCCCTGGAACTGGGTGACCGCGGAATCAACTTCAATTGTGTCCTCCCTGGAATCATCGCTACCGATGCCATCGCAAGCATGCCGGACGCCGATAATTTGGTAAAAGCCGCCAGTGAGCGGATGATGCTTGGCGAGCGAACCCTGACCCAGCATGACGTCGCTAAGGTCGTTGCGTTTTTATGCAGCCCGGACAGTGACTTGATTCAAGCACAAACGATTGTCGTCGATGGCGGTGTCAGTATTCGTGTATGAATAGGAGGAGGTTCGCTGGGCTTGCGGCATGCTGTCAGACGCTCCTGTGCTGACCGAGTTCGTAAGACCCAGGGGATCGTCCGGAGTACCTCCCGGAGTGGATGCGAAAACCAATAGGTCGATCGCAACTCAACCCAATTTTCAAACGTCAGACCACACGATTGCCTTCCATGGCCCCCGCTCCCCCCCGCGACTTGCTCCCCACCACCGTGATGGAACGCTATTTTTCACGTCCCAGTCACGGTAACGGGATGGTTTTTAGCATCACGCTGGTGCTTGAGGGAGCAATGGAGATTGAGCCGCTGCGGCGGGCTTGGTTTGACACCGTACATCGGCATCCTCGCATGTATGCAAAGCTCGTTGGACGCGGTCGACGCCAACAGTGGAAGTTACAAACACAAGCGGACCACGCGTCGTTCGTGTACCGCGATGTGGCCGCCGATACCTCCGCCGCTACTGACGACGCTGAATCGGTGCGACCGCGAAGAGGCGTGGGCATGAAATGCGTGATTCAGACATCGGATCAACACCGCTGGTCGATTCGCTTACTTTTTCATCACGCTTGCTGTGATGGCGTGGGCGCGATCCGGATGATCGGCCAATTTGCGAAAGCGTACACCCAGGTCAGAGGGACCGGGCTATCGCATCCGGCTGTCAACCCGAGCCCGTCGCAGCGGGCCGACCGAACGCCTTTGTCCGTGAAGCAAACTACGGCGGTGACGTCGCCACAGTTGCCTGACATGAACAACCTGTGGGCGACGATTCGTGGCAAAAATGTGCGGTTATCCCAACAGGATATTGTTGGTGACACCGTTTGCTGTGACGTCCCTGGTACCACCATCGCTACGTTCCAAGGCTCATCCCGGCTCATGTTCTCACGTTCGCAGAGTGATCTCGTTCGTCAACAACTTCGGCAAAAAAAAATCACACTCAATGATTGGGCGGTCGCCGTCACGCTCCATACTTTTGCGAACGTCACCAACGCGACCGAGTCCCCCCGGAATCACGTGATGATCATGAATCCCGTTGAAACGCGGACGTGGGCTCAGCGGCATGACACGGACAATCACGTCGGCATCGCCTTTGTGCGTCGCACACATGGCCAACTACTTGAGGTTCAACACACGCTGGATTCAGTGAGCGAGCAAATGCAGAGTGTTCGCCGGTGTGGTACGGGTAATGAGCTAGCGGGGGGGATCGCGTTTGCGGAGCGAGTTGCTGGATGCGTTGGCCTGTTTGAGCGTTTGGGCACCTTCACGCCGACGGCGTCCCTGACCAGCGTCGCGGGCTTAAGGCTGGGGAAACGATTTGGCGTTCATCGCCAGGATGAGGGCATCTGGATCTCTGACGCCCAGCTGATCGACGTCTTTTTTGAGGCACCTATCCAAAACGGGGGGCAAGTGTCCACCACAATCTGGGAATTCGAGGGTCAAGTTGCGGTCTCGCATCGGGTCAGCCCGGGCCTCTTTGATGGCGACCAGAACCGTCATTTACTTAATCTGTGGGCGAAGATCGCATTGGACGCAATCCGGGAGTCTACCGTGTGACCTCGGCGGCGGTGACACCACGCAGAACTCCTCCGCTGTTGCGGGGCTCGCGCAGCCTCTGTTACTGGCGAGGGATTCATCACCGCACCTCCAGCGGTGCTAGGAGGGTTCGTTTCTTAGGGATGCCAACCAGGGTGAAACTGGGATCTCCACGATATCTGAGGCTGGGTGTTGAGATGGGCATATTGGAGAACCCTCGCAAATAGGTGGGGCTTCGACGACAATCTTCCCATTTTCCACTGCATTTTCGTGTTAAAATCGGCGAAAACTGACGTCATTTTCAACTGTTGCCAGACGCTTCGAGCCGATAGCGAATTCAAGACAGTGTCGGCAGACATCGCCGGTGACCAGGTTTTGCCTAATCCTGTTGGAGCAGGGGGCTGTATCCCCGCCGTGCGTGGATCCCGTGGGATTTACCGTCCCCGTAGGCTCTGATGCAAGGATTTCAGCTCGACGATTGCCAATGCCATGCGACAAACTTGCCTGCCTGTGCTGGTTGCGACGGTTGCCCGGGACGCTGCTAGCAAATCGAGTTAGGCAACATTTTTTACCTTGACGATCCTCGGAATGCGGAGGATTATTGAGCATCTCATCGGCGCCGCAAAAGGCCCCAGTCCACTACATCTTATCTAAACGAACTAGGCGTGGTCGCTTTTCCACGTGGGGATGAACTGAATGATTATGGCGGAACCCAACGAACCTAAAAATCGCATTCAGTCCCTGACGCGACCGAAGCCAGACGATGATCAAGCAGATTCGTTGGATGTACTGCAGCTTCTTCATCGCCAGCGCTGGATCATTATCTTTTTATGCATTTGCGGGCTCACCGCGGGTGTGGCGTACGCAAAGTACGCCACGGTGTGGTATCAATCCAGTGCGACTGTATTGATCAATCAGAAGAGTGCGGGCTTGGATAAAGACGGCACCGGCCAAGAGATGGTCGAGGAAGACATCCTCGCCAATCACATTCAACTGATCAAGAGTCGGATGATCATTGGCGAGGCGCTCCAGCAGAATGATTTGGCCACACTGCCTTCCATTGTCGAGCGTCTTAACCCTGAGCGAACGGGCTTTGATGCCACCGATTATGTGGTCGAGCATCTTTCTATCTCCAAGGGCGGAGAAGGATCTGCCAAAGCCGCCCGTAGTCTCCGGGTGACGCTGACACACACCGACGCCGATGATGCCCAGCTGATCTTGACGGCGGTGATGAAACGCTATGAACAATTTATCATTGCACAGGTCGAACAGTTGATGGGCCGTGCCAATGAGATGGTTAATGAAGCCAAACAGGATATCGAAGCGGACCTGATCGCCGCCGAACAGGAGCACTTGAAGTCGCGGCAGGACGCCCCCCTGTTTTTTCAAGGTGAGGGTAGTAGCAACGTTTACCAAGACCGTTACCGCCGCATCCAAGAAGAATTGCTCGATCTCGATATCAAAGAATCAACAGTGCGGACTCGGCTGCAACGCGTCGATGCCACACTGAAGGAAATGGATGGATCGGATGACCCGGCGGATCATCTCGACAAATTAGCCTTGATTGATAGCGAGAGTCTCGAGCGCCTTGGCGTGTTTGCCGGATTGCAGATGAACGCGTCTAACACCGCTGAGTTCAAGGCTTCCATGCCTGCGAAGGCGGAGGAAGCTCATACTCAGATCACCCACCTGCTCGAGCTCAACAGTGAGCGACAGCGGTTGGCGGCACTCTTTGGTGCAGGACACCCCAAGGTGCAGGAAATCGAAAACCAAATCGCGCTCGTCAAGCAGTTCCTGCAAGAGAAGCGAGAGTTGACGACTCCTTCGCTCTCGTTCAACGAAAGCTCGCTGAGCCCAGAAGGGTTGCTGAAAGCCTATGTGGGTTTTCTCAATCACGATCTCGCCACACTGACGGAGCGGCGGAAGGAACTAACTTACCTTTCTGCCGATGCTGAGCGTAAAGCCAAGGAGCTGATCGAGTTCGAACTGACCGACATGGTGTTGCAGAAAAAGATTACACGCCAAGAGGCATTGTTCGATAGTATCGTCCAGCAGCTTCGCGATCTCGATACCGCCAGTGGCCTCAGCGGATATCTATATGAGTTTCTAGAGGTGCCACGTCGCGGTGAGAAATCGTGGCCGAAAATGTCGCTCTGCGGCCTTGGTGGACTGATGTTGGGGATGTTCTCAGGATTGTTCTTGGCGGTTGCCAATGATCTGCGTGACGGGCGGTTCCGCTCGGCTGCTGAACTGGATGAAGCCATCGGTTTGACTAGCCTGGGCCGTGTCGGCAAACTCAACTCGATGAAGAAGGGCGTCGCGGGTTTGATCGCGACCGGCGAGTCGCCTGATGCCGAAGCGTTCCGGCTTGGCCGAACGATGCTGTTGCCGGAAATACGCAGCGGTGCTCTGCGGACGATAGGTTTCACCAGTCCGATGCAAGGCGACGGCAAATCTACCGTCGTCTCCAACTTCGCCCTTTCGTTCTCCCAGATTGGCTTGAAGGTGCTCGTCATTGATGCGGACCTGCGCCGCCCCAGTGCGCACCGCTTCTTTAACCTTAATAAAGAACGTGGCTTGTGTGATCTGCTGGATGGACGCATCAGTTTCGAAGAGGCAGTCAAAGAGACCAAGGCCGATAATGTTTATGTGATGCCCGCCGGTTCGTCGAGCACGTCGCCGGCAGAGTTTCTGCAGTCCGAAGAACTCGACGAGGTACTCGCCACTGCACGATCTCACTTCGATTTCGTGTTGGTTGACCTACCTCCCGTATTAGCCGTTTCAGATCCCGTTGTGGTGCTGCCCCGTCTCGACGGTGCCATTCTTGTCATTCGCGTCTCGAAGGTCCGTCGTGACGAAGTCGTCAACACGCTCCGCCGTGTTGAAACAGCAGGCGGCAATTTTGTTGGCTGCATGCTCAACACCTATGGAGCGAGCAAGGCGTTCGACGCAGATGGTGGCTACTACGGCTACTATCGCAGCGACTACACGCGTCCAAAGTCGAAATCGGCCGCTGCGGCTGCGGAGCGGTCCAATCGCGTCGCTACAGCTCAGGTCAACGGCAAGGCACATACTAACGGCCATGCCAATGGAACGTCGCAAACCAATGGAACTTCGCAAACCAGTGGTAAAGCCAAAACCAATGGGAAAGTCAAGTCAAAATGAGCGTGGCAGATGACCTCGCTTTCCGTCCATGCGTGAGAGCCCCTATAGCTCTCTGCCTGAACAAAAGGCGCTGGCGTCGATTGGCCTGTGTCGAGAACTCCACTCACTGAATGCTCAGGCCACGTACTGTCCCATCGAGAAACTTGTCTACAAAACTCACTCCTTCAACTTTTCACAATCGTTTAGCTTGATTCTTGGATTTCGCGAATTAAACTTCGATGCGTGCCAGGGAAAGCACCTTTTTGCGTTCGTGATCGGTTGACGATTTTCGTGCTGCTCGAATGGGGGCCAGATCACGCCAGTTGCATGGATGAGTATTGTCGCAAGTTGTCGTGATGCTCCTGACGAGCCTGCAAGGTTTCGTCTTCTCCCCACTCAATCTAGTTTGAACCCTTGGCAACCTTCTTATTCACTGATAGTGACCAGTCCGTGTCAAACCAGGCTTTCTCGCATTCACGATTCGGGAGATTGGTCGCGGATTTCGCACTTCTCGTACAGCGACCTGCGGTGAGGTTGCCGATTTTGATCGTTCTTCACGTCGGACTGTTCTCGGCGATTTATGCGTTCGCGTTTTTTGCTCGATTCAATTTTCAGCCGTCGGTGAATCATACGCAGCTGTTTTGGAGCACGCTCGGACCGGTCGTGGTCGTCAAATTAGCGGCGTTCTATTTCGGGTCACATTTCCATGGTTGGTGGCGATACGTCACCTTCGCTGACCTGCGATCGCTGTTAAAGGTCACCTTGATCTCCATGCTAGCGGTGGCCTTTCTAGATTATTTTGTGTTGTCATTTCAAGGCGCTATCCCGCGTTTGACGATCCTGCTGGACGCTTTATTGACTGTACTCGTCGTCGGGGGGCTCCGGTGTACCTGGCGGTTTACCGACGAGGTTTTAGGAAATACCTTATCGAGTCGCCGGAAGCGCTCGACAGTGTTGATTGGGACCGACCATCATGCAGGGCTATTGGCATCGCAAATTAATTCGAATCAATCGATGCCTTGTCGCGTTAACGCGTTATTAGCGATTTCAACGGTCTTTCGTCGCAAGGCGATTTTGGGCGGGGTGCCGGTGCTGGGGCACATGGGAGAGGTCGTCAAGGTTGCTGAAAAAATCGGCGCGTTAGATGTCCTGGTGCCCGCCGGAGCACTCGATGGCACGTCACTGCGGCGGCTAACCAATCAGTGCAACGAAGCCGGATTGAATGTTCGAGTTCTGCCACGATTTGAGGATGCGATGGCGGGAACAAAGGAAATTCCGCTGCGTCCACTGAATATCGAAGACCTGTTACGGCGTGACCCAGTCAAGCTTGATACTGAGGTGGTGGAGACCTTGCTGCAAGACAGGCGGGTGCTCGTCACCGGAGCGGGAGGGAGTATCGGTAGCGAAATTTGCCGGCAAGTGATCCAGTTCCGTCCTAGCGAGTTGGTTCTACTCGGTCGTGGTGAAAATCGTATCCACGCCATTCATGGCGAGCTCAAGCCGTTGGCCCAGAAATTGGGTGTCGAACTGCGCATCGAAATCGGAGATATCACCGATCAGCCACGGATGCGACGCCTCTATCGCTCGCGCAAACCGGAGATCGTGTTCCACGCTGCTGCTCACAAGCATGTGCCGTTGATGGAATTGAATCCCGGCGAGGCCGTCAAGAACAATATTTTGGGTACAAAGACGATCGCGTCGCTCGCCAATGAGTTTGGCGTTGATCACTTTGTCATGGTCAGTACTGACAAGGCCGTCAATCCGACCAGCATTATGGGCTGTTCGAAGCATTTGGCTGAGCGGATTGTGTATGAGTTTGCTCAAACCAGTCGAACGAAGTTCGCTGTCGTGCGGTTTGGAAATGTACTGGGAAGTGCCGGCAGCGTGATTCCGATTTTTCAGGAACAAATTCGTAATGGCGGCCCCATCACGATTACTGACCCGCAGATGACCCGTTACTTCATGTCGATTCCCGAAGCATCGCAGCTCGTCATCCAGGCTGCGTCGATGTGCAAGGGTGGTGAGATCTTTGTGCTCGACATGGGTGATCCAATCAAGATTGTTCAGCTCGCCGAGGATCTAGTTGCACTCAGCGGACTCCCCAAAGGAAGTATTGAGTTCACATTCACTGGCATCCGCCCGGGTGAGAAACTTTACGAAGAGCTGTACTTTGACGACGAGGCGACCGTTCCGACCACCCACGCCAAAGTTCACGCGGCGTATGCCAGCGAATTTCGCGGGTCGGACGTTAGGGGCAAGCTCGATAAACTCATCGCAATCGCCGATGGCGATCCTGATCAGGTGCGTGCTGCCATCATCCGTTTGATTCCATCGTTTCATCAAACCGAGGATTCAGCCCTTAGCCCAACGACCGCTCCCGCTGTTGAATTCGGTGATCGGCACGTCGCCCAGGTTGGATAGAGTCGATCAGCTACCGCGGGCAACGGCCTAGAGCACTGTTATGTGGCTCTCGTACAACGACTGGTGCATCCGATGGATGCGTGCGCGGAGCATAGGGGAGGGTTTTTCTAGGCATGGCTGCAGTCTCCAACAATCATGTAACAATGTGCCCCTGACGAACTAATGTTCGCCAGAGACCGGCAAATCCATCGACCAGGAATTCTTTGCCAAGTTGCACCTCTGTAAAGCTGGGTTCCGTTCCTATCTAACGTTGTCACTCCAATTCCAGGAGTGAATCATTAAATACTTGAGAGGAACTTCCAAAATCTCCGGCGCACGCTTCGCTCGGATTGCCCTGTCTAATCCGCTCAGCCCGCCCAGCCTGCCGCTTCCGAAACAAAAGCCTGACTTTCACGCGAGTGTCGCTCCTCAATGACCGACATAGGCAGTAGACTTTTGCTCATCGGCACGGTCGTCCTTGAGGCTATTCCCGATTCCACCGCTACGGCCCTGATCAATTTTGGGGAAAGCGAAGAGTCACCCTCAAGCCATGCCAGGCCGGCCATGTCCACTTGTCTCCCAGATTGAAACCATTTTGGAAATCTATCTGAGTGCGATTGCTTCCCCAGAGTGGAGCATTTGGCATTCGGGGCTGATCGCCGGATTGGGCTTCAGCATCTTGTGGGGACGTTTGACGTCGAGAACGAAGAGATTTCCTATCGTTGCAACACGAATGGTAGCTGTGCATCTCATCGTCAACGAGTGACAGACATTTCCGTATTAATATATCAATCGCCGGTAGGTGTTGAGAATTCGTTCTCTGTCACCCAAGGGCACGAAGTGTGCGCTGTCCCATGCGATTTCCGAATTTATCGGGGCTCTCCGTTGGCGAAGCTCGTGATAGCGCCCAGCCACATGAAGTTCGTTATTATTGCGTCGGAGGCTTGGCTGAAGGTGAAGGGCCTGTGCGGTCTAATCCGTCTCAGTTCGTTCGATACCTCGACCGAAGAGGGGCGATCGAAAGAGCGATTGCGCCGAATGGCTTTGACGGCGGCCACCGCCGCGATGATGAAGGTCATGGCGATGGCTCTACCGCTGATCACGATCAGCCTTGCGCTGCCGTACATGGGCAAGGAAGTATTCGGGCTTTGGATGACGGTCATCGGCTTTTTTCAGTTGTTCGTATTCGCCGATTTTGGATTGGGAAATGGTCTGTTGACGACGCTCAGTCAAGCGTTCGGGAAAGGGGATCTTATTGAAAGCCGGAAACTGACATCGTCCGCGTTTTTCCTGTTAATCGGCGTGGCTGTCGCTATTTTGTGCTTGTTCTGCCTGCTGTATTCTTTCATACCTTGGGCGCGCCTGCTCAACGCTGAGACTGATGCGACGATCAGGTTCAGCGCGATGATGGTTGCTGCTGTATTTGTTCCACGCATCCTGCAACTTCCCTTCGCATTGGTCGAGAAAAGCCAGCTCGCCGTGCAGGAGGGATATCGAACCAATCTTTGGCAGTGCTGTGCGTATCTGATCAGTGCAATTTGTGTTGTTGTCATCGCCCATTGGGAGCTCGGTGTCTTGACGCTTGTGTTCGCTGTCGCAGCGGTTCCGGCGGTATTCTTTTTTTTGAATTGGTGCCACTTTTTCCTGATCGACAAACCGGAACTGAGGCCTACTCGAGCAGCGGCAAGTCCGCACGAAGCCAGCCACTTAATGCGTCTCGGTGGAGCTTATTTTGTGCTTTCGATCCTCACCACCTTTGGGCTTGCTTTCGACAATGTCATCGTCGCGCAGACATGCGGTCTAGACACGGTGGCGGAGTTCTCGGTGGTCGCTCGCGTCGCGACACTTTTAACCGTCGCATTGGGGATGATTTGCATGCCGATGTGGTCTGCCAACGGGGAGGCGATTGCGAGAGGCGACTATGCGTGGGTAAAGCGTACAACAGCCCGCATCGTGCAGATCACCTCGGGCTTGGCAATTGTGGGCGGCATCTGCCTAGTTACCGTCGGCCCCTTGGTCTTCCACGCATGGCTGGGTCCGTCATTCAATGCCTCTCGATGGCTGCTCGCAGGATTGGCGGCGCAGAATTTTGTTCTTGCGGTGGCAGCGCCTTATTTTATGGTACTGAACGCCGCCGGTAAGGTTGGTGTGCAAATCCAGCTTTTCCTGTTGTTTACACCCGTCGCATTGGGATTGAAGTTCGTCATGGCGTCGATGTACGGGAGTGTTGGCGTCCCGTGGGCGATGTCAATCTGTTATGGGATTTTGGTTCTACCCTGGATTCAGCGGTATGCAAAGCATCGCTTGAATCGCGACGGTAGCCAAAAGAGGGGGTGGTGCATGCCACTTTACACAAAATAAAGCCTCGGCAGCACGCTTAACATCTAGAGAGAACGGTTAATGATTATTCGTCGACTTGTGGGTGTCGTTGGTTATCTGCGTCGCCAAACGCGCGCGAAGCTGAGTCCAGTCAACTACGCTAAATCACTTGGCGTAACCCTTGGTGAGAATGTTGTCTTTTATGGCATGAAGCCAGGGATGTTCAGTACGGAACCGTGGCTGATCACAATTGGAAGCAACGTGTATATTACTGCCGGTTGTCAGTTCATCACGCACGACGGGGGAACTTTAATCCTAAGGTCAGAGGTGCCCGACTTAGAATTGACTGCACCGATCACAGTAGGCGACAACGTCTATTTTGGAGTCAATACGACAGTCCTCCCTGGAGTGAATATCGGTAGTCGGGTCATCATAGGAGCCGGATCAATCGTCACCAAGGACATTCCGGACAATTCGGTCGCTGTAGGGGTCCCTGCCCGTGTGATTAAGACGGTCGACGAATACTTGGAATCCGCAAAAAAGCGATCACTTCATCTTGGACATTTATCGGGCAAAGAGAAGGAACAGGCGCTGAAACGGTACTTTCACCTATAGCTCTAGGCGATACCGGACCAGACGCATTCTCGCAAGAAATTTTGGCTCATCCGACTGCAGGTTGCGCGGGCGTACAGTGGAAGGTTTTAGGACATAGCTCCTGCATCCAATATACTTCCAAAGAAGCGGCCCTGCCGAACGAATGTTCGGCAGAGACTGGCAATACTATTGGCGTACCATCGATCGGGATATCCCTTGACAAGCTGCACCTGTGCAGAGTCTCGCTCCGTTTTTCCCGGCAGGCGTTAGCCCAACGCGGTCAATCCAATCCCACATAGAAATTTAAGACATGGCTCCAAGCCCTCCGGCGCACGTTTCCAGCGGGTGAACAAAAATTATCTCCGTGAAGGTCGAACGTGGGCGAACAGATGTAGGTGATTCTGTAGGTCTTATAGACGGCGTTTATGGAACATGCCATACCAATGTACGGGGAGATCTCAGGATCACCGTATTCATCTGGGCATATACCGAGGTTTATGAATGACGATTATCGCTTTGTTCCTTCTGATTGGATCATGTGTTCTAGCTTTGCGTTATCCGCCAGTCGGATTAGCAATCTATTTGATGTGTGCTACAGGCGGCGATGCGAATGGTGTGACCGGGTTTTTTGAATCCATCGGGTTATCGTATTTTACCTATTTCGGAAGATTGATCCTGTTTTCTGCAGTAGGTGCATCGACCTATCTTCTTTTACGTCGGTGTCGAATTTCCAGAGAGTCTCGCCGATTGTTTCGCTACGCGCTTGTTTGCATCGGCGTGGCGTTGCTGATGGGAGTGACTTGGTACGCTCGAGGGGGAGAGCTTTCGAGAGCAATAATCGAAATAACACTTCATGGTCTACCTTGCGCCGTCGTAGGCTTGGCGTATGCACACGATCAGCTAGCTAGGAGAACGTTCGTTAGTGTTGTTTTTACGCAACTGTTTCTCGCGGTTTGCATTGTTTTCGCGCCCGGAGCTTTTGGGCGTTTTTCCACAGATTCTTTTATGGCGGCGCGAGGCGTAGCCGATCGCGAAACGGAGCAAATCTCGGGTGACTTCTCTCGCGACTCACAGGAACGTCAACGGGCTCAGTTCTATTCGGCGACAGCATATGGACTATACGCTTCGATAGGTTGTGCGCTAGGATGCAGCCTTTTTTTTGCGAGGGGATTGTTGTCGCCCACCATTGGTGGAGCACTGATTTGCTTGGGAGGGGCAGGCATTATTGCGACGTTGTCTCGCTCTGGCCCAGTCGGTTTAGTTGGCGCTTCTTTAGCGATCGCGATCCCGCAAGGCGTTGCTTTGTTTCGTGCAAGCCCACTCCGCACCGGCCTAGTGGCTTTAGGAGTGTTTGGTCTGGTAATGATCGCGCTGTCTACGTCCGCGGGCCAAAAAGCGCTCTACAATAACTTTTCTTTCATAGAATGGCAGCAAGCCATTGATGATCGCAGAGAACTCGCGGATCACGGGCTCGCAAATGCGCTAAAGCACTCATTTCTAGGGGCGCCGATCGACAATTTTGATACAGACAGCGGTTACAAACCACCGCACCAGTTGTTTTTAAATTTCGCCGAGCAAAGCGGAGTCATTCCTGGTTTTTTCGGGCTGTTTGTGATGTTATATTGTGTTTGGGAGCAACTGCGACGTTTTTTATGGCTGTCCACTAGCAGTTTGTCTTGTAAGAGCCACATTGGCGACGTGAGTCTGTCGGTTTTGTTTTTGGCGGTATTGTTTGTAACCACATTTTTTAACAACTACGGTTGCCCAAACCTTTTTTGGCTAACCTGGGGCTATTGCGTAGCCGTCTCGCCTTTGCGTGTGGGGAAAAGAAAGATGTCGTGGACCGCAAGTTCAACGTCTCACCACGATGAATGATATTTTTGGTACGCTGGCCTTGATTAGACGAGAAGCACCATGGCAAAAATTCTCTATACAGGAATGTTTCGGTTTCCAGATGGAGATGCGGGTGCTGCACGTGTTCTTGGGATCGGGAAGGCGCTTCGAGACGCCGGGCACGAGGTGTTCTTCGCGGGTGGAGAAGCCAGTGAGCGAGCAGAAGATTGTATCGGTAGTAACACCTATCAGTATCAAGGGTTTCCGTATCGCTCGATGCAGGAGACTGTTAGCGCTAACCGGTCCCCTATTGGCCGCTTCCATCACTTCATTGGCCAGGGCAATCGTACTTTGGAGTGGATTGCGACGAATCGAGAGTTCTCTCCAGACATGATTATTTCGTATCACGGTACAGCGGCCTTCTTAACGAAGCTTAAGTCTTACTGCCAGAGCAATAGAATTGCCCTGGCATCTGATAACACGGAATGGCAAAATGCATTTCAACTGCCTGGCGGGGTGCTCGGGCCTCCCTATTGGTCGCAGGAGCTTAGGCAGCGAAGGGTTATGCCGAAAATTGGCAACGTCATTGCGATTAGTAGCTATCTAAGGAATTACTTTAAAAAGCGGAAATGCAATGTTGTTCAAGTGCCTCCTCTTGTTGATTTGGAAGAGGCGAAATGGAATTGGGGCAATGCGACGGAGAAAGTACAACAATTGGATAGCTTGCGGCTTGTTTATGCAGGGAGCCCCGGAAGGAAAGACAGTATTTCGTCGATCTTGAGTGGTATCGCAGACGCAAGGCAGCATGGATTGGATGTGACCGTCGACTTTTTAGGACCAAGCGAGTTGGAGTTGGCCAGTGCGGTGGGAAGTGACCTCCAGAGATTTAGTAATCTTGATGAGGCGGTGCGATGTTTTGGACGGATTCCGCAGAGCTTGATTCCTTTCGAGTTGTCCAAACGCGATGCTACGATCCTTGTTCGGCCGGACATGCGCTACGCGCACGCTGGATTCCCAACCAAAGTCGTGGAAAGTCTAGCAAGCGGATTACCAGTATTTACAAACCGGACAAGCGATATTGATGCCTATGTCCAAGATGGTAAAGATGCTGTATTGCTAAATGATGCGACGGCAATGAGCGTCGTCGGAGCAATCTATAAATGGTTTGGTTGGTCCAGTGAGCAGCGCGATTCGATGCGGAGAAGTGCTCGTTGTACAGCGAGAGAATTATTTGACTATCGATCACATGTGGACGGTCTCAACGCATTTGTTGTCAACTGCCTCAAGCATTTGGGAGGAGATTGGTGATGAGAGTGTTGTTTTATTACCTCTATGGTCGTGGAGGTGGTTATCTTAATCTAATGCGACTCTTGCAGGCGATGGTTGAAGTCTATCCCGACGATGAATTCTGTCTCGTGTCCGGCCAGGTGAGTACCATCGACGGATTCAAAGATTGTGCAAATGTCCAAGCCGCTTTTCAGACAATGCCGTTAGGAAAGGAAGTTAAGCGCGCTCAGTTAAACACTTATGGGCTGCGCCGCATAGTTCGATCTGTTCAGCCCGACGTTATCTGGTCCATCAATATGGGGCCGTATTGCGACTTGGGCATACCTCACGTGATGACGATGAATAATGCATATCAGGTGACGTCGCTTGACGATTTAGAGGCTCATCCCAGCGGGAGCCTTCACCTCAAAATGATCCGTGGGTTTTTCCGCCAGTCTCTCAAGCACACTTCCACAGTGATCGTCCAAACGGAGACGATTGCGAACTGCCTGCGCGACGTTATCGGATATCGAGGCAGGGTTTCCGTGGTATCCAAAGCAGTGGAAGCAGATGACGACGCTGGCTTTCAACCATTGTTGGATTCTCAGCGAAAGCTTATTGACAATGGATTGATCCCCAATGCTATTACATTCCTATACGTCTCAGATTCTAAACCCCACAAAAACCATCAAGTTCTTTTTGATGCTGTGGGTATTCTCCAAAGCAAAGGAGTCCCTGCTCGACTGGCCGTTACCCTCGATCGGGAGACGGTCATCGAAATTGGGGGGGATCGTTCCGAAAAGCTTATAGATGATGGCCATATTTTGCCATTTGGCTGGGTTGACAAGGCCCAGGTGAAGCCACTGTACGATGCGTGTGACGCATGTGTCATGCCGAGTCGTCTGGAATCCCAAAGTTCGGCTCACCTAGAGGCGATGAAGTGGCAGAAGCCACAAGTCACAATTGATCTACCATACGCGCGAGAGATGTGTCGCGACGCTGCAGTTTATGCTGATGGTGATTCTCCGGAGCAATGGGCTAGCCAAATGCAGGAGCTTATGCTGAGCTCGGAACTGCGAGATCGACTGACCCAGGCAGGACTTAAGGAAATAAAACGGTATCCTAAGAGCTGGACAGAAATGGCTCTTACCGTTCATGGCGTGTTGGAAGAAGCGGTCTGTCTATGAGAACCATATTAAAACGTGGAGGAGAAGTCTGGTGAGGCGAATTCTGATAACCGGTGCCGGAGGGTTCCTCGGTAAAAATTTGGTAGCCCATCTGTCTCAGCGGGAGGACGTGAGCCTTCAGTTGTTTGGCAGTGAAAATTCGAATGATGAGCTGCACGATTGGGTATCCACTGCGGACGTCATTTTCCATCTTGCTGGAGTCAACCGACCGGAAAACGTCGAAGAGTTTGATACCGGCAATGCGGGTTTCACTCAGACGCTTGTCGATGCAATCAAAGCCAGTGGCAGGAAGCCGCACGTGATCGTGAGTTCGTCGATTCAAGCGGCCCTCGATAATCCGTACGGCAATAGCAAGCGGCGCGGAGAGCAGATTCTACAGCGTTTCTCTGAGCAGACCGGGGCGCCAGTGTCGATTTTTCGCCTGAAGAACCTGTTTGGTAAGTGGTGTCGGCCCAACTACAACTCGGTGACGGCCACGTTCTGCCATAACCTCGCCAACGATCTGCCGATCGAGATCAGCAATCCTGAGCATCAGCTTGATCTCGCCTACGTGGACGATGTTGTCGCAGCGTTCATTGAAGAGATGGAGACCAGACCTGAGCGAATAGACGGTATGGTGGATCCCGATCCAGTCCCCTCGTATCAGATTTCATTGGGCGATCTGGCGTCTCGAATTCAGTTTTTCCGCGACATGCAGCAGACCCAACTCCTGCCAGATTATTCGGTACTGTTCAACAAACAGCTTTACGCGACGTACTTGTCGTATCTGCCCAGAGATCGCTGGGAATACGGGCCCCAAAAGATTCACGCCGATGACCGCGGTAATTTGGCCGAGCTTATTAAGTCACCGCAGTTCGGACAGATCTTCATTTCCCGAACGAAGCCTGGTATTACACGCGGCATGCACTACCACCACACCAAAACGGAAAAGTTCATGGTGGTCGCAGGTCAAGGTCTTATTCGATTTCGGCATGTTGACGAAACGGAGGTCATCGAGATTTCCGTTCGCGGTGAAGACTATCGAATTGTCGAAATCCCCCCCGGGTATACGCACTCGATCACCAATACTGGCGACACTGAGATGGTCACCCTGTTCTGGGTTTGTGAAATGCTCGATCTCGATCGTCCTGATACGTACTATGTTCCCGTTGATGTCTAGTATCTGGTAGAGACCTAAGCGTTCTAATTGCGACGGATTCTGCCTGCGTTTCTCGCCCTCTGAAGTGCTGGTGTGCAATGCACAGTGTGATTCGCGAGTCGTGGGAGACGATGCAATCCGGCACCGCTCTCCCTGAGTCTTAAGCACTCGCCGCCAAACAATACTCTTTTAAATGAGACTTTTTCATGAAGGTAATGACGCTTGTCGGTACACGGCCGGAAATCATCCGGTTGTCACGCGTGATGGCTGCCTTGGACCGCTACGTCGACCACGAGATCGCACATACCGGTCAGAACTATGATTATGAATTGAACCAGGTATTTTTCGACGACCTGGAGATTCGCAAGCCCGACCATTTCTTGGAAGCGGCTGGCAAGAATGCCGCCGAGACCATTGGGCTGATTATCGCCAAGACGGACGCTTTGCTCGCCGCACAGAAACCCGATGCACTCCTGATCTTGGGCGACACGAATTCCTGTCTGGCCGCAATTTCAGCTAAACGCCGAAAAATTCCAGTGTTCCATATGGAGGCGGGAAATCGTTGTTTTGATCAGCGAGTACCGGAGGAAATCAATCGCAAGATTGTTGACCACATCGCCGATATCAATATGCCCTACAGTACAATCTCTCGCGATTACCTTCTTAAGGAGGGGCTACCACCCGACCGGGTCATCAAAACCGGCAGCCCGATGTTCGAAGTACTGCATCACTACCAGGAAAAGATCCAGGCGAGTGAAATTCTTAGCACCCTGGGGCTGCAGGCTCAGGGGTACTTTATCGTTAGCGCTCATCGCGAAGAGAATATTGACGATCCCGCTCAATTCACAAAGTTGTGTCAAGTCTTGAATAACTTGGCGGAGACCTACGACCTGCCAGTGATCGTTTCCACCCACCCGCGTACGCGGAAGAAGCTTGAGGCGGAAGGAATCCAAGCGGATCAGCGAGTGCAATTTCTGAAGCCATTCGGGTTCTCTGACTACAACTGTTTGCAACTCAATGCCAAGGCCGCGATCAGTGACAGCGGAACGATCAACGAAGAGTCGTCGATTATGAACTTTCCTGCATTGAACATTCGCAACGCACATGAGCGTCCCGAGGGCATGGAGGAGGCATCGGTGATGATGACCGGACTCGAATGGGACAGAATTCGCGAAGCGATTGGGATTCTGGAGCATCAGAGCAGGGGCGAGGAACGTACCCTGCGGATCGTGCAGGATTACAGCATGCCCAATGTCTCCGAGAAAGTTGTCCGGATTATTCTCAGCTATACCGACTACGTGAACCGCGTCGTCTGGAAGAAGTGACCCATTCATTAGCCGATGGGCGCTAGCCCCGGTTACGAAAACGCTTCGCGTTTGCCCTGGGAAAACTCGCAATGCATGCCCATTCATTTTTGTCATTCGCACTCGAATCCAATCACTCGTGTATCTCCGCCTCAGTCTTCGGTCGCTCGCTCCCAAGTGATCCATTTATTAGCCGATGGGCGCTAGCCCCGGTTGTGAAAACGCTTCGCGTTTGCCCTGACGCGAGACGGGATTATCTGTGCGACACCAATCAGGATGGTGGTTCAGTTCAGGTAGCTGGGGTCGACGGTACCGAAAGCTGATCGATCGCGGATCAGCTTGATAGTTCGAGGGCGGTGCGACCGTCAGAATCATTCGCAGCGGCATTGGAAACGCACGTGTTGCGATGAAAATATCTTGCAGCGTGGTGCATTTGACCTATTTTCAAATAGTAAGACCTCACCACAGTAGTCTGTTTCCATGTTCACTCACTTTTCCTATGCTCTGCGCCATCATAATCGTCCAATGGTCGCATGCGAAATAGTGACTGAGGGTTTTTGCGATGTAGCCCACATGCCTACGCAATTTAAAACCATGCAGACTTGTATTGTAGTTTTTCGCTTCATGAAAAGATGCACCGAACAAGTTTGGCGGGGTGAAAGACGGCCATTGTTATTCGCTCAATTCTATCGGGCAGCGTTTACAGATTTCACCTGTCGCGTTAGGCATGCGTTCGGACAGTGACGATTCGCGGAATGTACTTTGCACCTTCGCGGATAACGTTAAGACACAAAACTCCTACTTTTCTTACTTTTACACCTAAAACCTGGACCAATCGATGAAAGAGCTCTCGGGAAAACGCATCCTGATCACCGGCGGTACCGGCTCATTCGGCAAAGCGACTGTTGATAGACTCCTCCATACTGATTGCGAGGAGATTCGCATTTTCAGTCGCGACGAGTTAAAGCAGGAGGAGATGCGGATCAAGTACGCGAACCCACGCTTGAAATTCTTCATCGGCGACGTGCGTGATAAGACGAGCGTGAATCAGGCCATGAATGGGGTAGATCTGGTTTTCCACGCCGCCGCGTTGAAGCAGGTTCCCTCGTGTGAGTTCTTTCCCATGCAGGCGGTGCAGACGAATATCCTCGGCAGCCACAACGTGGTCACTTCTGCGATCGAACATCAGATTGACCGAATCATCTGTCTGAGTACCGACAAGGCTGCCTATCCAGTCAACGCGATGGGGATTTCCAAGGCGATGATGGAAAAGGTCGCGCTCGCCACCACTTTTCATCTGGAGGATTCGGCCACCGTTGTATCGTTGGTGCGTTACGGAAATGTGATGTGTTCGCGGGGCAGCGTCATTCCTCTGTTTATTAAGCAACTCAAGTCGGGAAATCCGCTGACGGTAACCGTTCCCTACATGACTCGATTCCTGCTGGCGTTGAGTGAGGCGGTGGAGTTGGTGCTCTTTGCGTTTCAAAATGCAGAGCAAGGTGACTTATTTGTGAAGAAGGCACCGGCATGCACGATTGAGGACTTGGCGAAGGCGGTTAAAAATCTATTCGACGTGGATGTACCAATCCAAACGATTGGAATCCGACATGGCGAAAAAATCTATGAGACGCTCGCGACTCGCGAAGAACTGGCGAGGGCGGAGGACATGGGCGACTACTACCGTATCAAGGCAGATGGTCGCGATTTGAATTACCAGAAGTACAAGCAGTATTTCACTGAGGGTGACATGCATGAAGCGGAGATCGACGATTACACGTCACACAATACACACCAGTTGACGGTCAAGGAGACCGAGCGGGTGATCGCTGCACTCCCAGAGGTACAAGAGGAGCTTGGAATATGGAAAATGGAACGGGCAGCGGTGGTGGAGGCAGAGGAATCACAGGTTGCTAGGTAGAATCCTAGGACCATTGCTATTGCTGCAACATGGAGGCAACGTCTTCAGAAATCTGAAGACGGTTGCCAGGGCTTTAGTCTTGAAAGCTTACAGGTTTTGCGATTGCAATCTGTTCAAAATCCACGAGGCAGTTGATTCCAGGAGCCGAATGTCTCATTTGTCGTCGGCTAGCAATCGTTGTAACTCGATTAGCACGCACATCTAGTCAACCTGGCATTTCAAGCCAAAACAATGTTATCACACAACGATAGTCCGCCAAATGATCAAGAGACACCGGTGACACGGCATCAGGTACTCTTGATCAGCCAGTACTTTCCACCGGAGCCCACCGGGATCGTCCAAGAGTTGGCGGAGTCATTGGTTGAGCATGGCTTAGACGTAACTGTCTTAACGGGCTACCCAAATTATCCGTATGGACGCTTGTACGATGGGTATCAGATGAAGCTGTGGAGCAAGGAGCGTGTTGGGAATGTAAATGTGATCCGCCTGCCACTGTACTGCGCCCATGGCAGAAATGGCATCGCGCGCGCGATTAATCTTTCGAGTTTTGCTTTATCTGTGGCGTTGATCGGTCCATGGGTGTCACCCAAAGTTGATGCGATTCACGTATACCAACTGGTCACCGTTGGAAGCGCTGCACGTTGGTTAAGTTTCCTGCGCCGAATTCCCATGACAATCGAGGTGCAAGATTTGTGGCCGGACACTTTATCCGCCACGGGTATGGTCGACACGGGCCTAGCCTTGCGATTGGTGGGATGGTTTGCTAATCGCGTTTATCGTAGCGCGAGCCATGTACGTGTGATCTCGGATGGATTTCGTTCAGCGCTAGCGAAGAGAGGTGTTGCAGGGAAACGACTCCACGTCATTCCCAACTGGGTTGATACCGAGCTTTATTGCCCTGAGTCTGTCGATAACGAACTGGCCAAGTCTGTTTCTATGCAGGGCAAATTCAACGTTGTCTTTGCTGGGGCTATTGGTCTTGCGCAAAATTTGACAACTGTCATCGAAGCTGCGGAAATGCTCTCATCGGAGACAATGATACAATTCGTGATCATTGGCGATGGTAGTGAACTAGACAATCTCAAGTCCCAGGTTGCGACACGAGGTCTTACCAACGTTCGATTCATTGATCGGCAGCCTGTCTCAGAAATGAGTCGGTATTACGCGATCTCAGATGTGTTGCTACTACATCTTCGGAGTACGCCTCTGTTTGAGATGACGATTCCTCACAAGGTTTATTCTTATCTAGCATGCGGTAAGCCTGTGCTCGCGGCCATCGGAGGCGAAGCAGCGAACGTCGTAACCGAGTCTGGTGCGGGTTTAGTCTGTCCGTCGGACAATCCGAAAGCGATGGTAAGCGGTATTCGCGAGCTATATGCAATGACGCCGAAGCAGCGAGAGGATCTCGGACGAGCCGGACGCCAAGCCGCGTTGACTAAGTATTCCCGCACGCTGCTCACTGGCCGGGTTGCGGACATGATACGATCCGCTATCGCAGATAATCGATCCTCTCGCCACTTTCTGTTTGACTGTACGAGACGTGCGGTCGATGTTGTCATTTCAATACTTCTACTGGCGATCTTGAGTCCTTTGCTAGGTTTGCTCGCTTTATGTGTTCGGATATTCTTAGGTAGTCCAGTGTTGTTTAGTCAGTTGCGTCCGGGACGCCATGGCAAGCCGTTTTTGATGCGTAAGTTTCGGACGATGAGCGATGAGCTGGATCAGAACGGAAACTTGAAATCCGATTCTGAGCGTTTGGGAAAATTTGGGACCCTGCTGCGTTCGACGAGCCTTGACGAACTGCCTGAACTCTGGAATGTGTTGCGTGGTGACATGAGTTTGGTAGGGCCCCGCCCCCTGCTGATGCAGTACCTGCCACTGTATTCCGAGCGTCAAAGGAGGCGTCACGATGTGCGGCCTGGCGTTACTGGCTGGGCGCAGATCAATGGACGCAACGCCATCAGTTGGGAAGAAAAGTTCGAACTTGATGTATGGTATGTCGAGAATCGGACACTTAAACTGGACTTGAAAATACTATGGATGACGCTCTGGCAAGTGCTGCGTCGTGATGGCGTCAGTGCCGAGGCGCACGTGACGATGCCAGCTTTCAAGGGAAGTGTAACTTCCAACGAGGGGACAGCGTGAGCAGACCTCGGCAGTATTACGTTATCGGCGCAGGAGGGCATGCGAGGGTGATTCTTTCAGCGATTTGGTCGCTTGGCGATCAGGTCGTTGCGCTACTCGATGACAACAGCGAGAAGCATGGCATGGAGATCGCTGGCGTTCCCGTGATCTGTCCCAAAGATGCTCAGCTCGCAAACCCTTCTACTACCGGCGTGATTGGAATTGGCGATAACCGGATTCGAAAACAGATTGCCACGAGATTTAGCTTTGATTGGACTGCAGTCGTTCACCCGAGTGCACTCGTCGATCCATCAGTTGTGATCGGGCGCGGCAGCGTGGTGATGGCAGGGGCGATTATCCAAGCCGGGACGCAAGTGGGTGAACACTGCATTATCAACACGGGAGCAACCGTTGACCATGATTGCCGAATAGGTGATTTCTGTCATGTGGCCCCTGGTGTTCACCTTGCAGGTCATTGTGAATTGGAGTCCGGTGTTCTGCTAGGCATTGGTTCCTGCATGGTGCCGGCGGTGCGTGTGGGAGAGTGGGCGACCATCGGAGCGGGAGCTGCCGTCGTCAATGACGTGCCGGCTGGCGTGGTAGCGATCGGGGTACCCGCCCGCCCTCGGTTTGACCTTTAAGTTTATTATCCAATTCATGAGTTCCCCCGAAACTCCGTAGTTGAACGCAAAGTAGAGTAAGAGAGTGAGTTTTCGGAGATTTCAATTCCACTCTTGCTGTCGAATGTTAACACCCACGATCTAATTCTTTATTGATTCGGTATGACTAGTTCTGCACCCCGCCTGTATTTATCTGCGCCCCACATGGGTTCACAAGAGCGAGCTTTGCTGCTCGACGCATTTGATTCCAATTGGATTGCACCACTGGGTCCACACGTCGATGCGTTTGAACGCGAATTTGCTGCGATTTCAGGACGCAAACACGCTGTCGCGGTCTCAAGTGGTACCGCAGCCCTGCATCTTTGCTTGCGATTGCTGGACGTGCAGCCCGGACGTGAGATATTTACGTCATCGTTGACATTTGTCGCGACTGCAAATGCGATTCGATACGTCGGTGCCAAACCGGTCTTTATCGACAGCGATCGGGAAACGTGGAACATGGATCCACATCTACTCGCCGAAGAGCTGGAACGCTGTGCGAAGAGGAATGCATTGCCTGCAGCGGTGATGGTCGTTGATGTTAATGGACAGTGCGCGAACTACCGTATGATCTCTGGGATTTGTGAAACCTATGGCGTCCCTGTGATTGAAGACGCGGCAGAGTCACTGGGGGCTAGTCTTGACGGCAAACCGGCGGGAAGCTTCGGAGCAGTGGGGTGTTTCTCATTCAATGGCAACAAAATCATCACCACTTCGGGAGGCGGGATGCTGGTTACCGATGATGAAGCTTGGGCAAAGCAAGCCCGTTACCTCTCGACCCAGGCACGTGACCCAGCGGCCCATTACGAGCATTCAGTGCTGGGGTACAATTACCGGATGAGTAACCTGTTGGCCGCAGTCGGTCGTGGTCAGTTGCAAGTGTTGGCCGATCGAGTCAGCCGGCGTCGCGAAATCTATGCGACCTATCAACGGGAACTCGGATCGCTTCCTGGAATCGAGTTCATGCCTGAACCAGAAGGGTTCTTTTCCACTCGCTGGTTGACTGCCTTGACGATTGACCCGCAGCAGTTTGGCACAACTAACGAGCAAGTGCGATTGAGTTTGGAGGAACAAAACATTGAGGCCCGACCGGTTTGGAAGCCGATGCACCTACAGCCTGCGTTCGCAGATTGCCGGTCTATTGACAACGGCGTCTCTCAGTCGCTATTTGCGAGTGGAATTTGTCTGCCCAGCGGCTCTAGCATGAGCGATAACGATCAACGACGAGTGCTCGAATGTATCCGTTCGTGCTGCGTCAAGTCTGTCGTGTCTAACACTTAATCGTCCACCTCAGGCAGAGTGCTCGCTGGCGTTCATTTGTCGAACGCTCGCACCATCGCCAGGCCACGGTTTCATTCGCGTCTGGCCTTCTCAACTTGCCCTGCCAGACCTGAGATGCTGCCGATCTGAAATAGGATCCAGAAAGCGTGGTCGTATGAGAAAAACACGGTCCAGATCTCTAACAACACGGCAATCAAGACCGTTGCGTAAGCAATGATTACGCGTGAGTCGCTGGGAAAGAGGTAAGTGCTCGCGACTGGAGCTATCTGTATACACAGAGCGACTGTCGAGATAAGCGTTGCTATGAATAACGCCAGACCGACCCAACCCAAGCGAAGCCCCACGTTGATATAAGAGTTGTCGACATTGGTCAAACTGGCTAGCAGAACTGGGTCGGTGGGGATTCCAGGAATGTTACGCGGAGGGAATCCAGATGAATCCGTCGTGCCATAACCCAGCGGACCACCCTTGAGCACGAGCGGTCCATAGACACGAGGAATCAACAACCGATGCCGTGTGTTGTTGTGAATCATTGGGGCACCAAATTCATCGTCCTGAACAATGATGCTTATTGTATGGTCGTTCGTCCCGCCATCCAAAAAATCGAGTACCGCGTCATAATTCATTGTCACTAGAATCGCGGCAATAATCGATCCCGCCAGCGCGGCGTATCGCAGAGCTCGACTATACCACGCCAGCGCGAGAACGATGGCCACGGGCATGCAAAGGATTGGACCGCGAGAGACCGTTGACACAATGCCGAGAGCGATCAAGAACATTCCGCTCCAGCCGAGGCAGCGGATGCGAGGTGTTGCTTCCGTTCGAGTTACGAGATCGACTGCGAATGGCAGCATGGTGAGTAGCACAATGCCAAGAAAGATGGGGTTTCGGACCGGCCCGATGGCGCGATAGAGCAATCCATATCGCTGGCCAGTAACGCGAGCTACCACATCATCAACGTGAACGAAAACCGTTTCCCAAAGATTCCAGGCGGTAAATGACTCATAAATCGCGGCGATGGAGATGAAGGCGGCGACGGATACAAAGACGGGTGCGAGCTTAGTCAGCGATCCACGATGCAAGAAGGCGTAGCGGCCCGCGGCGTAGGGCAGTATCCATTGTCCATACGCCTGAGCAGCGAATGCGAGCGGTTGGCCATCGTGATAGATATCTACGATCCAGTGCCACAGTGCCAGAGACGCGATCAAGTAGTCCGGCAGATGCAACGAACTGAATATTCGCCGCCAAGAATGCGTACAGTAGACAATCAGCAAAATGACCGTAGTCGCGATCGTGACGTTGATGTCGGTTTCGCCGACAACGATTTTGAACCAGGTGCCAGCGAGTAGCGAGACGGCCATGCCCGCACCGAGGGCGTACTGTTTGCCGTGCTGATAGCCGAACCATGCGGCAAATCCGCATGAAACGCAGAGCATGATCGCGAACGAAATGTCGTCTGTGAACAATATACAGATCGCCTGTAGGTGAATGATGGTGAATCAATCATCCGGTTTTCGGTAGTGGATCTTGTTTAAGAGCCTATCAGAATAGGATCATTACCAAGATCCACTACGTCAATCATTGATTCGATGTCGCTAAACGAATTCGTTTCAACACAGCTAAGCAGCCTAACGCAGACCGCAACGGAGGAAGAGAGTTGGCAGGAACTCCTTGCGGTCGATTTGCTAGCTCGGGACGATGGTCCCAAGCTACGGGACATACGACTTTAGGCCTTCAGTGTCTTGGCAGCGCGGACGTCGGCAGGCAGACCAGCGGTGGCGTTACGAGTGTCGACAATGAACTGAGACCACTGGGCGAGTTGTCCCATGTCGAGGCAATCGTGCCAAGTCGAGATCAGCACGAGATCAAACTTCTCGATCGTGGCTTGGTCCCACGAGACGCTCTTGGTACCTGCCCAGTGACTGTGTTCTCGAGAGGGTAGGATCACGGGAACGTACGGGTCATGGTAGCTGACCTCAGCACCCATGGCGGTCAGGCGATTCAAGAGTTCATACGAAGGAGACTCACGCGCATCGTCGACGTTGGGTTTGTAAGCCAAGCCGATCAAGAGGATTTTGCTGCCATTGACTGCTTTCTTGACCGTGTTGAGGGCTTCGCTACAGCGACGGACGATGTGGGTGGGCATCGCGCGATTGATCTCGCCTGCCAATTCGATGAATCGCGTATGCAGGCCGTATTCGCGAGCTTTCCACGTCAGGTAGAAGGGGTCAATTGGGATACAGTGTCCTCCCAATCCAGGGCCCGGGTAGAAGGCTTTGAAACCAAACGGCTTGGTACTGGCGGCGGCAATCACTTCCCAGATGTCGATGCCCATCGCATCGGCAACCACTTTGAGCTCATTAACCAGTCCGATATTCACGGCGCGATAGATGTTTTCGAGCAGTTTGGTTAATTCCGCCACGGCGGTGCTGCTCACTGGGACGACTTGATCGAACACGGATCCGTAGAGTGCTTCACCTGCTTGCAAGCAATTCGGTGTATGGCCGCCGACGACTTTGGGAATGTTGGTGGCGGCGAACTCGGGGTTACCGGGGTCTTCTCGTTCAGGTGAGTAGACGACGTGGATGTCCTTGCCAACTTCGAATCCTGCGGCGGCGACGCGGCTGACGAGTTCTTCCTCCGTCGTGCCTGGATAGGTCGTGCTCTCCAAGCTGATGATGTGGCCTGCTCGTAGGTGTGGCACAATCGCTTCGATGGTACTCACCACGTAGGAGAGGTCGGGTTCGAAGTGTTCGTCCAGCGGAGTCGGGACGCACAGGATCACAGCATCCGCTTCACTGATTTGTGAGAAATCAGTGGTTGCAGCAAGCGTCCCGGCTTGCACCTGCTTGGCGATGGCTTCGCCACCAATGTGCTTGATGTAGCTCTTGCCGCCATTGATTGCGTTTGTTTTCGAATCATCAATGTCAAACCCAACCGTTTTGAATCCATCGCTGGAAAAAGCAAGTGCCAACGGAAGACCAACGTAACCCAGGCCCACGACGCCGATCACGGCCTGTTTTGTCTGGATCTTGGAAATTGTCGACGAAGTGGCGGCAGTATCTACCATCATTAGGAATTTCAAGCGTGTCGGAAGAAGCGTATTGGACGAGGCACTCTAGAACATTCTAAATTAGCGTGACCGGAAGAGTCGAAAAAGGGCGCGTCTGCAGTGGGAGCGCCCGGAACTGCCAGCGAGTTACGCAGGTTGTGCGGGTTGCAGTAGCGGGCAGTCATGGCAGTGCGCCCGTTATGCGAGCGGGGCTCGTTTCGTAGTCGATCGTGCGTGAAACTCGATCAGCACGGGAGTTTAGCGGTGCGTCATTTTTCGGTGCAGCTAAGTAGTAAAGAAGCGATCCGTTGCGCCGCTTTGCCGTCCCAGAGTTCCGGGCAGCTTCCCATGGGGTATTCTCCCGAGAACACCAGCTCTAAATTCTTCCGAAGCAGTTCAGAGGAATTTCCGATTAGCGTTCCGGTCCCTTCCGAGCAGGTGATCGGTCGCTCGGTATTTTCTCGCATTGTTAAGCAGGGAATCTCGAGCGCTGTTGACTCTTCCTGAAGGCCACCTGAATCGGTGATAATCAGCTTTGATTGTGAGGTCAAGCAAAGGAAGTCGAGATACCCAAGCGGGTCAAGGAGTTTGAAGGATGCGATGTTTTGCAGCTTCGCTAGGAGGCCGAAGTCCTTCATTCTCGCTAGTGTACGCGGATGCACTGGAAACACGATTGGTATTCGAGCGGATGCATCGATCAGGACATCCAATAGCGAGGCCAGTGTATCCCGATCATCGACATTGGAAGGCCGGTGAAGTGTGACAACCGCGTAGTCGTGAGGTGAGAGTTGTAGTCGCGTGAGGGTATCCTGCGTCTTTGCCCGCTCCACTTGGCTTCTCAGGGTATCGATCATCACGTTGCCGACAAGATGCACACGGTTTTGGGGGTGGCCCTCTCGTAACAGGTTTTCAACACCTGCTGGTTCTGAACAGAGGAGGAGATCTGAGATGGAATCGGTGACCATGCGATTGATCTCTTCGGGCATCCTGCGGTCAAAACTCCGCAGCCCAGCTTCCACATGGGCTACCGGAATGTTCATTTTTGCCGCCGCAATGGTCGCCGCCATGGTAGAGTTGACATCTCCCACAACGACAAACCGATCAAAAGGCTGTTCTTTCGTCTGAGTCTGGGTGATCAGGTCTTCGATCGCGATCATGACGTCGGCAGTTTGGTGAGCATGGGAACCTGAACCGACACCGAGCGAAACGTCAGGGGCGCGAATCCCCAAATCCTCAAAGAACACTGCTGAAAGATTGCGGTCGTAGTGTTGACCTGTGTGAATTAAAGTCGTCTGCGCATCGCCACGGTCATCAAGCTCACGCAGAATCGGTGCGACTTTCATGAAGTTGGGTCTCGCACCGGCGATAATTGCAAATCGTTTTCGTGAAACGCAACTCATGTTGTCCAACGTCGAAGTAGAAGTAATCAGTTGCGGTCCATGCCGCGACCTGATGTGGCAGATGGCCCGCTGTCAATTTTTGAAGTAGCAGGCGGGGGGAGGTTGGAAATATACCCCGAATGACCAGCCGTGTCTCTCCGAGATACGCAAACCACTGCCTTGAGACATGTTGTCTAGTCGCAATTTCTGACGTCCATGGAGACAATGAACGTGCCACCCCAGAGTTCTAGCGTTTTCGGTTGATAGGGAACCCTCCGATCAAATGAGTTTGCGCGGGCATCATTCCCAGATTTGAGACGAGTCAACAGGCGCGATCAGCCAATCATCGAGTGATGCGTAAAATTTTCGCCTGCGCGAGTTTGTCTCCCACTCTCCCGCCTCCCCACTCTATATTCTACCTGCGTAGGCCGTCGGTCATGTTCGCCGAGCGAGTCAAGCTGCCCGTTGAGTTGTTTGTTTTCGCTGTCCGAATGACCAGGTAACTAACGCAAATCGCAAGGGAGGGACGAGCTGGACTGCCTCGCTGGCGAGTCGGGTTAGTCAATCAACAGGCACCAGGCGACCGAACGAGTCATTTTGAAAACCATCCCCTTGTCTTTTACTGCTCTCAGGTATTCATGAACTGTCATCTCGTTTCTGCTGGTTTTGCCCATCGCATCGCAATCGTGCTGTTGATCGTGTGGGGTGGGTGTGCACGAAAGCCGGATTCTGCCGTTCCTGATAGCGATCGGCGTGCTGATCAAGGCAAAGATCAGGCGAGTGAAGTGGAGGCGGAAGTGGCGGAGGCACCATTTGCGTTTGAAGCAGAGGTTTACGAAGCGAGTGCTGACGACCTACTCGCCGCTCGATTGCCAATCGCGCAAACCAGCGAGGGTTGGGTCCGTCTGTTCGATGGTCATACGATGTTTGGCTGGATGCTTGCCGGCAAAGCCAACTGGCGGGTGGAGGACGGTGCGCTCACTGCGGATCGCGGTGAGTCGTGTCTGCTGAGCACGACGACTAAGTGGGCGGACTTTGAGCTCGAGCTTGAGTTCCAAAGCGAAGCGGAGACCAATTCAGGCGTTTTCCTGCGCAGCGTGCTCGATCCCACGGACCCCAAGACGGATTGCTTTGAAATTAACATCGCCCCACCGGACAATCCTTTCCCGAGTGGCAGCATCGTCGGACGAACCAAGTGTGATCGCTATGAAGGAAGTGCAGAGAACTGGCATACGATGAATCTCGTCTGTGACGGGGACAATTTAACGGTCAAGATTGACGAGACGCTGATGTGTGAGAATACGGACGCAGGCTCACCGCGAACCGGCCACATCGGACTGCAGTTTCGCAGTGGGGCCGTCCGTTTCCGCAATATCCGCGTGCGGCCTGTGGGGCTGGAGGACTTGCTCGATGCAGATCTTTCGAGATGGAAACGATACGATGACATGCCAGGTGAGTTCAGCGTCAACGACGAACTCGAATTGATCGTCGATGGCGGCAACCAGCAGCTCGAATCGAAAGACAGCTACGGCGATTTCACGCTGTTGACGGATTACAAGATGGACGACCCACTGTCCAATTCGGGTCTGTTCTTCCGTGCGATCCCCGGCGACGTGATGATGGGATACGAGTGTCAGGTCAATAATGCGATTGTCGACGGCAATCCTCTGCAGCCTGCCGATTGTGGACCAGGCGGAATTTTTCGCCGCCAAGATGCACGCATCGTCGTCGGTGAACCCGGGCGTTGGAATTCAATCTTGCTCAAAGCAGATGGCACCCATATGGCGACCTGGGTGAATGGCATCCAAGTCACCGATGTGATCGACGACCGCCCGGCCGACGAAAACCCCCGTCGCGGTGCTCGCATCAAGCCGGGGACGCTCATCGTGCAAGGCCACGATGAGACCACCCACGCGGCCTATCGAAAAATCGCGGTCAAGCCGTCACCCTAGACGGTAGGATGGAACCATCATCCCGTCCGCGCAGGGCAGCAGTGCCGTCTTCGATCCACGTTAGCATCGACAGTCACGGAGGTTTCAATAAGCGAGCGACGACGGTGGCCGCTGGCACGAACCTGTTGCGGACGACGGAAAATTCCGGTTGATTGGACAGGTAGCACCTGCTGTTCCGAAGCTGTGAACAGGATGTGCCGCTGGAAAAATTTGAAATCGAATCCTGACATTGAGGCCTGCGCGCGGGACATTGGTCCCTAACGACGGGCTCACGCTCACAACGGATACCGCTCATGACCTCCTCTCGATTTGGCGGCGTAATTCACGCTTACCAGAAATACGATCCAATCGCATTTCCACCGCCCAGCCAACCGCCACCGGATTTGGTCACGCCCGCGTTTGAGCAGGCGATGATGTACGGCAATTTCCGCCAGCTCAGCGACGAAGAACTTGCCAACGCCGTCCGGCTTGACCCTTCCCAGATAGCGGGTTTGGGCCCGAGCATCGATTTCTTGCGTGCATTGCTGGAGGAACGCAAGCGAAAGATTCTCGAAACCTACGAAGCTCGCCGCGTCCAAAAGAAAGCTCGCAAGGCGTATCAACAGGCTGCCTCGCAGGTGCGCCCGCCGGAGAGAATGGAGAAGATTTTTCAGATCGCGGTCAATCAAGAGCAACCTTTCCTGATCGAGAGATTGTGGTTTGAAGCGGGTGACGACAATAGCGATCTAGCCCGCAACCTGCTCGCGACCGGGGCGGCGATGGCCGACAAGCACAACATCGAAGAGCTCGCGAGCAAGTACGCGTTCACCGGCAACGAGTCAATGACAGTGCCCAAAGCGCTGGAGGTGAAGGAGGAGCTCGAGAAGATCGATGAACTGCTCGCGCAGTTGGATGAAGCTGAAAAGACCGCTCAGATTGGCATCATCGATATGGAGATGCTCTCTGAGTTTGCTCAGCCAGGTGACATGGAACAGCTCGAAGAGATGCGTAACCAAGTCGAGAACCTGCTGCGCGAGCAAGCTGAGCGGCAAGGGCTCGAGCGAAATCCTGACGGCAATGGATTCCGCTTGACGCCGCAGGCCTACAAAATTTTCCAAGGTCGATTGCTCAAACGCATTTTCAGTGAACTGGCACCGTCGCGGAGCGGTCGTCATGATGGTGACGTTGTGGGCGAAGGAGCGGTCGAGCTACAGCAAACCAAAGCTTATGAATTTGGTGATAGCGTGGCCAACTTGGACCTGCCGCAGACGGTGATCAACGCATTGATACGCCACCAGGATCAGCGTCCGCTACGTCTGCATAGTGACGATATTGTTGTCCACAAGACTCGCAATCACCCCAAATGCGCGACCGCCGTGATCATGGACATGAGCGGGTCAATGCGCTACGACGGTCAATACATCAATGTCAAACGCATGGCACTGGCGCTGCAGGGATTGATCAATAGCGAGTATCCGGGCGATTTTCTCCGGTTTATCGAAATGTATACTTTCGCCAAACTTCGCTCGCCTGGTGAGATCATCGAGTGCATGCCCAAGCAGGTCACGATTCATGACCCCTGGGTGCGGCTGAAATGCGACATGAGCAATCCCGACATCAGTGAACACCAGATCCACCCTCACTTCACCAACATCCAGCACGCATTGCAGATTGCCCGGCAGAATCTGGTTAATTGCGACACGCCTAATCGTCAGATCGTATTGATCACTGACGGCCTCCCGACGGCTCACTTCGAGGGCGAAACGCTTTACATGCTCTACCCTCCTGATACCAGCACAGAGGCGGCGACCATGCGGGAGGCGGCGTTATGTCAAAAAGAGGGCATCACCATCAATATTTTCTTGGTACCCAGTTGGTCGCAGAGCGAGGAGGACATTCGGTTTGCGTACCGCATGGCCCAGTCCACTCGCGGTCGGGTGTTTTTTACCAGCGGCCAGGACCTCGATCGGTTTGTGTTGTGGGACTACGTGCAAAATCGCCGCGATATCATTACGTAAGTGGACTTCATTCGGCGTTCCAAACCGATTGAATAGTCCCTTTGGTTGCGAAAACGCGGGGCCGCCTGCCAGGCCGTCGTGGTCATCTTCACTGGCTGGCAGCGGGGCCGCGAATCCCGACGCATTCGGTTTGGAGAGCAACCCGCCAATCATCGGGACTTCTCAGAGTGAGCTTCTCGGACCATCATATCAGGGTACCGACATAACGATTGAATCCCCACAGAAGAAATGGCTCACATGACCTCTTCCATCGAACTCAATACCATTCCCGAGGCTGTCGAGGCGATCGCTCGCGGCGAGGTGATCATCGTGATTGACGCCGAAGACCGGGAGAATGAAGGTGATTTCATCTGTGCGGCAGAAAAAGCGAGTGTCGAGACGATTAATTTTATTCTGCGGGGGCGTGGCCAGCTCTGCGCCCCCCTGCTGCCTGATCTCTGCAAACGGTTGGAACTTAATCCCGTCGTGGCGCAAAACAACGCACCCCTGCAGACCGCGTTTCTGACGCCGATCGACATTGCCACGGCGCGGACAGGCATCACGGCGGCCGAGCGGAGCGCGACGATCTGCCGGTTGACAGATGCCGACGTTAAAGTTGACGATTTCGTTCGCCCTGGGCACGTTTTCCCTCTGTTGGCGATGGAAGGTGGGGTGCTGCGGCGGGCCGGCCACACCGAGGCAGCGGTCGACCTCGCCCGCATGGCCGGTCTCCAGCCTGTTGGTGTGCTGTGCGAGATTCTGAACGAGACGGGCGATCGTGCTTCACGTGATGACTTAGCCAAGCTCGCTGCCGAGCATAATCTGAAAATCATCAGCATCGAACATCTGATTGCCCACCGACGCGTCAGTGAGAAACTGATCAGCCGTGCGGCGACGTCAACGCTGCCCACTCACTATGGTGATTTTAAGATCATCGTCTATGAGGTGGAGTATGAGAGTCAAGAGCCGATCGCGTTGGTATTCGGTGACTTGAATGCCCCCGGCCCGCCGCCATTGGTGCGGATGCATAGCAGTTGCTTTACCGGTGATGTTGTCGCCTCACTGCGGTGCGATTGCGGGGACCAACTGCATATGGCCTTGGAAATGATCAGCAATGAGGGTCGCGGCGTGCTCGTGTATCTTCCTCAGGAGGGCCGTGGCATCGGGCTGGCGCAAAAGATTCGAGCTTATGCACTCCAGGAGAACGGCATGGATACCGTGGAAGCCAACCATGCACTCGGATTCAAAGCGGACATGCGAGACTACGGCATTGGGCTGCAGATCCTGAAGGATCTCGGCCTTTCCGAAGTCCGGTTGCTAACGAACAATCCCAAAAAGACCAAAGCCTTCAACCTACGTGGTTTTGATTTGAAGGTGGTCGATCAGGTTCCGATCGTGTCCACGGTGAACAAACACAACCAACGCTACCTGGAAACCAAACGCGCCAAAATGGGGCATCAATTGCCGCCCATGTCGTGAGCGAGCGGTTCGCCGTTTCGCTGCACCGCGTCGGGGCAGGTCGATGCCTTAGCAACGGACGTGGTGACCACTTCGACTGGTTTTTTGCCGCCAATGGCGGCGAAAGTGGGATGCTGGTGACATGGTCAACGCCGATCTGCTGGCCGTTGGCCGATGATAATTTGTCGCGGCGACTGCCCGACCACCGAGCCCGGTATCTCGAGTACGACGGCGAAATTTCCGGTGACCGTGGGTGCGTGCAACGACTGGTCACTGGTACATGTCGATTGATTAGACACGATGCCATGTATATCGAGTTCGTGGTGGAATCGGTTGCCATGGCGGATTCGTTGAATGCACCAATGCATGATAACGATGCCGCGAAAATCGCCATTGAGTTGTGCGACCAGCTGGCAGCGAGCAAAGGCGATCGCATTCGACTGTCTACCTCAGCGGCATTGTGACGAACGAGCAAGGTCCGATTGTCACCAGCACCGATGGGGACGACCGCCGTGACTTTACGCCGGGGCGTCGCCACTGAGCATGATGTTGAACGATCATGACGTTGAACACTGCGCAGTTGGCCCATCGCGGCATTCTCGCTGAAGGCGCGTGCCCGGACCCTCGACGCTTGGCGGACGGGTGCAGTATTCGCGTGCCAGCCACTGCACTCAAAACAGCACGCTTCTCCCTTACTCTTCTCGCGTCAGAAACGCGACCAGGTCTCGAAATTCCTGTATCGACATGGCCTGCTCCAGTCCTGCCGGCATAATGGATTGTTCGATCGGTTCTTGCTGTTCGATTTCCTCGAGAGCAACGTCGAAAGTGTTCCCGTCGGCGCCTTGATAGCGCATCGCGGTGCCAACGCCTGGGACATGTAGCTTCAATCCGGTGAGTACCATTCCGTCGACGGTGAGGATTCTCCAGGGAACATACAGGGGGCCGATCTCTCGACTCGGTGCCAGGATCGACTCGATCACGCGGCGACTGGTCATCTGGCCGGCGAGTGTTGATAGATCGGGTCCCGTACGAGCGCCCCGCCCGCTGTGGGCATGACAGTTGATGCATGTCTTACGCATGAAGACGCGTCGGCCGGCATCGGCGTTGCCCCCGTGACCCACGAGTGCATCCCACAGTTCAAAATCTTCCTTGCCAGGGATTGCGTCAGATTGATTCATCTCCGGCGTTTTCCGATTCAAAATTCGATTGGCTTCTGTCCGGAGCGTGTTGGATTGCCGTGGCAAGGACAGTTGGTTGATGATCGCAGCGTGTGATCCTGCATTGCGGGCGAGTCCAGCTAGAGCATCGGCGCGGGTCTCGTCATCAAGGGTTTCGTTGGCGGCCAGTTCGGCCAGCGCACCGCCCGCGTCAGCGGATTGTCGTGCAGCCAGTAGACGCACGACTTCTAAAGAGAACTCTCTCGAGTTCAGCTCCCGGGTCCACTGAGCGAGTTGGGACGCGGTCGGATGCGTGGCGTCCTCGGAGAGCGAGCGTACCGCGAATGCACGCGTCATGGCGGAGCGATCGGGATCTGCGATAATCTCGCTCAATCGCTGCTCGGTGGCGGGATCACGCGTGGATCCTGCTGCTGATCCTGTTTCGAGGTAGGCGATCGACGCAATGGCAGCTGCAAAGACTTGTGGTGATAGATCGGGGCGCAATAACAACATTTCGATCGCCGGCAGATGCTCCTGGGCACTGGCTTCCGTCGCGTATCGAATCGCGGCGACCAGCACCTCGTCACTGGATTGGTTCAATCCCCAATCGATTGAGTCGTTGAGTTGTCGTTGGGTGACCGCGTCGTCCGGTGATGTGAAGGCGAGCCAACGCCACGATGCGAGGGCACCTACGGCTTGGCGTGGCGAGAGGTCACCTACCGCAGCTATTTCGCTGAGCTGGCCGGTATGAATCAGCCCGGCAATCGCGGCCTGCCTAATGAACGCATCATCGCTCGCGAGGGCATCGATCCGTTCGCCGAGTTCCATGGACGGATCGTTCCGGAGCTGCTCGGCCTGTTCCTCGTCGCTGGTGAGCTGGCTCAGTGAATCCTCCTGGTCTGAGGCTGCAGCCGCATCGCTACCACCCTCGTGAGAAATTCGCCACAGTCGACCTTTACCGTGGACGGCGTAGCTGCGGTCGACCCAGTCGGTCACGTAGAGACTGCCATCGGGAGCCACCACCATCCCGACAGGGCGAAAGTTCGCGTCACCTTGAACGATCACTTCGGTGCGTCCGGTCAGCGTGGCGCCATGAGGGTGCATTTCGTATCGCTCAATCCGGTTGTCACCCCAGCTCGTTACCCAGAGATACTTGCCATGGATTAGCACGTCACAGGCTGCCTCGCCGACGCCAGCGGCCATCGGTAGCGTACCGGGTAGCTCGCCGTCCCAGGCCTGCAGCGGATGTGTGCCAGCGCGACCGAAGCGGAATTGAAAGCCAAAATCGGCCGTGGGGACAACGTGCAACAAGCGGTTGGGAGGCATCGAGTCAGGATCGTTCTCGACAACCCACAGCCGACCGGCGCGATCATAGCAAGAACCAAATGGATTCCAGAATCCCGTTGCCAGGCGTTGCACCTGTGATCCGTCAATCCGGCATCGGAATAGATTGCCACCCTCGCCACCGCCCACCTGTTTGGAACCGTCCGATCCCACGAGTTCGTAAGGTTCGCCAAAGTTTTCGCCCTGCCCAACGATCAGCCAGCCATCAGGGCTGCCGGTAAGACTCGATAGTCCATTGTGGGGGTAGTTCGCTGTTGTGTTCAGTCGTAGCAGCGTTTCGACTTGGTCCGCGATGCCGTCGTCGTTGCTGTCACGCATCCGACGAAGTGCGTCGCGGGTTAACAGTCCGATCCACCCGTCACCGAGATCAGCGATCGCCATCGTGGCGTGTCCACCTTCGTAGAACAGCTGTGGGTGGTTGAGCGCGGGTGAACCGCTCAAGGCATCAAAGCGATACACTCGATCAGTTTTCGGCCCCGGATATCCCTCCGGTGGAAAGTGCGTGTGGCACTCGATGACGTACAGATTCCCTTGGGAATCCAGGCAGCAGTCGGTCGGCGTGACGAGATCCGGTTCAGCGACCACGAGATTGATCTGCCAGCCCGGTACCAGCACATCGGGTTCAGGAACATCGGCGTACCGAGCGTCGCGTTCCTGGGGACTTGCACTTTGCGAACAGGAGGTGCTGTGCCAGCTGGCTAGCAGAATGAGTAGAATGATTCTGGAATGCATGGTGGCCTCCGCAGCCGACTGATTGCATCGAAAAACGTTTTGAGCTCACAGTGTGAGAGTGCCACCGATGATAGACGATTCACTCAGCGTCATGGAAAAGCGAGAAAGCATGCGTCATTCGCAATATTCGACGGTCCGAGGTAGTGGCGAGATACCGCGGCGGCCTTGGTCGAGCTGGGGGGGGCTCGTGACTTTGAGCTGTTCCCTTTTGATGTCCACGTTCGCTCAGGCGACCTCACCGCAGGTATCCGTGTCGCGATTGGCTGCAGCGGGCGACAACCGGGCTGAAATCGAGAAGGCGCTCGCTGAGGTCCCCGCGACTCAGCGGGGTGGGATGGAATTTTTGATTGAACACATGCCTGAACGGGACCTGCGTACGCTGTCGGCAGCTTTTTTGCTGGAGAACGTGGATCTCGCCTACCAATCGCGGGCCGCCGACCGGTGGGCAAAGTCGGTACCGCTGCCGATCTTCTACAACGATGTGTTGCCGTATGCGAGCATCAACGAGCGACGAGATAACTGGCGTGCCGACTTTCGCAAGCGATTTCTGCCGCTCGTGGAAGACATGAAAACCCCCAGCGAGGTCGCCGCAGTCCTGAACCAGAATATCTTTGGGATCCTCGACGTGCGGTATTCCACAAAGCGTCGCAAAGCCGACCAAAGTCCCTACGAGTCGATCGCGGGCACGACGGCATCATGTACTGGGCTTTCCATTCTGTTGATCGATGCCTGCCGGGCCGTTGGTGTGCCCGCGCGTTTCGTCGGCACACCGTTGTGGAGTGACGGCAGCGGCAATCACTCTTGGGTGGAGATCTGGGATGACGGTTGGCATTTCACCGGCGCCGCCGAGCCGACGGGCGACCGCCTCAATGATGGCTGGTTCATGGGCCGCGCCGCCGCAGCGAGCTTAAATGACCCGGCCTCAGCAATCTACGCAACGAGTTTTCGCAACACAGCGATCTCATTTCCGTGTGTATGGGATCCGACCAACAAGTCGATTCCAGCCGTGGACGTGACGCAGCGGTATGTCAATCACCGCCGGCACACAGTCAGTGCGAACGCATCGAATCATGCTGTTGAGCAGACACGGGATTGGCTGAGTGCGAATTCGGATCTTGCGTTGCTCCCCAAACAGGATTTCGCCAAGGTCCCGTTGACGAGATCAGACGCGATCACCGCTCGCGAAATTCTGGCGGAGACGCAACTCGCACAGCTCCGCACGGAACGAGGGCGGGAATTTGAATCGCGCGTTATCCGTCTCGAATCACTTCAGATGCCATTTTCATTCAAGCGGTTTGGCAACAAGCCTGCCGATGGATGGAGTCTGTACATTTCGCTGCACGGGGGTGGAGGGGCCCCTGTGGCGGTGAACGACCGCCAATGGGAAAATCAGAAAAACCTGTATTCACTATCACAAGGGATCTATGTCGCTCCACGGGCGCCGACAGATACTTGGAACCTTTGGCATCAGGGACATATCGACATCATGCTGCGCCGGTTGGTCGAAGACATGGTTGCGATCGAGGGCGTGAATTGGAATCGTGTTTACGTGATGGGCTACTCGGCCGGTGGTGACGGGGTGTATCAACTCGCCCCACGCATGTCCGACACGTGGGCCGCTGCCGCCATGATGGCGGGACATCCGAATGAAACGTCCGCACGAGGGCTGCGCAACGTTCCCTTTGCGCTGCAGGTCGGCGGCAAGGACGCTGCATACAATCGCAATCAAATTGCTGAACAGTGGGACGCGAAGCTCGACGAACTCCATGACGGCGATCCAGGTGGATATCAGCACTTCGTCAAAATCTATCCCGACAAAGGGCACTGGATGGATCGAGAGGATGCCGTGGCAATCGATTGGATGGCCGAACATGTTCGCAATCCGACACCCGATCGAATCGTGTGGGTGCAAGACGACGTGACCCACCGCGAATCATATTGGCTGGCGGTTGACGAAGCGAATTGCAAGCCACGCAGTGAGATCATCGCCGATGTGGATGGGCAAACCATTTCGCTGCGTGCAACGGGTGTAGACAGTGTTCGCGTACGCCTCGACGACCGGTTTATCGATCTGGACCAGCCTATCAATATTGTCAGCGGAGGCCAGACGTTGCACGACGCGCTCGTGGAACGCACCATCGGAGAGTTGGTGCGCAGTTTGATGGAGCGGGGCGATCCAAACCTCTCCTTCCCAGCCTCGGTGGAAGTCGATTTGCAACCGCCGCAGCCGCAATCCTCTGTGGGCGACGATGAAGATGCTCCCCACAACGCCGCAAAATTGGACACGATTACGGGCGAGGATACTGAGTGAGCTATCGCACACACTGGCAACTCGATCCACAGATCGATTTTCTCAATCACGGCTCGTTTGGGGCAACACCGCGAGTGGTGACGGCAGCCCAACGGGCGTTTCAAGACGAATTGGAATGGGACCCGATTGAGTTCCTGGCTCCTGAGCGGAGTTTGAATTCCAAGCTGGATCATGTCCGTCAGATTGTATCGGATTTGGTGGGGGCGGATCCCAGTGATTTAGCGTTCGTTCGCAATGCGACCGAAGGCGTCAATGCGGTACTGCGATCCCTTCCGCTCGATGCCGGCGATGAGATTATGGTGACCAACCATGGGTACAATGCTTGCACGAATGCGGCGGATTATGTGGCAAAGCGAAGCGGCGCTACGGTACGGGTTGCCCATATCCCATTCCCGCTCAGCGGTGTGGATGCGGTGATGGACGCGGTCGAGCGTGAGCTCCACGGTCGGACGCGTCTGTTGCTGATCGATCATGTGACCAGTCCAACGGGGGTGGTGTTTCCGATAGCACCCGTGATTGAGCTGGCCCATCAAAGAGGCGTGCGGGTGCTTGTCGATGGTGCGCATGGGCCCGGGATGGTGCCGCTGAATCTCAACACGCTCGACGCCGATTACTACACTGCCAACCATCACAAGTGGCTGTGTGGTCCGAAGGTGTCGGGATTGCTGTGGGTCGCACCGCAGTGGCACGAGGAGATTCGCCCCACCGTGATCAGTCACGCCGCCAATCGTCCGCAATCCGACCGCTCTCGGTTTCTTGCGGAATTCGATTGGACTGGTACTTTCGATCCATCTCCGCTGCTCGCACTGCCGACAGCGATCGATTTTCTCAGTTCGCTCTTTCCAGCCGGGATGAGGGGACTGATGAATGCGAACCACGCCGCAGCCATCGCGGCGCGAAACGTGTTGGCGGAGACTCTGGAGATTGACCCGCCCGTCCCCGACGCGATGCTGGGCAGTCTTGTCACGGTGCCCTTGCCCGCTGCCAGCTCACGGTCTCGCGACCAGTGGGCTTCACTCCAGCAGCGTCTGCGTGAGCATCACCGTTTCGAATTGCCGGTGTTTCCGGGGTTTGTCGCCGGTACATGGTTCTTGCGAATATCGCTGCAAGCATACAACGACATCCAACAAGTCGAGCGGCTGGCCGAAGTACTGCGGGCGGAGTTGGCGTCGTAGGCACCGTTACCGGGCCATGGGTAGTGGAGGCGAAGGTCAGCTTGTGGCCGAAGATGGGCGTTATGAGAACTGGCCTTGTTAGCTCAATGAGGTGCGCATCCGGCTGGCGAGTCCCCAAAACTGTTCGATCGCGGGAAGCGGTTTGAACTGGTACTTTCCGGGCCCGAGCGCGATCTTTTGCTCGGTATGTTCGGAGAGGACATTTTCGACAGTTTCTTGCGACAGTTCGTTCTTGCTCACATCGATCGCGAGCAGTTCGTCATTGCGATCGGCGTTCAATTCGCCGTAGTTGCGTGCGGGCAGGAAGATCGTGCCATTGTAGAAATCGACCGCGAAGGCGATTACTCCAGGAACCAAAAATAGCATCAAGCCCACGCCATCAAGGGCTGCGACCTTCCAGTCGATGGGACCTGTGCGAGGTTGACCAACGCGTTCGGGGTGGAGGATCGACCCGCAGCCCGTCAGCGTAGTCGCCGATACCGAAAGTGAACTCGCGATGAGGAACCGGCGGCGATCTTGAATGCGTGACACCTTGAACGATACTCCAGAACTGACGAGGCATCTGTCCAACGAGCATGCCGACAACACGCGACACACGGACAGAGATCACCTTCAGTTACTGCATCGACAAAGCGTAGGTCCAGATCAATGACGGCTGACCGCGAGCCACACCAGCGGGATGAGTGAAGGCCGGCTACTCTCGTTAGCGGTCCCGGACGTAGACGGGAACGATATAGGTGATGTCGGCAGGGCTGCCGCTGGTCGTCATCAGTCCAGCAGACCAGGTCGGGCGCAGGGAGGGCAGCAGTCCCCATCGCTCTGCTTCCAAGCGAGCCGTGATCGCACGCATTTCGGCGAGCGCCCGGGCCTGGCGAATCCGCATCGCTTTGGATGGTTGCTGGACGGCTCGCGAGCCTGATCGATCGGTCAGGCGCAAGTCGGATGGGCTCTCGACGGCGCGGCGGGCTGCCTGACGGGATTGAGCGGTTTCACTGCTAGGAACGCTAGCTGGCGCAGGCAGCGACTCAAATTCTGCGGGCTCTTCATTCGTCTCGGCCGGGATCATTGGATCAGCGGCGCCGACCTGATCGAAGAACGCGAAAGTTTCATTGTCAGTTTGCGCGAACAGCTCGTCATAATCCTGCGCGCCCGCTGTCGACGCGGTCGCCAAAACAAACATAGTTGTGACCAGTCGAAAAAAACGCTGCGATAAAAGAAATCGTCGATTCATGATCCCGGGCCCGAAAGAATGCGTGGCGTACGAGGGAGCTATCGTCGACACCCTCGCCGGCTATCGAGACACACTGCATGTTTTTCTGTTCGCCGCATCGGTTCGATGGCAATTGTGCTCACAACGCCGATTATGCCGCTTTGTAGGTTGCGATTGCCTCCAGTGCGAACGTCGCCAGAAAAAACGGCGAGAAGTGGGTGCAAAATTCGATGATTTTGGTAATCTTACATTTCAACGCAGACATCGCGTCGTCAGTGCTAACCGCTGTCGCGGCACGTTTGCGATCACTCCTTCCTAACCTCCCTCCGATCACCTACGCACAAAACTCATGACACACAAATTTCTCTCGAGTATTTTCGCACTTGCCATTTTGACGACAACGCTTGGCTGTCCTCCACCAGCACCGCCTACTGGCGAAGAAGTTGACATCAGCACAGAGCAAACGGCGGACGTCAGCACTGCAGTCGGGGACAATATGACAGGTGTTGCTGAGGTTCCCTCGGATAACATGACCGGAGTCACCGAGGTTCCTTCGGACAACATGACAACCGGCAGCGAAACTCCCTAGTTTCGGTTCGTGCGTATTTCAGGCGTCGGTATTGAGCAGCTCGTCCAGCTCGCCCACGCTGTGGTCGAACTGGACGTTCGTTCAGGAAACGCGTCTCGGCCGTTTTGTTTCGGTTTAGTCGGAACGTTGGGTGCGGGGAAAACTCGGCTCTGCCAAGAGATCGCTCAAGCTTGGGGGATCGACTCGGCTGAGGTGACTAGCCCGACGTTCACGCTGCTGAAAAGCTACGCAATTGCGAGCCGTGGTGACCCGCCCACCACGGCTCGGCAGCTGCACCATCTCGATCTCTACCGCGTCGGTGATGAAGACGAGCTCTGGGAGCTCGGATTAGACGAGTTGTGGGAGGCACCCGGTACCTGGACACTTGTTGAGTGGGCGGATCGGTTCGCCGATTGTATGCCAGCGGACATGATCTGGATTCGCATCGAGGTTGCTGACGACTCGATTGCTGGCAATTTATCGCATGGTGGCGACGGGGCGCCCCAGCCACTGCGAACGATCGAATTGCATTCTACAGACCCTTTGCGGCAGGCGTGGTTGCAAGATTTGGGATCACGGCTCGGCGAGATCGGCTTCTCGGGCACGTTTGAGCGCTGCTAGATAGCCCTACCGCGCTATCTTTAGCGGAAAACCAAGAAACGTCTTCATTTTTTGTGTTAACCTTCCACCTCTTATTGGAATATAAGGGGTATGGAACCGCATCAACAATCTGACGATGAGACGGAGTTCGTGGCGATGCTCACGGGCAACCAGAGCGCAATCGTGCTGGCAGTGCGTGCGTTGATGCCTGGAGAGCGTTCCGTTGACGAGGTGGTGCAGCAGACCAATGCCAAGCTTTGGCAGAAACGCGGTGACTTCGAACGCGGGACGAACTTTCGTGCTTGGGCCGCCGCCATCGCTCGCTATGAGGTCTTGAACTACCGCAAGCAGCAGGCTCGCGATTCTCGGCTGACGTTTTCGGACGAGTTGGAGCACCAAATTGCCAGCGAAGTGGGCGAGCTGAATGATGATTTGCTTGACCGCCATGCTGCTCTGCAGGAGTGCCTTCACGAGCTCAAGCCGGAAAGTCGCGAGTTGCTGCTATCTCGCTACAACAGCGACGAGACTTTGGCGGAGCTCGCTTGTCGCATTGGACGTTCGGTTGGTGGGGTAAAAGTGACACTCTGTCGACTTCGTACCTCGCTGGCGCAATGCATCGAGCGGCGACGCAGTACTGAGGAGGGCTTGGTATGAACCGGGAAGAGCGTCTGCTGCTAATTGATTCGCTGCTCGACGGCAGTATTGACGAGGCCAACCTGCTACGAATTGAAGCCGAGTTGAGCGTTGATCCCCAGGTCCGTCAGGAATACTACCGTCGGTTGCAGCTCGACATCCTGCTCAAGCGTGAGGCCGAGTCGGGCTCATCCGTAACAGCGGAAGTCGTCGAGACGTTTAATCGTCTGCCGATGGAGTCGAAACGCGTGCCGAGTTCAGCTCCGGGCAAATTGGTCAAAATCCTGGCGGGCTCGCTGGTGGCAATCGCCGCCACGATGCTCTTGGTCGTCTCTGTCAATCGAGCGATCGTTCCCTCGGGCGGGGATGTCCGGGGCGACTCGATTGCGACATCGCGGGAGCCTTCGGCGAGCGGCTTTGCCGTACTCGGCGGCCTCGAAGATGCCATCTGGGCAGGCGCTCCGATTGCCGTTGGAGACCTGCTGCCGACCGGCGAACTGCATTTGAAGTCGGGGCGGGTTCATATTGAGCTTTTTAGTGGAGTTCAGTTGGTGCTCGAGGGAGATTCGATATTCTCGATCGATTCGCCGATGCAAGTGACGATGGCGAGCGGAAGTGCGCGGGCCCGTGTGCCGGAGCCGGCTCAGGGATTCCGAATCAAGACTTCCTCTGGGGATGTTGTTGATCTGGGCACGGAGTTTAGTGTCGACGTCGACGACAGTGGCGCGGACGTTCACGTCGTCGATGGCGAGGTTGAACTGCATCCTCACCGCAGCGACTCGCTGCGAATCGAGGCTGGAGTGTCCCGCCGCCTGGTGGGCACCGGCGGGATTGCCAACGCATCGACAGCGACATCGGTAGCAATCGGTCCGAGTGAGTTCGATGATCTTCGCCAGCAGCAGCAAAAGCAAAGGCTTGCGCACTGGACAGCGGCCCGCGCGGCGATGGCGATGGACCCGCGGGCGGTCGCTCACTTTCAATTCACTTCCGGGGTCTCAAATTCACGTCAAGTCGAGAATCTGGCTCGTGGGGCGAGCCGTCCCGCTTCGGATGGAACAACCGTCGTCGCGTCTCGCACCTTGGACCGTTGGGGACGGCATGATGCGGCCCTGGATTTCAGCCGGGTGGGTAGCCGCGTGCGTGTGAATGTTCCCGGCGAGCATCGAGGTCTGACGCTCATGTGCTGGGTCAAAATCAATAGCCTCGATCGCTGGTACAACTCACTGTTCTTGACCGATGGTCATGATGACCGTGAACCGCATTGGCAGTTGATGGACGATGGCAGGATCTTTTTCTCGGTCAAAGTTCCCGCTTCGATTGCTGGCGAACACAAGTCGGGAGCCATGGCTCAGCAAGTCTTTTATTCGCCGCAGGTTTGGGACGCGTCTTGGAGCGGACGATGGGTCATGTTGGCGGTTACCTATGACGTCGATCAGGCCCGGGTCACCCACTATGTCAATGGTGAAGCGATCAGTAGTGAATCGATCCCTGAGGACATGTTGGTCGACTCGATCCGCATCGGTCCCGCGTCGATCTGCAACTGGAGTGATCCGAAGTATCAAACAGACCCGCAGTTCGTGCTGCGGAATCTAAATGGAAGCATGGATGAGTTTGCGTTGTATTCGGGTGCACTGCCCGCTGATGAAATCTTGCAATGGTATCGCGATGGAGATTCCGGTGAACTTTAAATTGATTTCGAGGGTCGGCACGGCTGCTCTTGTTCTGAGTGTTTGCAGCTTGAATGCTGCGGCGGACGAAGTGACGGAGCGGCTGTTTACGCTCAAGGTGCTTCCCCTGCTCAAAGACAAGTGCCTTGGCTGTCATGGTGGTGACCAAGAGGACATCAAGGGGGATTTCAGTGTGCTGACGCGAGAGGCACTGCTGCATGGCGGTGAATCCGAGGAGCCGGCAGTTGTGCCTGGACATCCCGACGAGGGCACGCTCGTTTCGGCAATTTCCTGGGAAGACTATGAGATGCCGCCCAAGGAGAATGATCGGCTCAACGAAGACCAGATTGCGATCTTCCGGCGTTGGATTGAACAAGGTGCACCATGGCCCGACGAGGCGCAGCAAGCCAAGTATCGCCAGGAAGAAAGCATGCTTGAGACGACCGAAGATGGCGTGATCGTGACGACCAGCGGAGGCACGTCGAGCGAATGGACGAATCGCCGCTATCAGCCCGCTGATCTATGGGCGTACGCGAACGTCAAACCGAAGTCCGAGTTGCTTCCCAGCGATGTCGAGGCTCGTGACGCAATCGACTTTTTTGTGAACCGAGGCCTCCAACATGCCGGCTTAACTGCGGCAGCCACAGCCAGTCCGAGGGCGTTGATCCGTCGGGCGACCTTTGATTTGACGGGGCTGCCACCGACTCCTGAAAAGATTGATGCATTCGAAATTGCGTACCAAGCAGACGCGCAACAGGCTTGGGAGTCGCTGATTGACGAACTGCTCGAAAGCCCTCGCTACGGTGAGCATTGGGCGCGTCACTGGTTTGACGTGACGCGTTACGCTGATACCGGCGGAATGTCCAACGACTATGAACGCTCCAATATGTGGCGGTATCGGGACTACGTCATTCGGGCGTTCAATGAGGATAAACCCTATGACGAGTTTGTGATCGAACAGTTGGCTGGGGACGAACTCGCCGATCGATCGGTGGCTGCCCGGAAGGGCGACGACCGCAAACAAATCGAACAAACGCAAATCGAGGGAGACTACACGCCTGAGGAAGCGGAATGGATCGTAGCTACTGGTTTTCTCCGGATGGGGCCGTGGGACAACGCGATGATTGAAACCGAGGAGGCTCGGCAGATTTACTTAGATGACGTGCTCAATATCACCGGTCAAGCTTTTCTGTCGACGACGATGCGGTGCTGTAAATGTCACGATCACAAATTCGATCCGATTCCCACGCGGGACTACTACCGCATGTATTCTGCGTTCGCAGGAACGCACATGGCCGAACGCAACGTTCCCATGCTTGCCGAGGAGAACCAGAGCGGTTTCGCCGAGGGACGCGAGCACGTGAAAAAAATGCTCGATTTTGCGGTCGCAGAAAAGAATCGTCTTGTCGAGAAACGCGAAGCTGCCGCGAGGGCTTGGTTCGACGAGCATCAACTTCCTTACAAGGACGAGAACGCTCGGAAGGATCTGCCAGATGAAGAAAAGCCACCCCGGGCGGTCGGGTTGGATCACGTTGAGCAAGGCCAATTGAAGGTTCGCGAGCAGGATGAGTGGATCTGGCGGCGCAGGCTCGAACGTTACCAACCGATGGCCCAGAGTGTGTTCAATGCCGATTCCGCTACCATGGCGTGGAACGGCGCTCGGCACCTGCGAATTACACGCAAACCTAAAAAACAGAACGAGTTGGAGAACTTTATTCTCATTGGCGGAGCCTTGACGGCTCTGGGCGATAAGGTGTTGCCGGGGGTGATGAGCGCGGTCGTGATGCCGGTGAGTACCGCGAAGGACGACCCGTACCTGATTACCAACGATATCGATGGACGTCGGCTGGAATTGGCTCAGTGGATTGCGAATCCGCACAATGGTTTGGCAACACGCTCGATTGTTAATCGGATTTGGCAATTTCACTTTGGGACTGGGTTGGCAGCCAACTCGACTAACCTCGGTGCCAAGGGGGCCAAGCCCTCTTATCCTGAATTGCTCGACTATCTTGCAGGCGACTTTGTCGAGGGTGGTTGGACGATGAAGCGAATGCATCGCATGATCATGTTGTCCGATGTGTACCAAAGAGCCTCGTCACCAGTGGATCGTCGCGTCAGCGAAGTGGACCCAGACGATCGCCTGCTTTCGCACTTTCCACGACGGCGATTAGCAGCTGAAGAAATCCGCGATGGCATCCTGTCCTCGACGGGCGAGCTGGTGCACTGCGACGGGGGTTTGCCCGTGATGCCCGAGATCAATATGGAAGTGGCATTGCAACCGCGGATGATCCAGTTCTCCCTCGCACCGGCCTATCAGCCCTCACCGCTGCCGGAGCAACGCAATCGGAGAACTGTCTACGCCTACCACGTCCGTGGCCAAGCGGATCCATTCACAGAGTTGTTCAATCAACCGAATCCGAATGAGTCTTGTGAAGTACGCGAGTCGGCCGCAGTAACTCCCCAGGTTTTCACGTTGCTCAACAGTGATTTGATTGTTGATCGCAGCATCGCGTTAGCGTTGCGCCTCGAGCAGGATGCGGACACGTTGCCAGAGCAGATCGATCGAGCGTTTCGATTGGTGTTGGGGCGGCATGCCTCGAAGCAGGAGTCGCAGTGGATGTCCGAGTACGTCAACGATATGCAGGCTTACCACGAGGGCGTGACTCCTGAACGACCTGAGTATCCCGAACAGATTACTCGTTCCCTGGTCGAGGAGTTCTCAGGTGAACCGTTCGAGTACACCGAAATTCTGCCTGGCTTTGCCAACTACCAACCTGACACGAAGCCCAGTGATGTGTCGCCACGTCAGCGAGCAATCGCGGATATGTGTCTGTTGCTATTGAACAGCAACGAATTCATGTACATCGATTGAGCCGAGAGGCGGATGTCGTTGGTGAACCCACGAGGGCAGTGCCCAGAAGTGTTCGCAAGATTCGTGGCCCGCTTGACGCGGTCCAGCATGTTTTTCCAACAGTTAATTACCCATCGATGTTTTGTTGCATCGGCCTTTCGCCATAATGAGTGTACCTATGAGAGTGAATGACAACGCTGCCAGACGGAACTTTCTCTACGGACTCGGAGCCTCACTCGGGTCGGTTGCCTTGAGTTCGCTGCTACAGGCTGAGGACAATTCAACACAATCGAATTCCAAGTCCTCGCCACTGGCACCCAAGCCTCCGGTGCTGCCGGCGAAAGCCAAGAACGTCATTATGTTGTTCATGGAGGGCGGGCCAGGGCATATGGACACGTTTGACCCCAAGCCCGAGTTGACGCGGTTACATAAAACGGAGTCGAAGCTTGCCGCAGGGCAGGAAACGGGCTTTAAGTTTTTTGTCGGTAGCCCGTTCGGATTTCGGAAGGTCGGTAATAATGGCATCGAAATGTGCGACCAATGGAAGCATCTTGCCGATCCTTACGTCGCAGACGAACTTTGTAACTATCGAGGATGTCAAGCGGAATCGCTGAACCATCCCGAAGCACTCTTCCACATGAACACCGGCAGTCGCTTGGGCGGCGACCCGGCGGTTGGTTCATGGGTGAATTACGGGCTGGGTACGGAGAATCAGAATCTACCCGGATACGTCGTCATGACCGAATTGGCGCTCCCGCAGGGCGGCCCTGGTAACTGGAGCAACGGCTTTTTGCCACCCTACTACCAGGGAACTCGTCTGCGCTCGGAGGGCTCGCCCATTCTGGATTTGACACCGCAGTCGTTTAAGTCGCGTGAGCACCAACGTCGGGCTTTGGATGAACTGGCCCGGCTCAATCACCTTCATCTGAATTCGCTCGGAAGTGACGACCAGCGTTTGCAAGCACGGATGGAGAACTATGAACTCGCGTTCCGCATGCAGACGGAAGTTCCCAACGTTGTTGATCTGCAGCAGGAGTCGCAGGCAACGCTGAGTTTATACGGGCTCGATGAACCGGAGACCGAAGTCTTCGGACGGCAGTGCTTGATGGCCCGTCGCCTCGTTGAGAACGGAGTACGGTTCGTGCAGATCTTCAGCGGTGGATGGGATAGCCACGATTATCTTGAGCGAGGTCACACGTCGCGGATCAAGAGTGTTGACAAGCCTGTCGCAGCGCTGATTCGTGACTTAAAACAACGTGGCATGCTGGAAGATACCCTTGTGATCTGGACGGGCGAGTTTGGCCGTACACCGGATAACAACAAACGCGGTGGAGTGTACTCGCTCGGTCGTGGCCACAACAACCAAGCCATGACCATGTTGTTGGCGGGGGGCGGTGTGAAGCCAGGCGTGGTCGGTGCCACCGACGAACTGGGGTCCAGTGCCGTCGAGTGTGTGCACCCGATTCGCGATCTGCATGTAACCCTGTTAAACTTACTCGGTCTCGATGACAATAAACTCACCTACCTGCACGCGGGGCGATACAAACAACTCAGTCAGTTTGGCGGTGAGGTGATCAAAGAGCTCATTGCGTGAGCATGGCGCATCTTCGGATATCTCGCTGACACCTCAGTTTCTAACCCTGCCGATTCCGCCGGGTAAGCGAAGTATATTGTGACTCAGAATTCGCACGCCCCATGAGGGCAGATAGGTCACTGTTCAATCTCTCCATATAACCTTAACAAAGTGTCTTCATGAACCTTCGCTCCTTCCTCGCACATCAATTGCTCTTCGTAGCAATATTGACCTTGAGCAGCCTGGGGACCCACGCTCGTGGAGCCGATCGACCGAACGTACTTTTCATCATGTCGGACGATCACGCGGCGCACGCTATTTCCGCATATCAGGGTCGTTTGGCGGAGATCGCGCCGACGCCGAATATCGATCGGCTGGCCAAGGAAGGAGCACTATTCACCAATGCATTCTGTACGAATTCGATTTGCTCGCCCTCCCGCGCCTGTGTACTGACAGGCCAATACGACCATACCAACGGTGCATTTGATCTAGGTGGACGGGTATCTCCCGGCAATCAGATGTTGGCGATTGAGATGAAGAAGGCGGGATACGAGACGGCGATGATTGGGAAATGGCACCTGAAAGATGAGCCGGCTGATTTCGATTATTACTGTGTGCTGCCCGGTCAGGGCAAGTATCACAACCCCGATTTTCGAGTCCGTGGAGACAAGCCTTGGGGCAAGAACTTGATTCATTTCAAGGACAAACACGTGACCGATGCGATCACAGATCTGAGCTTGGAATGGCTTTCGGAGGACCGCGATCAGAGCAAGCCATTCTTCTTGATGCATCACTACAAAGCGCCCCATGACTATTTCGACAATGCCGAGCGGTACGAGTCGTATCTGCGGGACGTGAATATTCCAGAACCGGAGACTTTGTGGAAACGCGATCCTCAATTCGGTTCCCTGGCGACTCGCGGTGCCAATGACGAGCTGATTCCACACATTGGAACTTCCATCGGCGGCCGCAACCCTCGGCGATCGTACCTCGGCGACCTGCCAGAGCTATATCCAGCGGAGTTCCCAGCGGACTTCGACCCCGCGGACTTCAGCGATGAGGAAAATACTCGTCTGGCCTACAACGCGTATTTAAAAAAGTACCTTCGCTGCGTGAAAGGAATTGATGACAATCTTGGCCGGCTATTTAAGTATCTCGAAGACAGCGGTCAGATGGACAATACGCTGATTATCTATACGGGCGATCAGGGCTTCATGCTTGGTGAACACGACTATCAAGACAAGCGTTGGATGTATGAGCAGTCGCAGCGAATGCCTTTTTTAGTTCGCTATCCCAAGCAGATCGCCGCTGGCCAGCAGTTCGATACCATTATTGAGAATGTGGACTATGGCCCGACGATGCTCGATTTTGCTGGCGCCGAGATTCCGACCAACGTCCAGGGACGCTCATTCCGCTCACTGCTCGAAGACGGCGAAGAGCCTGATGGGTGGAAGCAGGAGGCCTATTATCGTTATTGGATGCACATGGCCCACCACGACAACCCCGGACATCTCGGTATCCGGACGAAAACTCACAAGCTGATCTATTACTACGGTTGCAACTATGACGGCGGCTATCAAACCCCGGCGGGTTGGGAACTCTATGATCTGGTGAATGATCCCATGGAGACCCGCAACGTCATCGACGAACAGGAGAATCGAGAGTTGGTCAGCGAGCTGAAAAATCGGCTCGCCGAGCTCCGCACGCGGGTGGGCGACGACGGCAGCCACTTCCCTGACTGCGAAGCGATCGTGCAAGAATTTTGGGATTACGACGAAGCTGACCGTGCCAAAGCGATCGAAGTTTCACATGAGTATCTCAAACGCCGACAAGCGGAACTGAAGGCAGGCAAAGCCAATGTGCAGACTTGGGTCGGGAAATAACACGAACTGGGTGTAAGCGACAATTCCAGGTTCATCCAGCGGACGCTTCCGTCGGATGAGCCATAAAAAACATCGTGGATGCAGGACACGATTCGGAGCGGTTGACGCAACCAGGAGCGGCTGACTGTGTATCATTCATTTTGCAGTTTCAACACATCTTTCATCGTGTAGACTCAAGGTCCCTGACCGGAGTCATCGTGACTGAGCAAGCCAAGATCAGCAGTCGGAAAACTTGATGAAAAAGCAATTAGTAGCACTCGTCTTCACCATGTCGGTGTTGTCGATCTGCGCGGCGTCAACGCATACCTGTGGCGCAGATCGCCCACCGAACGTCATTCTCATTTTCGCTGATGACCTCGGTCCTGGGATGCTAGGATGTTACGGCCAGCAGGTCGTGACGACGCCCCATATCGACCAGTTGGCCGCTGAGGGGATGAAGTTTACAAACTACTACGGTGGTGTTTATTGTGCTCCAGCACGCTGGACGTTGCTGACGGGAATGCACGATGGCCGCGTCGGCGGTTGGGCCAATAGTCGCCCCGGACTGCCCATTCTACGCGACGCCGGCAAGATCACCGAAGCCCAATATCAAACGCGGTTGGCTGAGCTCAAACGGAATTCGCATCCGATCGGTGATGATGAAGTCTTTTTGGCTCAGATCGCCCAGCATGCCGGGTATGAAACTGCTCAGTTTGGAAAACTCGATCGCGGTTTCCTTACCTGGCACGAACGAGTCAAGCGGTTTGGGTGGGACTTCTACGAAGGTTACTACGACCACCAACGCTGCCATGGTTTCTATCCGCCCTACCTGTGGCGTAATGGCGAACGCTTTGAGTTACCAGGCAACAGGATGGCGGACTGCGGAAAGACCAGCGAGGCGGGCGACGAGCCGGTCGGGTACGGCGGCGAAACGTATTCGCAAAATGTATTCATCGAAGGCATTCTGAAATATTTACGGTCGCATCAAGATAAGCCCTTCTTTCTCTATCATCCGACTCAATTGCCGCATGGGCCGGTGGCAATCCCGGAGCTACATCCCGACTTCGCAGATCATCCGTCGATGACGTTGGCAGAAAAAAAGTATGCGTCGATGGTCAAAATGCTCGACGATCATGTCGGATTGATCATGGCAGAGTTAAAGTCATTGGGACTCGATGACGATACGGTCGTTCTCTTTTCCTCGGACAACGGCCACGAGCTCTACTATGGGCCGAAGCCTGCGTACAAAAAACAGCAACTTCCTAGCGGCGAGCCAGCGAACTTGACAGACAAAAAATGGCGTACCCGGGAGCACGGCGATATTTTCGATGGAGCCGGTGGGCGAGCGGGACTCAAACGCAGTGGCTATCAGGGCGGGATGCAATGTCCGCTGATCGTCCGTTGGCCCGGCAAGATCGCCAGTGGTACGGAGACCTCACTGTTGAGCTGTCACTACGACTTCTTGGCGACGCTGGCCGATCTCCTGGGTGAAGAAACTCCAGCGGGGAAAGACGGTATCTCCTATCTTCCGACTCTGCTCGGCAATCCTCAAACTCAAATGCATGATTATGTCATCATCAATAATCATTTTAATGCGATGGGTAGTCGTGCTTTGATTTCTCTCGAAGGTTTCAAACTTGTCGAGGCAGACCGGGATCGTGACGACTTTCAACTTTACAATATTCTTGATGACAATGAAGAGCGTGTCGATCTGTCAGAGCGATACCCTGAAAAAGTCAAACAATTGAAACAAACTTTGCGACAGCAGATTAACTCACAGCGACCGGATTTAAGATGACACTGCAGAAGAGATTCATTGTATTCAGTAATTCGTTTGGATTTGCGGCGCTGGCCGTGTTTTTGCTGATTGGGGTCGCGTGCAGTTCCGCCTCCGCAGAGCGGCCGAACGTGCTTTGGATTACCATTGAAGATTGGTCGCCGGACCTGTCGTGCTACGGAACCAAAGGGATCGAAACACCGAACGTTGACCAGCTCGCCGCTGAGGGGATTCGCTATGAGCGTGCATTCACAACCTCGCCGGTCTGTTCGACATCGCGTTCGGCGATGATGACGGGCTTTCACCAGAACTATATCGGTGCTCAGCAGCACCGTACTGATGACAAGAAACCGTTGCCTCACGGCATCAGGCCGATTCCCCATTTGCTCGCTGATGCTGGCTACTTCACTTGCCTGATGAGCCGAAAGACGGACTGCAACTTTTTGCCCGACACGAAGGAAGAACTGTTTATGGGGTCGGACTGGAGCGAACGACAACCGGATCAACCGTTCTTTGCGAGGATCACTTTCGGCGGTACCCATCGGGCATGGAAACGAGACCCCGTGCGACCAATCGCTATCGAAGACGTAGAATTGCCGCCGTATTACCCCGACACGCCCTTCATTCGTCGAGATTGGGCCAACGGTCTCGAACAGATGCAGTTAGTCGACCGGGAGGTAGGCGAACTTTTGACACGACTCGATGACGAAGGGTTATCCGACAATACGATCGTGTTCTTCATCGGTGATCATGGTCGCTGTCACATTCGGGGCAAACAGTTCCTGTATGACGAGGGAACTCGAATTCCGATGATTATGCGTTGGCCAGGTACGGTCGAACCGGGCCAGGTCAGCGATGACTTGGTAATGTCGATCGATATTTGCGCCACCGTGCTCGATGCCGCCGGCGTGAAACCGGCAGTTGCGCTGCATGGGAAGAATTTGCGCAGCGACGCAGTGAAGAATCGGAAATACGTGTTCGCTGCTCGCGACAAGATGGACGATACCCACGACGCTATGCGTAGCATTCGGTCCCGGGACCACAAGTTGATTTTGAATCTGATGCCAGAACGCGCCTACTGTCAATTCAGCTTTTACAAAGAGAGCGCCTATCCACCGCTCGCCGAGTTAAATGTTCTGAATCTGCAAGGCAAACTGACGCCGGAGCAAGCTGCATTCATGGCACCGAGCAAGCCTAAAGTTGAATTGTTCGACCTTCGTAGTGATCCACACGAAATCCACAATGTTGCGGACGACCCAGCATACGCAAACGTCAAAGCAGAGTTGCTCACGGAGTTAGAAAAGTGGCGCACACTCGTAATCAAAGACCAGGGGGTTTCGGATGAATTTCGAGGTGTCGGCGTCTTCCCCGAGACCTGCCCCCTGCCCACCGTCGGCCAATGGGTGCAAGACCACGCGAACGAATTCGATTTCAAAACGGTTGGCGTTCCCGGCTGGTACCCCACCCGCACACTCGAAGAATGGCAGGCGGTCAGGGATGCGTGGCAACCTTGGGTGTTCCGCGAGCCAACGAGTACGATGAAACGCCCGGTGATTTCGTATACGAAAAAGCCGAGCCAGAGGAAATGACGCAGGGGGCGTGGCCGGGGGGCTACCGCCGGCGATGCAGTGGATTACGCAGCCTTGAATTGCTTCTTTTCGAAAACAGCATTGACAGGAGCGCAAGCGAACTTATTATTTTCAGTGTTGCGAACGGTTATCAACTAGTTCGTTAAACAGAGTTCTAGCCAGCCAGTCGACGTCTCCAGAGACGCGGCACCGCCAGCGACACTCGCAATGATTATTGCTGCAGTGTTGTCTGCTGCCGCGTTTGCGCCCCTCGCTTGGTACTGGAGTTTCCTGTGAATTCACAGCGTCTCGAAGTCTGTTTGTCACTCCGTTCACGTCTTTCTCGTCGAACTGCGTTCACCTTGGTCGAGTTATTGGTGGTCATCGCGATCATCGGTGTGCTCGTGGGTTTGTTACTGCCAGCGGTTCAATCGGCCAGGGAGGCTGCTCGCAGGATGCAATGCTCGAACAATCTCAAGCAGATTGGATTGGCGCTGCACAACTACTCGAGCGCCTACAACGAGGAGATTCCCAGCGCCGGCCTGCCCGGCATCGGATATCCCAACGACCATTCGCCGCAAGCCAGACTGCTGCCATTCTTGGAGCAGGCGAATCTCCAGGACCTGATTGACTGGTCGATCCAAATGGGGCACCCGGGCAGCGGTAGTTTGCCGGAAGAGCTGTGGCCGGTCGCGGAGTACGTTGTGCCCACGTTCCAGTGTCCGAGCATGCCGGGCAATCCGGTCACCCCGTTCACAATGGCTGATGGCAACACGGTCAACACGTCAGGGGCCAGCTACGCGATGATACACGGCAACGGTTTAGACGGTGTGACACACGCCGGCCAAGCCGCCAATGGGTTGTGCTGGGTCGAATCACGATTGCGTTGGCGTGATATCCTCGATGGATTGAGCAACACGGTTGCCTTTGCAGAGACAACCGTTGGCGCGGGTGCTGAGTCGAGCGGACCGACGACTTTGGATCCACTTGAGGTTGACTTGCGTGTCTGGCGAGCCAGCGGTTCGGCGAGCAACGCGTTGGATTGGTTGAATACTGGAAGCGGAACCGTTACTGGTTGGAATGGAGGCAAGTCAACGATTTGGTTGCGTGGAAGTTCGCCCAACGGGCTCGTCCTGGCGCTACCACTGACGCCCAACAGCAAGATTCCCGACTTTCAGTCTCGATCGGGCAAAGCGGGGGCATCGCGCAGTTATCACACTGGCGGAGTGCAGTTGCTCTACGCCGACGGCAGCGTGCATTTCACAACCGACAGTATCAACAAAGACACCTGGCATGCGCTTCTCAGCCGTGCAGGTAGAGAAGTTATCGAGCAACCTTAACGGTCTGCGAGCTCCACCGAAGAGTAGGGCAGGGCAGGGCGGGGCACGAGCCATCGCAACCGCCCCGGATCTGCTGGTAGCAGCCGTCACTTTCCTCCGCCCATCATTTCCCGACCCCATCATCCAAGTGTCGCCAGGAGTTGTTCTGTGAGTGCCTCGATGCTGAAGTTCTTCCCCGGTATCGCCGCTATCGTATTCATTCTGTCTTGCCCAGGTCGATATAGCATCGCTCAGCCGCCCCGCCAAGAGGTCGGGGAGACGATTGCTGATCGACCGTCAAAACATTATCGATTTGAGCAGTTTCGCGTGAGCAGTCCCGATGGCGAGAGACACTGGCGTGTTCACTTAGCGATACCCAGAGCGGCCGTGCCACAGACGGGGTTTCCGTCGTTCTGGATGCTCGATGGAAATGCGGCCCTGATGGATCTGGACTCCGCGTTGCTGGAAAAACTAGGAGCCCAAACGGTTCCGCTGGCGCTCGTGTTTCTTTCGCATGAAAGCGAGTTTCGGATTGACTCGGCAGCTCGGTATCGTGACTACACTCCCACGCGCATGCCCACCGAAATCGACGGTCCCATCCAAAATCTCACAGGCGGAGCCGATGCGTTGCTCGAGTTGATCGAGCGGACAATTCGACCGCAGGTCCATAAGCGAGTGCAACTCGACAGCGAGGACCAGACGCTTTGGGGACACTCACTGGGTGGCGTATTCGTACTGCATACTTTGTTCACTCGTACCGGAGCGTTCCAAAATTATGTTGCGGGAAGTCCTTCGATGTGGTGGGGCAAAGGCGTTCCGGCAATCGAAGCCCAAAGATTTGCACTGCACAATGCAGGGCACGCGGTCAACGCGGCTATCCATGTTGGGGGGCGTGAACAAGGCGGCGGATCAAGAGCGACGCGGGGCATCAACAATCCACGTGTATCGGCGATGCTAGAATTGCGTCGATCCGTTCCGCCTGATGCTGCTAAGCAACTCGTGGCTGATTTGGAAGGCGTCGGCAAACTGCAAGTTACTTACCGTGAATTTCCAGAGCTTGACCACGGCGAAATGTTTCGCGCGTCGTTGGTAGGAGGCCTCTGCGCTGCAGCCGGTATCGAAGAGCCCGGAGACATCGCGGCAAACGATGCCATTGCGAGGTGATAGGTGTTTGATGATAACAACAGCAAAGGTGCCGCGGCTGCCACCGCGAGACAGAAACTTGGGTCCATCCGGGTTGGTTGTGGGTAAATCCAGCATGTTGGATTTTAGAGGCATGGCGGTGACCCGGGTGTGATCGAGAGAATGAGCAAGCACCTTGATTGCAGAAGCCACTGCCTAACGCAATTTCTGAGAGCGAGTTTAGGGAGCGGCGTTGATCTCTACAGATCCAAGCATGCGGTCACCCAGTTCATCACCAAACATTCGGTGTAACGCGTCAGCCAATCGGTCGTAGTCCGATTGCTGAGGAACCGAGCCGATGGGATAGGCCCATCCGTCGGACGCGTGTTCGACGGTGAGGTCACCAAAAGCATCTGGAAACTGTGAGAGAAAGGATTCGATTCGAATCTGTTGTTGGGTCGACGAGTTGCGGTAGACTTGCGAGTTGCCGACCACGGCACCATACATAAACGCGATTGGAATGGCGAGCAGCGCAAACAGGCAAATGACCGTGGGTATCCAAAACCGTAGTGAGAGCAAGAAGGGTTGCGGAGCAACTCCGTGGGCTACATGGGGCGGATTGAAAGGGCGGGTGGAATCAGGATTCATCTAGTTCGCCTGTGCTCTCATCAACTTGCTCAGTTCAGACGCGACGATCTCATGGCCAGCACGATTGGGATGGTTGCCTTGAGCCATGAATTTTTGCAGATCTTCACCGGCACTGGCACGGTTGGCAAACGCGGCATAAGAGTCGCTGATTGATACACCAAATTCCTCTGCCAAATCGCGGACTTGCTGGGCGTGCAGGCCGAGTGGGGTGGTGCTATCGAGGATGTCCTCATGGAGATCGGGGGTCGGTGTTAACAATACAACACGCACATTTGCATCCAAGGCATTGCGAATCATCGACCGCCACGCCTCGGCGGCATTTTCCAAACCGACGCGGCGATCATTGAGGCAGTAGTCGATGAATACTAAATCGGGACGCAGCGACAACACGTCTCGTTCGAACCTCGCCGCTCCGCTGACTGCGTTCTCGCCGCCGATCGCCGTCACACTGACATCGATGACAGCTGTTGGATACTGCTCGCAGAGTTGACGATGAAACAGACTCGGGTAGGCATCAAAAGCACGGACGATCGGCGTTTTGAAATAACCAGCGGGGACACTGTGGCCGTGAAAGACGATCCGCACCATGCGGTTGTGCGGCCATTGTTTCTCCAGTTCGTGCTGAAGTCGCTCAAAGGGTGCGGCGAGTTCTACCGTTGCCGCCTGCGCCGTCGTGGAGTTCACGTCGGGGGACGTCGCGACCGAAACCGTTGCAAGGCACGCCAATAGCACACCAGCGGTCAGGGTGGGGGCCAAGAAAGTTCGCCTCATGAGCCAGCCTCGCGAGTGTATCGATGGAGATGAAACGCAGTCAATCAATTTTGAATACGGATAAACAATGTCGTCGCCCGCGTGGCAAGACTGGATTTGCCCCCGGCTCTACAGCACACCCTTGGTACTGGGGATGGCTGGATTGCGAGGATCTTTTTCCACGGCCATTCGGATGGCGCGGGCGGTCGCCTTGAAGACGCATTCAGAAATGTGGTGTGCATTGCGGCCGTGATGTAGCACCACGTGCAAATTGCATTTCGCATTGGCGGCAAACGATTGCCAGAAGTGTTCTACAAGCTCGCTGTCGAATGTTCCGATCTTGTGAGCTGCGATCGGGGCGTGGTACTCGAACGCGTAACGACCGCCCATGTCGACGGCAGCTGTCACGAGACACTCGTCCATCGGCAATGTGAAGTGACCGTAGCGAAACACGCCGGCGCGGTTACCCAACGCTTCGTCGATCGCGCTGCCCAACGCGATGCCGATGTCTTCGCAGGTGTGGTGATCGTCGACGTGCAAATCACCCGTGGCGTTGACGTTCAAGTCGATCAGCGAGTGCTTGGCAAATAGATCCAGCATGTGGTCGAGAAAACCGATCCCGCTGTTTCGAGTCCCATCACCGCTGCCGTCGAGATTGACCGAGAGTTGGATCTGAGTTTCGCCGGTGCGGCGATCAATGGACGCGGTTCGTGACATGCTGATCTAAGTAGCGTGTGGGAGAAAGGGAGAGGGCATGCTTCGTAGGATGATACCGTTGCCTGTCCACAACGGTATCGCTCGGGACAATGGTCCCCAGCTATGGCGACGCAGGCCCGGGGCTATGTCGTTAACTTCGCAAGTGCTCGTTGAATCATCAGCAAGCACGCATCGATTTGATCATCGGTGCCGACACTGATGCGGAGCCCATCGCCCCAATCACCAAAGTCCATATACCGCACCAGGATTTGATTGGCTTTGAGAAACTCGTAAATAGCTCGGTGTTCGCCGCTGGGGTGGGTGCACCAGACGAAATTGGCATGCGACGGTACCACGTCAAAGCCGAGGCCAGCGAGTTCGGTTTCCAGGCGGGCGCGGGTGCAATTCACGGAGGTGACGACATCGGCCAACCAAGTTTGACTTTGCATCGCAGCGGTCGCCGCGGCGATCGAGATCGCATCGCAGTTGTAGCTGTCTTTAATTTTAGTCAGTTCAGCGATGACATGCGGCTGAGCGACCAGAAATCCAAAACGCACCCCCGCCAAGGCATACGACTTGCTCAGCGTCCGGGTGACGAGAATCCGCTCGTGGCGTTGAACCAGATCCAAGCAGTTTTCTTCGGCGAAATCAGCGTAGGCTTCGTCGACGACCAAGGGACAGGTCAATGAATCGGCGATCGACTCGATTTCGCTGGGCGGCACCACTGTCCCGCTGGGGCTATTGGGGTTGGGCAGCAGGACGAGACGCAGATCTTCCCGCGGTTGGCGGAATTCGGCCGGCAGTTGCCAATCCTCGGTGAATGCAACCTGTTCCCACTTTGCACCTTGAATGTCAGCGAGAGTGCGGTAGAGGATGTAACTCGGTGTGGGCAAACGCAATGACTGTGATTCCCCGACAAAGCCGCGGACGAGCAGTGTGAGGATCTCATCGCTGCCATTTCCTGCGAGCACCCATTCTGGGCCAGGCAATCCGAGAGCCTCAGCGGCAGCGCGACGGAAGCTGGTCGCCAAGGGATCGGGATAGCGATTCAGCGGCCCGTTGGCCGCCTCGGTGATCGCCCGGACCACTGCAGGCGGTGGCGGAAATGGATTTTCGTTGGTATTGAGCTTGATGAATTTGCCCGGCGGCGGTTGCTCCCCCGGTGCGTACGGCTTCATCTGGGTCAGGGCAGGGCGGAATTGCAAGTCAGTGCAGTGGGGTAGAGCCAATTGCTGTTAGCTACTAGCAGGAAGCTATTAGCTGCAGGCTAAGCGGAGGATCTGATGGGAAGGATGAACCCAATTTTAGGCGGATCACTGCTTGAGAGCGATAGGCCGGGTGAAATCGGGGCCCGCGGCTCTCAAGCTAGCAGGGAGTTGAAGAATAGCCCTCGTTTGCCCGCCGCCGGCGCGTTGCGGCTGGACGGGGCTAAAAAATCGCAATTGCGATTGCGTAAAACCAGTGCAATCGGAAAAATCCGGAATAGACTGGGCGCGAGTTGAAACGGATCCTTCCCTTCTGCGGTAATCAACCATGTGGCCACTGACCAACGGCATGCGATGCCTCACAGGAGCCGAAGCAGCGTTATTTCGCGGTTCGGCTGGCATGATGCTCGATCAGTTGACTACCGCGTACAACGCCGAACTCGCCGATTTGAGTGGAGGTACGGTCGCTGACGAATCTGCAGGCGGATATGGTTTCTTAGCACCGCATTGGTTTTCGATGTGGGAGCCCGAGCAGCGGATTTGGCTGCTCGAACGGGTGACGACAGCGCTGTTAACGGCACGCTCCGCTCCGCCTCATTCCGCTATCTTTGAAGCCACCGTGGAAGCGGTCTACATCGAACTGGCCGATCTTGTGGCGATGGAGATCACGACCGGATTACCGATCGAGCGTGGCAGTTGGCGGGGAGCGTTACTGGATGCGTTCGTTCAACGCTGTCCAGAAGACAGTTTGCTCGGGGCGTTGCAATTTGAAGCCACCACGCTCGACCCCTGTCTTCCCCCGTCACTGACCCGGCAGTGGAAGGCCGAGCAGGCTCGCGCGGATACCGATTCCGAGTCGCCCCAAAACCAGTCCAGCGAGTCCGGGCAATCGGGGACAGGCGGCGAGCCCGATTGGATGGCGTGGTGGACAAGTGTCATTGAGAGACTCGTCGACGCGACTTATGGGGTGCGCTTATATCAGGCCGCTGAGCGGTATCGCGATGACGATCCCAAGCGGCTGCGGCGATTTTTAAAGTCCAAGGGCGTCAACGACAAATTCTTACAACGCATCCCGCCCCTGCGGTCGCGAGTCCAAACCCAAGCTGCGATCGACCGTCTGCAGGCGATCGTGTTTCAAGACGACTGAGGATTCTGATTGTTCGTACTTGCGAATCAATTTGGCACAGCGCGCCGCAGTTGCCCGGTTGACCAGTGCCACGGCAGAAGCTGCCAATGCGGCAACGCAAGTCAGCAATAGCCACATTCCGATACCCCAGAATATCGAGGTGTCCGAATAGATTGTCGCGGCGATCCACAGCAGTCCCAGTGCCGACATGCCCATAGCGCCTTTGCGTGCGGTGTGCGTGTTCGACCGGCATCGCTGCAAGATGTTCCTGGCGGCCGAATCAGCGTCACCGGCATGGATTGCCTGGTACTCATCGTAGTCGAGGTTGAATCCAAACCGAAGCTCGTCCGCGAGAGTCGGTTGGACGGCTTGGACGCTAATGTCGGCAGCAACGTAATCGCGGTAGGCGTTACGGAGCGAACGATTCTTCGTTCTGGTTCGGTAGCACCACAATGCGCACATGCCGCACCACACGAACCAAGTAACGTACGGCCCAGACCAATACAGGCTACCACCCGCTAGGATCGCAAAGAAGATGCTCAGTCCTGCCAGCAGGATGGTGAGATAATGGCGTTTCGTGTTGATCCGCGAAGCCAGTAGATTGATGCCGGGGCCATGCAGCATTTGATGCTGCTCGTAGGTCAGCGAAAGCTCTTTCAACGATTTCACCAGTACGTCGCGTTTCACCAATGCATCACGCTTGGCGATCGCGTCGGGAGCCGATTCCGTGTTCGCCATCGAGCAGGTCATGTGGATGGAGACAGGTAAAGTGAGAAACGGTGAAACAATGAATGCCAGGGAATCGTTCCGCCTCCGATCGTACTGGCCATCGTGCTGATCGCAGGTGACGGCTTCGGCACGGTCCAAATAAAAAACTGAAGCGCGCCGTGAACTCGCTAGCGGGGGGCTGAACCAACCAGCGACCAGGACGATTGTAGCGAAAATCGTCGCGGCTCGCGCCTTTGACGAAGAGGTCTCGACGCGTAGACTTCCGGTTTGCTTCTATCCCCCGAACTGCTGCTGATCTGCTCAGCCGTTTGCGTCGCAAAGGCCCGGTATGAAATTTCGTTTCCCAATTCTGATTATTGACGAAGACTATCGTTCGGAAAACACCTCCGGGCTCGGTATTCGTGCGCTCGCCGAGGCGATCGAGGCCGAGGGCGTCGAAGTGATCGGAGCGACCAGTTACGGGGACCTGTCCCAGTTCGCCCAGCAGCAATCACGGGCGTCGGCGTTTATTCTCTCGATCGACGACGAAGAAGTCTTGTCGGAGGCCGAAGACGAGGGGCCCGCGATCCAGAAATTGCGCGAGTTCATCCAGGAGATTCGATTCAAGAATAACGACATCCCGATCTTTTTGTATGGTGAGACCCGCACCTCCGCGCACATCCCTAACGATATCTTGCGTGAGTTGCATGGGTTCATTCACATGTTCGAGGACACGCCGCAGTTTGTTGCCCGGCACATTCTGCATGAGGCCCGGGCCTACACCGATGGCTTGGCACCGCCATTCTTCCGGGCACTGTTGGAATATGCTAGCGACGGATCCTATTCCTGGCATTGTCCCGGCCACTCGGGCGGAGTGGCGTTTTTGAAGAGTCCCGTTGGCCAAATGTTTCACCAGTTTTTTGGTGAGAACATGCTACGGGCCGACGTCTGTAATGCTGTGGAGGAACTCGGTCAATTGCTCGACCACACCGGGCCGGTGGCGGCCTCTGAACGCAACGCAGCACGCATTTTCGACGCTGATCATTGTTTCTTTGTCACCAACGGGACCTCGACGAGCAATAAGATGGTGTGGCATTCGACGGTGGCGTCGGGGGACATCGTGGTCGTCGATCGCAATTGCCACAAATCGATTCTGCACTCGATTATTATGACCGGCGCCGTGCCTGTGTTCCTGATGCCCAAACGCAATCACTTGGGACTGATCGGTCCGATTCCCTTAGAAGAGTTTCATCCTGATAATATTCAACGAAAGATCGAGGCGAATCCGTTCGCCCGCGCCGCCCAAGCGGCCCATCCCGATCGCAAGCCGCGGATTCTGACGATTACCCAGTCGACCTACGACGGCATCGTCTACAACGTTGAGATGCTCAAAGAGTTGCTCGATGGCCAAATCGATACGTTGCACTTCGACGAGGCGTGGCTGCCCCACGCAACCTTCCACGATTTTTATTCCAACATGCACGCGATCGGTCATGGTCGGGCGACATGCAAGGAGTCGATGGTGTTCGCCACGCACTCAACTCACAAGCTGTTGGCGGGGATCTCGCAAGCGTCTCAGATTCTCGTCAAAGAACCGCGAAGCCGCAAACTGGATCGGCATATTTTTAACGAAGCCTATTTGATGCACTCGTCGACGTCGCCGCAGTACGCGATCATTGCGTCGTGTGATGTTGCTGCGGCGATGATGGAACCACCCGGCGGCACAGCCCTGGTGGAAGAGTCGATCCTCGAGGCCATGAATTTCCGCCGCGCGATGCGGAAAGTCGACGCCGAATGGGGTGATGACTGGTGGTTCCAGGTATGGGGACCCGACGAGATTCCCGACGAAGACATCGGTACACAAGCCGACTGGATCTTGAAAGCCGACGACGAGTGGCACGGCTTCGGCCACCTCGCTCCTGGTTTCAATATGCTCGATCCGATCAAGGGCACCGTCGTCACGCCGGGGTTGAATCTCAACGGCCAGTTTGCCGACAGCGGAATCCCCGCGTCGATTGTGACGCGGTATCTCGCTGAGCATGGTGTGATCGTCGAAAAAGCGGGACTGTATTCGTTCTTCATCATGTTCACGATCGGTATCACCAAGGGGCGATGGAACACGCTCGTCAGTGCCCTGCAGCAGTTCAAGGATGACTACGACAAAAACCTGCCGATGTGGAAGATCCTGCCAGAGTTCGCGCAGCTCTTCCCGCAGTATGAGGCCATGGGGTTGCGGGATCTCTGCCAAGCGATCCACATGACCTACAAAGAAAACGACATCGCCCGGGTCACGACCGAAATGTACCTGTCGGACATGCAGCCAGCGATGAAGCCGTCTGACGCGTATGACATGATGACGCACCGCGAAATTGATCGGGTGGAAATCGACGATTTACTCGGACGAGTCACTGCGGTGTTGTTAACGCCCTATCCGCCCGGCATCCCGCTGCTGATTCCGGGCGAGAGTTTCAATCGGACGATCATCGAGTACTTGCAGTTTGCACGGAAATTCAACGCCAAGTTCCCCGGTTTCCACACCGATATCCACGGCCTCGTTGAAGAAACGGTCGACGGCGTGCGGCGGTATTACGTCGACTGCCTGCGGATGTCTTGAGTGCGGCACCATAGTCCCGAATGGGACGGAAGCCCTCTGCCGGGGACGCCAGTCCCCGGATGCATCGGTAGATCAATTTGGAGTCCCAGCGGGACGACAGCGAGGGTATCTGGCGGGTATCTGTCGCCCCGCTGGGGCTTTGGGATTCGGCTTCGGTCCAAATCCACGGGCTCACGCCCGTGGCTATCACCTGTCGTCCCATGCGGAAATGGGGCGCATCCGGTGCCTTTAGTCCCCCGTGGTCAGCTTCTCGACCAAGGCGTATATTTTCGCCGACGGCTCGTTTTACGATCACGCTAAAAAACTATTTCACCCTCTGACCCGATCTGCTGGATTCGTCCTGATGAAAATTCACGAGTATCAAGGCAAAGAACTCTTCCGCGCCGCTGGCGTCCCCGTGCTCGAAGGGCACATGGTGACCACGCCGGAGGAAGCGGCAGCCGCGTACACGAAACTCGGCGGCAAGATCGCGGTGGTCAAGGCCCAGATCCACGCGGGCGGTCGCGGCAAGGGGAACGTGATCGACAATCCAGACCAAAAAGGTGTGGTGTTAGCCAAGTCGGCAGACGAGGCGAAAGCGGCCGCGGCGGGCCTGCTGGGCAATAAACTCGTGACGATTCAGACAGGCCCCGAAGGCCAAACCGTCGGCAAGGTGTTCGTCGAAGCTGGCTGCGATATTGCTCGCGAACTCTACCTCGGCATCGTCGTCGACCGCGTTTCCTGCAAGCCAGTCTTGATGGTCAGCACCGAGGGCGGTGTCGAAATCGAGAAGGTTGCTGAGGAAACTCCTGAACTGATCCACAAGGAAGGTTTCGATCCAGCCATCGGATTGGAAGCGTTCCAAGTTCGCAAGATCTGCAAAAAGCTCGGCATCGAAGGCGCCGCAGCCAAGAGTGCGTTCAAATTCATGACGGCGATGTGCCGGTTCTTCATCGATTACGATTGTGCACTTGCCGAAGTCAACCCGCTCGTGATCACCGGAGACGGACAAATGATCGCTTTGGACGCGAAGATCACGTTCGATGAAAATGCAATGTTCCGCCACAAGGACCTCGAGGAGTTGCGTGACCTCAGCGAAGAAGAGGAGAGCGAAATTCGGGCTGGCAAGGCGGGCCTGAGCTACGTCAAGCTCGACGGCAATATCGCTTGCCTCGTCAACGGTGCCGGACTGGCGATGTCGACGATGGACATCATCAAGTATCACGGTGGCGAACCAGCGAACTTCCTCGACGTGGGCGGCGGTGCCAACGCGGCTCAAGTCACCGAAGCCTTCCGGATTCTGCTCTCGGACAAGAACTGCAAGGGTGTGCTGGTCAATATTTTCGGCGGCATCGCACGCTGCACGACGATTGCCTCGGCATTGATCGAAGCGAGCAAGGAAGTCGGTTTCAACGTGCCATTGGTCGTGCGTCTGGAAGGCACCGAAGTCGAAGAGGGCCGCAAGATGCTCGAAGACAGCGATGTCGACGTGATCACAGCGGTCGATCTCACCGACGCTGCCAAGAAGATCGTCGCCGCCACGGCTTAGTCGCGTCGCGACTGGCTGCTAGCGAATAGCTTCTGGCTGCTAGCTAACAGCCCTCCGGTACCGGTTGCAGTTGCTTCTTTCTCACACATTTCATCTCACCTCGGCTGTTCGCGAGCCGCCAACAGTCAAACGCCAAAAGCTATCCTCATGAGTATTCTGGTCGACAAAAACACCAAAGTCATTTGCCAAGGCATCACGGGCAATGCGGGCAAGTTTCATGCGATGGGCTGCCGCGATTACGGCACCCAGCTTGTTGGCGGCGTGACGCCAGGCAAGGGCGGCCAAGAGGTCGAAGGCATGCCTGTCTTCGATACGGTCGAAGAAGCCGTTCAGCAAACCGGCGCCGACGCGACGATGATCTTCGTACCGCCCCCATTCACCGCCGACGCGATCCTCGAGGCCGTCGATGCGGGCATCCGGATCATTGCTGCGATCACCGAAGGCGTGCCAGTGATCGACATGGTACGCGTCTATGAAAAGGTCAAAGCGAGCAATTCAATTCTGATTGGCCCGAACTGTCCTGGGTTGATCACGCCCGGTGAGTGCAAGATCGGCATCATGCCAGGTTACATTCACACCCCTGGGAAGATCGGCGTCATGAGCCGCTCGGGCACCCTGACCTACGAAGCGGTGTGGCAGACCAGCAACCTGAAACTCGGCCAGAGTACCTGTGTCGGTCTTGGGGGCGACCCCATTGTCGGGACAAACTATATCGACCTATTCAAGTTGTACCAGGAAGACGATCAAACCGAAGCGATTCTGATGATCGGTGAAATCGGCGGCAGCGCCGAAGAAGAAGCCGCCGCATACGTCAAAGCCCACGTGACCAAACCGGTTGCCGCATTCATCGCTGGCCGTACTGCACCTCCCGGCAAACGCATGGGCCACGCCGGTGCAATCATCAGCGGTGGTAAGGGAACCGCAGAAGAAAAGGTTGCAGCTCTCGAGGATGCGGGCATCGTTGTCGCCCCCAGTCCCGCGGAAATGGGCGATGCCGTTCTGCAAGCGATCAAAAACAAGTAGTACAGCCCGCTGCACAGGTTTCCCAGCGCTTCACCCTCCCGGCGAAACTGGGAGGGTCGAGATACGAGCCTAGCGAGTTTTCCGGGGAGGGCCGACCACCGACGCATTGGACTAGGACGCATGAATCAGTCTGCATCAACCTCATCGATCAATCCGCTCACGATGATCATGCCGCAGCGGAAAATCACGGGCATGTCCGCGATTCTATTGCCTTTCCTCGCCGATGGGGAAATTGATTGGGGGAGTTTCGAGCAGCACACCGCGGCGACCCTGGACGCTGGTCTGACACCCGCGATCAATATGGATACGGGTTACGCCAACCTCATCACAGCGGACGTGCGCCAGGAAGCTTTGAATCGGGCCACAGCGGTTGCCGCTGGACGCTCGTTTCTCGGAGGCGTGTTTGTATCCGATAACGCGGGTGCTGCGTTCCAGCCCGATGCGTATCGTAGCGGCATCGCCGAAGTCCAAGCCAGCGGCGGCACGCCGATCCTATTTCAGTCCTACGGGCTGACGTCTGGAGATGACGATCAGATTCTGGCCGCCTACCAGACGCTCGCTCAGGAATGCGATTCGTTCTACGCGTTTGAACTGGGCAATATGTTTGCCCCCTTCGGCAAAATTTACTCGCTCGAACTGTATGAGCGGTTGTTGGGGATTTCCAACTGCGCCGGGGCGAAGCATTCGTCGCTCAATCGTGTGCAAGAATGGCAGCGGATTGAGCTGCGAAATCGCGTTCGCCCGGATTTCCTGGTGCTGACCGGAAACGACTTGGCCATCGACATGGTGATGTATGGCAGCGACTATCTGCTGGGCTTGAGTACATTCCACCCGGCGGCCTTTGCCCAGCGTGACCAATGGTGGGCTGACGGAGACGCGAGATTCTTCCAGCTCAACGACCAACTGCAGTATCTAGGCATGTTTGCATTCCGCGCTCCGGTTCCCGCCTACAAACATTCGGCCGCCATGTTTTTGCGGATGCGAGGCAAACTGGAGACGGATCAGACGCATCCCGAGAGCCCTGGCCGTCCGGATTCTGACCGCATCGTGCTGCAGCAGATCGCTGCCGACATCGACGCCATGCTGGCGGACGCTTAGCAGCCTGTTGAGTGTGGTGCTTTCGCTGTTGGGATGGACTGATACTAACCCGCAGCGCCAGGGAGGCGTGAGATGGATTGCCTCGCTGGCGCGTCGAGTTAGTAAATCAACAGACGGTCAGAGCGTTTGACGCCCCTTGGTTTCCAAAGTGGCCGCCTTGAGTTTCGAAAGAGACTAGCCGATCCGGCTCAGCCTTCTTTCTTCTCTGCTTTCTTAAAGCCTTTGGCAAAGGCTTTTTCACCGAAAACGAGTTCGGAGGCTTCTTTTTTCTCGGCACCCTCTACTTTTGCCTTGCAATTCTTGCAGCAGAAAGCGACTTTCGTGCCGTCGACCTTGATCATGGTTTCAGGGTTGATCTTGCCGCCGCTGATGGGGCAACCCTTCTGCTCGTACTGGTGGGTTTGCACGAGTTGACGGTTGGCCTGGGTAGCGAACTTTTCAGGTGTTTTGGCAAATTTGCCGGCGCAGCCATTGCAGCAGAAAAACACCTTGCCTTCCTTGTAATCAGCGGACTTATCCGCGGTGGCGTCCTTGTCAGCGACCGCACACTTCACGCCTTCGAGATCGACCTTGGCGGTCTCCGCCGCAAACACGGATGCGGAAGCTACCAAAAGCACGGCGACACCGGACAACAAGCGATTTTTCATTGGTTCACTCTCAAAATGGGCCCTAAAACTGTTAATTACGCGGGGTTGCGTAACCGCTACAGGCTGTGTAATTGCACGTTAGCTTACGGTACCGCAATGGTGGAAGTCAAATTCAGAAATCTGTCTGGTCGCCGTACCCGCCGTTCTGTTAGCGTGCGGTCGAAGACTATGACAATTGCGAAGTCTTGCGGGCATCCGGTCCGTGCGGTGGAGTCGCCGGTTTCGAGTGCCGATGTCATAGGTAAGGGATTACAGATTCGTCGAACGTGGATCAGTTGATTCCGATGAATCGCAATGACAGCAACGGATTTCGCTGAAGAGAGATATGATGAAAACGCCACGACGCCAATTTCTTGGATTGAGCACGGGGCTGCTTACCGGTGGCCTGATTTCCAATGCGATCGCCTCACGCGTTGCCGCACAGACGCCGGGAGAGCATCCTGAATGGGCGAACCCCGTCCACCGCGTTGCCAACGCCCCATCGGTACCGAAGGCATCCGTCCCCCAAGACGAACCGGGGAAGGCTGCCCTGCGCCGAGGTCTGGAAATGGCGCGGCAGTCACTTGAAATCTCCCGCAATGACGTTCGCGACTACACTGCTATCTTGGTCAAACGCGAGCAAATTGGTGGCACGGTGGGTGAGCATGAATACATGATGATCAAGGTTCGCAATCGGAAGGTATCCGGTGGTCAGCTGATCCAGCCGTTCAGCGTTTACATCGGCTTCCTGAAGCCGGCTGCGGTCAAAGGCCGTGAGGTGATTTACGTCGAGAACCGCAATGACGGAAAGCTGGTGGCGCATGAGGGTGGTTTTAAAGGACGGTTCTTGCCGACCGTCAATCTGCCCGTTGACGGGATGCTGGCCATGCGTGGTCAACGCTATCCGCTGACTGAAATCGGCGTTGAGAAAATGATCGTGAAGCTGATCGAACGCGGTGAAAAGGCGATGCGGCACGAAGACGTCACGTGTGAGTTCCGCAAAGGAGCGAAACTGAAAGATCGCGTTTGCACCGTGCTAGAGGTAACCCAGCCGACGCAGCGACCTGACGCCGAGTTCTACCAAGCTCAGGTGTTCATGGACGATCAATTGAATATGCCGATTCGATATGTCGCATACCACTGGCCCGATCAGCCGGGCGGCCAAGGTGAGGTAATCGAGGAATACAACTACCTCAACCTCAAAATCAACGTCGGCCTGACTGACGCGGACTTCGATCCCACCAATAAAGATTACAACTTTTATTCGTAACGGACCGTCGATGGGCGGCGATGTCCGTCGAGAGAAAGTAGCAACGCGCTAGCTGAGCTGGTGTGGGTGGGCTGCCGGAAGACGGTGTTGGCAGACGGAGAACTGTTATAGTGGGAGATAGTGTTCACGCTCCCGCCTAGAAAGTTCCCGCCCTATGTCCGCCGCAATCCGTTGTTGGACTGGTTGTCTTGCGATTATCGTTTTGACCGTCGGAGCTTCGGCGGAAGAGACGGGATCTGCCGCGATGGAGGAAGAACGTTTTTTCGAAACGTTTGTCCGCCCCGTATTGGTCAACCATTGTAGTGAATGTCATGGCTCCGAAAAACAGTTCGCGGGCCTGCGTTTGGATTCTTGGACCAGTATCGCAGAAGAGAGCGATACCGCACCTGTCGTAATCTCCGGGGATCCCGACGCCAGCCTACTCATCCGGGCGATTCGTCGTGAAGGTGGGCTCGACATGCCGCCAGATGATCCCTTGGACGAGAAATCAGTTGAAGTGCTCACGCACTGGGTTCGCAACGGGGCCTACTGGCCGACCTCTGCGGCGATCGATGACGACCGTAAGCCAGTTCAAGGCCACTGGGCGTTTCAGCCAATCGTTTCACCGGAGATACCATCTCTGCCGAGTGGGTCGAGTCGCTTCGCCCGGCAATGGCCGCGAACGACCATCGATGCCTTTGTGATTGATAAGCTCCAGTCCCAGGAATTGCTTCCGGCCCGCGAAGCGGATCGACGCACGCTGATTCGCCGGGCAAGTTACGCGGTTACAGGGTTGCCGCCAAGTTCCGACGCGATCGAACGTTTTGTAGAGGATCCTGCACCGGATGCCTACGCTCGCTTGGTCGATCGGCTACTTGCCTCGCCTCAATATGGCGAGCATTGGGCGCGGAAGTGGTTGGATATCGCTCGGTATTCAGACTCCAAGGGGTACGTGTATGCGAGAGAAGAACGTTTTTGGACACATGCCTGGAGCTATCGAGACTGGGTCGTCAACGCCTTCAATGAAGACCGTCCTTACGATGAGTTTCTACTCATGCAGTTGGCGGCTGACCAGGTCGCTTCATCGCAACAAGATCTTGCCGCGATGGGCTATCTCACGTTGGGTCGCCGTTTTCTCGGGGTCAAGCATGACATTATTGATGACCGCATCGACGTCCTAACGCGAGGGATGTTGGGACTGACCGTCGCGTGTGCTCGCTGTCACGATCACAAGTTCGATCCCATTCCCACGGCGGACTACTACTCGCTTTACGGTGTATTTGATAGTTGTTTGGAACGGGAGCAATCTATCAGTGATATCAACACCCTCGATCCTGCCTACGTCGCTGAGTTGGACAAGCGCCAGCAGGCCTATGACAGTCGTATGAGTCAGGTCCGGCAGGAGTGTGCCGACCGCGTCCGCCAGCGGATTACAGACTATTTGGCGGCTCAATTTGAATTGGACGAATATCCAGATGAATCGTTCGGCCAGCTCTTTCAGAAGTCTGATTTACTGCCCACCGTCGTTCACCGTTGGAAGGAGTATCTGCGCGACGCCCAGGAACAGAACGATCCGGTTTTTTACGCTTGGCATCGCTTCGCGCCGTTGGCGGACCTCTCCGAAGCTGAATTCATCGCGCAATCCCAATTGATCAGCGCGGAGCTACAGAACGCGGCAGCGGATCAGGTCCATCCATTGGTCGCCAAAGCGTTCGTCGACCCACCGCAGAGTATCAGTGAAATGGTCGAAATCCACGGCAAGTTATTTTCCGCTCCGGAACAAGACTTGGACGCCGCACTGATCGCAGTACGGCAGGGTTCAAACTCTCCCTGTGAGATCCCGCCGGGGTCGATCGTGGAAATTGAGCTGATGATGGACATTGACAGCACTCAGGAATTGTGGGGACTGCAAGCTCAAGTCGATCGTTGGATCATTCAGGCGGAAGAGAACGACCAGCGCGTGAGGATCTTGATCGACCGAACGACTCCGGTGCAGCCGCGGGTTTTCCGGCGAGGGAACCCGTTGCGCAAACAGGATGCCGTCTCGCGTCACTTTTTGTCGTTGTTTTCGTCGGAACCCCCAGAACCGTTCTCGCGTGGTAGCGGCCGCTTGGAATTAGCGCAACGAATCATTGAACCGGGAAATCCGCTCACTGCGCGGGTGATCGTCAACCGCGTTTGGGGTCAGTATTTTGGACATCCGCTCGTCGCGACGCCCAGTGATTTCGGACTTCGGGCTTCACCACCATCGCATCCTGAGTTGTTGGATAGTTTGGCCACGGCATTGATCGAGAACCATTGGAGTCTGAAGGAACTGCATCGTCGCATTTTGTTGTCAGCCACCTTTCGCCAATCCGATCAGGGCTGCGAGGATTTGACCGTCCGCCCGGCGGCCCGGCGGCTTGATCCTGAGAATCGATGGTTGTGGCATTGGCAACCTCAACGCCTGACACTTGAGGAGATGCGGGATTCATTCCTATCCGTGACCGACGACCTTGATTCTCGCATCGGTGGCAAACCGGTCGATACGCTTTGGAAGTCGCCATTCTCGCAACGCCGGGCGATCTATGGCGTCGTCGATCGCCAGTTCCTGCCGGGCTTGCTCCGCGCTTTTGACTTTGCCAATCCAGATCTCTCGATAGCGACGCGTTCTGAAACGACGGTCCCGCAACAATCGCTGTTTTTTCTCAACCATCCACTTGTGTTGGAGCGGGCCAGAGCAATATCAGCCAGTGTCGAGGCGATCGCGTCCCCAGACGACCGCGTCGAAGCGCTTTTTCAAACGGTCTTGCTTCGCCCACCGACGCCCAGTGAGCGAAGCGATGCATTGCATTTCGTCACTTCGACAGACCCGCACACCCAGGGCGATGTACCACCTACCGCATCGGATTGGAGCTATGGGTATGGCAAATTGGACGAAGCGTCCAGCGTCGTCAAGCATTTTACAGAGCTGCCTCATTTCAGTGGTCAAGCATGGCAGGGCGGCCCGGCATATCCCGACCCGGCACTCGGGTGGGTACAGCTCAATGAGTCGGGCGGGCACCCGGGAAATGATCGTACCCACGCCGCGGTCCGGCGGTGGACTGCACCCCATGACATGCACATCCAGATTCAGTCGGAAATCATGCACGAGCCGCCCCAAGGAGATGGTATTCGCGCATTTATCGTGACATCGTCGGTCCCGGCAGGCGTCGTCTCCCAAGCCACCGTGCATCAAAAATCCGCAAAGATGAATGTCGACGCACTGCTGGTGGCCGCGGGACAAACGGTCGACTTTCTGGTCGATATCGGTGACAACCTGGGCTACGATCAGTTTTCTTGGGAAATTGTCGTTAGCGAGAAAGGAGATGACGGGACTTCCTCGTCGCATCCCGCCAATCTTGTGTGGGATGCGAAAGCCGATTTCGGCACGGTCAACAGCGAACCATTGTCAGCTTGGGAACAATTGACGCAGATCCTGTTAGGCACCAACGAGTTCCTGTTCGTTCATTAGCCTCCTTTTTGAAGACGAGTTTTCGGTATGTTTGAACTCAATCGACGTGAGCTTCTGCAGCGAGGCGGTCTCGGGATGGGGGCGCTGGGTTTGATGCAGGTGTTGGAGAGCGATGGTTACCGGGTGATGGGAGAACCGCTGCCGGTCGATGTTCCCGATCGCAATGCTCAGCCGCTCGCGGTGCGGCCTGCTCACTTCCCAGGCAAAGCGAAGCGAGTCATTCATTTTTTTCTGAATGGAGGGCCGTCGCACGTGGACACGTTTGATCCCAAGCCCGCGCTTGCCCGACATGCTGGTAAACCTCTGTCGCAAACACTGACGACTGAACGAAAAACTGGGGCCGCGTTCCCTTCGCCATTCCGGTTCAAGCGATACGGTGAATCGGGGATTGAGGTCAGTGATCTGTTCTCACGCACCGCCGAGCATATGGATGACATTGCGGTGATTCGGTCAATGGTGGCCGAAGTTCCCAACCACGAGCCATCCTTGATGCTGATGAACTGTGGCGACTCAGCTCAGACACGGCCTAGCGCCGGTGCGTGGGTACTGTATGGCATGGGAACCGAAAACCAGAATTTGCCAGGCTTTATTTCCTTGTGTCCCGGTGGGCTACCGATCAAGGATACGGAAAACTGGCAATCCGCGTTTCTGCCGGGCGCCTATCAAGGCACGTATATCGATTCCCAGCATCGGGAGCTGGGACGATTGTTGGAGAATATTGAGCATCCCCAAATTCGTCGTGGCGACCAACGAAGACAACTTGATCTATTGGCTAAGTGGAATGCCGAGCATCACGCCCTGCATGTCGATGAGCGTTTGAACGCGCGCATCCACTCCTATGAACTCGCCTTCCGGATGCAGCATGAAGCTCGGGAGGCATTTGATATCAGTGATGAAACGGCGGCTACCCAAGCGATGTATGGCGATGGTGTGCATGGCAGGCAAACTCTGATCGCTCGGCGTTTGCTCGAACGAGGGGTGCGGTATGTTCAATTATGGCATGGTGCGGGGCAGCCCTGGGATAACCACGACGATATTGAGAGCAATCATCGCCGGTTGGCGGGGGAATTGGATCCCGCGATCGCAGCGCTGCTGACCGACCTCAAGCAGCGTGGAATGTTGGAGGACACCTTGGTGCTCTGGGGCGGCGAGTTTGGACGCACGCCCACGGTCGAGCTAGGGGCTAACGGGCAGACGAAACTTGGCCGTGATCACAATCACTATGGGTTTACGGTGTGGATGGCTGGAGGAGGTATCAAGGGTGGTACGGTCCACGGTGCCACCGATGAGTTCGGTTTCAAAGCCGTAGAAAACCCGACCAGCGTTCACGATCTACACGCCACCATGCTCCATTTGCTGGGTTTCGATCACGAACGGCTCACCTATCGATACGCTGGCAGAGACTTCCGTTTGACCGACGTTCATGGCAGGGTAATTCAGGACATCATCGCCTGAGCGGACTGTCCCGAGTGTCGGACCGGAACCGCCGCCTAGCTACGATCTACTTCGCCGGCACGAGTTCTCGTTTGACTTTCTCGATCGCTTCCAACCGCAGTTCGTTGTTTTCCGCGGGGAAGCCGATCGCTTGGACGATGAAACCGAAATTGGCGTGGATCGCATTCGGATCCAGGTGGTAGTCGGCGAGTTGTCGGTCGCTCAAAAGTACGATAGCTGCCATTGCCGCATCACGTAGTTGAGGTTCGATGACGTTGCCACCGAAGTATTGCACCTCACTCGCCGCTCGCTCGTCATCGAGATACTGGGCCACATCGCTGATATTGCTTTTGTCGCCGAATCTCGAAATCGCTTGCATGGCCATCGCGAGCGTGGGCGGGTCCGTCGATTTTTGCAACGTTTCCAACGCCAGTTGCAACGATTGATCCAGATTGCAGTTAATGGCAAACCACAGCATGTCTTGTCGGTTGCTCACATCTGAACGTGTGACCCAGCCACCCAGCAAGGCGCGAAACAATCCTGACAGCTGAGCGTCGATCAACAGTCGGCTTGTGGCTTCACGCCGCATGGTCGTGAACAGTGCACCTTCTTCAACGCGACTGATGGGCATGTCCTGATCATTGGCGAGCAACAATAGCGCGATCACGTCGGCTTCGGTGGTCAAGCGATGTTCGACAAACATACCTCGTTGGATATCGATGATGGTGGCGCGGAACGCTTCGGCTCGCTGTTTCGTCGATCCTTCCAAGGCCGCAGCAGCAGCTTCGTGCCTCAAGAAAATCTCCACGTACAATTCGCGAACACGAATACCATCGCCCAGGATCTTGCGGGCCACGTTCCAGCCCTCCATCGATACGTCCTTTCCAGCGAGAAACGCATCGACGCGGCCAGCGGTCTCGTTGCCCGCAATCCCATCGGCAACGGTGCCAGCCCGCATCCGGACTTCGAGATCTGCATGCTCCTGGGCTGCCTTTTGCAATACCGGCATTGCCTGCTTGCCGACCGCTCGCAGCTTGGCGGTCGCTTGCTCGCGGGCGGCAAACTCTGCCCTGCCGAGTTGATCGACCCACTGAGAAATCTCGTCTGGAGTCGCCTTAGCACCCGCCGAGGGCACACCGTCAGGGGCCGCTTCGCTGCGAGGCTGTTGTGCCACAGCCGGCGTCTGGGTCTGTGCTCGGAACACATCCGCGATCTTGTCACTGGCTAGGTGTGGCTGCGTTAAAGCGGCCGAAACACTCGCCGGCTCGGGGATGTCCGCCACCGTGTCGGGCGCGGGAGCCGGTGCCTGAGCGGGCGTGTCCTGCGCGGGCACCTGGCTGGCGGGCACAATAACAGCACACAGCAACATGGTGCACGCGAGCCAGCGTTGTTCAAGTAATATCATCAAAACGATCCACTGCGACTGACGCGTTCAAATCGAACCCCCCGGCAAGCACGCTCACTCGAACGCACCCCATTTCTTCAAACCACTGGCATTGTACGTCATGTGAGTGCGAAAAATCCACCAGTTGCCCAATCCGATGCCCATCGCTAAGCTGCGATTCACTCTGGTCAAGTTTCTCAAGAAATTTGGCTCGCAAACATGTAGGGATTTGCGGCCGCTTGCAGCCTCACTGCTAAAAAGCCATTACGATGAAAACCAATTCTGCACAAACTCATTCCACCCCATCAATCGGCATCTCCACTCGTAGCGTCCATGGCGGCGAGCGGCATCAGAATTCGGAGGGGGCTCTCGCGAGCCCTATTTACGGGGCGTCGACGTTTGCCTTCGATTCCACTGATGATCTGATCGAATTCGTCGAGGGCCGCAGCGATCGCGTCGAGTACGCCCGCTATGGCAACCCGAATGAACGGATCGTCGAAGCCAAGCTGGCTGCACTCGAAGGCGCCGAGGATGCAATTCTCTACTCCAGCGGCATGGCCGCCGTGGTAGGGGTGTTGTTGAGCCAGTTGTCCGCCGGCGATGAAGTCATCTTTTTTGATGAGTGCTACCACCGCAGTCGTGAGTTCTGCTCCGATCACTTGTCTCGTTATGGGATCGTCACCCGCGAAGTCCGCACGGGTGACTTTGCCGCCATGGAAGCCGCGATCACTTCCAACACCAAAATGTTGGTGTCTGAGTCGCCCACCAACCCGCATCTCACCTGCGTGGATCTCGAAAAGTTCGCGGCCGTTGGCAAAACTCACGGGATCGAAACGCTGATCGATGCAACGTTAGCTACGCCCTATAACGTCAAGCCAATTGAATATGGTGTGGACTACGTCCTGCACTCGGCGACGAAGTATTTTGGCGGACACAATGATTTGTTGGCTGGCGTGATTTGCGGTAGCCGTGAAATGCTCAAGCCGGTTCGGGACTTCCGCGGTTACCTCGGCAGCGTCTGCTCGCCGCACAGTCTGTACCTGCTCGAACGGGGACTCAAGACGTTTGCACTGCGGATGGCTCGGCATAATGAAAACGGAATGGCTGTTGCCACGTTCTTAGAAAACCATCCCCGCGTCGGTCGTGTCTACTATCCTGGCCTTCCATCGCACCCTACCCATGCGGTGGCAGCGAAACAGATGAACGGGTTCGGTGGACTGATGACGTTCACGGTCAAAGACGCCGACGGCAAGGAGGCTTCCCAAGTCGTCGATGCGGTCACGATACCGCGGATCGCAGCGAGCCTCGGTGGTGTCGAGTCGCTCATTGAGCAGCCGCTGGTGATGAGCTATCTGCACTACACGCCCGAGCAACGCCAGGCAGTGGGCATCGACGACAATATGATTCGCCTGTCCTGCGGCATCGAAGATTCAGCCGACTTGATCGCCGACCTCGATCAGGCTCTGAGCAAGTAGGATGGGACCATCGTCCCGTCCGTGACCGCTCAACGCCCGTGACTGCGTTAGCCCGCGGCTGGCGGACACCGCAGATTGCTTTTCTAGATTGCTTTGGTGAAGGGCTGAAGACTTGGTCCACCCATGTTTTAGCGACCAGAAGAATCTCCCTAGCACGGCGTTGCCAGCTGCTGAACGCCAGGTTGACGCTGGAATACAAATTGACGATACGAGCAAAGTCTTAAATAGAGCTAAGTCGTATTGTCCACATCGCCCTACGGTAGTTTCAATGGGTGTCGCCTTCAAATGGTCGATCGCGTTGATATCCGCTCCCTCGGCGACTGCCGCCGCGATTCGTTCATCCGCATTTCGCACCCCAGCTCTGATAATCTTGTGTAAAACGGTGTCACCGTGTCTGCCTGGCGCCGTGGGGACACCGCCATATTTCATCACCTCGAGAAATTGTGTTGAGAATTGCGATCGGGCGGCCCCATGCATCACCGTATCTCCCGATCGAAAGACGTTTGGCAAACCCAGCCTAGAAGTGTGGCGGACGTGGGGATCTACATCATTTTCCAACAGGACTAAGAATCTTTCGAGCTGGTTGTCTGAGAAGTTGGTACCCCAGACGGACAATGACAGCAAAAACCATCGATTTTGAGGACAAGTCCCAGCTACTTGTGGTGTCGTGGCTAGGCAATCGGGGATTCGCCTCGGCGTATGCAGATCGAGATACACTTAAGCAGGTCGGGGGAAATGTTTCGGTATAACTCACGTAGGCGAGTCTCTCCGAGACTCGCAACTCTCAGCGTCTCGGAGAGACGCTGCTACGTGGTTTCACCGAATTACTTGTGCGTACCTGCTTACGACGGCAGTATGAAAATTTGTAATCGGACGACCGGACGGTTATGCTAGCGAGCCCTCGCAACGCTGCATCCGCGGCGTTCACCCATCTCGCCAACCTTCATTGAAAACTGTTCACATGACCGACCGACGAAACTTCTTGAAAACGTCAGCCACCGTGGCGGCCCTCGGTGCCTCCACACTTTCAGCCCAATCAGCCTCGGCCGCTGCGGGCAGCAATGAGCGGATGCGAATTGGATTCATCGGCCCCGGTGGCCGTGGCTTTGGTGCCCATGTGAAGTCGTTGTGCGAACTCCATGCGGCGGGGCGGGCGATTGATTTGGTCGGTGTTGCGGAGGTTTTTCAGGTCCAACGCGACCGCGTCGCGGATCATATCAAGAAGGAGACGGGCACTGATCCAGGCCGCTATGTTGACTATCGTGACATGATCGAGAAGGAGAATTTGGATGCCGTCTGCATCGGTACTCCGGATCACTGGCACCACAAACAGACCATTGACGCGCTTGCTGCGGGACTGAACGTCTACTGCGAAAAACCCATGACCAAGACGGTCGAGGAAGCGTTCGACGTTGAAGACAAGTGGCGGGCCAGTGGCAAGGTGATGCAAGTCGGCGTGCAATCGACCAGTCTGCCTGTTTGGAACGAGGTGAACAAACTTCTGTGCGACGGCAAGCTTGGCAAGGTACTGGGATTCCAGACGGAATACTTCCGTAATTCCGATGTGGGGCAGTGGCGTTACTACAAACTCACTCCGGACATGACGCCCAAGTCCATTGACTGGGACCGTTGGCTCGGGCGTGAACATGATCTGGCCGAAGGCATGCCGTTCGACCGAGAAGTTTATAAGCAGTGGCGTCGGTTTTGGCCGTTCGGAAGCGGTATGTTCACGGATCTGTTCGTGCACCGCACCACCTCGATGCTCAAGGCGACGGGCCTGCGAGTCCCCGGACGAGTTGTCGGTGCTGGGGGGATTTTCCTTGAGTACGACGGGCGCGGTGTGCCTGACGTCGCGACCGTCGCGGCTGACTTTAATGAGGGCGTCCAAGGATTGGTCACCGCCACCATGTGCAACGAAGAATCACGCGTTAACCAATTGATTCGCGGTCACTACGGGACGTTCGCATTCGGAAATGGCGAGGGCTTTGACGGATTCGACTTCATCCCCGAGCGGGGTCCCGTCACACACGTCCGTCAGGAAGCTGAACGCATCACCACCAAACCGGTGAAGAACACTACCTTGGCACACTTTGCGAACTGGCTCGACGCCTGTGAAGCGAACGACCCATCGATGTGCAATAACCAACCGGATCTAGGAGCAGCTGCCATGTCAGTCGTGAACCTAGGAGCGCAAAGCTATCGCAAGGGCAAAGTGTACTTTGTCGATGATCGCAAGATCTCGGATGTCGACCCCGGCTGGGCCGCCAAATGGGAAGCCCGGTCGCTGGCAGGAGGACCGCCGTCACACATTCCAGGCTGGAATGCCGGTGACTACGGCAGTACGCAATCGGACCCCGAATACATGAAGTACGGTGGGCCTTGGGTCGATGGAAAAGACCCCGCTGGCGGCGCCTGATTTTTTGCTTGCAGTTGCTTGCACCGCGACTGTCATGCGCGTGGCCGTATCTATTTTTTAGCAACCACGGATGGTCCTGTCCGCGACGAGCCCGCTTGGTCCGGGACGTAGGTTCCCGGTCTACGTTACCCTTATCCGCGTTGCCCCGTACGGGCGACAGCTAACGCCGTGACCGATTCTCGTGCGGTGTTTTGCTGGATTTGTAGCTCGGAACAATGTCCCGAGCGTGCAGAAGAATGGTCGCGGACGGGACGATGCTCCCATCCTGCGTTTAATAAAATCGCTCACGGCGGTGGGCGGCAGCCGCGCTCATCCCGTGCTGACACGGAGGACGCTGGCATTGAATTCACGGATCACGCAGTCGCATCTCACTAGGCAACCACCATGGACTCCCATTCAATCCGATTCGCACTCTTCATGGTCTGTTCTTTGGTCGGCACAGTCGATCGTGCGATCGCGGAGCGACCTTCGACTCCATTGCGGGCTGGCATCATTGGGATGGACGCTCACGCATTGCCATGGGTGCAAATCATCAATGATCCCAAGACAACCGGCGAGCTAGCTGAGATGAAAGTTGTCGCTGGCTTTCCCGGCGGCAGTACCGATATCCCAGAAAGCATGGAACGCATCGCAGCGAACACTCAACCGATCGCGGACCTCGGCGTCGAGATTGTTGATTCGATCGATGATCTGTTGCCGAAAGTCGATGTGGTGTTGATGCTGAGCATTGATGGTCGTAAACATCTGGACGAGGCGAACAAGGTTTTTGCGGCGGGTAAACCAGTCTTCATTGATAAACCAGTCGCCGGTTCGCTTGCTGAGGCGATCGAAATCTTCCGCTTAGCTCAACTTCATCAAGTGAAATGCTTCTCCAGTTCCGCGCTCCGATTCGCGCCCAAAACAGTCAACATTGGTGAGCGTGAGAAATTGGGTGAGGTAGTGGGTTGTGATCAATACGCACCCTGTACGCTCGAACAACATCATCCTGATTTCTTCTGGTACGGTATCCATGGCGTTGAACCGCTATTCACCATTATGGGCAGTGGCTGCGTTTCAGTATCTCGCATCCATACCAAAGGAACCGACATGAGTGTGGGCGTTTGGCAGGATGGACGGATTGGCACGTTCCGCGGCATCCGTGACGGCCAGCGTGGCTACGGAGCGACCGTCTTCGGTACCCAAGGAATCGTTCAAGCAGGTGCGTTCGAAGGCTATGAACCATTGATTGTCGAGATCATTCGTTTTTTCAAGACAGGCGAACCACCGGTAACACCGGAACAGACTTTAGAGATTTTTGCGTTCATGGAAGCTGCCGATGAGAGCAAACGCCGTGGTGGTGCTCCCGTGACACTCGACAGCGTGATGCAGAAAGCGCGAAGCTTGGCCGCTGAAAAATAGGGCGAGAGATCGGTGCTCGGATGATAACGTAGCTCAGGACGATGGTCCTGAGCGAGCAAGTGCGACCCGGACGTGACGAAGGTTCCATCCTACGATTTATAACTGAGAATTGATACATGATGAGCAACGCTTCCATCCGCTTCGTAATCGCATTTTTGTTAAGCACATTGTGTGGCGTAAACTCGCCAGCCATGGCAGCGGAGTGGGAAACCGTGTCTGTTCCCGGCGGCCAGGAATTCACCGGCAACGCGTGGTACCGAACCTGGTTCAAACCACATCCAACGTTCTTCACTCAACATGAACGCGACCTGTTCGGAGAATCGGTGATCCTCAACATTCGCGATCTCCCTGGGGCTCACGAAGTCTATCTCAACGGTACAAAGATCGGCGGCGGGGGATCCTTTCCACCGGAGTATGTCGATGGCCGAGCCGGAAACCATCGCTATAAAATACCTTCGGGCAGCTTGGTTCCTGACCAATGGAACGAACTCACCGTGCGAGTCTACACCCCGGACGGAGATGGTTCGGTAGAGCAGGGTGGCTTCCTCTCCGAGGCGCCGTTTGTGATGAACTACTTTTGGGAATGTGTTTTCGCGGGCGACTGGGAGTTTCGACGAGGCGAGGATCCACCCGAATTCGCTGGTGCTGTGCAGACGAAGCCCACCACCTCGGCATTTGACTCGTTTCATGAGTCGAATCGCGTCCTCGGGGAAGCCGACACGCTGGTCCACGGTGAAAAAATGTCTCCCGCCGATTCGTTGGCGGCGATGAAAACACCGGAGGACCTGACGGTGGAGTTGATGCTCAGTGAGCCATTGGTTGCCCAGCCGACTCACTTCAGTTTTGACTCCCGCGGGCGACTGTGGGTGGCTCAGTACCGTCAGTATCCGTATCCGGCAGGCCTGAAGATGATCAGTCGGGACAAGTACTATCGCTCACACTACGATCGTGTACCGCCACCGCCACCGCATCATGACCGTGGCCGCGACGTGATTTCGATCCATGAAGACACTGATGGCGACGGCGAATACGACAAGCACTCCGTGTTTCAAGATGAACTCAATATGGCCAATGCGGCCGTTCGCGGGCGTGGCGGTGTGTGGGTCATGCACACGCCCTATCTGTTGTTTTATCCCGACGCGAATTTCGACGATGTGCCCGATGGGCCTCCCGTTGTCCATCTCCAAGGCTTTGGACTGGAAGACTCTCATTCGGTCGCCAACGGCTTGGTGTGGGGCATGGATGGATGGCTCTACGGTGCCCAAGGGAGCACGACGAGCTGTCACGTTACCCGACCTGGGATGGATGCCCCCGACGATCCAGGCATTTATTTTCAAGGCTGTATGGTCTGGCGATATCACCCCGAGACCCATCGATTCGAGATCTTCTCGGAAGGCGGTGGCAATAACTTTGGTTTGGAGGTCGATTCCGGCGGACGACTCTTCACAGGCAACAACGGCGGCCAAACACGCGGTTGGCATTATCTCCAAGGCGGGTTGCACCTGATGCAGGGAACGACCCCAAACAAATTTGGCCCCGTCCGAAACGAGTTCGCCTTCGGACACCTGCCTTACATTGCCAACGAACAGCCCATTCCACGATTCACACACTTCGCCACGCTGGTCGAATCGACCGCGATGCCGCCGAATTATCACGACACGTTCTTCAGCGTCGAGCCACTACACAATTTTGTGATCGCCAGCAAACGACTCGTTGATGGGGCGACGTTCACGACCAGCGATACCGAAAAAGTCCTGACGTCCGAGGATCCCGCTTTTCGGCCAGTGTACATCGCCAATGCGCCCGACGGCTCGATCCTGGTTGCTGACTTTTACGAGCAGTATATCGCCCACGGCCAGCACTACCAAAGTCAGATCGATCCCACGACGGGACGCATCTTCCGCTTACGCGGCCGAGACGAACCACTGGAGAACGACCTGAATCTAGATGCCAAGGACACCGACGAGCTGATTGCACTACTCGATCACCCCAATCGCTGGCATCGACATACCGCCGTGCGACTATTGGGTGAGCGAAAAGATCCGACATCGGCCGCGAAACTGCGCCAACTCGTCATCGACGGCAGTTCCCACGAATCGTTGGCGGCGTTGTGGGCACTATATCAAGGGTTCGGTCTTGACCCTGAGACCGCTTTGACAGGCGTCGCTCACGACGTGCCCCTGCTCCGGTACTGGACCATTCGATTCATTTGCGACGATGTTGGATTCGCTAACAAACGAACCGTGATTGGATTGACCGACAGTCTTGGTGGGCCGGCGGTAGACGATCCGACGCGGGTCGCCGATGACCTATTCGCCGCCATGCTGGCCCAGACCGAAATCGAGGACAACGCCGAAGTCCGATCTCAGATTGCGGCATCCGCGCGTCGGCTGCCTGTCGATCAAGCGCTGCGTTTAGTGACTGCTGTCCTGGCTCATGACGAAGACGTTAATGACAAGTACGTACCGCTGCTGTGTTGGTGGGTACTCGAGAACAACCTCGATCGGGATCGCGACGCGATCATGGCAATGTTCGAAGACCCTGCGTTTCGCCGCAAACCGATGGTCGTCAAACACATCCTTTCGCGCATGATGAATGGACTCGCCCTCAAAGGTGGCAACCATGACTTGCAACAGTGTGCCCGATTGCTGGAACTCGCCGACGGGCAAGCACAAACGGACGCATTGCTCGCGGGTTTTGAGCTCGCATACGCCGGGCGACGGATGGTGGGGCTGCCTGACCAACTTGTCCGGGCACTGGTCGACAGCGGTCGCTCATCGCTCGAATTGAATGTGCGTCTGGGTGATGAATCGGCCCGGGACGAAGCGATTGGGTTGCTGCGAAACCGCGAGGCAGACAGTCAGACGCGAATTGTGATCGCGAGAGTCCTCGGCGAGGTCAAGGCACACGAGGCGCTAGGAAGTCTGCTCGACGTATCGGTCTCCGCCACCGACCCAGAGCTCCAGCGAGCCTCGCTGACAGCTGTTTCGGTCTTCGAAGAGCCGGCGATTGGTGAGCGGTTGGTCAGCGAATTTGGCACCTTCGCCAACGAGGTTCGCCCCGCCGTCTTCGATTGCCTCCTCAGCCGCACCGCGTGGACGCGCCAGATGATCGATGCCATTTCGACTGGCAAAATTGCCGCTGATGCCATCCCGAGCGACGTGGTCGAGCAACTCAGGCGGCATGGCGATGCGAAAATAGCCAGCCTCGCGGTGGAGCAATTCGGAGCGAGCCAAGAGCACAACCCAGCGGAATCGATAAGGGAGATCGAGCGAATCCGCGCGGTGGTCGAAGATGGTACTGGGAACCCCTACGCAGGCGAGGCCATTTTCATGACACAATGTGCCGCCTGCCACCGGCTATTCCACAAAGGCGGTAACGTCGGCCCCGACTTGACGCCGTACCAACGAGGAAATTTGGACACTTTACTATCGAGCGTCGTACAACCGAGCGCTGAAATTCGAGAAGGGTTCGAGCAGGTTACGCTACTGACACTCGATGGTCGCCTCCTGACCGGATTCTTAACCGACCAAGACAATCAGATTGTTACGTTGCGAGGAAAGTCGGGTGAGGATATCCGCGTCGAACGCGACGACATTGAATTGATCGAACCGGTCGGTCGCAGCCTCATGCCAGACGGGTTGCTCGATGAGCTCACCGACGAACAACTACGCGACTTTTTCGCTTACCTGCGAATCTCACAACCTATTAGCAACTAAATTGATTGCCAAAGAACAAGGCCGCTAACTTGTTAAAGATCAATACAGGCGGCACGTCATCACTGGGTAATGAATCCTGTCGCGGCATGCTGCCGTCGCTGGTGCAACTCTAGTCGACCACGTCAAACGGCCTTCCCACTCACAAAAGAACCGACATGATTCAAAGTCTTCTGCTGTCCATCGCCTTGGCATTGCTCCTCGCCAGTCCCGCGTATTCGCAGCTCGTGATCGACGCCAGCAAGTACGACTCGCTGCAAGCAGCTGCCGATGCGATTCCGTCTGCAGGCGGTGTGCTACGGATTCCCGCAGGCGAGTACGAGATCACTCAGCCACTGCGCATCAAAACCGGCGACACACGTGTCGTGGGAGATGGCACAGCGACTCATATCATTAATCAAAATACGGATGGTCAACCCGCGATCTTGATCGAGAACCCAGCCTATGCGAGTAAATCCACTCCACCGAAAGAGCGTCTCTGGCGAGTCAACCTCGCCAATCTGCGCGTCACGGGAAATAATAAAAGTGGAGCGGGAATCGAAGCCCGCTATATCGAGGAGATCTTCGTCCACGGTGTGACCAGCAGCTACCATGGCGGTGATGGGCTGAAACTTCACTATTGCTATGAAGACCCACGGATCAGCAACAATTTGTTTACATATAACAAACACGCTGGTTTGCAAATCGAAGCCTGTCACGACATTATCGTGTCAGCCAACCAGTTCGAAGAAAACCAGGACGGCGTTCGCTGCATCGATTCGTTTAACCTCACCATGAGCGGAAATAATTTAGACGACCATCTCGGCGATGGGTTGGTGATCGAAAATACGTATGGCAATGTTATTGCGTCCAACATGATCGAAGAGTGCCAAGGATGGGCCATTGTCCTGGATCGCGATTGCTATGGAACGACTGTTTCAGCCAATGTCATCGCCCATGATTTTGGCGGTGGGATTGACTTACGCGACGCTCACGGATGTGCGATTTCGGCGAACACGTTCACAATTGTGAAGAATGCGGCGATCGCAGTTCGCGAATCATCCGCCAGCATCACGATTAGTGCCAATAACTTCAGTGACACCTGGATTGGCAACGATCCTGATGGCAAACCACTGCAAAAACGTAGTGACGAGTCATCGAAGACCGAGCAGACCCCCAACGAAGCAACGGGTGTCCTCCTGCAAGATTGCGAAGGCATCGTCATTTCGGGAAACCTCTTCTCAAGGCTGGCTACTGAGTCTGTTCGCCAAGAGGGTCACTGCCAACGTATCTTGATCAACAACAACGGTGAAATGCGACGTGGTGATCAAAACTGATTGGATCTGCCGGGGCAGGGCAGGGCGGTCCTTGCGAACCGCACCAGCCACTCAGTCCAGCAAAATCTTCCAGCGGCCTGCCGAACGCTGAGCGTGGAACTTGGCGCTAGTACCTCGGATATTCAAAATTAAACCGTTCGCGTTGACTTGCGCTGTCCAATTGGATTGCTGCGAGGGAGCCATCGCAATGACTTGGTCGAGCGCAAGAATCAGGCGACCACGATAGGTCGCCAACTCCGAGATGAGCTGCTGTCGGGGCTGAGTATGGTCCGCTGTCGACTCATTGAACAACACGCACTCGTCAACGAATGTCGCGAACTCTTTCTGCTCGAGGTACCCCAACGCAAGTTGCATGTCGTCCATGAATGTGGCCATCATGCCGTCGAGACGCTCCTGCTTCGTTCTTAACGCTCGATAGGCGTCTTCGCGATTGACTTTCTCAAGTGGAATCCGCCGGACCTTACCGTCGGACATCAATAGAACGAGCAAATTATTGTCGACGTCGATCTGCCTCGCTTGAATGCTGCCCCGACCTTTGACATCCCGCCACGTTTCCAATGGAAAGGATTCAAATTCCTTGAGTTGTGACTCAGTGAAAGATTGTTGCGGCGGCTGAAGTACGTCGAGATTAACGACCTCGCGTGCTGCTCGCGTGCCCAACGCTCCCCAAATCCCGTACGGGCTTGGCGAACCTGGTGGAGCGGGCGTTCCGTTTGGGTAGTCTCCGATCGCGACGGACGGACTGTCTGCCTGGCCGGCATCGATCGTATCAGATACAAACGCGACCTTGCCATCGGACATCAACACATGCACGCCACCGTCATGATGACTCGAGGCCGACATCACGCCTTCTAAGAGCCCTTTGTCCGAAGTACAGGAGGGCGAATTTGGTGGCAGAATGGTTTGGAATCCGATCGATAGAAGTGATCCGTCGGCCCACACTGCCGGCCGGGGATCATCCCAGAAGTCGGTCGCGGCATCTTGATGAGCGACTAGGCAGCGTGACGGATCAGCGATCATTCCCGTGACATTCTTAGCGGTACGGGTCCCCGTGAGCTTGCCCTCGGTCATCATTAGAGTATTTGAGAGTCCATCTAGAACGTCTCGAAAGCGGACTTGATGTTGACGAATGAACAACCCACGTGTGGTGGCTCGGTTGTCGCCATAAGGCGGTTCAGCATCCAACCATGCCGCTCCGACGTTTTCGATTGCGTCGCCATAATTCAAAAGGTAACTCGATGCGACTTTGTTTTCATCATGTGCCGGATCGTCGGGGCACACGAGCGCGTCAGGACGCCGCGACCAAGGCGAGTATTTGCTGGGTGGATACCAAGGCACCGGCCCCATTGCTGGAAAATACTCACCGTTCTCCGACCTCGGATTGGCGATATCCTGCCACAATGCCTGCTGTTCGATAAATGGTGTCACACCGACTAAACCACACAGCCGATTGGCATTTCCGAGCATCGGTTCGGACTCACTGCCCGCTGATGTGCCGCCGCTTCCAAAGGGCAATTGGTTATACGCCGAGTGATAATTATGGAAACCAAGCCCAATCTGCTTGAGATTGGCGGAACACGAATTCATTCGCGCCGTCGCCCGCATGCGTGAGACGGACATGGACAGTAGCGAGACCGCAACGAGAGCGAGCATCGCTCCCCCAGTCAAATCAATTAGCGTCAGTCGACGGCTCATTTTCTTCCCCAATTATCGTTTACGGAGTTTGAATGTTCCTTCATTGTAGCGGATTGCAGATTCGCCAATGCGATCGACACGGACACGTATCGGGGACGGAAGTAGATGAGTCCGAAGAGACGCTCGCTTCGATTGAGCTGATCAAAGATATGTTTTCGCAGCTCAGTCCAGCACATCATCCGGTAAGGGCTCGCCGCCTTGCGGTGTGATGAGGGCGTTGACGGTCATGGGCGCTGTCGTTTCAGGAAGAAAGTGGCTTCGTCCATCGACGGTGACAACGCATGCTCCACCGTCGGTCACACCGCCGAGATCTGTTCCGCTGGATGAATTGATTGCACCGGCAGATCTTGCGAAATCGAGGTCAGCCGGTTCCGTCCAAATGCTCGGCGCGGAGCTCTCAACTAATAGGATGGTTTGTGTGGCACCATCGATTACTTGCTTAGGCCCAAGTGGCCCCGAACTGGGAAATAGCGTTCCCGCTCCGGTAACCAGATGATACACCGTCTCCGTAGCCCATGAATTGGTATCGGGATGACGGTAGATCGTTGGCATGCCGCGATAACTAATCTGTTGGTTTTGAGCACTGTCCCAGGACGCACCGAGATCAAATTGGTCGTAGAGTTCTTCTTCGCCGAGGTAGGGTAGGATTGCTACCCGCCACGACAACAGCGGATTACCGGCGTGATCGAGAATCGCCGGGGCAGGGTAGATGCCATGGTCAGCAGCATAGGCGTTGAGCGCTTGAGCAATCTTTTCTAAGTTCTTCATGCTGCCCATTCGTGTTCGCCCCGTCCGCAACTTTGCCGCCGTTGTACCGCCGACACGCACGATCGCGATTCCAGCGGCACCGACGATCAATAGCATCACCACAGCGACCGCCACCCACGCCACCGAGCGTTTGCGTCGCGTTCGCGCGGGACGCTGCACATGCGGACCATTCGCGCGGGCACCGGGTGCAAAATTGGGCAGTGTGATCTCATGACCGCAAACCACGCACTCACCAGACTGGCCGCTGAATGCATCGTCGACCTCCGTGCGTGTGTCGCAATGTGGGCAGGTAAATAGGTAGGGCATGCGATTTAGAAGAGGGCAGGGCAGGGCGGCTGTGAGGGAATACAATGATCACCTTCCTACCCTATCTTAGCGAGACTGATCAGTGAAAGTCATCCTGCAGCGAAGCCTGCAAGCCAGCGTGCAAGTTGAAAATGAGATCGTCGGTCAGATCGAACAGGGTTTGGTCGCGTTAGTTGGGGTAGGGCAGGGCGATAGCGAAGAAACCGTGCGTGCATTGGCTGAGAAAACGGTGAACCTGCGGATCTTTTCTGACGAGAACGGCAAGATGAACCGGAACGTGATCGAGTCGGGAGGCGGTATTCTCGTGATCAGCCAATTCACCTTGCTGGCTGATTGCCGGAAGGGCCGTCGCCCTTCGTTCACAGACGCCGCGCCACCGGATCGCGCAAAGGAGCTCTACGAGCTTTATGCCGAGCACCTCGCGGCGCGAAACATCTCCGTCGCCCGTGGCATCTTCGCGGCCGACATGCAGGTGAGCTTGATCAACGACGGCCCGGTCACGATTATCCTCGACTCCGCGGAGATCCAAGCGTAGGTTCGGGCCATCGACCCGCGGGAGCAGATCGGTGCAGGCGAGGGAGATATCTCGGACGGGATAATCGGTCCCATCCTATGAGCTAACGCCACTCATCGCGGGGGAGGGTAGGGCGGTCGCGTGGATCAGCGATCCGCTTGGAATCGGATGGACCTGTTTGCCAAGCTTCCATGGGCGAAAACCCGGAGGCGGGTTGGCTTTGCTGCGAGGAACGCGATGGCAAGGTATATGGGCCGGGCCCAGCCGACCAGTCCGATTCGGGTATGGAGTATCGCTCGCGTTCCAATCGCACCCGCTGGCGAAGCCGATCGAGGATTCCATGGTCACCCCACGCGACGTAACACAGCAACACGAGTTTGCCCCACACCGACACATTCGCCCACCAATCTTTCCCAAAGAATTTCAGTGCGGTTCCAAATGATTTTTTCACCCGCATCCCGCGACCACTGAAATCGAGACTCCAGATCTCGTCCAAAATTAAATGGGTCAAAAAACCAACCAACACCGCGAGCGACTTGTAGACTCGAATCGCCTCGCTGGGGCAAGGCATGATCAGGTATGCGGCCACGCATGCACTGAACGCCGCCGGGATGCTGTGCCACATGCCGCGGTGGACTGTGTAACGCCGAAAAAATTCGACGACGACGAAACGAATCGTGACGTAAATCAGCATCGCCGCCAGCGCCATCGCTTCGTGAGAAAGCCCCATATCACGAAATCGTTCCACCATCAAAATGGGGATCACTGCTGACAGGAACAGCGTCGTTTCGCGTAACGGAACGCCCGTGTCGGAATCGAGATCAGGCAGCATTCCCGCAACGCTACACAAGCCACCGGCAAGCAACGCACTTTCGATCGACATGCCCTGCGTGGCCACGCCCCAATACCCGTAGACAACGCCCACGACGGTGCTGGTCGAAATATGGGTTTTGAAGCCAGCCAAGAGAAGAACAGCGATACAGGAGGAACGGCGGCGCCCGGAGCAGAGCAGGGCGATCGTAAAAAATTTGAAGAGGATTCACCCCTGCGATTAGCAAACTTCAGCCGCCTGTCGCCACACCGGAAAATTGATCGATTGCTCTTCGCCCTGCTCCGTTCGTTCTGGTACAAGGCGAGGGTTACTTGCCGTTTTGGCGCTTAGCGGCGTGCTGATTTACTAATCTGACGCGCCAGAGAGGCAGCCCATCTCGCTCCTCGCTGGCATCTCGGGTTAGTTTTTCATCAAAATAACTCTGTCCGAATGGATAGGCCCATTTCACCAGCAAATTTGTTACTGTGCAGACTTACGACATTCTCATGGCGATCGTTCTTATCGGTGCGATGCTCCTGGGCGCGCTGAAAGGATTTGCTTGGCAACTCGCCTCGATCGTTTCGATCGTTGTCAGCTACGCCGTCGCATATCACTATCGCGAACCCTTCAGTCAGAACATTCAGGCAGAGCCGCCCTGGAATCGGTTTCTGGCGATGCTAATTCTGTTTGTCGGGACCTCCATCGTGATCTGGGTCGCGTTTCAAATGATTCACAGCACGATCGATCGCATGAAATTGAAAGAATTTGATCGTCATGTCGGCGCGCTCTTCGGGCTCGGCAAAGGCGCCATTTTCTGCACATTGATCACATTGTTCGCCGTCACCTTGCTCGGAGAAAAATCCAAACATGCGATCACGGCGAGTCGCAGCGGGCGTTGGATTGCGAGGTTGCTCGATCAATCCGACGCGGTCATGCCGGAGGAATTAGCCGCGGTGGTCCAGCCGTATCTCGATCGCGCCGAATCACAACTCGAGTCGGCGGGAAACGCTCAGCCGTGGCTTGCCGGAGCCTCTCCAACAGCACGTGACGCCACGTCGTTTCCAGGCAATCCGTCGGCGCCAAATCCAACCTGGTCAACAGCTCAAAACCAAGCCTCGGCACCCGCGTCTCCGACCACGAATTTCGCTGCACCGCCACAGTGGCAGCAAGCCGCTCGGCCGGCTCCATGGCAGCGATAGAACAAGGACCGATCGGCGACGCGCCGGTCGGCCGGCGCTGCCGTCGGGCCCCAGCCCACTGAGCCGTCAGGCGCCAGCCCACCGAGCCGTCAGGCGCCAGCCCACCGAGCCGTCGGGCGCCAGCCCACCGACCGATATCCCAAGCGCACCTCGAGAGCACGTCACAACGACCTGCGAAGCGCATCGCAACGCAGCACACGCATCACACTGGCGGAGCGGTTCGGCCTAATCTAGCTAAAACGAGCGTTTCAAGCGGATTGAATACAACATAAGAGGCATTATCGGACGTTGCGGGGCGGTTGGAATCGCTTGCCCATTCCTGCTGGGCAGGCTTTCGCCTGTCCGTTTGGGGATGACTTGGATGACTGGGCGGATGCCTGTGGGCGGCTCAGCTGACCAATTCGCTGGCTTCGCCGGACTCCAAGAACACGCCGATGCGGCGGAACTTTTCGTATCGCTGCTCCACGAGTTCATCGATCGGCAGCGCTTCCAAATGCACGAGCTGGCGAGACAGATAATCCTTCATCCGCGATGCCATTTGATGGTGATCACGGTGGGCGCCGCCGAGCGGTTCTTCCAGCACGTCATCGACGATTCCAAGTCGCTTCAAATGCTCGCTGGTGAACTTCAAGGCAGCCGCGGCTTTGGGAGCGTGCTCGTGGCTCTTCCACAAAATTCCTGCGCAGCCTTCGGGGCTGATCACGCTGTAATAAGCATGCTGCATGACGGCCACTCGGTCGCCGACGCCGATGCCCAAAGCACCGCCTGAACCACCTTCTCCGATCACAACGCAGATAATCGGCGTTCTTAGCCGACTCATCAAAAACATGCTCTCGGCGATCACTTGGGCTTGGCCGCGTTCCTCCGCTCCGATACCAGGATATGCACCGGGCGTATCGATAAAGCAGATTACGGGGAGTTTGTATTTTTCCGCGAGCTTCATCCGCAGCATCGCCTTGCGGTAGCCCTCGGGATGAGCGCATCCGAAATGGCACGCCGCGCGTTCTTTGTAGGTTCGGCCTTTCTGATGGCCGAGCACCATTACCTTGAAACGATCGAGCTTGGCGAAGCCAGACAACATGGCGCGGTCATCACCAAAATGACGATCGCCATGCAGTTCAACGAATTCATCAAACGCGAGGTTCAGGTAATCTCGTGTGTACGGTCGATTCTTGTGCCGTGCTACCTGCACAGTCTGCCAAGGGTCGAGCGAACTGTAGGTCTCCTTCAGTTTGGCGACGCGCGCCATTCGCAGCGATCGAATCGCCGACTCGATTTCGGTCGTGCGATCGGTTGTCCGCTCGAGCGAAACAATTTTCTCTTCGAGATCCGCGATCTCGTATTCGAATTCTAAACCAGGACCCGCCATTGTTTATTCCTGTTCCTTCCGTTTTCTGTCTGCTGCTTTTCGCTGTTTATCTTCTTCCGATTCTTTGACGACGTCGTAATTCCCATCGGGGCGTTTGATCATGTCGTCGGCAGACTTCATTCCGCCCATGTCATCGAACACGCTCACTTCTGGTGCCTTGGGCCGCTTCAGCCAAATCTCCATGGACCGAAATTCCTTCAAGAATTCCCAGACCGAACTGGGCCGATCCTCTTGCTTCTTCGCCATCATTCGTTTGATCAACACCGCAAACTCCGGTGTCACATTGTCGTTGTAGACGATCGGGCTGGGGATAGATCCTGTCAGATGCTTGGACAAGAGATCGTTGGGCGTTTGACCTGTGTAAGGTGGTTTGCCAGTCACCAACTCGAACAGCACGCAACCGAATGAATAAACATCCGTTCGCTCATCGCAGAGCTTGCCGCGAATCTGTTCGGGTGCCATGTAGCTCCGAGTGCCCTGGACAGTTTTGGAGCGGTAAAACATCTTTTTGATGCCGGTAAGTTTCGGCTCTGCGATCGTAAAGTCGATCAGTTTGGTCTCACCATCGCGGGCAACGAGGTAGTTGTCCGGCTTGATATCGCGGTGAATCCAGTTCTTGGTGTGCATGTAGTACAAACCCTCGGCGGCCTGCTCGATAATTTTTTTGAGCATGAAGGCGAGCGATTCAGGACCTTTGCGAAGGGCCTGTTTCATGTTCAATTCACTGAACAATTCCAGCACCAGAAAGGGGCGGCCTTTGTCCGTCTGCAGGTCGATCACCTTGATGATCCGCGGGCTCGCCAATGCTTTGCCGACGTTATATTCGTGCTTGAGTAAGCTGATCTCGTTTTTGTCTTTGGAGCTGCTTTCGCGCAGTACCTTCAGCGCGTAGCGTTGGTTGTCCGAGCTGGTTTCGTCAATCGCTTCCCAGACCTCCGCCGTGGAACCGATCCGGATCAATCGGGCGAGTCGATAAGGACCAAGGAAATCGCGGGATTTTGACATCAGGCTGGCGACAAGAAGACGAGGACAGAAAACACCGGTCAGGTGGATTGTAACGGCGACATGATACCCCAGACCACCCTTACACCGAAAGGGAAGTGTCCGTGGGGCGAAGTGTCCGTGGGGCCAGGCGGGTGGGTTCCGATGGGGCGTCTGCCACTTCTCGCGTTTCTTCGCAGCGCAGACTGGGAGCACCTGCTCGGCCATCATGGGGCTGCGAAGGGGTTTCATGGCAATTCATGACGGCGGATACTGCCAGCCCTGCAAAAACCGGGGTCACCCGAAACGTCCCCGGAAATCTCGCTGAAGGCTCGATCTCCGACCCTGCCCGTTTCGGACCCTGCCCGTTTCGTCGGGCGGGTCAAAAATCAAAACCGCCCTATTCAAAACCGCCCTGCCCTACCCCACAGGCTCCCACTCTCTGCCATGAACATTCTTGTGCTCACCGGTGCCGGCATCTCGGCCGAGTCCGGCATCCCCACCTTTCGCGACGCCGATGGATTGTGGGAGGGACACGCGGTCGAAGAGGTCGCGACACCGCAAGGGTTTGCCCGCAATCCCAAGCTGGTCCACGAGTTCTACAACACCCGCCGGCGGTGTTTGCTCTCGCCGGAGATTCAGCCCAATGCGGCTCACCGCGCGTTGGCAGATTGGGAGCGTGAGCACAGCGCACGGTCGGCGGGCGATTTTCTGCTCGTTACACAAAACATCGACGATTTGCACGTGCGGGCGGGCAGCCAGAACGTGTTGCCGATGCACGGGGAGCTGCTCAAAGTGCAGTGTCTCGAATCAGGGCAAGTGTTCGATTGGCGGGAGGACCTCAGCCTCGAGACTCCTCATCCCGAATTTCCCGATGAAGAATCACGACGGGGTTGGCTGCGCCCACAAGTGGTGTGGTTTGGTGAAGTTCCGCTGGGGCTGGGCGTGATCGAGCGAGCCGCCGCGCAGGCCGATTTGTTTGTGGCGATTGGCACTTCCGGACTGGTCTATCCCGCCGCGGGAATAGTGCAGTCGACGAAGCCCACATGCCACAAAGTCGAAATCAATCTCGGTAATACACCCGCATCGCCCGCTTTTGATGAGCATCGCCGCGGCCAAGCGAGCGTTGAGGTGCCTAGGTTGATTCGTGAATTGCAGGCATCCGGCTCGGTTCCCCACCGACGCGATGACGCCTGAATTTCATAACACCACGAGTTCCGACAGGGACTCGTGGTTGCCAGCCCAGCTGACAATCCACCCCTTGCCCCCGTGATAGGCAGCATCGCAAGGGGAGGCGTCAGGTTTGGCGTCGCTGTAGTCTTTATCGGGAGTCAAGACACTCCAGGAGTCAAGGCACTCGCTGTCCGGTCGTAACGATTGATCCAAATTTCGACACCTCACCCCGCTAGCGAGCCGTTTTTCAGCAGTATTGACCGATGCGGGTAGCCTAGCAGCGACGAAGGAGGGGGAAGCCAGAGGTGTGAGGAGGAATCGCCTCGCAGTGCATCTCCCTTCGAAAATCCCTCGTATTGGACCTACAAGCATGACGCTGAATCGTTCTCTCGTAATCACCTCCCTCTTCATCCTGTGTGGACTGTCGGCGACGATGTCTTCGGGGCAAACCTTCGCTACGCGATATGCCAGCCACCAGGAATTAAGCGATCCATGGTCGCTCAAGCCCTGGTCGATCGATTCGTCCAGCCTGTTTCTGTTCCGCTCCGATCCAGGTTCCAGTCAGTTGGTGAGCAGCATCGTTGGGGATCCCAGTAATTCCGTGAACGCTGAGGACTTGTCCTATGGATTCGCGTACGGCTACCAGTTGCAACTCGAACGCCAGCTCACGCACCGCACACGGTTTGAGTCTCGCTACTTTGGGACCGATGACTGGGACGACCGAACCTCGCAGGCGACGACTCCCAATCAGTTCTTTTCGCCGCAGCTCGTGCAGGTGGGTTCGTCGGCGATTCCCCGGACAGCGGGAACGTCGATCCAATCGCGTTTGGCATCGAAGCTGTACAGTTTCGAATTGAACATGAATCATCAAGTTACCCAAAATATCGAAGCCATTGCCGGATTTCGATATGTGCGACTGAAGGACAATCTGAGCTTAAACATCCCCGACGCTAGCATTCCAATTGTCGGGCCAGTTCCCACCGTTGCGCAAACTGAAGCCAGTAATGACTTGTTTGGCGGACAAATCGGAGCTCGTGCACGCCTGTGGGGGACTTCGCGACTCTCGTTGACCACGGATTTCAAAGGCGGAATCTATGGTAACGGGGCCCACCAGCGATCGAGTATTGCGACGCAACTCCCATTGGTGGGAAACCTCGCATCGACCGCAAATGACTTTGACGACACCGTCGCGTTCGTCGGCGAATGGACGTTGCAGACTAACTACAAACTCACGGATCGATGGTCCGTGGACCTCGGATATCAATTGTTGTGGATCGATGGGGTTGCGGTTGGAACCGACCAGCTCGCCGCCAGCGACTACAAGATTGGGAACATTGGCCCCGGCAACGGCATCGACTCAAAAGACCATGTGTTCTACCAAGGCATCCTGCTCGGTATTGACTACACTTGGTGAGCGTCCAGCGACGGTCCTGCGTCGAGCGATGTGAACTTACGAGCCATCCAGCGGGTGTCCTGACCCGCGGTGGCTCCGTTCAAACACGACCTGCTAGCGATACGCGGCTGTCGCTCGGTGTCAACCAAAAACCGGAACGCATCGCACTGGGGCGTGTAGAATAACGGTCGTCTCGTTCACGCGTTATCTCTCGCCTGAGGTGGTTCCATGACCGTTCTGCATCGATGTTTCCAGCACAAGATCCCTTGTTCAAGGCACCTCGGGTGCATGGGAATTCTGATGTTTTGGTTGGCGACTGGGCTCTCGGCGACTGGGCTCTCGGCTGCCGAGCCAGCGACTGGCGACGATGCTGCGGATGCCGTTCAGCCATCGGCTCAAGCGGCGGTCGTCGATACTGGCGAAATCACTCATGTGACTTTGTTTCGCGACTCGGCTCTGGTGACCCGCTCCATTTCTTTAGGCACCGATCAGCCGCTGCTGCCTGGTACGCACGAAGTGCTCGTGACTAAGCTTCCTGAACAATTGGTGGCTTCAAGTGTGTATGCCGAGGGGAATGAAAGGGTCTCAATTCGTGCCGTCCGGGTGCTGCAAGAGCCGATTGGCGAGTCGTCACGAGCGGACGTCCAAGAGCTGGACGAAAAATTCGCTGAACTGAAACTGAATCAAGAGCAACTCACAACCGCTCGCGAAGTCGCTCAGAGCAATCTCGCCACGCTTGATCGCATGATTGCCTTCACCCAGCACGCTGCCGAGAGCGACCTCAATCATGGTGTGCTCAATGCAGAAGCTTTGACGCATTTGTTGGACTATTCGATGAAACAGCGTGCCGGCCTCAATGAGAAGCTGCTCGACATCCAGAACGAGATCGAAGATCTCCATGAACTTCAAGCCTTGTTCAGTCGCGAACGGTCACGCCTGACCGACAGTCATGCTCACACTCGCTTCGAGACGCGTGTCTTCATTGATGTGCGTGATCCCGCCGCAGGCGGCGTGACAGGAGATGAAGCCGACAGCGAAGCATCCCCCAAAGCGTCTGTCGCCACCGGCAATACGATCCGACTGAGCTATTCCGTCGGCGGTTGTGGCTGGTCACCCCAATACGCGGTCAACGGTTCGGTCGATTCCGATCAGTTTACCTTGCGTTATGGGGCGATCATTAGCCAACTCAGTGGAGAGTCTTGGGACCAAGTTCGCTTGACGTTGTCAACCAGCTCACCGCAGGTCTCTGCGGCAGGCCCCAGCCTCGCTCCGCTACGGGTGCAAACGACTTACGCTGGCGAATCGCCCGAAGGTTCGCTCGATGATCTTTTCGGGAGCAACGAATCCTCCAAGCCGCAGCCCAGTTTCGACAACATGCAAATAGAACCCAACGCTGGGGTGCAGCGGGCTATGCCGAATCAAATGGCCACCAGTGGCTCCGCCTACAGCGGTGGTGAATCACCATTGCAAAGCAAAATGCTATCGCTCCGTAGCCGCCAGCGCACCGTCGAGCAGTCCAGCGGAAAAGGCATGAAGTCTCACGAGGCCGCAGCACGCGACATGCAACTCAATCGCATCGCCGATGAAATGCAGGGACTTGAGTTCATGGCTTCGGCTCGGAAGGCACGCGGCCTGGCTTCGGATGCAGTCGACGAAGTCGCCAGTCAAACCTATGTGATTGAGGGTCGCGTTAGCTTGGATTCGCGCCGCGAACAGCAACTCGTCGAAATTGTCGAAAAAGATCTGTCCGGGGAGCTCTATCACGTGGCGATTCCCCTGCTGAGTAGTTTCGCTTACCGTGAGGCCGAACTCGTCAACGAACTGCCCTTCGGTTTACTCAGTGGGCCGGCCTCGATCTATCTCGATGATCGCTTTGTCGGCATGATGAACATGCCCACAACCGCCAGTAAACAGAAGCTGCTGATTGGATTCGGAGCCGACGGGCAAGTCCGTACCCGACGCGAACTCATCGAAAAGAGTGATGCGATCCAAGGCGGCAATCGAAAACTCGGTTTCGAGTACCGTCTGGTGCTCACGAACTTTAAAGAACGAGATGTCACGGTGCGTCTGCTCGACCGGATCCCGCTGAGCAGCCAAGCCGAGCAGATTCGCGTCACCCTCGGCGACGTCTCTCCAGCCCAAAGTGATGACAAGCTCTTCGAACGAGCCCAAAAACCATTCGGTTTATTACGTTGGGATCTAACACTCGGCAAATCAACGTACGGTGGCGACGCAACCGATGTGAAATATAGCTACAGCGTCGAGTTTGATCGCAGCCAGGCTCTCTCGGTCGAACCAACCAGCGAGCAAGACATCACCGAATTCGACATGGGCGGTGGGATGGGTGGCGGCATGGGCGGAATCGGCCGCTAGCGAACCGCCCTGCCCTGCCCCGCAATGCTGTGAGGGGCCAACCGCGTCTCGATCTTCTGGTAAGGGGCTCGCGGCATTTCGCTGACCAATTTCAATGCCGGGTGGCTTGCGATGTCGAGAGGTTTGAAGAGATGGATACCAGACGGCTAGCGCCGCTCCGCCCAGGCTGCAAGCGGTGTCTTCCGCCCGGTTCCGCCCGGTGGTCGATTTAGCGACATGGTGCGTCGGCGGGCAAGCGCCGCGGCTCGCTATCGGTGGGCGCTCGGCACGCCCTCGCGTGAATGATGCCGATGGAATCGACCGTCCGCGAAGACCATTTCGATTACTTAAGCTCGTTATCGAGTTCTGCTGCCTGCTCGATTGCTTCCTCGATAGGTAGACCCGGACTAACTCCAGGGCGCGTATGGCCGATGTCGCTCAGCCACGCGTCTCGTATCAATTGTTGGCGTTTGCGAACGATCCCGAGTTGCTTGGGATCGAGCTGGGTAGGGGTGATACCCCAGGCCCGCGTGATCGCTTGGCCAATCACGCGGTGGCCTTCAGCATCGACGTGGACGCCATCGCCCGACATCACGAAGTTCGGGTCGCTCACCCGTTTGGACTGCATGTATGCAGTCACCGGGGTATACAGATCAATGACCATTTCGGCCCGATCGGATTGCTGCACGATCCACTCCGCATAGGCCTTCATCACATCGTCATAGTTTTCATAGACCTGCATCCACGAATACTCCGGCGCACCGTCCGGTATCAGTTTCCCTTGCTTGGCCAGTGGCAGTGGATCAAAGGGTGGCGGCGTCATCAGGACTAATTTGGCGTCTGTGTTATGGACTGCCTCGATCAACTTGTTGATACCCGTCCGATAGGCTGCAAAACGATCCTCGGCGAGCGGATAGTAGATGCCATCGTTCATGCCATAGCAGGCGACGACGACATCGGGTTGCAACCTGGTTAGGGTGCGAGCGAGACGCTCATGCACGTCAGGCCGCGGAAACGGGTGTGCGGGCTCGGACAAACCGCTGCAGGTTTCGCTTGAAAGCCCGAGGTTAATGATCTCAGGACGTGGCTCGATGCCGCTGGCGATGATCTGGCCTTCAACGACGCTGACGAATCCGCCCGCGAAGGTGTTCGAGTCACCGAGAAATACGATCCGTTTGGCTTGCAGGGGAAACGCGGGCTCAGCTGCTCGGGCGATCGCCCGCTCGGTACTGAAGGTGATCATGGCGATCGCAAACAAAATGGCAAAACGCCATGTGAATTGCAGGGGTCTATTTCCATTCATTGTATCGAGCGATGTGGGCATCGGTTGCTATTGAGGCTGGAGTGCAGGGGTGGCGTTGCGGTCAAGAATGCCGTCGTTACTGGTACTGTAGAGCATCGACGAGTCAACTGGTTGCTCCTCGCCAGGAAATTGAGCACCCGCAGTTTGGTGAGGGACATCAGGTGTCCAAAGCATGGAAAGCCGTGGCTTTCTCATGGGTAGTCGCTGGATGATTTTATTGCTGACGCCCCGTTTTTGGCTCAACCGCCGTACCCTCCCCTCGGCTCGCTGGTCGGGGTAAAAACTAGGTGACCGCCCTGCCCTACCCCGCGTCAACCGAGAAACCGAAGGTCTGAACATGTCCGCTACGCGGCTCGATGGTAAACAAATCGCACTTGAAATTCGCAATGAAGTCGCCCGTGACGTTCAACAATTTGTCGCTGCTGGGAATGCGCCACCAAAACTAGCGGCGATTTTGGTGGGTGAGGATCCCGCCAGCCAGGTGTATGTGCGGAATAAGGAACGCGCTTGTCAACGCGCTGGAATCGCCAGCCAGCTTGACCGGATGCCAGCAACAACCACGCCAGCGGAACTGCTGGAGCGAATCGACTCGCTCAATCAAGATGCATCTGTCAATGGGATTTTGGTCCAGCTCCCGCTGCCTGAGACGCCCGTGGGCGAGCCAGCATTGGACGAACGAGCGGTACTCGACGCGGTCGATCCGATGAAGGATGTCGATGCCTTTTCGCCGATCAATGTCGGGTTGCTCATGCAGGGCCGGCCGCGGTTCTTGCCGTGCACCCCCCATGGGATCATTCAGATGCTGCATCGCAGCCAAATCGAAACCGCAGGCAAGCACGTTGTCGTGGTCGGACGCAGTGAGATCGTGGGCAAACCGATGGCCATGATGCTCGCGCAGAAGAACGGCAGCTGCGGCCCCGAAACTGCAAATGCGACGGTGACGCTTGCTCACAGCCGCACTCAAAACCTTGCCGAGATCTGCCGCACGGCGGACATCTTGATCGCTGCGGTGGGACGACCCGAGATGATTCGGGGGAACATGATCCGTCCGGGTGCGGTCGTTGTGGACGTCGGTATCAACCGCGTCGATGACCGACTCGTCGGCGACGTTGCGTTTGCTGAAGCCGAACAGGTGGCCTCGGCAATCACGCCGGTCCCAGGTGGTGTCGGTCCACTGACGATTGCCATGCTGCTGCACAATACGCTGTTGGCTGCAAAACTTCAGGCCCGCGAAGGCGCCGTCGGATAGAATGCAGGTATGAAACGCATCTATTTCGCTACCGTTGTTTTTCCGACGCTGATCTGGTTCACCACGGCGCCCGTCCCAGCGTTGTCGCAGACGGTTCAACTGCCCGCAATCCGGCAGTTTTGGTACAGCGGCGGCGTCGCGGTGCCTGATCGGGGTTCGGCTGACCTCGGTGGCAATCGATCTTCCGCGATTACGTCCTCGTCCCGCGGCGTTCCCGGCTTAGGGCGTCTGCCGGGCGGCACGTATCGCAGTGCCCAGTCCTCGAGCGGCGGGGTGTCGGTGCATACAACTATCATTGACCTCGACGAAATGGATCGGCAGATATTGGGCTACGACCCGCATGAGGCAAGACGAGCTCGTCAGCGAGGGACAACCGTCATCACGGCGGAATCAGAAATTGCTGAAGCGAAATCTCTTGTTCGCAATGCTCGGCGGGCAATCCGTGAGGGAAATCGATCACTCGCCAATGACACGTATGCCTTGGCGATCGAGAAGTTGGGCCGGCACGAGGAGGCAGCCGAGCTGCTCGCCTACGCACGAGCAGAGCACGCCAGGGTATGTGAGGAAGTCTCTGCAGCACAGGAGCGGCCCCGCATTATCGCGTCGGCTTCTGTCACCCGAGCCAACCCCCGACGGGCGAACCCGTCGGTCGACAATGTAGCCAGACAGCTCCGTCCGCCAGAGTTGGATGCTGCTCAGAGCTCCCGACGGGCGCCGTTTTCTCGTGATCATGTTTTGCGGGTGGAGCCTTGATAGGCCAGCGGATGGGCTTAAAGGCTGCCAGAGATTTCTGTCAACGTTTCGCGACCGGAATGCACGCCGGCGTGGACCTGCTGCGGATGCTCGACAGCGAAGCAAAGATCGGTCCTCCCCGGCAACGGCTGGCGATTACAGAACTCCGCGGCGAGGCCGCCGCCGGCGTGACGCTGGCCGACGGCATGAAAAAGCAGCCGAAATTCTTCCCGCCACTACTGCGATCGATGACCCATGTCGGCGAGGCGACCGGCACGCTGGAACGGACCCTGTTCAAATTGGCGGAGTACTACGACCAGCAGCTCACCCTGCGGAACAATTTCCAGCGTGCGATTGCGTGGCCGGCAATTCAATTCGTGATCGGTGTGGGTGTGCTGTCGCTGGTGATCTGGATCATGGGAATCATGAATACCGGTGGTCGCCAAATGGCAGACATTCTGGGCATGGGGCTGACCGGAACGTCCGGCGTGTTGAAATTCTGGGGAATATTGCTGCTATTTTTCGCTTTTGTGACCGCTGCAATTGTTTCCTTTCAGAAGAACGTCGGGGGAATTCAGAATGCAATTCCGCTGCTCTATAAAATCCCAGGGATCGGCAGCCCCCTGCAAACGATCACGCTTTCACGGTTCACCTGGACACTTTCATTAGCCCTGGGCACGGGCTTAGATCCGATCCGAGCAATCCGGCTGGCGCTTGACTCGACCGATAGCGACTTTTATCGCAGCGGCGGGGACGACGCCGAAGCAGCTATCCGTGGGGGATCGACTCTCACCGAAGCGCTCCAGGCAACGGCCGTTTTTCCGGAAGAATTTTTGACTCAAGTGAGCGTGGCGGAATTGTCTGGGACCGACGCGGAATCGATTGCGCATGTCGCCCGGGACTACGACGCTCGCGCCAAAATGGCGACGCGGGTCATCGCTGGGATCGCGACCGGTGCCATCTGGCTGATGGTGGCTGGATTCTTAATTTTCTTCATTATTCGAATCGTCATGATGATTGCGGGCGCCTACCAAGATGCACTGACGCCAATTTGACGGCGACAAACGCCCTACCGATGCTTTATAATTGGCATCCACTGTCCATCTGAATTCACCTGGAATTGCCCTGCATGATTGCTTCATCGAAAGCTGCCAAACCCGAGTCTGACGCGGACTCCCCCAGTGAGAAAACGCCGTTTTTCGTTGACAAAAACGCCCCCAAGAACGATGCGGTCGACTATCCGGCGATCGAGCAAGCTGTGCGCGTGATTTTGGGCGCAGTTGGCGAAGACCCTGATCGCGAGGGATTGCTCGAGACACCGGCGAGGGTAGCGAGGATGTACGCCGAGATGTTCGCCGGGCTGAAATCGGATCCCGGCCGCCATTTAGAAAAAGTGTTCGAGGAAGACTACGATGAGATTGTGCTCGTCCGAGACATTAGCTTTTGCAGCATGTGCGAACATCATTTGCTGCCTTTCACGGGGAAGGCCCACATCGCGTATCTACCCAGCGGCAAGGTCGTGGGACTCAGTAAACTAGCGCGAGTCGTCGAGGAAGTCGCCCGTCGACCGCAGGTTCAGGAGCGGCTGACGCATACGGTGGCTAATCTGATCGAAGAACGACTTTCCGCCCGGGGTGTCGCGGTCGTCGTCGAGTCCACCCATAGCTGCATGACGATGCGGGGTATCCGCAAACCCGGCAGTCTGTGCCTGACCAGCGCCATGCGAGGGGCATTCAAAACCGATCCCAAATCGCGTGCCGAGGTGTTGGGATTGATTAATCGCAGCGCTGGATAACGCTGCACAGGGGATGGGCAACTCGCCTGGCGGGCGTTTTTTCCATTAAGTATCGGTCTGGGTTAGAATAGGGACGTTTGAGTACATCCTATTTTCTATCGCGTTTGATTCAGTAGCCGCGGCGATGGTTTCGTCAAGGGGCTATCTCCGCGATTGCAATCTACACCCAATCGAGTCTACCGCGATGCGTTCTTGTCTGCCTACCCTCCCCTGTACTCTGCACCATGCCAGTATTTTGCTGTTAAGCGTGGTATGTATTACGAGTGGTTCGGCTGTATTCGCAGCGGGGCCTGCGGTACCGCCTCAGGTCACGATGATCAACGACGCGGTGGAACAGGTGTGGCGAGATTACGAAATTCGTCCTTCAGGTGAAGTCGACGACGCTCAGTGGTGTCGACGAGTCTTTCTCGATGTCATCGGTCGCATTCCCACCTATGATGAGCTCGTCGAGTTCATGTCCGATCGAACCCACGACAAACGTGGGGCCTTGGTGCAGCGTCTGCTCCATGATGATCGATATGTTGAAGAATACGCCAATCACTGGAGCGCGGTTTGGACCAATTTGCTGATTGGGCGTAGCGGTGGCACTGATCGCCGCGACCTGACCAACCGCACGGGGATGCAGAAGTATCTGCGTGATAGTTTCGCTCAAAACAAAACATACGATCGTCTGGCTTACGAATTAGTTTCCGCGACCGGTTCATCGACCCCGGGCAATCCGAACTTCAACGGCGCGGTCAACTTCCTGATTGGCAAGGTGAATTCTGAAAAAGCGACCCTTGCTACGAGTAGTGTTTCACGGATTTTTCTCGGCCAGCAGGTACAGTGCACGCAGTGCCACAACCACCCGTTCAACCAGTGGAAACAGCAGAAATTCTGGGAATTCAATGCCTTTTTCCGGCAAACCCGCGCCTTGCGACGGTTTGTTGACGGCACCAACGACATCGAGTCCGCGGAGCTCGTTAACGAAGATTTTGCTGGTGAAGCAGGTACTCCAGAAGATGCGCTGGTGTTTTATGAGATGCGAAATGGTTTGCAGAAAGTCGCCTATCCGGTATTCACCGATGGCACTGAGATTGGCAAGAGCGGGTATCTCGAAGACACCAACCGACGTGATGAACTAGCAACGTTGATGCTCCAAAGTGAGTATCTGGACAAAATGATCGTCAATCGGATGTGGTCGATGTTTCTCGGCTATGGCTTCACGCGCCCCGTCGACGACCTCGGGCCTCACCAAGCGCCTTCGCACCCTGTGCTGCTCGACGCTCTCGGCAAAGAGTTTCGCAAATCCAGCTACGATCTTAAGGAACTGATCACTTGGATCACGCTCAGTCGGCCGTATCAACTCGAAGCCACATTGGGCAAACAAAATGAGATCGATGACCCGACCATCGGCGAATCACCCAAGTTCTCGCGGTTCTATCTTCGCCAAATGAGTGCCGAACAGCTCTACGAGTCGCTGGTTGCGGCCTCGGATGCCAAGGGCAAGGGCAGCTACGCGGATCAAGAGGCGGAGCGGCGAAAATGGCTGGGGCAGTTTGTCACCGCATTCGGTACTGATGAGGGCGGCGAAGCGACAACGTTTAACGGATCGATCCCTCAAGCATTGATGCTGTTCAATGGCGAACTGACCAAGAATGCCACCAGTGAAGAAGCGGGCGGCTTTATCGACCGCCTCTCCAAATCGGGGCGCTCGCCGCGAGATCGACTCACGCAACTCTATCTCACGGGACTGGCCCGTCGACCCACCAAGAACGAAACCACGGTTGCTGGGAAACTGCTGACAGCTCGTCGCGGCAATGAAAAGGAAATGCTGCAAGACATGTGGTGGGCGATCATCAACAGTAACGAATTCATCATGCAACATTAATCGCCGGCAACGCGACCAGACGCCAAACGCGATGAGGGCGCAGCTTTTTTGAACTCTCAATTTCTGTACCTGAACCCTCTCTTCTCTACACCCTCCTCTTGAAGGAAAACGCTATGGACCTCTCGACCCCGACCGGCATGACCCGCCGCCACTTCATGAGCCACTTGGCTGGTTCTTCAGCAGCGGCGGCAGCAGCGTTCACGCTCGGAAATTCGATCCAGGCCAATGCGGCGGAGATGACTCGCAATCGCAAATCCGCGATCTTGCTCTGGATGGGTGGTGGTCCGTCGACGATTGATTTGTGGGATCTCAAACCCGGAGCACCGACGAGCGGTCCCTTCCGACCGATCTCAACGACCGGTGACATGCAGATTTGTGAGCACCTGCCGATGGTCGCTCAGCAGATGAAGCATCTCTCGGTGGTGCGCAGCATGTCGACCCGCGAAGCCGACCATGCGCGCGGCCGCTATTACATGCACACCGGTTACGTCCCCAACCCCAACATTGAGCATCCCGGCTACGGCAGCGTGGTCGCTCATGAGTTGATCAGCCAACGTCCGGAACTGGAGATCCCCCCATTCGTTTCGGTGGGAGGAGCAGGCACAGGGCCCGGATTCCTCGGCATGGCTTGGTCCCCGTTTTCGGTCACCAGCAGCGGGCGGGTGCGGAATCTCGAAATGCAGATGAGCGACCAGCGGCTGATGCAGCGGATGGCAGCTTTGAAAATGATCGAAGATGGCTTCGCCAATCGCACCCGCGATACCCCCGCCATCGAGCATGCCAAGGTGTTGGGGAAAACCTTTGATCTGATGACCAGTGATCAAATGAAAGCGTTCAAGGTGGCGGAGGAACCTGAGGAGGTCAAGGAACGCTACGGCGTCAATGGCTTCGGCCAGGGCTGTCTGCTGGCCCGCCGGTTGGTTGAAACAGGTGTGCCGTTTGTGGAAGTCGATCTGGGCGGATGGGATAACCACGCGGGGATTTTCCCCACCCTCAAAGACCAAAAATTGCCTCAATTGGACCAGGCCATGAGCGCCTTGGTCGAGGACCTGGCCCAGCGGGAACTGATCGACGACACCGTCGTGATGTGGATGGGTGAATTTGGCCGAACCCCCCGAATCAACCAGGGCGCGGGGCGCGATCACTTCGCGCGGGCCTGGTCCTGTGTGGTCGGGGGTGGTAACCTCAAGGGTGGGCTGGCCGTTGGCGAAACCAGCCGGGACGGCACCGCCGTGGAAACTGAACCGTACAGCAGCGAAGATTTGATGACGACGGTGTGCAAGGGTTTAGGGATTTCCACAGAGACCACGTTTACCAGTAAAAACGGTCGTCCGATGAAGATCGCCGGAGGTGGCAAATTGATCAATGAATTGCTTGCGTGAGTGAACTTTCGACGGCCGAACTTATAGAGCGGCACCAAAATGGGGTGTGGCGATACCTTCGTGCTCTCGGATGTGACACCAACACAGCGGACGATTTGACGCAGGAAACATTTCTGCGTGTACTTCGTCGCGATAACTTCGTTCAACATTCGGACAAAGCGACGTCGGAGTACCTTCGTCGAACCGCGTACAATTTATTGGTATCTAGTCACCGCAAACTGGGCAGGATGCGCGTCACCGCTTCGGAAGCGGTGCTCGACGAAAGCTGGCAGCAGTGGGCGGGCAAGGACCTAACGGGTGATGAGGCCGTCGATGCGCTGGGTGAATGCCTAAAACAGCTCACCGACCGGGCTCGTAGGGCCCTCCGATTGCGCTTCGTCGATAACGTGCCCCGCGTCAAGATTGGCGAATCGCTCGGCATCACTGACCACGGCGCTCGAAACCTGATGCAGCGAGCTAAATCTCAATTGCGAGAATGCGTCGGCGAACGACTGAAAAAAACTATCGATGCCCCAAACATTTAGTGTAGAACGGATGATTCCTTCTGGAACCGCCTGATACCGCTCCCCGTCCCACAAGGCGGATCACCATGACTCCCCCCGAAAAAAACGACCCTCTCTCGTCTGGCGACGACGCTGGCGGCTTCGATACCGCCGATGCGATGCTCGATGCGTTGCTAGCGGAAGTCCTCGCGGGGCAAACGCCGCCAGATCAGAGCGACGTCATTATCCGCCGGTTGCAACAGCCGATCATAAACAATACCGCAGCTGCACGGAAACCAGTCAATCGGCCATCGCGAGCGAGTAACTCGCGAGCGAATAACTCGCCTAGAAAGCAGTCGAGCTCAACTTGGAAGTTCACTCTGGTCACCGCTGCCGGGCTGTTGCTGTGCGTCGGCGTGGCGGTCGGTATCCGATATCAGCGTGATATTGCCGTTGCGCAAAACTCTGACCCCTCCGGTGATTCCCCGACGGACAAGAGCGCGGACTCGCAAACTTCACCGCGAGCGGGCGAATCAGCAGCGCAGCGAAATACTGGTGATGGGAAGGCGAATACTCCCGCCCCACGTGAGCATGTCACATCGCCGCCGATTGCCTTGGCCGATGCGTCCTCCGACTCCGATTTGCCAAGCCGGGGCCCGATCGAGATGTTCGGCGACGAGACTCCTCAACCACTCGTGGCCCAAGCACCACGTCGGAAACCCGAGGCTCGCCCGTTGACGTTGGTTTCGACATCCCTGGCAAATCACTTAACGCATTACTGGGACCGTGTCGGTGTCCAGCCCACGAAGCTATTGCCGTCGGACGAAATTGCCAAACGCTTGGCGGATCAATTTCATTTAAAAGTAGACCCAGCGGCGACTGGAAACAGCGAGGCGATGCGTTCGCTACTCGCTCGGCCAAGAAACGCGATGTCGCTCGCAGGGCCGATTCTAGCTGCGATCTCGTCGCGGCCGGATACGAGTCTCACGCGGCCAGTCGATCAGCAGATGATCACCCAAGTCGCTAAAAAACTTCGCGAGGGCAAGGGTTTTGACCGGTTGGTAGCCTCATGGTTCATCGAACAGGACAAGTCCGAAGACAAGCCTGCCGATGAGAGTGAATCAGCCATGGTGGCTTCGGTGGGCAATTTGCTGCGGCCGCTGAGTCAACATGAAGCCGTCGTGAGTACCGCCGCCTTGACGCTGGGTACTGACATGCGATGCGTCCGGTGCCATGACTTGCCATCGAGCAGTGGCGACGCGACTGGGACGCAGCATGAGTATTGGCAGTTCGCAGCCAACCTCTCGCCCTGGCTGAGCGAAAAGACCAATGCACCGTCGGGATGGTTCTACGATACGCTCGATGGGCGCCGGCGGTTGGCCGAGGTAGATGCCCGTTCTAGTGTGCCACAGCAACTCGTTGGCTCGCGCCAGCTCGCCGAAGGTTTAGTAGGTGCCATGTGGAGAATGGTGCATGGTCGCCCACTCACTTCGAGTCCCTACGACCTCACAGGTAGTGCTGACGATTCGGATTTGCAGCAACTTCGCGATGACCTCACGGACGATTTGATCGCGAGTGATTTTGATTTGCTGCGGACCATCTCATTGATCATGACCGATTCGATTGTGGGGCGTAGCACGCCTGAGGCGATGACTCCCAAGGGATTGCTGACGGCAAGTGCCGATCAATGGATTCAAGCTGTGACGGCCGTGGAATCGTTTGCTGCGGCACCACCGGCATCGATGCCTTCATCGCGTGTGGACCGCCTGAACCTGGTGCTCAATGAGTTACCCCGCACAGGCTCCGTCGATTCGTCCAGCGCGTTGCTCGCCCAACCTCTAGGCAGCGATCAGCTGGGGTTGGACGCTCTCCAAGGCCCCCAGAGATTTCTGCCCGCCGAGATGCCCAAACCCTCGCCCGCAACGCTGGCAGGGCTACCGCTGCGTGCGACAATCGTGATGCCTGCTTGGATGGGCAAATTGCCGGACTTTGAAAGTCGACTCGTGCACATCGCGAACTTGGCCGGACTCAGCGAGGTTCCCGATGACGTCAACATGCTGGCTCAACAGATGCGAGATGCGGGACTGGAAGAAGCTTTGATTTTGCAGCGAATCTGGTGGATCATGCGACCGCAGGATTGAAAGGGAGTCAACTTCTCTAAATTTTCTGCCCCTGGGCGTATTCGCATTTGCTAGATTGGAAGGTTGCGATCGAACAAGGGCGATGGATCGAACCTGAGCCACGCGTCCCTCTTTGATCGCGACGTGGCCTCTCTTCCTGTCGATCGTAAACCCCGCTTGGAGACATTGATGATGTCAGCTGCCCTGCATGCACGCACCCGCACATCGGACCGCCCTGCCCTGCACCGGTCCGCGCCCACCGCTCGAGTGAAACCTTCGATCATCGATTCGTCGGCGGCCAAACCGTTCACCCTCGACCAGGAACTCAAGCAATTTGGAACCTGGGTGGACCAACCGATCTGGGTGCCACCCAAGGATGCGAGCGACAAGATGGCACGATCCATGCTACACCATGCATCCTGGTTCGCATCTCGTGAACAACGTTGGAACGACGTCACCGCACGCCATCGTGAATCGTTCACGCAGGTCCGCGAAATCGAGATGACCAAGGCTTCGATTCGTTTGCCTCAGCAACGATTGTTCGTCAGCGTGACGGAACCCAAGGATTTTGCGTCCATCACCGACGACATTCCCGCATGCGTGCAAACTCGGCTCGATGAATTCATGAGCGGTCCCGGGCGACGTCCGGGTGTGAAAGTGTCTTACCTCAAACCGCTCTGTGTGGAGGTCGATGATCAACTGCACTTCACCTCGCAAGAGGATATTTTTGCTGCAATTGAGAAGATCAAATCCGAAGTGTTTTCGCACTATCGCCGGTGGTTGCCGCTCTATGCCGCCAAGGACATCAGCAAGGCCGGGCTGCAAGCGGCGATATTCGTACCACGAGTCTGCACGCAGTTCGTCGCAAATCGCCGACAGAAGGCGCTCAACGATTATCGTGCCAAGCTCGAGTTTCAGCGGCGACGCACCGCACTCCGCGCCGTCAAGGCACATCGCCAATGCCGCACTCATGGATGCACCTTTGATGAGATGCTGGCCCTGACGAACCCCCTCGATACGGCTGACGTGATCCGTCAGTATGGCATCGAAAAACAGTTGACCCCATCACGGCAAGATGAGCTATTACATTTGGCCGCAGGCGTCCTGCCCTGGTTTACCGCCTTTTCACTGGGGCTGTCGGGAGCCGTCTCGATCACGATGCTATTCCTGACCCCACTGGCGGTCTGCGACCCGGCATTCGTGGCAGAGTTCCCCGATGAACCAGGCGTGCTATGGAATATTGGCCACTTTGACGAGATCAACGGTGTGCGCCACGTGGAAATTTAGTCGTTTTGAATGCGGCTGATGCCGGCCAATCCAATGGTCGAGGTTGCCCCCCAAGCTCGAACTGTCGACAGCAGTTGATACGGGGCAGGTGAGTGGCGAAATCGCTCGACTGGTCGCCAATGACCCTGGTTTTCCGAACTCAGTCGGTACACGATTTGGTCGCTGATGATGGTTTAAGCCGCGTTCTGCTGGGAGTCCTGCGGGATCGATTGCATGCCCAACAGTTCGATCGTCCGATGATAGGCGCCTCGATGCTGGTCGACGATTTGTTGGGCTGCATGCCCCAAGGAATCAGCGGCGGGATGGTCATCGAGACATCGTCGCACAAACGCCGTGAGCTGTTCCTCATCGGCAACGCGGACGGCGCCATGACCGGCGATGAGTTGCTCGGCGATGGTGGAGAAGTTTTTTGTATTGGGGCCGAAGGAGACCGCGCAGCCGTATCCTGCGGGCTCCAGCATATTCTGGCCACCGCGGTCACCAAAACTGCCCCCCACGGTTGCGATGTGCGCGACGCCCCACCAGTGGCGTAACTCGCCAATCGTATCGACGAGAATGACCTCCTCGCCCTCCCACTCGTCATTGAATTGACTCTCGTTCTGGCTACGGCGGATGACCCGATCGCCACTCGCTACCACTAATTCTGCGACTTGGTTGAACCGTTCCGGGTGACGAGGCACGAGAATCAGCCGCAGTTCGGGATGCTCAACACGCAGGCGTTGATAGATTTTCAAGGCCATCGCCTCTTCACCCGCCTGCGTGCTGCCGAAACACCAGACGCGGTGCCAGGGGCTTACGCCGGCCCAGTTAATCCGCGCATTGACTCCAGGGGTATCACGTGAACGGGGAGCATTGTCAAACTTCAGCGATCCGGTCACGCGAGCTCGATCGCGATCAACCCCGCAAGCAACGAAGCGATCCGCCGTTTCTGCATCCTGACACCCCACCGCAGTCAGCGACGCAAACGTCGGCCGCAATAGCCACGCAAACTTTTGGTAGCGTCCCGCACTACGCTCGCTAAGCCGACCGTTGATCACGGTAACGGCGCAGTTAACGCGAGTTGCAGCAGTAACCAGGTTGGGCCAAAGCTCGAGTTCAGCGAGCACTAACTGACGACACTTGAGATTCCGCAATGTGCACTGCACTGCCCACGTAAAATCGAGTGGGCAGAAAAACACGCGTTCCTGGCCAAAATGCTTGACCGCGAGATCATATCCAGTATCAGTCGATGCGCTGATCACAACTGCCGTATGAGGCGACCGCGCGGATAACAGTCGCGCAAGCTCAGGTAACAGATTGACTTCACCCACGCTCACCGCGTGCAACCAAATCGACTCGTCGCTACCGGCAAGAAGTTCGGACGCTCGCCGCTTTGACACACCGAAAAGTTTCTCGGAGACACCCCGGCGGTAGCGTCCGTACCGGACGATTCGGTAGAGAATGACCGGCGAGAGCAGTGTCAGAGCGATCGCGTAGAGGAGATTGAGAAACATCCGTGTTCCCTTGAGAGTCGCGTAGTTTTTAGGAGATATCGAAGGACGTCAACTTCACGAGGACGACGGACAAGCTTCCCCGGAGGGATAGCTGCACTCTGCCGAGAACGTCAGCCTCCTATACCATTTTTCTCATACAGCAGGATTTGTATTTCTTCCCGCTTCCGCAAGGGCACGGTGAGTTGCGACCGATACGCGGTTCGTCTTTCCGGATTGGTTCCGGTTTGACTTCCTCGCCATCGCCACGCCCCTCGCTACCGGAGGCCGCTCGTTGGGCCGCTGTGTCGCTGGGCATGCGGGCGATCGAACCGGCTTCATGAGCGTCATCATGGCGAGGTCGAGCATCGACCCAGGTGCTACGAATGAACGCCTCATTGAAAGATTCCATGCGGAAGATCAATTCGGAAACACGCTCTCCGATCGAGCCCCACATCGTCTCAAACATCCGCATCCCTTCGCGTTTGTACTCGACCTTGGGGTCCATTTGAGCGTAGCCCTTGAGCCCCACGCTGCTGCGCAGGTGATCCATTGTCAGCAGGTGGTTCTTCCAGGCATCGTCGACAATATTGAGCAGAATCTGCCGCTCCATTCGCCGCATCTCTGGATAGAACCGATCATCCACGGCCCCTTGAACGGCGAGTGTCAACTCAGCCCGATCCATGCGCGACAGATCCTCGACAGTCGTTTCGTGATCGAGCTCCCTGCCGAGCCACTCAACCAGCGATTCTAACTGGCCACTGTCGCCACTGGCGAGCAAGGCGGTGGACTCATCATCTGCACCTGAGAATAGCTCAGCAACCTTCGCAATGGCTTGCTCCTGTGCGGCCACGGACTGGCTCGCAGTTGATTTGCTGTGCTGGATCAACTGCAGCTTCAGGTCATCGCGATTGAGTTTGATCTCATCAACTGATAATTCTGTATTGAAGCGACCTTGGACCCATGCAATCAAACCTTCACGATCGAGCGAGACCTGCGTCCCCTGTTTCTCCGTGAATCGTGAGATACCTGTGAGCACCGGGTACTCAGCTTCCTTCTCGGTGTAGGCGGCTTCCGCACGCTGCATCAGCGTGTCGGATACCTTCCGGCTGTCGTCGACGTCACGGAACTCGTCCGGCGTCGTTTCGATGCCGAATTTGTTTCGCATCCAAGCACACAGGACCCTCAGGCCGTACTCTGCGTCGAGCAGCGGCTCGCCTTCGCTCAGATCGGTGCTGGCGATCAAGGCGTGTGCCTTTTCGACAAAATCGTCGAGCATTTCCTCGCGATCAAGATTCTTGAGCTGGTGATCTTGATAGTTCGTTTGCAGCCGCGTGTTGGCCCACGTTGCCATTGCTTTCCAGTTCCATTCTTCTTCCATGCCACTGGGCAGGTTCTCTTCGACGGCTTCGGCGATGGTGACCTCGGATTTCCGTTCCGCTTGATCCTTCGCGTAGCTATCGGCCATCTCGAAATCCATGTTCGAGAAATCGCGTGCGTCGAGCTGGCACTGAAGCTGCGTGCCGGCGTAGTTGGCGAATGTCTCGATACCGTAATTAGGTTCGAGGAAGGTATCGACGTGGGATTCGATCTCAGCCCGGATCAGGCCGAGAATCATATTGCGTGAGGAGTGACCATCAAGCAGATTCTGACGATAGCGATAGACGCGTTTGCGTTGCTCGTCCATCACTTCGTCATACTCGAGCAAGCTTTTTCGAATTTCAAAGTTGCGCTCTTCAACCTTCTTCTGTGCTGCAGCGATGCGACGGGTGACGAGCGATGACTCGATCGCCTCACCTTCCTTCATACCCATTCGCTCCATCACGCTCTTGACGAAGTCGCCGGCGAAAATCCGCATCAAGTCATCTTCGAGAGACAAGAAGAAGCGACTACCGCCAGGATCACCCTGGCGACCACAGCGACCACGCAACTGCAAGTCGATCCGACGCGATTCGTGGCGTTCGGTACCGAGCACATACAAGCCCCCGAGATCGCGTACGATCTCCCCTTCGGCACTCATCTGCTCTTGCTCATCGATCTCGTCGACGAGCTTCTTCCAGACGTCATCCGGCACTTCTAGCCGAGTCGGATAGGTATGTTGCAGTTGAGCCCAGGCCATCGTCTCAGGGTTACCACCGAGAATAATATCGGTTCCGCGTCCAGCCATGTTGGTGGCGATGGTAACCGCGCCGATGCGTCCCGCTTGAGCGACAATTTCAGCTTCGCGACCGTGCTGCTTTGCATTGAGCACGTTGTGAGTGATGCCCCGGGTCTCGAGCATATGGCTGAGCCGCTCGCTCTTCTCAATGCTGACCGTACCTACCAAAACCGGCCGCCCAGCACGCTCGATCTTGACGATCTTCGCACGAGCAACACTCTCAGGCTGCTTCTCGTTTTTAGGCACGATCATGACGGCATCATCCGCCTCGCTTTGGATCTTGCCCCAGATTTCGCTCCCGTCCTTGAGCGAGACGACGTCCCACTTGTGGGCGCGTTCAACGTCGTCTGCGATCGCGCGGAATTTATCTTTCTCGTTGAGGTAAATCAAATCAGCATGCTCGATCCGTTGCATTTCCCGGTGAGTGGGAATGGCGACCACGTCAAGCTTGTAGATCTTCCAGAATTCGTCCGCTTCGGTCATCGCCGTGCCGGTCATCCCCGACAGTTTTTTATACATCTTGAAGATGTTCTGCAGCGACGCGGTGGCAAAGGTTTGAGTCTCTTGCTTGATCGGCACGCCTTCTTTGGCCTCACAGGCTTGATGCAGCCCATCGGACCATTGACGGCCTTCCATCAAGCGGCCTGTGAATTCATCGACGATGACAATCTGTTGGTCCTTGATGACGTAGTTGACATCGAGCTTGTAGAGGTAGTGAGCCTTCAGCGCGTTGTCGATCAGGTGCGGCCATTCCATGTTACCGGCGGTGTAAAAACTCTCGACACCAGCGAGTTCCTCTGCCGCGCGAACGCCTTCGTCGGTAAGCGTGACGTTGTGCTGCTTCTCATCAACGGTAAAGTGCAATTCCTTTTGCAGCTGCCGGGCAACACGATCGGCGTCGGCGTAACGTCCAAGATCTAGATCGGCTGGGCCGCTGATGATTAAGGGAGTTCGCGCTTCATCAATGAGGATATTGTCGACTTCGTCAATGATCGCGTAGTTCAGCGGGCCTTGGCACTGTTGGGCATCGCTGGGGAACCGGTCGTCGCCTTTCGCGGCCGGACGCATGTTGTCTCGCAGATAATCGAATCCGAACTCATTGTTGGTTCCGTAGGTGATATCGCACTGGTACGCCGCCTGTTTCTCCTGCGTGCTCATTCCAGACTGGATCGCATTGATCGTCAGTCCGAGATTCATGCAGAGAGGTGCCATCCACTCCATATCACGACGAGCGAGGTAATCGTTGACCGTGATGACGTGAACGCCCTTGCCTTCGAGGGCATTGAGGTACGCAGGCAGCGTCGCGACCAGCGTCTTTCCCTCACCTGTCACCATTTCGGCAATCCCACCAGCGTGTAGCACCATGCCACCAATCAGCTGGACGTCATAATGGCGCATGTTGAGAAACCGCTTGCCGCCTTCTCGACACACCGCAAAGGCTTCCACGAGGAGGTCATCGAGCGTCTCCCCCTGGCGCAGTCGCTTGCGGAACAGCTCGGTTTGCGCACGTAACTCTTCGTCTGTGAACGCTTCGTACTTAGGCTCCAACGCGTTGATTTTTTCGACACGCTCTTGAAGCTTGGCGACATGCCTCGCATTGGCCGAGCCGAAGACGCTGGTGGCGGCCTGGCCGACCCGTTCGAAGGTTCCGCCGAAAACGAGACCGAGTAGGTCCCAAAGACGCTCGAAAATGGACATAGAGTTTTTTTAAGGGGTGAAACGCGTTGGTTGTAAAGGGTCTGACCCCTTTGCGGATAGGTTCTTTCGTAAACCGTGCCAGTGTTCCACGTTACGGGTTTGGCGAATTTCGGTCAACTGCGATCACATCCCGCTCGCGGCGACTCGCCCAAACCCGAAAGTTGTCTACCGGAGTCGATTTGGCATGAATTTTGACCAGCTGGGGCAGAGTTTGCAAACGCTGGGCCAGACTCTCCATCGCAAACCGCTCGCTGGCATAGTGTCCGAGCATCACGAGCGTTATCCCCGTGTTTTCCGCTTCCAGACACGTGTGAAAGGTGGCCTCGCCGGTAATCAGCAGTTCACAACCAACCCGACCGGCGGCCCCTACGAAACTGCCACCACTGCCACAAGCAAAGCCGATTCGCCGCACGGGTCGCTGCGGATCTCCTACCATTCGCGGCCGCGTCGCTCCCGAAAATTCCGCAGCGAGCTTTAAAATTTCATGCGCAGAGCGCCAGTCGGGCAGATCCCCATACCGCCCCGCCCCGAGCGACCTATCTCCCCTATTCTTCGCACTGCCCTCATCCTTCTCAATGTAGCCGTCCCATGCCGCCGGTCCGAGTTGCTCACCCGCCCCGCCCAAGTTCGGCTTGGGTATCAATGCACCCACCCCTTTCACCCTCAACGCGTCACACCACTGATCGTTGATCCCCCCGGGCGCGGAGTCATAGGCAGTATGGGCGCTATACAGAGCCGTCCCGTTGCGGCACAGTCGCCATACCAGTTCACCGGCGGCTGAATCCACCGTGATTTTTCTCAGCGGCTGAAACGGCAATGGGTGATGAGCGATGACGAGGTCAACATTTTCCGCCTCGGCTTCGTCAATGACCGCGGGAGTGACCGTCAAACAGGTCATCACGCGCGTGGCCGTTGCCGTCCGGTCACCCAGCAGCAAGCCGACGTTGTCCCAGTCTTCGGCGAACCGCACCGGAGCAAGCTCAGCCATCGCCTGGCAAAAGTGTTGGATTTGCATGAATCGTCGCTTCAAGTCAGGAGGATAATGCCGTCCAAAATTTTCACGAGCCGTTTTGGCGTTAACCATGGCTCTCGGTTCCTAGCTGTCAAAACCGGGGCTAGCGCCCAAACGGCTCATTCAGCGTGAATGCCATCAAAAAATAAAGTTTGGCGGTGGGAGGCGTCGTGAGGATCGGCAACAAAATCCACTACGATGGAACGACGCGTGCTTGGTCACGCCGCAGCGGGCTGTATCCGGCCAGCGGCCCCAGATCGGCGGGCTCGTCGGTGGGGGCGGACAGGAAGGTGCGGTAGTATAGCGCAAGCAGGAGTAAATCGAAGTCGACGCTAGGGACAAAATCGAACCTCTCGATCAAAGGGATGGCGAGATGACGTGCGATTTCAGCACGGCGACCGGGTGTCAGGTAATGACGCCGCTCAACATAAATTGCCAGCGTCCGCGCCATACTCCGAGAAACGCTGTAGTCCCCTGGGATGAATGAGGCCAATGGCGCCACTCGTGGATCCTCCACCTTGGCAATCGGTAGCCGCCATGTTTTTTCATCGACGATTACCATGGTCCCGGCCGCAATGTCACCGAGCCGCTGCATCCGTCGCGTGCAGATCACACTGATTAGCCCCACGATCCCAGTGGGAATGAAAAATACAGGCGGCACGTCTACGGCGAGCTGAGGGAGAGCCGCCATCGGGGCCATGTCGGCGACCCGCAATAGATTCCGCACAATCGCGCGCCGACCAGTGATCGGGCATCCATCGATGTCGATCACGCGGATACCAAACATCCACTTGCCGACCGTGCGGCCATTGAAATAGGTCTCCATCGAGGCCCCGTAAAACCAACTGATCACAAAGTAGCAGACCAGAACTGCGCCCACGGCGAACGCCCCCAGGAGTTCGATGGCCAGTGTCCCGACCAAGAACCACAGCACCATCACGATGCAGAACATCATTCCATAACGCACCAACACGTCGATGACATAGGCTGGCAGCCGCCGAAATGGCCCCGCCAGCTGGTACTGAAAAGCAATGTTCTCAGGCGTCACCACCTCGATCGTGGTATCGAGCGGACGCACTGAGCTCTCACCGACTCCCAGCATCGATGCATCTGAACGCTGTTCCGACTCCCTGATGCGATCAGCGAGATCGGGTTCTGCGGCAACGGTGACGGCACGTGGGGAGGCGGTGGGCATGGTGCCAATTTACACGAAATGACTTGTTCGCGAGGGGCGTGGGACAGCCCACTCACCGGTCTCATAAAAACAAACTCATTTGGCTGGGGCGTTTGGCAGGGACGTTTGGCAGGGACGTACGGGGTCGAGTCCCTGGTCCCCAAGGACTCGATCCCGAGGACTCATTCCCGCGTCTCCTGGACTGGCGTCCCCAGCATAGAACTTTCGTCTCGTGGGGGGACGCTGAGGAGGCATCTCGCTGGGGCGACTCTGTTAGCATGACCGAGTCGCGACACGAGCCTGGAGCGGACATCCATTTCGCCGGGGCGTTTTTCACGCTAAGTTACTTATCCAACAACTTCGGTGCCCTCCCCAGCACCTAGAAAATCATCCGAGAGGATCTCGATGTCATCACCCGCAGTCGATCCAGTCGCTGGTCCCGAAACCGAATCGGGCAAGTCGTCATTCACTTATCGCACCCGACCCGCTGCATCGCCCGGCATGCCCAGTGGGATTCCCTATATCATTGGGAACGAAGCCGCCGAGCGATTCAGCTTCTACGGGATGAAGGCCATCCTGACGATCTTCATGGTCGAGTATTTGCACTGGATGGGTACCAGCGCGCCGGCGGCAACGGCAGGGATGAGCAATGCTGAGGCCACCGAGCATTTCCACACCTTCACCGCCGCAGCCTATTTCTTTCCCGTTTTCGGGGCACTGTTGGCCGACGTCTTCCTGGGCAAGTACCGGACGATCTTATATCTCTCGATCGTGTACTGCGTCGGCCACGCGGCCCTGGCCCTGATGGGATCGCCGCCGGTGAACGCGGGTACGTGGCTGTTCATCGGTCTCCTGTTGATCTCGATTGGATCGGGTGGCATCAAACCATGTGTGTCGGCCAACGTCGGTGACCAGTTCGGGAAAGCCAACCAGCATTTGCTTACGAAAGTATACCAGTGGTTCTATTTCAGTATTAACCTCGGTGCATTCGTCTCCACCCTCCTGACACCGTGGGTGCTGCAGCACTACGGACCGCACTGGGCATTCGGCATTCCTGGCGTGCTGATGGCCGTGGCCACCCTGCTGTTCTGGTTAGGCCGAAAAGAGTTTGTCCACATCCCGCCCGGAGGAATGGCATTCGTACGAGAAACGTTCAGCTGGACCGGCATTTCCGCGATCCTCAAGTTGATGATTATTTTCTCATTCATCGCGGTATTTTGGGCGCTATTCGATCAAACCGGCTCGTCGTGGGTACTGCAGACGAAGAGTCTCGATCGAACGTTCTTAGGCATGACGTGGCTGGAATCACAAATCCAAGCCGTTAACCCCATTTTTATCCTGACGCTCATCCCGCTCTTCCAGTTCGTCATTTATCCGCTGGTCAATCGTGTCTTTACGCTCACCCCCATTCGCAAAATCTCCATTGGCTTGTTTGTGATGATGGGTGGCTTTGCGATCGTGTCGGTGCTCCAAGAAAAAATCGATTCAGGATTGGAACCTTCGCTCGGGTGGCAGTTTTTTGCCTACGTGGTGTTAACCGCCTCGGAAGTCATGGTGTCGATCACGGGTCTAGAGTTTGCCTACACGCAAGCCCCGAAGAACATGAAATCAATCGTGATGGCATTGTTCTTACTGTCTGTCTCGCTGGGCAATATCTTTACCGCTTCGGTCAATCACTTTATCCAAACCCCTGCGGTCACCGGCCTCGTCAGTGGCCTTGCTTCCGCTCAGCTCACGCCGGGGACGGAGATCACCGAAGGTGGTTTCACGTCGACCGTGCTGCCACTGGAAAATGACGATGCCCAAATCCGGCAGCTCTCCATCGCGGGGCCTGATGGCAAGACTGGGACTGACGACGACGTCGTGATCAGCGTCGATAACGAAGGTGTCATGCAATCCATGACGAATGCGTCCAAGCCCATTTTTGAAGCTGCCGCCGACAAAATCGAAAAGGCATTCTTCGATGGGGCGAGCGCGTCCGCTGATACGCTGCCAAGTATCACGCAGATTGACAGTTTGTTGGAAGGTCTGCAGGACGCTCATGGCAACCCAATTCAATACAAGTTGATTTCTCGAGACCGCTACCAGCTCGCCTCCGCCGGTGCTGATGGCGTCGAGTGGACGAAGTGGGACGAAACCTTGACAGGAATCCTGCAACGCCCCAATGACGACGAGGAACAGGATGCGTACAGTTGGCTGGAACGCAAAAAGATCGAATTGCTCGGCCAAGATGACCCCGCCAAGATCGCTGCAGCGAAAGCGAAGATCGACCAAGAACGCGGCGGTGGCACGGAGTCGACATTCTCACGCGACTATGCCATCGGGGGCCGCGTGCTGCTCGAAGGCGCCGACTACTTTTGGTTCTGGACCACGTGCATTTTCGTCGCCGCGGTCATCTTTGTTCCGGTCGGTTACTTCTACAAAGAGAAGACCTATATCCAGGACGACACCGACGGCCCCCTCGACGAACGCTCCACCGCTGAGGAGTCGTTGGTATCATGATGCGATTGATCGCTGAGAGCCCTCTGATTGTCGCGGTGGTGCTCGGCGTGCTCGCGGCGGCACTGATCTACGGATGGCTGCAAACGGGACGCAAGCCGCTGGCCATCATCGGGTTGATCGTGGCGTGTCTGATTCCCATCGCCTGGATCGTATCAGAGAACTGGGTGACCGATCGGGAACAGATCGAACAGTTGATCTACCAGACGGCTGACGCAGTGGAAGCGAACGACTACGAACGAGCGGTCGCCGTCATCGGCGACGAGGCCACTCGCCAGCAAGCGCTCAATGAATTGCCCCAATGGGAATTCAGCCAAGCCGATGTCGGTCGTATCCAAAGCATCCGTTTGATCGACGATACTCTGCCCATGCAGGCCGATGTGGACATGACCGTCAAAGTCGAGGTCAGCAGCAAGCGAGGCGGACTGCAACAACTCCGCGTTCCTCGTCGACTGCTGTTGACCCTCGAAAAACGCGCAGACAACGCGGACCAGGTCGGCGGCGGATGGGTCGTAACGAAGTATGAGCATATGTCAATCGTTGGTGGCCCTGACAACTTTTCGACCCAGCCGAAATAGATCCCACACCCTGCAAGTTTTCAATGACGCCCCCTCGCTTCATCTCGTTCGACGGCATTGATGGTGTCGGTAAATCAACGCAAATCGAACGACTGGCTGAATACCTTCGCGATCAAGGAACCGATGTACTGGTCGTCCGTGACCCCGGAACGACTGAGATCGGATCAAAACTACGTGAGATTTTGCTCGATGGCAGCATGTCCATGCACCGGAGAACCGAAGCGATGCTGTTCATGGCGAGCCGCTGTGAAATGATCGAGACGGTGCTGCGGCCCGCCCTCGCCGCAGGCAAGACGGTCATCTCGGATCGTTTCCTACTCGCCAACGTAGTCTATCAAAGTACCAACGACACGCAGGGAGTGCCGCAGGTTGCACCCGAGATCCTGTGGAAGATGGGGCACCTCGCCTGCGGTGGACTGCACCCTGACCTCACCCTACTATTGGATCTACCCGTCGATCAAGCGTACGGACGACTCGGTCAGAAAGTCGACCGGATGGAGGCTCGAGGCCGCGACTATCTCGATCGCGTCCGGCACGCATTTCTACAGCAACTGCCCGCCACAGGTGGCCGGAGTGTCGTGGTCTCGGCAGCGGGCAGCGTCGAGGAAGTAGCTGAACGAGTGACTCAGGCGGTGTTCGCAGGCCAAACTTCCAGCCAGTCGTAGGGACTTGCGACAGGCTCGACGGCTGTTCTATGGACATGCGGCGAAGGCCTGCGTCAGATCCGCCTGCAAGTCTGCAAAATCCTCCAAGCCCACCGATAACCGGATTAGTGAATCGGTGATTCCGTATTGAGCCCGATCCTCCGGAGCGTATGATGCGTGCGACATCGTCGCAGGTTGCTCGATGAGCGACTCGACCGCGCCCAAACTCACCGCGAGGTGGAACAATCGCGTGCTGCCACAGAACTTCTTGACTATCTCCAGGTCACCGTCGAGCTCAAACGTAATCATGGCGCCAAAACGCTTGGCCTCATCGGGCAGGCCCGCGTCGAATAGGTCGCGTGCTCGCGCCGCTTGCGGGTGCGACGCCAAACCGGGATAGAGCACCGATCGGACGCGATCATGTGATTCCAACCATGCCGCCAATTTCATGGCCGTGGCGGACTGTTCGCGCACTCGCAGGTCAAGCGTTTTCAGGCCTCTCGAAATCAGGAAACAAGTCATCGGATCGAGCACCGCGCCGGTCGCGTTTTGGATGAAGTACAACCGGTCGTAAAGCTCTGCGTCGGCGACCGCAAGCGTGCCACCTAAGCAATCACTATGGCCGCCGAGATATTTCGTGGCTGAGTGCATGACAATGTCGACGCCCCATTGGAGCGGGCGGATGAGGGCCGGCGTGCCAAAGGTATTGTCGACACCGAGCAACACGGCATGCTGCTTCGCAATCTTCGAAATGGCGGGCAGATCAGGAATCGTCATGCGCGGGTTACCAATCGTTTCCGCCCAAATTAATTTGGTTTCCGGCCGAATCGCTGCTGCGACAGATGTCACATCGGTCATGTCGACCAACGATACTTCGATGCCGCTGGCGTCACAGATCCGGTGCAGCAAGCGATAAGCACCTCCGTAGATATCCGTTCCAGCGACAACATGATCGCCCGATCGCAGCAGCATCGTGACGGTATGAATGGCAGCCATGCCAGAGGAGAACGCAAGCGATCCGGTGCAACTCGTGGTTTCAGAACTTTCGAGTGACGCAAGTGTTTTCTGCAACGCGGTACGAGTTGGATTGCCGCTGCGAGAGTAGTCGAATTGCCCCCACTGCCCTGCCCCGGGCTGACGAAAGGTGCTCGCGAAATGGACCGGCGCCACGACCGCGCCCGTGGCAGGATCGACTTCGCCACCGACATGAATCGCCCGGGTGCGGAAACCAGCGGAGGAGTTGTCATTCGACTGAGAGTTGGGGTTATTCATTTTCGTTCAATCTCCTTGAGAATTGAGGGCAGTCCAAAGCGGCAATCAATGATAGTGACAGGGTGCACCCGCATAGCCTAGAGGGCCGTTGATTTACTAACCCGACACGCCAGCGAGGCAGTTTATCTCGTCTTTCGCTAGCGATTCAGGTTCACGTTCGTGCATCCAAATAGTGACAGCGGCTCGCTTAACAGGCCGGTAGAACGCACGAACTATTTTCCATCGGATGGCAATTGCCAAATCTGATCAACCTGCTCGAGTTCTCGCATTTCGCCATTCATTTCCACGTGAGGCTTTCCTTCACGGCGGGTGAGTTCTCTCCACTCGCCAGCAATATGAACCGCATAGTCCTTGCCGGGGCCCATGCGGTGGTCGTATCGACCATCCATGTCACTATCGACAAAGTGGATTGAGTCTAGTCCTGTGCCCGTCACGTAAACGTAGGAATCGAGCGTGCCGTCGCCGTCCTCGTCGATGACAGTCAAGTGCCGCCCGTCCTTTCCAAAAACTGAAACAGTATCCACCGCATCTTGATCCGCGTCATGGGAGAATAACACGAGCGGCCGGTGCGTTCTGGAACGGGGATAACAAAGCGCGTCGGAAGAATGCTCTTTTGCAGTAACCAAGGCAAAGTCTCCTACGACGGAACTTTCTGCCGATTTCATCCAAGCAGGCAACACTTCCTGTAGCGATACGGGAATGCTGCTTGCGAAAGTCTTGTTCTCTTGGGAAACAGTGCGTCCGCTCGAAAACACGGACGCAGTCGCTATCCCAAGTGCAAAGCAGACGAGACTCACCACGAGATGGGAGAGACACCGCTGGGACCACTGGGGCATGTGCATGGACTTCGCTGGACACATTTGGTTCGATCGAAAGGTGAAACGAGGAAATCAAGAGAACGTTCACTGTGCGCGACTGCAATAGCACGCGAGTTGCGTTAGGCCACAACTGACGGATGCCCGAAAAAAATTTCAAACTCTTTTCAGCAGACCCTAATGCCAGCGAAACAGTAATCGAAGCGACGGATGTCGATTTTAGACAGCGATCCGCAATGAATTGGACGATCATGTGTATTGAGTTGACGTGCTGCGGCGGGTCCTGGCTGGCGAAACGGACTGGTCATCGCTGAGTCCCTCTGCCTGGAGTGACTTGTACCCCAGAATCTACCCGTGTCCACCGCAAAATGAACGCCGGCAAGCGTCCAACCGCAAATGAGCCCGACCTCGACAACTCCAAAAATAGCCGTCATCCCACCGGGACGAACGGTGCAGACCCCGGTGATGCTGAATTGGCTGGTGTCGGCATCGTATTTTTCGCTTCAAAGCTCATCCCTGGTGCGGGGCGGGTGAACGTTGCTTCTGAACTCGGGGCGCGAGCGTATTATATGGGGTTGTCACACACTATACTTTACTATCAGTACGGCCTGATGGTCGATGAAAGCACTGGATGGGACATTCATGGCTATGATCTTTAATACATCACGACGTCGTAGGCTACTAAAGTTCGAAGCTGATTTACTACAAATAGCTTTGGCAACGCTGGTGGTTCTGACAATGACACCTGGGTGTGAAGTCCCGGCGGTGATGAGTTCACTGCTTCCGACTGCCACCTTTCATGAGAAGCTCAATTTGCATGCAGTTGACTTCTTTGAGGATGAACAAGTCGTCGAGCTATGCGAAGCCATTGAGGACAATGATCTCGATGAGATGAAGCGATTGATTGCGGCGGGGGTTGATGTCAATACGATCGGCAAGGGTGGCGTAACCCCTCTGTTCTGGGCTTTCCCCGACAACCAGCTCGAAAGATTTGTACTCTTATTGAAAAAGGATGCAGATCCCAACGTCCGTCTCACTTCTGATCTGGGTTTGCCAAACGTCTTTCGATCGGGAGATACGGTGATGCATTTGGCCGCTCGATCGCAATTCCCAACACAATTTCTCGAGGTGATGAAACATGGGGGTGATCCCACGGTGCCAGGCAGACACGGTGACACCGTTTTACACGAGATTATCAGAGCTGGGGTGCGAAATGCGCATGAACGAATCGCGGCGGCAGTCGCCAAGGGAGCGGATATCAACGCGATCGACCATTTGGAAGCGACACCCATTGAAACTGCCGTAGGACGATTTGGACAATACGACCTGGCGATCGAGTTGCTTGAAATGGGGGCTGACCCCACGATCGCAAGCGATGAACGACTCGGAAATACCATTCACTCAGTTTTGGCGAATAAGCGTTCGGTCGACAATGGAAAGGGCGTGATGTTCCCGCGTGAATATGCCGCCATAGAGCGATTCCTCGCTGCTTTGCAAGTCAAAGGCTACGACGTCGATCAGGCACAGGAGGATATCGAACGCTGGGCCGAGCTTTCGAAGCAAAACCCTGCACGCCCCGGGTGGTTTCGCAAGAATGAAATATTGCGACTAAAGAAGCGGAATGCGAGGGTTCAAAAAGCAGAACAGCATGCGACCGAACAAAGCAGCGGAAAACATGTCGAGAAGGCTGATGCCACTCAATGAAACATCTACTAGCTTTTGTCATGAGGCGATGAGGACGGTCAGTTCAAAGAGACCGGCACCTCGTCCACGGAGATCACGGGTACGCCCACAGGAAATGCAAATGTCTTTCATACATATTCTGCGATTTCAAACACTGCTCGTGTCGTCAGTTTGTATGCCAGCAGCAGCCTGGTGTTCAGAAGATGGCTGCGGTTCTGGGCCTGCTGTTTCAGCGGCAGTCCAAGTCGATGCCGGCGACACTTCTAGCAGCAGTTTAAGCCGCGTGTATCTCGATCTCGACATTGATAGCGACAACAACGATGGCTTGTTGCTGCCTTACAGCCTATTAATTTTCAACACGCTCGCGCTATCTTCTATGCTTCACATTTTGGAGAGGTATTGATGGCACTTGGCAAGCGAAGGCCAGAACGGTAGGACACGTTCTGGGTCACTGCCGATAAACTCAGCAATGGACCGCGGAACGTTTTCTACGACCGGCTCGATCAGTTACTCGCCGAGATCGATTTCGACGGCAAACTGGAGTTGGCAGTCAAGCCGTTTTATCAGAAGACGGGACGCAAATGCCTTCCACCGGGCATCTATTTCCGCATGATCTTCATCGGCTATTTTGAAGATATCTCCTGCCAGCGAGGCATCGCGTGGCGGTGCGACGACAGCCGATCGCTGGCTCGATTCCTTGGCTACGGCCCCGGTGAATCCATGCCCGATCACAGCACACTGTCGCTTACCCGCCAACGACTGCCGATGGAGATCCACCAGTGTGCCTTTGAACTGATTTTGCAAGCGACCCGTGACAACGGACAGCTTCGAGGCAAGACGAACGGCGTCGACGCAACGGACCTCGAAGCCAACGCATCACTCAAGAGCATCGTTCGCAAAGACAACGGCGATGATTGGCGGGCCTACCTGAAAAAGCTCTACGAAGAAGAGACAGGCAAAAGCGATCCATCTTCCGTATCCTAGATCGCCATAACAGTCCAATCATCGAATCAATGACCGATTGCTGGTCCGCTTCAACTCAGACAGGACCAATTTCATCCAAAGCCTAAGTTCGCTGGCCGATGACCAGTGACTGGGCGTAAATCAACAGGCGGTCAGCCCACGACTGACGGATGCCCAAAAAAATTCAAGCTCTTTTCAGCAGACCCTAATGCCAGCGAAACAGTAATCGAAACGACGGATGTCGATTTTAGACAGCGATCCGCAATGAATTGGACGATCATGTGTATTGAGTTGACGTGCTGCGGCGGGTCCTGCCTGGCGAAACGGACTGGTCATCGCTGAGTCCCTCTGCCTGGAGAGACTCACATCCCAGAATTTATCCGTGTCCACCGCAAAATGAACGCCGGCAAGCGTCCAAACCGCGAATGAGCCCGACCTCGAAACTCAAAAAATAGCCGTCATCCCACCGGGACGAACAGTGCAGGCCCACGTTTACAGAAAGCCGCACGTCACTCACGTCTCTGCCCAGATGCGAAGAAAAATCTAGTTTTCTAAAGAATTTCCTTGGCATGGGGCGTTCGCTTCCCTAGGGTGGGGGTTGTTGGGTGTGTGGTCACCGTTGGCAGCGGCTTTCAGAGAGCGTGGGTCAATCATGAAAACAAAATTTTCAACCTGGAAACGCGTTTCTATTTCTTGGAGAGATCTCGGCACCTCCAGGGGACTTCCGGCAAAGGTCTCTCCACCACGAGATTCGCGGCGGAGGTTGAGTGTTGAAACACTTTGCCCACGGCAGATGCTCGCCGCTGACTTGGGCGATCAGCAGGACCCTCTTCCGGCGAACCTTACGGTCGTTCATACGGAAGTCGCACCGCTCGAAGGAGATGTCAATTTCGATGGTACTCTGACATCCCTCGATGCCCTCGAGGTGTTGAACTCAATCAACGATCCCAACGCCTTTCCAGCGAGTCCCAAAATGGACTTAAACCAAAATGGAAAGGTCGATTTGGATGACTACGCACTCGTGCTGTCGGCAATTGAATTGCAGAGTCACGCCACGAGCGATGACCAAACGCGATCCGGGGGAGACTCGGTTCCCATGGGCGGGGCCACGCAATTGACGAGTGCGTGTGACGCCGATGAGGTGCTGTTATCAACTTTGCTATCGACTCGCGAGAATTTGGAGAGCCAACTTGCAGACGCAACAATTCCCTCTGAGATCAGTGGGTTGGGTGACCAAATTGCAGCGGTCGATTCATCGATCGCACAGGTTCAAGCGAGATTGGATGATTGCGATGCATACGGTGGAGACGGCGAGGAGGATGTCGATGGGATGACTGCGGGTACGCAGGAAGATCCGTATAGTGGTGACCCCAATGCTGGTGAAAATGGAACCACCGGAGCCACGACGGGTACGAACGACGATCCATACTCCGGGACCAATGGAACGCTGGCGGCAAACAGCGGTACCGATTACAGTGCCTCAACTTATGGCTCAACTGTGGGGTCAAGCCCTGGTTCAGGCTATGGATCCACCGCAGGTACAACGAGCGGATCAACCATTGACACCGGCGGCACGACCTCGGGCACGACCGATGGCGGCGGCTATGGAACCACGTCAGGGACGAGCACTGGGACTACGACGGGCTCAACCATCGACGCCGGCTCAGGTGCCTCCGACGGCTCGACGAGTGGAACTTCCTCAGGAGCCACCGCTTCGGGAACAACACCAGGTACGACCATCTATGGAACCAGCGGAAGCACTTCGGGATCCAGTGAGGGAACGACGTCGGGTTCTACAGAGCCCACCACTTTTGTCATCGCAGGCTTAAGAGCGGGGATGTTCAATGACTTTCTCGATGGTGATGAAGCACCTCGAGTGGTGCGCGAGGGGAAGAATCTCCGCGTCGCTGGATGGGTAAATGGTCCTTGGAGCGAACGTCCCGCACCTGATCTCACCGTATTTGCAGACATCAACTTCGATGGGGACTTCGACGACGATGGTGAAATGGTGCGTTTCAAATCAGGTGAATTTGGGGCGCGATCGAAAGATTACGGTCTCTATGATCAGTACTCTGGATTTGACGCGTACTTTTCGATAATCGACGATGGCATATCCGAGGTTCAGAACGGTGTTCCTGGAAATAATACTCCCTCGGACGATGTCGAAATTCGCATCGAGTTCACTGGCGAACTGATCGAAAAAACAGCGGAGGTAAACAACGTTCAGCCGCTATTTACATCGCGGCCCAGCGTGACCACTGAAACGGCGTCGAACGGGTCGAAACTTCTAGTGGTTTCTTCCGCTCTGTGGGATCCTGGTGTCATGGATCGTCACCATGTCAGCGTAAAATGGGCGGACGGGACAACCTCAAACGCTACGGATGAGTCGACGACCGTCGATCCAGTCACACTTGAATACCTGCCAACAAAATGGAAAATAATTCGTGTAGCACGACCGATGCCCACCGACGGTCAACCACTCTACCCGATCACCGTCACGCTCCACGATGACGACAAGGGCGACACCAGCTATTTGATTCAAACCAGTGACGTCAGCCGGAACAACGACGATGACAACACGAATGGTATCGAAGATCTCTTCGAAGGGGGATTCGTCTTAGACGACGATGTCGTTGCACTGGAGCTTAGTTCGATCACGGGCGATCATGTCGCTGCTGCGAACCAGCCGGTGGAGGATCCACCAGCAGGAGATGAACCGCCACAGGACCAAGGGGCATCGGAGCCCGAGGGCAATTTTTATCTTGGCTACGATACTCAGCAGATCAAGCTTTGGGACTCCCGGGAAAAGAATATTCAGTATACGCCAGGTGAGCAAAAGGACGTCGACCACCCGTACACTGGCGAGTCGGACGTATGGATTGAAGGGATTGGCGTGGGCACCACGCGAATCACACTAAGCTGGCAACCCAGTTTCGGCGAAGATGAGCCCCCTGACTTCGAGCAGGAGCGGAACATCCTTCTCGGTCATATCAACGTGACTGTGTGGGGCATCGATCTCGACATCGACAGCGATAACAATAATGGCTTCAATTATCCCGACAACTCTGAATGGGAGGAATATATAGAAGATAGCGAATACGGGATTGGAAAACTCGTATACCCGGATGCTTCTCATTTTGTTCCCGTTCGCCTACGTTTGCCGGCAGGACTCAATTTGGAAAGGAACGCTAGCACAATCTCTTTCGATTTTGAAGCGGCGGGTGCTTCTGGCGTGGTTAATATTTGGAACGTAGCGAAAGCTGCGACACGTATGAATATGAATATCCACGAAGGCGGAAACCGAATCTATGCACACGATTCGTATTCGCTTACGGACTTGAACTATGATCCTGGGACAGGTGGGATTACGGTTTTTGTCCAAGGTGCAGACGCGTTTCCACGCCACGCGAAAAAGAAAGGCATTGACGATGCCGGCAAACCTGATGATCGAATTAAAGTGATCCTAAGTTTACCGGGCACTGCACCACTGGCAGACGAGGTGAAGTATATGGTTGTTGACGTCGGAACCTTCTACCCAAACCTTCAAGATCGTGAGCAATTACGCAATGCAATGGCTTCCGAAGGTGTGTATGAGCAAGCAGACCTGCCTCAATTCGCACTAAGACTGATCAGTGAGGCTGAACTTCGCGAACTCGGCATGTCGTGGTCGATTACTCAACTCATTGGTGAACCCGAGTCAGTACCAGGGTTCAAGAACGCAATTTACCTGGACTACGTATCGCGCGCGTATGTTCTGGCGTTCGCAGGAACGGACGACTACGACGACATTTTAGTTGACGTTTGGCAAGGCATTGGTGGCTTTACGGAACAATACCAAGCAGCAATGGATATTGGTTTCGAGTTTGCGAGAGTAGCAAAACGCGTCGATGCTGACCATATTGTCACCGGTCATTCTCTTGGCGGTGGTCTCGCTAGCGCGGCAGCAGTCGTTGGCAATTTCCGTGCAGATACATTCAATGCTGCTGGACTGATGGAATCTACATTATTCGAACGTGACCAAGATGGTGTTCGCATTGAGGGCTTAGAACAATTTCCTGGCTCTGTCGAGCGGTTTCGAAACCCATCGATGTTGATCGACGCCTATTATCTTGATTGGGATATTTTAAGCTTTGTTCAAGACTACAGCCCCGCAGTTATCCCTAGCGCCATCGGAAGAAGATACAAAATGGACGGACCCGTTGATGCTCAATTGGCAGGTGTCGGTATCGTATTTTTAGCTTCAAAGCTCATCCCTGGTGCGGGGTGGGTGAACGTTGCTTCTGAACTCGGGGCGAGCGCTTATTACATGGGGTTGTCACATACTACACTTTACTATCAGCACGGCCTAATGGTCGATGAAAGCACTGGATGGGACATTCATGGCTATGATCTTTAATACATCACGACGTCGTAGGCTACTAAAGTTCGAAGCTGATTTACTGCAAATAGCTTTGGCAACGCTGGTGGTTCTGACAATGACACCTGGGTGTGAAGTCCCGGCGGTGATGAGTTCACTGCTTCCTACTGCCACCTTTCATGAGAAGCTCAATTTGCATGCAGTTGACTTCTTTGAGGATGAACAAGTCGTCGAGTTATGCGAAGCCATTGAGGACAATGATCTCGATGAGATGAAGCGATTGATTGCGGCGGGGGTTGATGTCAATACGATCGGCAAGGATGGCATAACCCCTCTGTTCTGGGCTTTCCCCGACAACCAGCTCGAAAGATTTGTACTCTTATTGAAAAAGGAAGCAGATCCCAACGTCCGTCTCACTTCTGATCTGGGTTTGCCAAACGTCTTTCGATCGGGAGATACGGTGATGCATTTGGCCGCCCGATCGCAATTCCCAACACAATTTCTCGAGGTGATAAAACATGGCGGTAATCCGACGGTGCCAGGCAGACACGGTGACACCGTGTTACACGAGATTATCAGAGCTGGGGTGCGAAACGCGGATGAACGAATCGCGGCGGCAGTCGCCAAGGGAGCGGATATCAACGCGATCGACCATTTGGAAGCGACACCCATTGAAACTGCCGTAGGGCGATTTGGACAATACGACCTGGCGATCGAGTTGCTTGAAATGGGGGCTGACCCCACGATCGCAAGCGATGAACGACTCGGAAATACCATTCACTCAGTTTTGGCGAATAAGCGTTCGGTCGACAATGGAAAGGGCGTGATGTTCCCGCGTGAATATGCCGCCATAGAGCGATTCCTCGCTGCTTTGCAAGTCAAAGGCTACGACGTCGATCAGGCACAGGAGGATATCGAACGCTGGGCCGAGCTTTCGAAGCAAAACCCTTCGCGCCCCGGGTGGTTTCGCAAGAATGAAATATTGCGACTAAAGAAGCGCAATGCGAGGGTTCAAAAAGCAGAACAGCATGCGAATGAACAAAGCAGCAAAAAACATGTCGGGAAGGCTGATGCCAGTCAATGAAACATCTACTAGCTTATGTCATGAGGCGATAGGGGATCCAAGTTTACGGATATTGAGGATCGAGAATATCTGTTGGTATCGCAGATGCTCGTTCTCATTAGTTTTCAATGTATGCTTTTGACTGGCAGAATATTCTTGAGAGTACCTTGAGTTGCCGAGGATGTACTAGGGTTTTGAACGAACAAGGCACTTCAGAGGGATAAAATGGAGTAGCCCAGGGACGCTAGAATTTCAATGCCAATTCTTCACCATCTAGCACGCACCGGCGGCACTCTCATCTCTCGCTGCCTGGCGTCGATGGATGGCGTTTGTTTGTTGAGCGAGATCAATCCTGGGGGCACGGATCGATTCAATCCGCTTCGGCAAGCCGCGAATTGGTATGGGCTCCTTGCAGAGGACGAAGTTCGTGAAATCGCGACAGGCGATTCGGTGGCCTTCGTCGCGGCGATCGAGCTGATCGCGGCACGGGCGAAAGAGCGGGGGCTCATGCTCGTGATTCGGGATTGGTCGCACTTGGATTGGATTGGGTTTCCTTTTACTCAGCCACAAAAGAAATCCGCGTGGAACGCGTTGTCGATGCCGGCGTTGGTTGGTTGCGATCGCCCGTCCGACGCAAATTCGGCGCGTCCGGTGGAGAAAGACGAGGTGCACGGAAATCTTAAGTTAATGAGGCGCTGTGCGACGGTACGACACCCGGTCGATCAATACTTGAGTATGAAGCGATTGGGGGCTTTGGCGGCCCAGTGGGATGACATGGCGGTATGGCGCGGAATGCGCGAGTTTGCGGAATTTGTGCAGACGATGACCTGGATTCGCTTTGAAGATTTTGTGCACCGTCCTGATGCAGCTTTGCGTGTGATCTGCGATGTAATTGGATTGACTTACGACGATGGGTGGCAACTTCGTTGGCAAGACTACCACAAGATCACAGGAGACGCTTCACAGGGACGACGTCGTTCGATTGTGGCGAGGCCTCGCACAGCGGTCGATCCATCGCTCTGGAATTCATTACGCAACAACGGAGATTTCTTTGCGACATTGGAGTTGCTCGGATATCCGACGCCCGAACCACTTCGTCGTCGATGGTACGCGGCGTCGGAGTTGCCTGCGGATCGATTGGAGGGTGCTGACAAGCGGAGGCTGGATTGGGATGAAGAAGTGGTGCGGGCGCGTCAGGCGTATGAGGATGCGGGCGGCGACGTGGACAGTTCACTTCGGTTGGCGGAGGCATCGGGTTGGATCGGCCAAGTCGATGAGGCTGCCGATGTACTGTTGAAATTGGTGCAATTTTGTGAAGCTGGGCTCGAAGTTGAAGTGAAATCTCTGCCGCGGATCCTCTCGACAACCTGCGATATGCTTGACCGGGCGGAGCGGAAGTACGAATCCATCCCCATCCGCCGTCGTTGGGCGCAAGTCGATCCTACACATCAGGGGAATCTATTTCACCTTTCGCTTCTGCTCGCAGGCGTGGGCGAGATCGACGAATCACTGTCGTATTGCCGCCGTCTGCTCGACGTTGACGTGCGACATACGGGTGCGGCAGCGAACTATCTGCTTTATATGAACTACTCGGATCGGTACTCTGCAGCCGAGATTTCAAATGAGCACTTTCGCGTTGGGATGCACTTTACCCAGCCTTCCGATTCGTTGCCGCCACGTCCGCGGATGGCTGCCGAAAAAATTCGCGTGGGCTATCTGGGAAGCGATTTTTATACCCATCCTGTTGGCAAAATTATCTTGCCGATTCTGCAGTCACACGATCTCAAACGATGTGAAATTAACATCTACCATGATGGAAAAAAATCGGATGCGACGACCAATGCGATCAAAGAATCGGTCGACTACTTTACAAGCGTGCAAGGATGGGCCGACGATCGGCTGTTGGAAAGCGTCCGGCTGGATGACCTCGACGTGCTGATCGACTTGGGAGGATACACGGGTGGTGGGAATCGGCTTAGAGTGCTCGCGAAACGGTTGGCTCCAGTGCAGGCATCGTTTTTGGGTTACCCACATACTTCGGCAATCCCATCGATGGATTATCGGTTTACGGATCGATTTGCCGATCCGCCAGGCTTAACTGATCATCTCTATGGAGAGCGGCTTGTCTGGCTTGAGCATGCCCACCTCGCTTGGCGACCCTATGGGATCGCTGAGGACATCGTGTCAGTGCCAAGTTCACAACCGACGCTGGGAGTCTTCAATAACGTGGCGAAAATCTCTCCCACCGCAATTTCTACTTACGCAGAGATTTTACGTCGCGTTCCCCGTGCAACCATCTTGTTCAAGTACGGAGATCGTTTCGCTGTCTCGACCTTGAGGGACCGTTATCGCCAGGTATTTGCCACCCACGGAATCTCTCCGGATCGGCTGCAGTTTCGCACACAGACGGAGACGCTCAAGGAGCATCTGCAGACGATGGCGAATGTTGATTTGGCGCTTGATTCGTTTCCGTACCAGGGCACAATGACCTCGCTTGAGTGTTTGTGTGTGGGCACTCCAATCATTTCTTGCTGTGGGAATTACTACGCTCATCGAGCGACGTCTGCGATGATGATTCGCATGGGGCTGCAGGAACTTGTTGCCGACGACAGGAACGAATACGTTGAGATAGCAGTGGAAATGTTACACGACCGGGGCCGGTTGCCTGGGTTACGCAAAGAAATCCAGCATCGTTTTGATCGGAGTGCGTTGACCGACCCGACCGGTCTTGCACGTGAACTGGAGTCAACTTTCGAGGAGTGGGTCCGTTGAGCCAGACGCGGCGGCCTCGTCGTGTGCTATACGCCTGGGAGTGGGGCGCAGGGTCGGGGCATGTCCAGAGGTTCCTGCCGATCGCCGATGCGGTTTCGCAAAACGGTGACGACGTCATTTGGGTACTGAAGGAGATGGATCGACTGAAGTCGTGTCCTACGCGCAAAGGGTATCAAGTAGTGCGTTGCCCGCAGCTGAAACCTTGCCGCTGTGGCGATGCGATTCCACCCCGAAATTTGGCGGCAATTACTTGGAATTTGGGTTACCACGACGCGGAACGTCTGGTCTCGGTGGTGCGAGATTGGCTTGAGATATTCATCCGCACTCGACCAGACTTGGTGGTCCAGGATTTCGGAGCGACGGCGGGAATGATTGCTCGATCCATTGGGATTCGAACCATGCGCATTGGTACCGGCTACACCTGTCCGCCTCGTCGCGAACTTCCGGTCGATCTACCTTGGTTTGCGAAACGGCTGAGCAGTGAGGAGCTACAGAACTCGCCATCGAATTCTTTCGCGAATTGCACAACCTCGCTGGCTTATGAAAAGGTAATGGACCGTATCGCAGCGGCGTGTCGGGTCAACGGTCTTTCGGTGCCAAGCCGGTGGGACGAAGTCGTCGAGGGCTGTGAGGATGATATTCTCGCGACGTTGCCGCTATTGGATCCGTACGCAGCGGTGCGAGCGTCTCCAACTTGGGATGGCGTTTGGGTTGGGCGTCAATGCTTAGCCCGCGTGACCGACGATAACAATTCAGCATCGAACTCAGAGTCAGCAGCGGTATTGGCTTATCTCAAGCCATTTGCTCATTGGAAACAGCTTTTTGCTGCGTTGAAACAGCTTCGCGTTCGCGTGGACTTAGTCGCCGATGGCGTCAGTGAAAATTTACTGCAGCAGTGCGATCCCGCATGGGTGCGGATTTGCGATGGATTCCGCTCCATCGAGGCAGCGGCCGCTGGCGGCATGACTTTGATCAACAATGGCAATCACGGATCGACGGCTTTGTCACTGCTGCACGGGATGCCAGTTATTGCTTGTCCGCTCTTTTTTGAACAGCGATTAACAGCCGAGGCGATTGAGGAGGCTGGGGTGGGCACGTTTCTGGACGTGCGTTATCCCGATCGGTTTATTGAGACCTTGCGCACTGGATTGCAAGAGGAGCGTTTTCGTGCGCGGGCAAAGCGATTTGAGGAACGTCACGCAAGTTTGTTCCGTGATCAGAGTGCTGCTGTCCTCGACCGATTGAATCGTCAATTGGGATAGCGAATTTGGGGGAGGCGGCATCGGGATGCCGTCCCTGACGAGACTTAAGGCAGTTCACTCAACATTGCTAGTTCGCTAACAAGGTACCGAAGGCTCGCGAGGTTCTTCTCGGAATTTAGTGGCACCGAACTCGCGGTTTGATTCGCAGTTGGCCTGCACAGTGTGGTGGATTTTCGAGGCATTGACTCCTGCGTCCAATGATTTTTTTGCATCGGTCGAGAGTAGACCGTACACTGACTTGTGCCGGGAAAAACGGACGCGGGCCTGGGAAGGGATATCTCGGTCGATAGCGCGCCAATGGTGCGACAAGTTCTCGACGGGAATACACTCGTCGAGGACTTCCTTTTTTGCCCATTGGACGCAGGAGTAAATGCCTGAAAAATCGGTCCATCCGGGATTGTCGTGGGTAAATCCAGCATGTTGGATTTTAGAGGCATGGCGGTGGCGTCCGAAATGAGCGATGCCGTCCCAGGGTAAACGCTGACGGCGGACGCATCCGCCGCCAGCCGAAGGCACCTTTCGGCTCACCCCGACCGAGATATTCCTCGGCAAGTTGCTTCCCAGCAGAGCTTGCTTCCGCCTCTCCCGGCAAAACGATCCTACCACAGCTGCATCAGCCTGACAAAGATTTCGGACGCCACCGACATGCCTTGAAAATCCCGCACACCTGGCTCACCGCTGCGAAACCCGAATGGACCGAAAAATCCAACATCCTGCACTCCAGCCACTAAAGTCCGTGAAGAACCACTCGCGACGGGCGGAGCCGTTGGTCGACTATCAGAATTTGCGTGGGGTCACGCGGCCTTGGACTCGGCAGGGGAGACCGTGAATCCGCAGGAAGCCTTCAGCGTCGTCTTGGTTGTACGTGCCGCCACCTTCCATCGTTGCAATCTCTTCGTCGTAGAGGCTGTTCGGGCTCTGACGCGAAGCGACCATGATGTTGCCTTTGTAGAGTTGCAGGGTGACTTCACCGGTGACCGGTTTTTGGGCCTCCCGAATGAACGCGAACAGGGCGTCCATTTTCGGTGTGTACCAGAACCCGTAATAAACCATCTCGGCCACTTCGGGGGCGAGCCGATCACGCAGGTGCATCAGGTCGCGGTCCATGGTGAGCTGCTCGACGTTCATCAATGCGTCGTAGAGGACGGTCATGCCGGGTGATTCATACACACCACGGCTCTTCATACCGACAAAGCGATTCTCGACCATGTCGATTCGACCGACGCCATTGCGACCGGCGATCGTATTGAGCTGCTCGACCATTTCGAGCGCTGAGACTTTTTTACCATTGAGTGTCACGGGCACACCGGACTCGAATCCGATCGTGACTTCTTCGGCTTTGTCAGGGGCATCTTGTGGAGAGACGCCCATGCCGAACTCGACCAGCTCGACACCATTGACGTCGAGTTCTTCCAGCTTGCCGGCTTCGTAAGAGATGTGGAGAACGTTTTCGTCGCTACTGTACGGCTTCGCGGTCGAGGCTTTAACGGGGATCCGTTTGGCATCGCAGTACTCGATCAGTTCGGTACGACCAGGGAAGGCTTCCCGGAACGACTTGATTCGCCACGGCGCGATCATTTCGATGTCGGGGTTGAGAGCTTCGGCGGCGAGCTGGAAGCGGCATTGGTCGTTGCCCTTGCCGGTAGCTCCGTGAGCGTAGGCGGTCGCACCAACTTCGCGTGCCACTTCGAGGCAGACTTTACTGATCAGCGGGCGGGCGATGGAGGTGCCGAGCAGATAGATTTGCTCGTATTTGGCTTGCCACGCCAGCACGGGGAAAGCGAAATCGCGGCAGAGTTCTTCGCGGACGTCGACCAAACGTGACGATTTTGCCCCGCAGTTGCGGGCCTTTTCCATGATCGCGTCACGATCTTCACAGGGCTGGCCCAAATCCACGTAGACGCAGTGAACTTCGTAGCCCTGGTCTTGCAACCAACCGAGGATGACCGAGGTATCGAGTCCACCGGAATAGGCCAGCACGCAACTTTTCATATCGATTCAGCATCCAAATGCGGGGTGAGTTTGTCTATTGTATAGGAAAGAGAACATTTAACAGCCGTCTCGAAAAGGGGGGCACGGCCGCCAACGGGGAGCAGCGAATCGCGTCTGCAGCGCAGTGACCTGCCCCGACAGGCCTGCGGCAGTATAAACTGATCATCCGTCCGAGTTCGCATCCCCCCGCCATGAAATCCTCCGATGAACTCTCCTGCCCCGTCATCGCCGTCCGCCGGCCAAGTCCCCTCCCCTGCCCTGTTAGAGATGTTAGCGGCGGTAGCCGATGGAACCATGGCGGTCGAACAGGCAGCCGATGACTTAGCGGGAAGATTAGCGGCAACCGCCCGCGAAGCGTCCACTTTTGCGGGGATCGCTCCGATCCCGGGAGCGACCGTGGATATTGGTCGTCGGGCGCGCTGTGGATTCGGAGAAGTCATCTACGGCGAGGGCAAGAGCACGGAGTTAATGATTCGCATCGTCGAAACGCAACTCGATGCAGGCGAGCACTGTTTGATCACGCGGATTGATTCGATGGCGGCCGCCCAGTTGCGACGGCATTTTGCGTGCACGCACCACAATCCACTCGCTCGCACGCTGCGAATTTCTGCTGAGGCGGATCTGCTCGTCTGTCCGCTACGTGAGGAAAGTATCGCTCACGTTGCCATCGTGACCGCCGGCAGTACGGATGCGGCGGTGGCCGAAGAGGCGGCCGAAACACTGGCTTGGATGGGTATCCCCCATGACCGGTTTGAGGACATTGGTGTCGCCGGACCGCAGCGAGTTTTGGCGGCGGTTCCAGAGCTGCGGAAGGCAGCCGCGATCGTCGTGATTGCAGGCATGGAGGGTGCACTGCCGCCAACGGTGGCCGGGCACGTGGCTGTGCCAGTGATCGCAGTGCCCACGAGCACCGGCTATGGCGCGAACTTTGCCGGCCTGACGCCGCTGATGGGGATGCTGACGTCCTGTGCTCCCAACGTGGCCGTGGTGAATATTGACGCTGGTTTTAAAGGTGCCTACTTAGCTGGCTTGATCGCGGCGGGACTCAACGCAAAGAATGGTAGCCAGACGGCTGCGTCCCTCTGAGCTAGCGGTAGCGCCCGTTGTCGCGTCGAGTGGAGCCGCCGATCGACGATCATTCCCATGAGTGGGGGTGATGCAACGGGTACAATCACTGCGGCCCAACCCTACGACGCGTGCCCGGGAAGTTGCCGGTCTGCACACCGAACTGGCACGATTCCAAGGAGAGAACTCATGACTGCGGCCTCGCCTCCGTTGCGTTTACCGTCTCGCGAATCCGCCGATCACAAAGGCACCTTTGGCCGTGTCTTGCTGGTGGGTGGATCGAGGGGAATGGCGGGTTCGATTACGCTGTCCTCGATCGCGGCGCTGCATACCGGTTCGGGATTGGTTTCGGCGGCAGTTCCCGATCGAGTTCTGGAGACCGTTGCTGGTTTCCACCCTGCTTTGATGACGACCGCCCTGCCCTGCCTCGACGGCAGCTTTGCAACCGAGGCGTGGCCGGAGTTGCGTCCGGCCGTGGCGCGGCAGGACGCAATCGGCGTGGGGCCTGGGATGGGCACGGGAGAAGGTAGCACAGTGATTGTCGAGGAGTTGCTGCGACAGCGTCGTACGGCGCTGGTGATCGATGCTGACGCGCTGAATATCATCTCTCAGGAACATTGGTTTGATGACGACGCCTGCGCTCGAGTCGCGGACAATGCTCCTGTGGTCCTGACGCCTCACCCCGGTGAACTGGCTCGTTTGACGGGTGTTGATGCCAAGGACGGCGCGGCTCAGCTCACGGCCGCTCAACAGCTCGCCGACCGATTGCGGGTCACGATTGTGGTCAAAGGTGGCCCAACCCACGTCGTCGATGGTTGTTCAGTGGATCGACCTCGCCGCGCCTACGTCAACGGCACCGGCAATCCTGGCATGGGGACGGCGGGTTGTGGAGACGTGTTGACCGGCGTGATTACGTCACTGCTCGGACAGGGATTATCGGGTTGGGATGCGGCCCGATTGGGGGTCTGGATTCATGGCCGGGCAGGCGATGCCGCCGCGGCCGGAATTTCTCAGACAGGGATGACGGCCTGGCATTTGGTCCAGACTCTCGCTGCTGTGGCCGATGAGATGGTTGATCGTCGCCGGACGGCCCCGTCCAGCTGAGGTGGGTGGTCGGGCGGTTACGATTGGTCGGGCAGATTCTCATTACGAGTGAGTTCGCCATCTCACGGACTCTCCCCCCACTGCGTTCGGGGAGGATGAAGTCACGCAAACGCTTGTGCCATAGGAAGAGGCTCGTGCCGTAGGAACAGGCTCGTGCCGCAGGAAGAGGTTCGTGCCGCAGGAAGAGAAACGTGCGCGAGTTCAAAACGGGGCATCCTCAGAATCGGGTTTCCGCTGCGATTGACGATCCGCTAAGATCGCGTGGTTCGTTGTTCCTATTTGCCAAAGAAGTCCACTTTGATTTCCACGCCGCCCCCCGCGATCTCTGTGAAGGACTTGCGTAAAAGCTACCCGCAACCGGGAGCCGGTTGGGGATTTGGTGGCGGGGCAGTCAAGCAACACGTGGCGCTCGACGGGATCACCTTTGAACTGCAGCAGGGCGAGCGTCTTGCATACCTCGGGCCGAACGGAGCCGGCAAAACGACGATGATTCGTTGTCTTTCCGGACGTGCCCAAGCGGACTCAGGGACGATCGATATGCTCGGGCAACGGGTCCAGCGGACTTCACCCCGCGATATGCTGGGACTCGTCCCCCAAGAAATCGCGTTGTACGCGGATCTCACGACGCGCGAAAATCTATTTGCGTTTGGCCGTTTTCATGGTCTGCGAGGCTCGACACTTAAACGTCAAGTCGACTGGGCGTTGAAGTGGACGGGGCTGGCTGATCGCGGTGACGAACTCGTTGCCACGTTTTCGGGAGGGATGAAACGTCGCATCAATCTGGCCTGTGGCGTCTTGCACGAGCCCGAAGTGCTGTTGCTTGACGAACCCAGCGTGGGTGTCGATCCCCAGAGCCGTGAACGGATCTTTCTTATGCTGGACCAACTCAGCGAGCGCGGCACTTCGATCTTATTGACGACCCATCATCTCGATGAAGCGGAAACACAGTGCGACCGGATCGTGATTGCCGATCATGGTCGCGTCGTGGCTGCGGGCACATTTGACGAATTGCTGCGGCAAACGATTGGCGTCGATCGCGTGGTTCGCATTCAACTTGAGCAACCCTTGCGAGGCCACGGCAACGAGCCACTGGCGACCAGCGGTGTCAGGTTGTCGGCGACACCGGGGGAGTCTCATGTCACTGCGAAGGTGTCTGAGATCGCCGTCGGCTTGCCCCGTCTGATCGAAGCTGTTGGAGCGGCGAGATATACCGTCGCGGACGTCGAAGTGCACAGTCCTACACTGCATCACGTGTTTTTGCATCTCACTGGTCGCGAGCTCAGGGATTGAACGATCTGTGATTTGGAAAGTAATTGAAATTCATCTGCGTCGCCTCCGCCATAATCGAGTGGAGTGGTTGTTGACGTTCGTAGTGCCTATCGCCTTCTTCAGTATTTTTGCGTGGATCTTCACCCATGGGGTGGGGACAACACCGAAAGTCAAAGTGGCGCTCGTCAATGCGGCGGGATCTGATCGTTGCCAAGAGATTCTTGACCAACTCAGTGAGAGCGAGGGGCTGCGAGTGATGCCGGGACCGGACGAAACGTCGGTGCTCGATCGGCAGGCCGCGGAAACGATGGTTCGCCGCGGCATTGCGACGATCGCCGTAGTGCTTGATATCGATAACGATCAGCTGTCCGCTGAATTGCTCAATGATTCTTCCGACAAAGTCGCCAGCCAAGTGGTGACGGCCCTGGTCACGCAGGCGGTGATCGGCGAGGCAATGCCCACGACTGTGCGGGCAGAGGGTCCGGCGGGATCACTGATAGGGGAACCAACCGAAGCGCGTACAGGAAATCCTGTACCGAAAAAAGAGACTGCCACTCAAGACGACACCACCCAAGACGACAGAGAGTTCGCTCAGTTCGTGCGCAACGTCGCGGCGACATCCAGACCCGGATCACAGCCGGGCACCCCTTCCGCAGATCCGCCGCTGTTAGCAGCGCCCAGGATTGAGGTCGTCAATATTCTCGGGCAAGGCAAATCGAATCCAGTTGTCAGCGTCTATGCCGCTGGGATTGCGGTCATGTTCTTGCTCTTCAACGCCTCCACCGGTGGAGGCGTGTTGCTGGAAGAGCGTGAGAACCAGACGCTCGAGCGTCTGTTGGCCACGCAGATGACCATGGATCAGTTGTTGTTAGGCAAGTGGTTTTACCTGACCTTGTTAGGCTGTGTGCAGGTCACGGTGATGTTCTTGTGGGCCCAACTCGTCTTTGGGTTGGATCTACTCGGGCATCTCGATGGTTTTGCCATCATGACGCTGGCGACAGCTTCAGCCGCGGCTTCGTTTGGTTTGTTTTTAGCGACCTTGTGCCGGACACGTGGTCAACTCGGCGGCCTCTCCGTGATTGCCATCCTCACCATGAGCGCTTTGGGCGGCTCGATGGTGCCTCGCTACGTGATGAGCGAGTCGTTGCAGCAAGCGGGTTTGTGGACATTCAACGCGTGGGCGCTCGATGGCTACGACAAAGTCTTTTGGCGTGAGCTTCCCGTGGGCGAACTCGGACCCCAGCTCACGGTGTTGTTGGCAGCTGCGTTCGGATTGCTGGTAGCCGCCCGCGTGCTGGCGATTCGCTGGGAGACTGCGTGAGTCGGTACTGCGGACAGGATGGCCGTGGACCCATGCGCGACGGTTACCTGTGCAATTAACCGGAGTACTTTTCGAGCAGCTTCGCCACGGCAGCAGGATCATCGGCGGCTCGCAGATCCTCGATCTGTTTCTCGGAAACGCCAATTTTTTCTAAATGACTGGCCAGCCGCTTCCAGACCGTCTCTCGCTTTTTGCCCTCGCTGAGATACAGATCCGTGACCGCCTCGGAGGCCTTTTGCAGACCGATCACGTCGCGATTCTGGTAGTAATTGCGAATGATCTTTTCTTGATGCGGTGTGCGATTCATCGCTGATTCAACTTTTCTTCGGCGCGGGCGGCGCGGAGTGCGGCTGCTTCACGTGGCAGCTTGAACTCAGGCCCCGCTGGGAAATACTGGACATCGTCCTGTAAATAGTACGGGCTCGGCAGCGTTTGACCATTCAGGGATGTTTGACAGCCTGTGGTAGCAGCCAGAATCGTCGTCAGGGTGGTCAGCGCCACTACAGTGGTCACATTTCGTCGTAGATTCATGATATTTGTCATCGTGGTACGCCTTTTGCGCGATTCAGGTCCAGCCAATCGGTGGCACAATCGTTATCGGCGGCATAACCCGGCTAACTTCACTGGATTCTTCGGAAATCGAGTGTTTCTCGATCTGACGTGGACGTGCTATCGTAGTGGGTGAGGATCTCGGTAGCTGGGGACCATTGCCCCGAGCGAGAAAATCGGTCACGGACGGGACCGCGGTCCCCTCCTACGAATCTTGAGACACCTATCCCGTCTTCGTCCCAGGCATCCTGACCAGGCTGTGCTATGAACTTTCCTTCCATCGACCGCCGCCGATTTCTGCACGCCCTCGCCGCGGGCGGTTGCGTCGCGGCCGCCCAGGCGGTTCCCAACACGGCCAACGCTGCGATTCCAAAACCCAAGTGGCTGGAGGCGATCAACCGTGGTCTGGAGTATCTGGCCAGCAAACAGTCCTCACGTGGCCAGTGGAACACGACCGTTTACCCGACTGCGATGGCGGCGTTATCCGGAACGGCTCTGATCGCCAGTGGGAGCACGACGACGCAGGGCCCGTACGCCCGCCAGATCGCTCGAGCTGCGGATTTCATTATTAGCAAATCCCGCGGAAATGGCTTGATTGGCGACCCACAAACCGATGCGCGATACACGTATGGCCACGGCTTTTCGATGCTGTTTCTGTCGCAGGTCCTCGGCGAAGAAGGACTGCTCGACCGTCGGGAGGAAATCGTCGACGTGCTCAGCCGAGCGGTTCAATTCAGTGGAAACGCTCAAACCGCCGCTGGCGGGTGGGGCTACGTGTCAGCCAAGGAGGGCAATGATTTTGACGAGGGTAGCACCACCATTACGCAGGTTCAGGGACTGCGAGGCTGTCGCAATGCGGGGATTCCTGTCAGTGGTGAGGTGATTGAGAAGGCGAAGGAATACATCTATCGCTGTCAAAACCCAGACGGCGGGATCAGCTACAGTAGCCGGCAAACGGGCAGCAGCCGACCAGCGATCACGGCGGCGGCTCTGGCGGCGCTCTACAACGCGGGCGATTACGACAGTGAGCAAGTGCCCGAGATGCTGGCCTACACCAAGGAATCCCTGCACGATCTTGGTGACGCAGGCGCTGCGTTTGGCCACTGGCACTACACCTATCTCTACTACAGCCAAGTGGTCTACCGGCAAGGCGATCAGGAGTGGTTCCCGTTTCGCGACCGGCTGTACGATCGTATTTCGGCTGAGCAACAACCTGATGGCTCGTGGACTGGCCCGATTCACCCGGTGTACATCACCGCGTGTAACCTCACGATGCTGCAACTCGACCGCGGCTTTCTGCCGATCTATCAGCGGTGACTCACAAAGTTCAAAAAAATCATCTGACTTGACTTTTTTGTCTCAAGTTTGCTAACCCCACGGCTAACGCATTGCGTGCGTTAACAGATTGTTGAAAAACTGAGCCGAGACGCGTGAGCGGTCGGGCCGGCGATCATGCCCGCTGCCTGGCGGCTCTCGATCGCGATCATGCCGGGGGCCTTGCGGCTCTCGGCTCACGATCGTGGCAATCAACAGTCTGTTTTGAATTTATCACTGTGGGAGCGTCTCATCGCGTTGCCAGCCGTGTCCGGGTCTGAGGCCGTGATCATCACATGACAAAGCAAATCCAAGCGGGCGATGGCCCGAGTCACCTCGCCATGAACGCTGCAAAGCTCTTGTTTGCACGCATTGGTGGAGGGCGTTGTGTGCGAGCGATGTCCCGGCTGAACACATGGGTGGCGGCTCCACAGAAGGCGGGTTCAGACGAGAAAGTAGCGCCAGCCTACGTGCATTTTCGCCGCCTGCGCGCCGTCGCGGGAATCCTCCTAGTATGCGTTTGCAGTCCAGTGCCGCTGATCGCCCAGACGTCTCCGACGGCGTCGTCGCCGAGGCGGATACCCGTACGCGGCTACTCTGCGCCCAGCAGTGCCGATTCACGGATACTCAAAGAGAAGCCAGGCGTGCAGCCGGGCCGTGTCACCAGCGTTGAGATTCGAAACGCGGATGGCGAGGTCATGGACTCCGAGTTGGCCGAAGGCGAGTATTTCATGGGAGCGGCACCATTGCCGATCGCAGTCGGACAATCCCTCCCCACCCGCATGGCCTCGTCACCGTCGATGGCGTTGGAGTCACCATTCTTGGACGACCCCGAAGTCATCGTTGGGGAGGAATACGCCGACCCCGAGGTGTTGGAGTTCGACGAGTACTCTGATTTCGAGGGCAGTCAGATGTTCGGCGACTCGATTGACGGCGGATGCGATGCTTGCGACGCAGCCACCACAGGAGTCTGTGACTCGTGTCGCTATGGAGATGGTTACTACGGGCCATATGATGCGCGAGTCGAACACCTGGCAAGATTCTTGGCACACCCGCTTGCCGGATTTTGGGCGCGTGCCGAATACGCCAACTTAACCCTCGATGGGCAAGGTGCACCGCCGTTGGTGACGACTGGCGATCCAGGCACCCCGTTAGCAAACGCGGGTGTCCTGGGGCAATCGGGGACGCGAACGCTCTATGGCGGCAACGAACTGGGGGACGGCAGTCGCTCGGGTGGTCGCTTTGAAATCGGTCGCTATTTTGGTGCCTCCGGGCTCGGTTTATCCGCATCGATTCTATTCGCCGACGATGTCGACGATCAGTTTTCTGCGGACTCCTCCACCTATGCCATTTTGGCCCGCCCCTATGTGGATGTCTCTCCGGGTGGGATGGGTAGCGATGCTGACCTCGTGAGTTTTCCCGCCCAGTATGCCGGTAGTGTCAACGTGCAGTCGTCAACGCAGTTCGCTGCCGGAGATGTACTGTTGCGAGCGATGTTAATCAGCCGGGCGGATCGGCAACTCGAAAGTCTGGTGGGCTACACGTACCTCCAGCTCGACGATGATCTGAACATCAGTGACTCGACCCGGATCCTCGGCAGTAGCAGCGGACTGGGCATCGGCACATTGATCGATCGCACCGACCGCTTCCAAGCGACCAACCGGTTTAACGGAGCCGCATTCGGTGTTCGTACCGAAACCAGCTGGGGACGCTGGTCACTGGCGTCGATGTTGAAGCTCGGCATCGGCCGAACCAGTTCGACCGTGAAGGCTTACGGTCTAACGCGAACGACCGGTCCTGCGGTCGATATTCAGAACGGTGGACTGTTGGTGCAAAGCAGCAATATGGGTTCACGAGACTATAGCGAGTTTGCAGTCTCACCCGAGTTGCGGTTAATGCTCAGCCGCCAACTGCCCTACGGTTGGAACGCTTCGGTGGGATACCACTTTCTCTACCTCAGCCGGGTGCTGCGAGCGGGCGAGCAAATCGATCCTTACCTGAACCTGACGCAGGCCAGTCCCGGCGGTCTGCAAGGCTTCGCATCGCCTCGGCCTGACGTTTACTACAGTGACCTCACCGCCAACGCAATCACGTTTGGCGTGATGCGTAATTTCTAAGTACAGACCCGAGCGGGAGCTCACTGGGATGTCCTTCGAGTGAGCCGAGACGCGTAAGCGGCCGGGCTAGCGACGCTGCCTGGTGGCATTCGGCGCACCGCTGCGTCACACCCCAGTCCATGAAATCGACGGCCCGTTACGTCTCCGGCAGAGTGCGGCCGTCGGATGAAACTCGCAGTTGATGAGAACCGCACACGATCGCGATCCGGCTACACGCTACCAAATGCGGATGCGATTCTCCGGGGCAACGTAAAGTTTGTCGCTCTTATCGATGCCGAATGCCTCGTACCACTCATCCATGTTTCGCACGATGCCGTTAACGCGGTATTCGCTCGGGCTGTGAGGATCGGTGATCAAGCGTTTGCGAAGTTCTTGTTCGCGATACAATCGTCGCCAAATCTGTGACCAACCTAGGAAAAACCGTTGGTCTCCGGTGAGACCGTCGATGACCGGTGCTGCTTTGCCATCGAGAGACAGCTGGTAAGCGGCGTAGGCGACCGCGAGACCGCCCAGGTCACCGATGTTTTCGCCGAGCGTGAGTTCGCCGTTGACGTTCATATCTTCGAAAGGTTTGAATTGGTCGTATTGAGCGCTGAGGCCAGCGGCGCGTTTTTCAAACTCTTCGCGATCGGTCGGCGTCCACCAGTTGCGTAGGTTTCCATCGCCGTCGTATTTGCTGCCTTTGTCGTCGAAGCCATGGCTGAGTTCGTGACCGATGACAGCGCCGATGCCCCCGTAATTCACCGCATCGTCAGCGGCCATGTTGAAAAAGGGTGGCTGCAAAATCGCGGCGGGAAACACGATTTCGTTCATTGTGGGGTTGTAGTAGGCATTGATTGTTTGCGGCGTCATGTGCCATTCATTGCGATCGATCGGTCCCCCGAGTTTGTTCAGGTCGCGATCAAATTCGAACTTGGCCGCAGCAATCATGTTGGTCGCGGGCGAGGCGTCGGTAATTGTCAGTTTCGAGTAGTCCTTCCACTCGTCGGGATAGCCGATCTTGGTGGTGAACTTGTCGAGTTTGACCTGGGCCTGCTTCTGAGTGCCCTTCCCCATCCACTCCCGGGTCTTGATCCGCTGGGCGAAGGCTGTCTTCAAGTTGTTGACCAACTCATTCATGCGGGCTTTCGCCTGCGGGGTGAAATGTTGTTCGACGTAGAGTTGGCCGACGACTTCGCCCAGGACCGCTCCCGTGCCATCGACCGCCCGCTTCCACATCGGTTGTTGTTCGTCGGTACCCGACACCGCTTTGCCATGGAATTCAAAATTTCGTCGCTCCAAGTCTTCCGTCAAGGCGGACGCGTAGGAATCCACGATGTGAAAGTCGAGATAATGCTTCCATGCGTCCAGCGGCGTACCGGTGAGCACGGCATCGATTTCGGTAAAGAAACTGGGTTGGCGAACAACGAGGGCTGCTTGGTCTTTGATCTCGGCAGCCTCCAGCATTTGATTGACTGGGAACTCACTGACGAGCTCGTCGAGTTCGGCCATCGTTTTGCGATTATAGGTCGCGTCGGGGTCGCGGTTCTCCGTCTTGGTCCACTGTCGCTCGGCGATCTGTTTTTCGATTTCGAAGACCTGCTCGGCGGCTGCGGCGGGATCTTCTGTGCCGAGCACGCTGAGCATATCGGCGATGTAGGTCTTCAGTTCACTGCGCAGTTCGTTGTAGCGGGGCTCGTCCTCGAGATAGTAGTCGCGATCGGGCAGGGTCAGTCCCGACTGGGTTAGATAAACGATGTACTCGTCGCTGTGTTTCGCATCGACACTGACATAGGGGGCGAGTGGTCCGTAGACGCCCCGCCGCACAAGTTTACCCATCGCGGTGGCGAGGTCTGCGGGGGATTCAATCCCATCAACGATTTTCAGAAGTGGCTGGATCGGTGTGATTCCTGCTTCATTGCGTTTTTTGACATCCAGCACGGAACGATACATGTCGCCCACCTTCTGACTGGGAGTGCCTGGGGCGGCATCCTCTTCCGCCGCAGCCTCGATCAGCGTGCGGACTTGTTCGCGAGTTTCATCATCGAGAATGGTGAAGATTCCGTAGTTCGACTTGTCTGCAGGAATCGGGGTTTCATCCAACCATTTTTCGTTGGCGTAGGTATAGAAATTCTCGCCCGGCTTCACTGATTCACTGAACAAGGACTGATCGATCCCTGAGACCTTGCCGGTGGCAGTTGCGTCCTCTGCAGTAACTTCTTCTGCGGATAGGCTGGGTGTGGATGGTAGATAGCCCACGCTCATGCCAGCGAGCAGCGTTCCGGCTGCGATCGTACGAATGGCGCGAGGTGGTGGAAGCAGGTTTCGTTTCATAGCGGCATCGCGATCGGGAAAGAGGTCTTGGAAACGTTGCGGTCGTAATTTTGAGGCAATCTCGCTCCACTGCCCAGAGGGCTGTACCACCCTGCCCTGCCCCGTGGTTGGCGATGTGAGGAGGTTGAGGAAGCGTGGGCTGGGGATTCGGGGGCAGGCAGGAGGACTCTCGCTCGGTACGATGGATGGCTGGTTCCTGTTCCCCATCTCTATTTCCAACGCTTAAGTTCTCATGCCTCGTGCAGCCCTGCGAAAGCCGAACCCTGACCTCGATCTGTCGAAATGGCTCAAGAAGCCGGAGGATTTGCCACGGGAGTTGTCCAGTCAAACACTCTTCGGGAACGATCAGCCGCTGGAGATCGAAGTTGGCAGCGGTAAAGGGCTATTTATTCAAACGGAGTCACAACGCTGCCCCGAGCACAACTATTTTGGAATTGAAATCGCCGGCAAATATGCCGCGCATGCGGCCGCGAGGTTGGCGCGTCGAAACCGTGCCAACGCCATGATGTTGTCCGGAGACGCCGAGCCCATTTTTGCCAGTGGCCCTCGCAACTACGCGCAGTCGCCTGGAACGCCCGGAGCTCCCGATGGCGGTAACGATGGTAGGCAAGCACCTCGAATCGCCAACGGATCACTCGAAGCGGTACACGTCTACTTCCCAGATCCATGGTGGAAGAAACGGCATCGCAAGCGGCGGGTGTTGAGCGATGCGAACATCCGCGAGTTCAGTCGCGCACTTCGCACAGGCGGCCGCCTGCATTTTTGGACCGACGTCCTTGACTACTTTGAGCTCACCGTTGAATTGATCGCTGAGATTGCGCCGGAATTCGGCGTGCCGTTGCCAGAGGTGCAGCGAGAATCGACCCATGATCTCGATTATCACACCCACTTCGAAAGACGCAGCCGCAAATTCGGGATACCGGTGTATCGAGTCTGCTATCGCAAACGCGACCGCTCATAACGCAGTTTGAGCCGAGTGCGGCAATTCTCCGTGAATCTAGATATTGAGTAGCCGTGGCTCTCCGAGCCACGTGTCCAGCGCTGATTACCGACGCCCTTATCCGAGCCTCGGAGTGACTCGGCTACTGTACCGTTGTGGAATTTCAATCGTTCGCGGGGGTACTGGTCAGCTCGCCGGGATCGGGGTCACCCAGGTAGTCTTCGATGTACAGCATTTGCACGACCACCATGATTGCGACTACCATCGGTGCAGCCATCATGATCCCCATCACACCGACCAGAACGCCCATTAGCAATTGAGCAGCGATCGTCAGGATCGGCGGCAGTGTGACCTCGCTCCGCTGGATCATGGGCGTAATCAGGTAACTCTCGACTCCCTGCAGCACCACGTTGAATATGCCCACGTAGATCGCAGTTTCGGTGCTGACGTTGAGCGCGAGCAGAATCTGCGGTACCGCAGCGAGTAGCGGCCCGAAGTTGGGCAGGAACGTCAACAATGCTGCGAGGACACCGAGGGTGACCGGTAGCGGGACGTCGAGGAAATACAGGCCAATGGATGTCAGCACTCCCACGATAGCCATCGACATCAGCCGTCCGATGATCCAGCGGACGAGCGCGCTGTTGAGTTGATCGAGCACTTCGCCAGCACGATCGCGCGATCGTAGCGGAACTAACTTTAGCAGCCCTGTCCGATAGAGCTGAGGCTCGTAAGCCGCGTACAGGCCCACAAACAGGATGACGAAAGCACCTGTGATTGCCGCACCGAGCGATCGCATTCCGGTCAGGACGCCTTTCCAGGCTGTGGCGGCATGTTGGAACATCGTTTGTTTGAGATCAACGGATTCAGGTACGACCTTTTTCGTCAGCTCTGATTCACTCGCTTGCTGCTGAGCATTCTGGAGAGATGTCTGCAACTCGGCCGCAAACTCGTCTGCTCGATCCACGACGAGTGAGCCCAGGTAGTAGAAACCTAGGCAGGTCGCGAGGAGAAACACAGTCACCACAATCATGTAGTTTGATTGGTATGACAGTGGCGTATGATCGGCGAGCCAGTTCGAGATGCCGTGGATGAGTAGCCCGAACAGCAGCCCGGCAAACACCAATAGCAACACATTAACAGCCGAAATCAATAGCCCCGCTGCCGCCAGTACCAAGCCAAGCAGCAGAGTTCCGAGGGCAAGTAGTTGAAAGTGGCGCAGACGATTAGGCACGGGTGACTCAGCGGGAGATGAAAACGAGAAAGGCTGTAGGACGTCGAGACGAAATGCTGCAACAGCAGCGTTGCCGGAGCAGAAGCACTTTTCATACCAGTGGTGCTGCCGAAGCACTCTAACCTCTGGGGAGCGATCGCGCGAACATGGTGAACGTCTGGCGGCGCGAACACTCCGTCACAGGGACTGTTCTTGGTACCGACCGTCCGCTGTGCGGGACACGCAACCCGACCACTACCGGGGAAACCTCAATCGTACGACATCCGGCGCCCGTCGTTGAGAAGGATCGGACGTGCTTGTTAGTTCAGTGGGCTGTCAGGGGTGTTTTCACTTTTGCCCGGTGCAATGCCGAACCAGAGTCGTTGACGATCTTGGAATGGAATGCGTAGCTCAAAATTCTCGAAGCAGACGCCGCCAGCAATCGGTGCCACCGTCCCCCAGTAGGTTCGCCGTGCATTGACCGCAACGGTGGGAGCTGATTCTGCTTCAGTACGCCAAACGTGCGTCGCCCCCTGCCCTGTGTATCGCCACTGCGGCGGTACTACGGTTGCGTAGGCGGCGTGAGCCGGCTGTTCGAAATTGCTGCTCAGGCTGACCTCGTACTCGCCCTTGCCGGTCCGTCCCAACTTCTCTGCGGGCCACGACCGCCAGGGCAGGAACCCTAACCCGTCGAGCTGTTCGTCACTCCAGAGATCCGCGGCTCGCGCGGTTTGACCGTCGGCAAGATGAAGTTCTCGCAACATTCCGTAGTTCCCCATCGTCGCCGAAATCACGCAGCTCTCCATCGGAGCACTGTGGGGCGCGGCGTGGATCGTGATCTCGACTTCGTGAGGACGCCCGCGATAGAAGATCAACTCCAGAATCGGATGGGCACCATTTCGAAACGGCTCCGGATGGACAAACAGAGTCAACGTCCCCGCTTGTGGATCGAGTATTCCCGACGGCAACTCATCAGCCGCCGTCACCTTCAACACTTGATTCGCTGGCGTGAACGTTAAACCACTCTGTCCAGGGTGCTGGCGGCTTTGCTCCAGTTCAGATTGCCCACGTCCCGGCAGTCCCGTGACCGCCGGTTCGACAGACAAAAAGTTTACCATCCGCGGGTATTGCTGGCGGAGGTACGGCGCATAAATACGAATCAGCCCCTGGGGACCGGGCGCCGGGGCCAAGCCGATTCGTAATCCGTCACGGTGTCCCCAGGTCGGCCGGTCTGCGGGGACGCCATGGCCGGGCCAGACGAACTCATCGCTGGCAGTGGCCGGTCGACTGGCCAGCAGCAGGACCAATAGGATCCCACGAACCAGTGAGCCTGAGACGGTTCCCTCGGGGCGTCTCATGAACTTCACGCGTGGACGATCAAGCATCAGCTAACTCGCATCGGCGTCTGACGAAACTGAAAATCCCGTCATGGGTAGCTCCTGAGATTCGATAGGAAGACCGATAGGTCTCGCCCTGTGCTAGCGTTGTACCCGAGCGGAACCGCCCTTGGCGAAGGCTTCGACTTCAGCGAGCGAGGCGCGGCTGACGTCGCCGGGATAAGTCGTCAGCAAAGCTCCGTGAGCCCAGCCCAAACGCAGGGCTTCGTCTGGACTGCGGCCATCGAGCAGGCCGTAGGTCAGTCCGGATGCAAACCCATCGCCACCACCGATCCGGTCGAGCACGTCCAGCTCCGCAGTGGGTGCCACGTACTCTTTGCCTTCGTGCCACAGCACGGCGCTCCACGAGTGGCGGTTGGTCGAATGAACTTCCCGCAATGTGGTGGCAACCGCTTTGACGTTCGGGAATTTCTCGACGGCGTCACCGATCATCTTGAAGAAGTTCTTGGGATCGAGCCCGCCACCGGACTTCTCTTCCACGTCGGGGCCTTTGATGCCGCAGCCCTTCTGTAGGTCTTCTTCATTGCCGACGAGCAAATCGACATTTTGAACGATCTTGGCCATCATCTCTTGGCCTTTGGGCAGGCCGCCAATGGTGTCCCATAATTTAGCGCGGTAGTTTAAATCGAAGGAGCGAATGGCACCGTGACGTCCGGCCGCTTCCATCATTTCAATGACGACTTGAGCAGTCGTTTCGGACAAAGCAGCGAAGATCCCACCGCTGTGAACCCATCGCACGCCGCCCGCGAAAATCTTGTCCCAGTCAAAATCACCTGGCTTGAGCATTCCGCCGGCTTCGTTGGCCCGGTTGTAGAACACGACCGGCGCGCGAACGCCCTGTCCACGATCACTGTACACGGTGGCCATGTTCGGACCTCGCACACCATCATGTTCGAAGTGCTTGTAGAACGGTCGCACGCCCATCGCCCGGACTTGACGCTGGATCAATTCCCCGATGCCGTTGTTGACCATGGCGGTTGCGACTCCAGTCGACAAACCGAAGCAGGACGATAGGTTCGCGGCGCAGTTGTATTCACCGCCCGAAACATGCACGTCAAAATTGGTGGCTGTGCGAAACGGGATCACGCCCGGGTCGAGACGGTGCACCAAGGCCCCCAGAGCGAGGAAATCAAGATCGGCACCCGCGGCGGGAATGTTCAAAGAAGCCATGTTTTTACCATTTCATGCAAAGAGGAGTGGGTGAGCCGTTTGGACGCTAGCGGCCTACGGATGAACACGCTTTCGCGTTTTTGAATGAGCAAAGACCAACCCGAAGGGCCAGCGAGGGCAAAATAGACCGCTTCGTTGGTGTTGTGGGTTAATCGAATTAACAGCCCTCAAGGGGCCGCCATGTCTGTCAAGTCAACCCGGAGCCTAACAGCTAAACGCAATTCACTCGCGGCCATTCGCTAACAGTTAAATCGTGACAGAGGCGAAACCGCCGTCGACGGCGATGTTCTGGCCGGTGACGAACGAGGATGCTTGGCGACTGGCTAACCAGATTGCTGCTCCCGCGAGTTCTTCGGCTTTGCCGAACCTCGCCATGGGGGTGTGACCGATGATTTGGCCGCCCCGTTCGGTGTAACTGCCGTCTTCCTGGAAGAGCAATTTGCGGTTTTGCTCGGCAGGAAAAAAGCCTGGGCTGATCGCGTTGACGCGAACGCCAGTGGTCGCCCATTCGCGGGCCAGCCACAGAGTGAGATTGATCACAGCGGCTTTTGCCGCCGAATAGGCAACGACTCGCGACAGCGGAATGATGCCTGACATCGAAGCGATATTGATGATGCTGCCGACACCGGCGTCGATCATCGCGGGCGCAAACACTTGGCTGGGCAATAGTGCACCGCCGACGAGATTGAGGTCAAAGACCGTTTGCCAAGCGTCCAGGGGCAGGCCACAGATGTCGCCGCCGGGCGGGATGGTGGCATCGGGGTGATTGCCGCCTGCGGCATTGACGAGCACGGTGGGCGTACCCGCCCATGCGATCACGTTATCGCGGGCGGCTTCGAGCGATTCTCGCTGCAGCCCATCGGCGGCGAAAAACTTGGCGTCGCCGCCTGCCGCCACAATCGCTTCGGCACGTGCGTTGCCGCGTTCGGCATTGCGACCAAGTACGGCGATTTTCGCCCCCGCACTGCCAAGGGCCTCGGCCATCTGCCCGCCGAGTTCACCGGTGCCGCCGATCACCACGGCGACGTCATTACTGAGATCAAAGAGTTTATTCATAGTGGCCGACAATCTAACCGTCTGTCGATGGAAAGACTAGCCCGGCCCACACCGCAGGCTCCACCCGTTTTCAGGGCGGAGGGGACTGGCGCTTTCTCGACGGGCCGAACCGTCGCTCGGCAATGCTCCCCAGACTTGTCGGTCCGGTATCACCGCATTAGAAGTCGAACGGGTCGTCCGAAGTACCGGTGCTGAAGGGGTCGCTGCCGCCGGCGGGATTGGCGAATGGGTCACCACCGGGAGCGTCAAATGGGCTGCCTTCACCACTCGGCTCAGGAGACGCCGCTGCTTCGCCTTCGGCGGGGACGGCGTTGTCCGCGACTCCCTCGAGGACGTCGTTGGATTCGATGACGGGGTCTTGATCCATGTCATCGGCAAAGGGATCGTCACCCGCGGGCACGGCGGGTGCCATCACGGCACGAGGTTTCGCTGCGGGGGCGTTTCTCGTGGGTGCCGGAACGGGCTTGGCGGCCGTGCCGGCCGGGGACGCTCCGAGTTCACCGTAGCGTGCTTTGGATCGCGCCTGACCTTTCGCCAGAGCATGCAATCGAGCGGTTTCACGAATCTGTTCCAACTTCATTCGAGTTGGGCCTTGCACGCGGGCGAGTGCTCGACCGACCGAATTGCCAAAGGCGCCGGTGGCTTCGATCTCCGCCCCCTTCTGGAAATCACCCTCCGCTTCAATTTCGCGACCACTCGCAGCAGCACTGAAACCCAGGAAGTAATAGGCTCGCGGATCGCTGTAGCCGTTGTCAATTGCCATGTTCAGCCATTCGGAGGCACGGTCGTACTGTCCGGCGTTATACGCATGGACCCCTCGACCATAAATCTCAGACAAAACCGCAGATTGAGCGTGGCAGGTGGTCCCTGAAACGGTCGCTACCAGAGCAATGACACCGGCGAGGACGTTAAAAATGGAGGTGAAGCGAATTTTCATCGCAGACGAGATCCTTGAGGAGGCAGTGAACACGAGAGGCGTCTGTGTTGGCAGCTTAACTTCCGAAACAACCGCTGGCAAACTTTTTGTCGTGGCAAGGCAGGAGATTTGCTGCGAAAATCACGTATTCTTACGATGAGGAAGGCTGTTCGGGTGCTTTTTCAGTTGCGGGCGACGACGGATAGAGGGCGCATGGGCTCACTCGTGTGGCGGGTGTCCCCGCGATTGACGGTATCGGTCTGTGCGTTTTGTGAACGAAAATCGACTCGGTTTGCGGTCAGGGGTGGTGCCAATTTGGTAGAGTGGAGTCAGTTCGCGACGGGGGAGCCGTCCGTCGAGAGCCAATTTGCTTGCGAGTTGTTCTGCTTGCGTGGGGCAAAGTCGCTCACGACGGGCATCTTGCGGCGACAGGCGAAGCCGTCGATCGACATTTGTAGTTACAGGGCTCCCCCGGTCTGCACTGGTTGAGCCTGCACTTCATTTTTTGCGGATTGTTCTGACGATGTTTTTCGGCCTGCCTGTATTGAATCTGTCTGCGTGTCGTCGGCGAACCTTTGTCATGGTCGCGGTGTGGGCATGGGTTGGTATCGGATCGGCGGTGCCCTGCTCTGCTGTCCAGCAGGATTTGTCGGCGGTTAGCGACGCAGAGATCGCGAGGTTGATCGAGGGGTTGGCGTCGGATAGCTACGCGATGCGATTGCGCTGCCGCGATCGACTCATGCGAATTGGCTTGGCCGCCTTCGATCAATTGCGAGACGCACGCAATCATCCCGATAGTGAAGTAGCCATAGTGGCAAGGCGTTTGACGAGCGGTTTGAGGGTCCAGTGGTCCACTCCTACGGACGCCACCGAGGTCCGAGAACTGTTGTCCGAGTACAGTTCCCACAGTGTCGCGCAGCGGCAGATGCGGATCGAGTCGATTGCAGATCTCCCTCGCGGTGACGCATTTTCGCCCTTGTTGCGATTGGCTCGCTTTGAGCCGGAGCCAGCCCTCGCCCGCGCCGCAGCATTGGCACTGATCGGGTTGGACACTCGCCCCGCGACCTCCCTGCATCGCCGGACGCCCGAAACCAACTCGCAATCCTCCGTTCGCGATGGTTTGGAGGCTGCCCAGATCGAGGCCAGTTCACTGCCGCCGGGCAGAATCAGTAGCGCATGGCTGCAGCAGTACGCAGCTGATCTTCGTTCAGGGCGTTTGGATGTTCCCGCTTGGGAGAAGTTGATTTCGCAGAACCGTGAACATCTCGCCTTGGATGACGGCGACTTGATTAGCGAATCGAGTATTTCTGCGACCGAATTGCTCGATCTGATCGCCTTGACCGCTGAGCGAGCGCTCGCTCATGACAGCAAGGACGACGCGGTTGGGCTCATGATCGCCAACGTTGATTTGATTCCTGCGAAAACGCAGCGATTGATCGAGATCTCGACTTGGGCGCTGGAGCATTCGCTCGATCGTGTCGTCGTCGAGTTGTACGAATCCCAACGCGAATTGGTGGAGAAGAGCCCGATACTACTCTATTCGGTTGCCGAAGCGTTCTCGCACCTTGATCGTGAGATCGATGCGAGCAAGCTCGCCGAAGCCGCCCTCGCCATCAATCCTCTCGCTCAAGAGGGCGATTCTGCGGTGCACCCCCAAACCCTTGAGTACAACGCGTTGGCGCATATTGAAATTGCCGCCGAGCTTGTTCAGCGAGGGCTGTTTCGCTGGGCCGAACAAGAGTTCGAGATTGTGATCGACCGGTTGCCTGTCGATACTGCCGTCTCATCATTCGCGAGATTGCGGTTGGCGGAGATGTTTGGCGAGATGCAGCGTCACGCCGATGTTGTCAGAACGCTCACGCCGTTGACCGAACGGATCAGTCAGGATGATGAGTTTCGCGAACGGTTAATCGCACGTCGCTTCTCGTACACCGATGTGCAGAGCAATCTGGATTTTCATCGCGGGCTGCTGATGATCCAGCAGGGCGACAGCGAGGCCGCCAAGCCGGTCCTACGCAAAGCCTACGACATGGACAAGGATAACATCGACATCCTGATCGCGATGTATCGTCTCGATGGTGACGAGCAGTGGCGCGAGTCGGTTGCCAGCATACTCGATGAGCAAATCCGGATGGCGCAAAGTGAAATCGACGATGCCCGCAACAACATGCAGCGGCTGGGGCCTTTTCGCACCTCGGATCTTGAATTGGCTCAACATCTCAATGCTTACGCGTGGTTGGTCAGCAATACTGCGGGCGATACCGACAAGGCGCTGCGATATAGCAAGGAATCGCTGCGGATTTCGCCGGGCCGATCGGCATTGATGGATACCTGTGCTCGCTGCTATTTCGCCGTGGGTGACCTCGAGGCAGCCGTCAAGATGCAAACCGAGGCGTGTGAGCTCACCCCGCATTCGCCTCCGCTCCTGCGCCAGCTCAAAGAGTTTCGTGACGCGTTGCAAGCGTCGCAAAAGCGTATAGATTAGGTGTCGCAGGATTGGAAGGTAGCAGATTTTGCGAGAGATCTCCGTTCCCAGGGGACTTTCACAAGCTCCACTGCCCCGAGTGCTGCACACCCCTGAACGCACCTCTGTCGACACTGATGCAGCCAGCATGACCCACCCCATCTCCCTTGGACTCGATTTCGGTACCGAATCTGTCCGTGCTGTATTGGTCGATTCGACTGGCAAACAGCACGGTACAGCGACGGTCCCGTACGCTCACGGCCAGATCACCTCCTCGCTGCCGGGCGGCTCGGAACCATTGCCGCCCCACTACGCTTTGCAAGCTCCGCAGGATTGGGTCGACTCGGCTGCCGAGGCCACGCGGGCGGCGATTGCCCAGGCGGGCATCACTGCCGATCGCGTGATTGGCGTCGGCGTCGACTTCACCAGTTGCACGATGTTGCCTACCACGCGTGCGGGGACGCCGCTGTGCGATTTGGAGACGTTTCGTGGCACGGCGCTCGCCTGGCCGAAGTTATGGAAGCATCATGGGGCGATGAAGCAGACGGCACACATGAACGAGGTCGCGACGGCCCGCAACGAGTCGTTTCTAAAACGCTACGGCGGCACGATTGGGCTGGAATGGTTCTTTCCCAAAATGCTCGAAACGATCGAGGATGCTCCTGAGGTCGCAGCAGCCGCTGAGATTTGGATCGAGGCCGGTGATTGGTTCGTCTGGCAACTCGTCGGCGGACCTGCTGACTCACTCGCTCGCTCGACATGCCAGGCGGGCTACAAAGCGATGTGGTCGGCAGCGGAGGGATATCCATCGCAGGAGTATTTCTCAGCGGTTTCGCCGCAGCTCGCCGCCGCAGTTGAAAACTGCCTGCCGGGCGAAATGCGGTCCCCCGGTGAACGGGCTGGTAGCTTGAGCGACGCGATGGCAGAGCGATTTGGCTTGGCTCCTGGCATCGCTGTTTCTACTGCGATCATCGACGCGCATGCTGCTGTTCCGGGCGTGGGTGCGGGCGACCCGGGCACTCTCGTCATGGTGATGGGGACCAGCAGTTGTCACATGCTCAACTCCCACACGCTGGCGGATATCACCGGGGTCGCCGGGGTTGTCGATGGCGGAATCTTGCCTGGGTTGTATGGTTACGAGACCGGCCAAGCGGCGGTAGGCGATGCGTTCGCATGGCTGCGAAACCTGCTCGGATTAGAATCGTTTGATTCGCTGTCCGAATCGGCCATGCAACTGCCTCCAGGGGCGGAGGGGGTGACTTGTTTGGATTGGATGAATGGTTGCCGCACACCGTTGATGGATGGCGAGTTGCGAGGCGCGTTCACTGGTCTGGGGCTGCATCACAGCGGCGAGCACCTGTACCTCGCGATGTTGGAGGCCTCTGCCTTTGGACTCCGCTGGATCGTGGAGTTGCTGCGCGAGGGTGGAGTGGAAATCAACCGCCTCATCGCCACCGGTGGACTGCCGCATCACAACCGCGCATTTATTGAAGTCTACGCGGATGTGATTGGCTGCGAGATTGAAATTCATCCCTCTACTCAGGCAACGGCGGTTGGTGCCGCCGTTCTAGGGATGATCGCAGCGGGCTCTCAAGCCAGCGGTTTTAGTGAAATCGCTGCTGCCGCAACCGCCATGGCAGCAGCGCCGCAATCCCAGTTTGACGTCGTCAGTCCTCGTGCTGACCGTGCTGAAAAGTACAACGGACTGTACCGGAGATACCGAGATCTGGCCACCGCCGTGGCCGACGGGCTCTAGCAGTTAGGGTGACTGTTGATGTAGTGAGCCGAGACGCGTCAGCGGCCGCGCCGTTACCTACCTGATGATTTACTAACCCGATTTGCCAGCGAGGCAGTCCAGTTCGTTGCTCGCTGGCGTTTCGAGTTCGTATTTGTGCATTCGGATGGCGAAAGCAATTGACTCGACCGGCGATTACGACACTCGGCTCACTCGTGGGTCACCAACATTGATTCAATCCAACATCTCATTCGTACGATCCATTTCCAAGAACGAGGGCGATTGATTTCGCCTGCGTTTTCATTCCTCCACCCCACCCTACCCTGCTGCTCATGTCTACTGCATCATCCCATTCCAACATGCCGATTACACTCGTTGCTTCGGGCGACTTACGCGACTCTGCCAACCAAGTCTGCTGGGAAGCTCAGCAGGCCATGGAGAAGCAGCTCACTACCGCGATCAGTCGCTTCGGCCGCACCGTCGTTCGCGGTCACGAGTTTGACGAAACTCGAGGGCATGGTTTCATCCGTTCGCAGCGACAAGGGATGGACGTGTTCCGCGGCATCGACCCCGATTCGCCTGTGATCGTCGCCGAAGCTGTGTGGCAGTACTCCCATCACGTGCTCGCTGGATTGATCTCGCACCGCGGGCCAATTCTCACGGTGGCGAATTGGTCGGGACAATGGCCGGGCTTGGTGGGACTCCTGAATCTGAACGGTTCGTTGGCCAAGGCGGGGGTGAAGTATTGCTCGCTCTGGAGTGAGACTTTCGACGATGACGCTTTCCTGGAGAAATTGCAGTCGTGGCTTGATACGGGGGCGCTCACCCACGACACTTCCCACGTCGCCCCGTTCGATCTTATGGCGTGTGATGATCAATCGCGTGCCGTCGGCCAAATCGTTGCTCAGACGTTGCAACGCGACCAAGCAATCATGGGTGTGTTTGATGAGGGTTGCATGGGCATGTTCAATGCGATTATCCCAGACTCTCTACTCAACCCGCTCGGCATTTTTAAGGAACGGCTTAGCCAGTCGGCGTTGTATCACGAAACCCGGAATGTGTCCGATGGCGAGGCGCAGAAAGTCCGCGATTGGCTGGATGATCAAGGCATGACGTTTCATACCGGACCTGATCATACGAACGATCTCACGGACGCTCAAATTCTAGATCAGTGCCGCATGTATATCGCGACGCTCCGGATCGCCGATGACTTCGGCTGTGATTGTGTTGGCATCCAGTACCAGCAGGGGCTCAAGGATTTGTTGCCGGCGAGCGATCTCGTCGAAGGCATGCTTAACGACTCGGTACGGCCAGCGGTGATGTCCCACGACGGATCACGGGAGCTGTTTGCGGGACGTCCACTAACGCACTTTAACGAGGTTGACGAGTGCGCGGGAGTTGATGGATTGTTAACCGAGCGCATCCATCGTGCCCTCGGCCAGCCGGTGGAGAACACGTTGCATGACTTGCGATGGTCCGATCGAGATGCCTCCGGCACGGTCGACAGCGAAGTATGGGTGCTGGAGATCAGTGGCGCGGTGCCCGCATCGCACTTTGCCGGTGGCTGGGCAGATGCGGAAGGCTTTCGTCAACCGCCGATGTATTTCCCCAGTGGCGGTAGTACCGTGCGCGGTATCTCGAAGCCAGGTTCGGTCGTTTGGTCACGAATCTTTGTCGCTGATGGACGTTTGAAGATGGATATCGGCCGAGCTACGGCCGTCGCGCTGCCCGCCGAGGAGACTCAACGTCGCTGGGACAGCACGACGCCCGTGTGGCCGGTCATGCACGCGGTGCTGCACGGCGTGACGCGAGACCAAATGATGGCGCGGCACCACGCCAATCACATCCAAGTCGCCTACGCCAACTCAGAAGCCGAAGCCGACCTCGCCATGCAGGCGAAGGCTGTCGCAGCGGCTGAGCTTGGGATCGAAGTGTTTCAGTGTGGGGGAGCGAAGTAGGATGGGACCATTCTTGTGCGGCAAATCTCCAACGGCCTACGTCCCTACCGATTCAGCGTCCGGGAATCCAAGCACGTTCGTGTTGAGTTTGCCACCCGTAACGACGAGCTGGTGGATCGCTTCACGCATGATTTGATCGGTAACGACAATCGCGTCCGAGTCCGTTTCGTTGCAAGCGAGTAGCAACGCTCGTTTGCAGAGTTCTTGCAGGAACGCGGGGCTGGCTCGGTCTGTGCGTGCCGCCCAAGACGAGAGGTCGAGTGCGGCCGAATGCACCAATTCGCTTGCATCGCCGGCGGCAAGTTCCTTTGCATGCGCTGGAGTGAGAAAAAGCTCCAGCAATCGCAATCGAGCTTGTTGATCGGGTAGTGGGAATTCGATGGCCTGCGACACTCTGCCGGGGCGTGACGCGAGTGCAGGCTCCAGTACATCAGGTCGATTTGTCGAGAGAATTACCATCGTATCGCTGCTCGACGACAGCCCATCCATTTCATTCATTAACTCTTGCAATCCCTCTAGCCGACCGTTGGCCTGCGTACGGTTGGTGGCTAAGAGGTCAACGTCCTCAACGATGACAACGGTCGGCTCCAAGTATGCCGCCAGCCGAAAGCATTCCCGCAAGGTTTCCGGTTCCAGATCGGTGGGGACAATGACCGTATGGTCGACCAATTTCGAAAGTAAATACTTGGTCACCAACGTCTTGCCTGTGCCCGGTGGTCCATAAAACAAGAGACCGAGTCGCGACGAATGGCCGAATCCTGCCAAGCGATGGCGATGTTTGGCACGCGTAAGCAACAGGGTCTCGGCAAGAGATAAAACTTCGTCAGGGAGAACGAGCTCACCTCGTGTTGCTGTTGGACGATCGACAATCCGGACAGTAGTCGACTTGGAGCCAAAGGGGGCATGAACCTGCACGGCGTGCCCGCGAAAAATCGATGCTTGGCTGGACCGAGCCAACAGCCACTGCATCAACGAATTGGCTTGCTCAATTGTGTCAGCGCAGAGTTGCAGTGGGTTGACCTTGCGATTGGAATACTCCTCCTCCTCGTCGAATGCATTGTTTTCGAACGTAGCTTTGACAATGCATTTTTGGTCTCCGATATGTAAAAAGAAGACTGCGTTCTCGGGAATGTTGATGAGCTTTCCACCATCGATATCCACCGTCCGCCACGCGACGTCGTCAATGGTCGGGTTGCTGACACGCAGCGATTTCAGATCGAATCCGGCGGCCATCGCCAGTAGAGGCTGCGACGGGGATTCCTCACAGTGCTCCTGCATCGCTCGAACCACGTCGGCGAGCCGATTCATGGAGATATGTTTGTCAACAAACGTCAGGTCAGCGATGGGTCGCTGCATGAAACGGGCGACATGCCGGCGCATCCCGAACAGCCAAGTTGAAAAACAGTACCAGAACGTCCACCCGCAAACAGATAGAAAGGCGAATATCAGCGCGGATTTGTCGCGATCAAGAATGACCTGACTGAGCGTGATGGCACAGCCCAGAAAAATAATCACGAGCCAAATAACGCCATTGGCAGCTCGTAGGCGTTTAATGGTTCTCATGGCTTGCATTGCTCATCACACGCGGGGGTAACGTCGTTAGTTTCCATTCTACCGTTTGACTCCCAGGGCGATGCCTTGGCCATACGCTGCCGGTGTTGTGGTCTTCCGGCTGAGGTACGAGGGTAAAAAGCGATCGTGCGAGGTGACGGGATTCGATTGGTCCATCCGGGATTATTGTGGGTAAATCCAGCACACTTGGCTCACCGCTGCGATACCCACGATAAATCCGGATGGACCATTTGATTGTACTACCTCTCCTTTGGTGTTGAACGTCAACGCTGGATCGGCGGAGCGATTCACGACTGTCATTGCCGCCGAATTGCTTAAATTCGCGGTGGTCTGGCGACGCTGGTTCGCGTAAACTGTATAGCCCCGCCGCCGACCCAGTCGGTAAAGTCACCTCGCTCCCTATATTGCTCGCTCGGAGCACCTGATGCTCGCGATACGTTTCGCCACGATTCTTCTGCTCTTGTTGGCTGGCGATTTGGTCGCCCGGGCGGAGTCTTTACAGGCCACTTTTGAAGAGACCGTGCGCCCGGTTCTGCAGGCCAATTGCGTCGAATGCCACAACGGTGAAACCACCGAGGGCGATCTAGACTTGAGTGCTGATGATAATCTGGCCTCCGTCATTAAAAATTTTCGTCGCTGGTCGGGCGTTTTGGATCGATTGGAGGCGGGGGAGATGCCGCCTGAGGATGCCGAACATCAGCCTAGCCCTGCCGAACGTGCGGCCGTGATTGCATGGATCGAGCAAGTGAAAGTTGCCGAAGCGGCGCGGACCAAGGGAGATCCGGGCATCGTGCTCCCGCACCGGCTCAGCAGCAGTGAGTACAATTACACGATTCGCGATTTGACTGGCGTCGATATCCAACCTGCCGCCGCATTTCCGGTCGATCCCGCCAACGAAGCCGGATTTGATAACTCCGGTGAATCGCTAGCCATGTCCCCTGCCCTGCTGAAGAAGTATCTAGGTGCGGCCAGCAAAGTCGCGGAACATTTGGCCCTGACTCCGAGTGGATTTGAGTTCGCACCTCATCCGGTCATCACACCCACCGACCGCGACAAGTTTTGCGTCAACCGCATCATCGATTTCTATCGACGCCAGCGAACTGACTACGCTGTTTACTTTGAAACGTTATGGCGGTTTCAGAACCGTGAGGAGCTTGGCCATGGTGACGCAACGCTTACGCAATTATCGCGTGAGCGTGGACTCAGCGAACGCTACTGCAAAACACTCTGGCAATTATTGGGCGATGAAGTTGAGGCTGATGAAGCTGTTGGACCGATCGCGGCATTGCGACTGTCATTTCACGAACTGCCCGATGCTTCGACCCCCGAGAATATCTCGGCGGCGGTCGCGGGATGTCAGACCATGGCTTCGTTCGTTTCGAGTCTGCGGGCATCGCTGGTTCCTGAGGTTGCCAACTTGACCTCTCCGAAAATCCACAACGGGTCGCAAGCTTTGGTGCTGTGGAAGAACCGTCAATTCGTCGCCAATCGACGTCGCTACATTGACAGCGAATTACCTCGAGGCGACTTTGGACTCAAGCAGGAGTCCCAGGCTGCCAACGCGATGGCGGTCGGCGATGATACGGACGTCACGGCGTATAAGAAAGGTTTGACACAGTTTTGCGATGTTTTCCCGGATGAGTTCTTTGTTTCCGAGCGGGCCCGTGTGTACCTCGATCAAAAGAGCGAGAAGAAGTTGAAGGGGCGATTTCTGAGTGCGGGTTTCCATAGCCAGATGGGATACTTTCGCGACGACGCGCCCCTCGGCGACTTGATGCTTGATGACGAGGATCGAGCCGAACTCGACCGACTGTGGTTGGAATTGGACTTTGTGGCGTCCGCACCGATGCGTCAGTACGCTGGGTTTATTTGGTTCGACCGGACGGACTCGGTGTTCATGCGCGACCGGGTCTTTGATCGCTATCGAGCTGAAGATAAAGACTGCACATCGGCAGAGAAGGTCGCCGGGTTGGCGGATGAATATTGCGCCAAGGCCGAGCGGGCGGGCGCGAGCGACCAGGCTCTCGCTGCCCTCCGATATTACTTTGACGACATGAACAAGACGTTTCGATATCTCGAGAAGCTCAGTATTGAGTCGCAGCCTCGTCAGGTGGATGCGTTGATCGAGTTCGCCGAACGCGCCTATCGACGTCCATTGTCCGCCGGCGAAGTCGCATCGATCCGTTCGTTCTACGATTCCATGCGGCAGGATGAGGGGCTCAGTCATGAGAATGCCATTCGCGATGGGGTGATCGCGGTGTTGATGTCCCCGCATTTCTGTTATCGCATTGATGAGTCCAGAGATGCGGCGCGGGAAGGGGCTTCAGCAGACACGGCGGCAGCCGCAGTCCAGCCGTTGAGCGATTATTCGCTCGCCAATCGGCTGAGTTATTTTTTCTGGTCGAGCATGCCCGATGACGAACTGCTGGAACTGGCCGCGAACGATCGACTGCACGAACCCGACGTGATACTCGCCCAGACCCGGCGTCTGCTCGCTGACGATCGTGTGGATGGTTTTGTTACCGAGTTTGCCGGTAACTGGCTCGACTTCCGTCGTTTTACCGAGCATAACGGTGTGGACCGCGAGCGGTTTCCTGTGTTTACCGACGAACTGCGACACGCGATGGCGGAGGAGCCGATCCGCTTCTGCCGCGATCTCATCGCGCGTGACGGCTCGGTGTTAGATTTTTTGTATGCTGAGTACACGTTCGTAAATCCCGTTTTAGCCCAGCATTACGGCGCTGAGCCAGAGCTTTTGAGTGATGCGAGCGAACAGTGGATACGGTGGGACGGAGCGAGGCAGCACGGTCGTGGCGGATTGTTACCGATGGCTGTGTTCCTGACGCACAATTCGTCAGGTTTACGAACGAGCCCGGTCCAACGAGGCAATTGGCTGATCAAGCGGATGCTCGGCGAAAAGGTGCCCGCACCCCCCGCAACCGTCCCCGACCTGCCGAGTGACGAATCGAAACTTGGCGATCTGACACTCCGTGAAACGCTTGCGAGGCATCGACAGGACGTGGCCTGTGCGGGCTGTCACAACCGTATCGACTCGATGGGATTGGTCTTCGAGGGCTACGGGCCGATCGGCGAAGTTCGCGACGTGGACTTGGGTGGGCGAGCGATCGATGACTCCGCCGTGTTCCCCGACGACAGCGAAGGCAGCGGTTTGGTGGGCGTATTGGCGTACATCCAGACCTCGCGGGAAGACGATTTCATCGACAATCTATGCCGTAAACTCTTGGCGTTTGGGCTCGGTCGGACACTGCAGTTATCGGACGAGTCCATCATTGCCGATATGAAACAAAAACTCGTCGACAATGATTATCGATTCAGCTCGATGATGGATGTGATCGTCACGAGCCCTGCATTTTTGAATAAGCGTATCCGCATTTCTCCAGATGAGACGGTTTCAATTCCATGAAGTCAGCAAACTCTCAGTCCAAACCGATGAACCCGGCTGTTTCGCGGCGCACGCTGCTACGTGGTGCTGGGGTGGCGATGTCGTTGCCGTGGATGGAATCGATTCCAGTTTGGGGCAGCGAGACGAACGCGGGTTCCGAGCCCACCTCGTCGCCTCAACGCTTTGCCGCCCTGTTCATGGGCTGCGGCATCAACCAGGACCATTGGTGGGCCAAGGGCAGTGGCACCGAGATGGAGTTGGGCAAGAGTCTTGCCCCGATGGAAGCGATCAAGCACAAGATGAATTTCATCACAGGCTTGTTCAATGAAAATGCCACCGACGTTGGCATCCATCCTGGCCAAACCGGCAATATTCTCTCCGGTGCCTCGCTCAAGAAAGGGTCCGAACTACGTGGTGACATCAGCATGGACCAGGTACTCGCCAATCACTTTGCTGATCAGACGGTGGCCCCCAGCCTCGTGCTCGGATGTGAGCAACCCGTGACGGGCTATCACGAAACCAATTTCTCGATGGCATACAGTTCCCACATCTCGTGGCAGAACGCGACGTCGCCGGTGCCGATGGAAGTCTACCCGTCGCTGGCTTTCGATTCGCTTTTTGATAATCACGGTAGCCGGCGAATGGAGAGCATCCTGGACCGCGTGCAGGAAGACGCCGCGTCGCTGAGCCGCCGTGTCAGTCGGTCGGATCGCACCAAGCTCGACGAATACATGAGCAGCGTCCGCGAAGTCGAAAAGCGAGCTGCATCCATGCGCGCTACCCATGCCAAAGCCGCTTCGCGAGCCCAAGATCGAGGTCAGAACATGGCCGCGATGAAGCGACCTGATGACGGGTTGCCCGAAGACATTCGGGAACACATGCGGCTGATGTGCGACCTCGTCGCGATCGGCTTCCAAACCGACAAATCGCGCGTGGCGACACTCTTGCTCAATCGCGACCTGTCCGGACTGTTCTATCCCTTCCTCGACGTCAAGAGTACGCACCACTCGGCGTCACACAGCGACCGTTCGGATGAGTACGAACGGATCTCGCGTTATTACTGTTCGCAGTACGCGTACCTGGCGAGCAAGCTCGATGCGATGCCCGAGGGTGACTCCACCGTCCTGGATCATTCGTGCCTGCTGTTCATCTCGAGCATGTGGTCGGGCAATGCGCATGACTCGAGCAAGGTGCCGGTGTTGTTAACGGGAGGTTTGTCAGGAACACTCGAAACCGGCCGCGTGCTTGATTATGTAGGCAAGGACGACGACGATCGCAAACTATGCAGCATGTACCTCTCGATCATGGATCGCATGGGCGTGAAGTTAGACCGGTTCGGCGACGCTGAGCAACAACTCGCCGGATTGTAGAGCTGACACCAGACGATCCCTCGCTTGGCATGACGACCCGAATTGGCGTTCCCTTGGGCTGCTCTGCAACCGCCAGGGATGTCGATTTCATTAGTCAAAGGTTGTAGCCACGGGCGGGAGCCCGTGGATTTGGACGGGAGACGAATCCCAAAGCCCCAGCGGGGCGACAGATACTACAGGGCGATGCGGCCGCCCTATGCAACCCGTTCCCCAGGCCTGTGTGGGAAACGGTAATCCGCTCCGGTCTCACGATCCATTTCGTGCGGGAGTCGACCCGACCAACGCAGAATCGATTTGAGTGCGCCGATATAGGCCTTGATCGTCTTCGTTTTAAAATTCCGAATCTTCATCTCACGGTACATCAGTCTGACGAACTCTCTTTGAGACGGACGCTGTGTTCTCAAATCGATGGCAGCCATCTCACCGCGAAAATCCCGCGTGTCGATCACTTGATCGCGGGGCGCGTCGCGTCCGATCGCAGCACGGTACGCAGTCGCGTCGCGATAGCGGTGAATCGGATCCCGAACCGGTTTCTCAATGCGTTCCTGCTGAGCCCCTGTGACCAACCCTGATGTCTCTCGAGAATCCTCGTCCGGCCGTCTGGCTTCGGCAGATTTGCCCACATGAGAGCGGTGCTCGTCGTAGGCCGCCGAGATAGTGTTTCGCGAGGTGATCTTCGCCGCCTCATTGAACCATTCATTCGGGTCCATGGCATTGCTCCCCTCAACACAGCCATCCGCCGCGAGTCTCCCAACAGCTAGATCCGCCAGGCCGTCCCCCAGCTCAAAAGCTGAATCACCAACTTCGAATCTAAAGCTCTGTGTTCACCGATCAAGAAAAAAATCATGCAACTTCTTCGAAAACTCAAGGAAAGAAAAAAGCATCCCTCCACCCAAACCGCCAAAATAACCCACTTTCCGACACCTTGCGTTTATTGCGACAGGGTGTCGCCTATAAACATGTTGGTCGCCAGCACCGAATGAGCAACGACGACTGGTACCGCCGAACAGCTTGGAGCGACTCCGACCGCTCCGAGTTTCAGGCTCGACTTAAGCGCAGTCGCGGCGACTTCAACAAATCGCAATACGTGCGCATTCAGGCACACCATCTTGCCGCTGCCAACCTGCCATTTTGCGCCGTCGAATTGCTCGACCAACTCTTCGCCGAATTCCCACACGATTCGCAACTGGCGCAGGCTCATCTCCAGTATGCCGATTGCATGCTCGCCCTTGACCGAATCGACGACGCAATCACGGCCTACCGTCGTGCGTTCGACGCAGAACAGGCTTACCCAAACTCTCGTTCACAACTATGGCTCGACTTTCCGTGGCTAATCGTCACGCGCGGTCTATCCGACCTCTACCACGAGGTGGATATCTACCTCGACTGGGGCGGACGTTCTACGACGTTCCCTGTGGAAGAATTTCGTATGCACACAATCCTCGCTTTCTTGGCTGATGCGAATGGTGATTCCACATCATCTCGCACAAATGCCGAAGCGGCGATTGCGGCCGCTGCAAAGGAACATTCGGGCTTCGTTCGCCATCCAACTGTTGGTCTAGTTGGTGCTCCTGACACCACAGTGCTGAGCCGTCTTCAGGGGCTGGCTGGCGTGTAACTATTTAGGATTTGGGGTCAGCTCGCTTCGAGCCTGACCTCAAATCCATGTTCAAGGCGAGCTGCTTCGTGGCCCAGAGCAGGCGGAGCAGTGATGGCGAGAGGTGCGTCGCTGAGGTCCAGCGGAGCATGCGACCTGCGGCCAGTGTTTTTCGTCTGAGTCCTGTTCCCTGCCGGAAGTCCTCGTCGTAATCGTTCAAAAACACCGTGTTTTACGGGGTCTGCATCCAGCCGACAGGTTGACGGGGCATACCTTCAACGGATGTTCGTCGACAGGGTCGAAAAACAGAGTCGCTCATTGGTTGTTGGGGGCGAAGACATCGGGCTAAGCGTGCACCATCAAACTCAAGAGTTCAATTGCCCGATCCTGCAACTGCGTTTGGAATCCAACATCGTGGACCAACCGCGCCCTTCAGGTATGTCAACGCGCAAGGTCTCGGTGTCGCGGACCGCTCAGTTTACACAAAACGAGATGCAGCGCAAGAACTCTTTTCAATGCACTCTCCGCCGCGAAGTGGCTCACTTGAACATGGTTTTTACGCAAGGTCGCGGCTGTCGTCGTTGGAGAGTCTTTCGGTTGGCAATGTTCAATCGCTTCGGTCACGTTCCCTCTGGTGCCAGCCCGCGATCGTCTTCGCTGTTTGGCAACGTGCGATGGTGTTGGTAGAATCCTACGTTGTTCAATGTCGTTCTCTTCGTTTGTGAACGGCGACGTAGAACTCTCCGTTGGGCGGCACCGCTCAAAAGGCAACGCACTATGTCACTTCAAGAACTCGAAAATTCGATCGCTAAGTTGGCACCGAGCGAACTCGCAAAATTTCGTGAGTGGTTCCTGGATTTCGATGCTGCACAATTTGACAAACGCATTGAGACCGACGCAAACGATGGGCGGCTGGATTCGCTTGCCGATGCGGCGATTCGAGAACATTCCGCTGGCAAGTCAACGTCGCTGTGAACCACTTCGCGACTCCATCGTTCTGGGATGGCTACAAACAGCTTCCTGACGCCTCCCGTACTTTGGCGGACAAGAACTTTGGGCTCCTCAAGGCAAACCCAAGCCATCCTTCTCTCCACTTCAAAAAAGTTGGACGCTATCGGTCTGCTCGTGTTGGACGTGATTTCCGTGCACTCGCGGTCGAGATCGACGACGGCCTGCTCTGGTTCTGGATCGGCAATCATACCGAGTATGACCGCCTAATCAGCGTGTAGATGCCAGCCCGCCACACACCGGACACAGCATCGCGTTCGATTCCGGCATCACGATCTGCTCATGGCACACCAAGTAGTGAACCTGGCCCAATGACACTGCGATCAAGATCCGCAGCTCCTTCAACGAGCGTCGCGACGACGAGTGCAGGAAGCCGTAATGACGCACTCGATGCAGACCGGCCGGTAACACGTGCTGCAACCAACGACGAATGAACTCCTGCACCGATAACGCCATCGGGCGATACTGACGCGTTCCGCTGCGTTTGACTTGCAAGCGACAATGCGCCTCATCGAGTGAATCGGCATCATCGCACCAGTCCACTCGCCAATTGCTCACCGCACCACGGATCACGTAGGGAGCTAGATAAGCCATCGCGGCCTTGCCGTCGCCCACCGCTTCACTGTCAACGCTCCAACGACGCTGCCACACCGAAGTGTCGATCATCGCAAAGCACTCCGTGCCACGGAAACGATCTCGCAGTTTGTTACGAAACAATACCGCCAAAATCTGCTCGGGAACAAACTGTCAGTTGATAAAACTTCTTGATACCCGCCAAGACAGGCCGGAGTGAGTTGAGGGCTTTCTCTTGCCGCTGCAGCAGTAGAAACTCCCGAACCTGCTCTTCGGAGAGTTGATCAGGAGGTGTGGAGTGATGCTCGGCAAGCTGCACAATCGCGTTGTTAATTCATGAAGCTTTAGTTAACTTGGACTCGGTCCGAGTTAGCGGATATTGCACCGATTTCGAACTGACGTAAGTTGTTGCGACTCGTCATTTCAGAGCCGAGAGTACCCGACAAACAAAGAAAACAATGCGACGCGTGACTTCATGCCACTTTCTACTGTTTTGCAGCCTTGTAACATGGGGATTTGCCGCCAATCGTTTAGTCTCGGCACAAGATCCCACCGATGCGAAACTGGAACTATCCCAACTACTTCCTGAAGGCGAAGTAGAATTGGAATTCTTAGACGTTGCGTTAAGCGAACGCGGTACGGAACTTGCCAATCGGTTTCTCCACGACACGGACCGTCAGTGGCTACGAAGCTACATCGCAAAAGTCGCTCAACCCGGCCAGGCTTTGCCTTACCACCCCAATTTTGGATTGAGTGAAGAAGAATATGCCGAGTATTTGCTTGCGGCGAAGAAGATGACGATCAAGCCGATCGGCATCAAATGGAAGTGTTTGATTCAACAGACAAATCACGTGTTTTCTTTCGAGCCGATCGGACACAGGTCGGCACAACTCAGTTCCATACGTGTTCACATCGATAGCAGCGAGGCGGAAGCATCCGGCGTTCAGTTGGGACGGGGAGAATGGCGTTCGCACACCGAGGAAGGGCCTGCCATCGGTCCCTGGAGAGGGTTTACATGGAGGAAAGAGACTGGGAGCGAAGCCGAACTCTTGTCTGGCGGTGACTTTCAAATCGTCAAACTCGACATTCTCCATCTGATCGGTACCGAGTATGTTTTAGTGAATCAAAAGATTGCGGAACAAAACACCGGTCATCAGCCTACGTCGCGGGAGTTTATGTTGCGATACAGAGTTCCTGGCCTAAAGTAGGTTTACTCGAACGCATTGAATAAACCCTCAGCTTTGGTTTGAGTTGGTTTCATCCAGCGGTCCCTTCTGTAAGTCTTCGTCTTGCTTGAGACCGGGATGACTACCCGCATGGCGTTTCTTCAGCAACAACTCGCTCGAATACGCCAGTACATCGACGGCGATGTCTGCAATGATCGCGCGGCCTCGGGCCAGCCAAGCGGCCGCGAATGACCAGACCGCAATCCACTCCATCCAGAACAGAAAGTGATAGGAGGTGAGCAATTGTTTCCAGTCGTCATCAAGGAAAAATAAGTAGATTCCCATCGTGAGCAGGCTCACCAAGATAACGATACCGCTGGTTCGGTAAATCCACTTACGCTCCCACAGGTGTGGTTCAGCTTCCAAACGCGACTCGCGGGGAAAGTGATAGAGCGAGTAGAATGCGAGCGTCGAAAAGAAAACGCCGCCGCTGAAGGTGTGCAGGTACCCGTGTACCGATTTCTGCAGCAGTGGATCGCTGTTGAAATCCAGCGGGCAGAGGGCGATCCCGAGGGCTGAGACGCCGCCCAAATTCGCTGTCCAGTTTTCAGCCCACCCGTAGCCTTGGTAGCAGAACAAGAAGACACCGATCGCGCATAACGTGCCGACAAACACGTCACGCATCCCCGTGTGGTAATAGCTGCTCATGTTGTCCTGGATCGGGATGCCTGTGATCCACCCACCCACCAACAGCACCACAGGTAACGCCAGTCCGCTGATCCCGATCGCGCGGCGGATCGTCAGATACGAAATCACCAGCACGTTGGTCTGGTCAGGCAACTCTGGGATCGCACGCAAGTAAAAGTACCTTTGTTGAAAACTCGAGGGAACGCATTATTGTCCATGCCATTTTGAGAACAACGCGTGAATCGGCAAGGCGGGGGGAATCCGGTGATGGCCGCGAATTTTTTAAGAAAATCGATCTTCTGCAATCGTCATTCCTCATTCCGGGGCTACAAACGGAGGTCAGCTTTCCTGAAATCTCTCGTTTCCCGAAACCCTCCAGCCGAGAATTCCACCATGAAGTTTCAACGACTTGTGATTGTTGCGTGGTGCGCCGTGATGTCGGCTACGCTCGCTTCGAACGTGTTGGGTGCCGAGGCAGATTGGAGCCAGTGGCGGGGGGCGAATCGTGATGGCTTGATCGACGCTGCGAATTGGCCGCAGCGGCTGGCGGGAAAGCTAACTGAGGTTTGGCACCAGGAATTCGCTCCCAGCTACAGTGGCGCGGTGGTGGCGGACGGACTCGTGTTCACGACCGAGACAGTCGACAAGTCGATCGAGCGGGTTTCCGCATTGGATCTGGCGACGGGCGAGATCGCCTGGGCTCGCCAGTGGCCGGGTGCGATGTCAGTGCCATTTTTTGCCGCTGCTAACGGAGATTGGATCCGCTCGACGCCGATTGCCGTCCGGGGATCCTTGATTGTATTAGGGATGCGAGATGTGTTGGTACGGATGGACGCCCGGACGGGCAATGATGTGTGGCGAATTGATTTTCCAGAACAATTCAAAACCCCGCTGCAACCCTTCGGTGCCGCCTGTTCGCCGTTGATCTATGAGGACGCCGTGTTCGTGCAGCTTGGAGGCGGATTGACCAAAGTGGATTTTGCGACCGGCAAGGTCATGTGGCAGGTGCTTGGTGGCGGCAGCGATATGACGAGCACGGGGGCGTTCAGCAGCCCGGTCGTGGCGACGATCGCGGGCGTGCCGCAGCTGCTGGTGCAAACCCGATTTGAACTCTGCGGCGTCTCGCCTGAGGATGGCACAGTGCTCTGGAGGCAACCCATCGAGGCATTTCGCGGCATGAACATTCTGACACCGCTCGTCATCGGTGATGCTGTGTTTACGGCCGCACACAGCGGTGCGAGTCAACTGTTCGACATCAGTCACGATGGCGGCAGGTGGACTGTCACGGAGAGGTGGCGACAAAAAACGCAAGGTTACATGTCTTCGCCAGTCGTTTTGGGCGACGATATCTATCTGCATCTGAAAAACGAGCGTGCCGCATGTTTGGCAGTCAGCGATGGCACGATTCACTGGACGAGCCGCCCCGTCGGCAAGTACTGGAGCATGATTCACAACCACCATCAAATTCTCGCTCTCGCCGAGAACGGAGTGCTGAGATTAATCGAGGGAACTCCTACCGAGTTCCTCGTCATCGATGAAGCAAAGGTGGCCGAGAACAGTTGGGCCCATCTCGCCGTCCAGGATGATCTTGTGATTGTGCGATCTCTCGACCGATTGTCTGTCTATCGCTGGAATAACTGAATCAGTCGTCGTGCGGTTCGCGGAAGTTGCGCGCGTGTTCGTTTTCCTAGTTGCACTTGTCAACGGGCTGTTAGCTCAAATCATATTGATGACACTGGTGTGAGCCGAGTGCCCCCAGGCACCGGGCAGTGTCGCCAACCCCGGCCGCTTACGCGTCTCGATTCACTCCATCAACCGCGTGCCCAGATCTTTAGCTGTGCTAGGTTTGTTCGCCGCAAAATCGTACGTCTTGATGAGTTCCGTGTCGTTCAACGTAGGAACAGTTGATACACCGGATTGTTCGACTCGTCTGTGCAGCGGTAACCCAGTGAGTCGATGAACTCCGCGAACGCGGACAGTTCTTCATCAGGGACCTGGATCCCAACCAAAATGCGGCCGTAATCGGCGCCCTGGTTGCGGTAATGGAATAGGCTGATGTTCCAGTTCGGATGCATGGTGGAGAGAAATCGCATCAAAGCGCCGGGCCGTTCGGGAAACTCGAACCGATAGAGTCGTTCGTTCTCGCCAAGCCGGCTGCGTCCTCCGACCATGTACCGCAGGTGCGCCTTCGAGAGATCGTCGTCGACGAGGTCGAGAGTGGCGAAACCCTCAGCGGATAGAGACTGGCTGATGTGGGGGACGTCGCCTCGGCTTTGAATCGTCAGTCCCACCAGCACGTGAGCTTCCTTTTCATCGGAGAGCCGGTAGCTGAATTCGGTCACATTTCGCTGTCCAATGGTTTGGCACAGCCGCATGAAGCTGCCTCGCGCCTCGGGGATGGTGACGGCAAATAGCGCCTCACGACCCTCACCCGCTTCGGCTTGTTCGGCAACAAACCGCAGCCGATCGAAATTCATGTTCGCGCCGCAGGTGATCGCCACGAGTTCCTCGCCGCGCAGGTTGTGCTGGGCGATGTACTGTTTCATCCCCGCAATCCCCATCGCGCCGGCGGGTTCGAGAATGCTGCGGGTATCTTCAAAAGCGTCTTTGATTGCGGCGCATACTGCATCGGTATCGACGGTCACATAGTCATCGACGAGTTCCTGCGTCAGCCGGAATGTTTCATCGCCCACTTTCTTCACTGCCGTTCCATCGGAGAACAAACCCACATCGGCCAGCGGCACGGGGCGTCCCGCTTGAATCGATTGAATCATGGCATTGGAATCGGACATCTGCACACCGATCACCTTGATCTCCGGCCGAACGGCTTTGATGTAGGCGGCGACACCCGAAATGAGACCGCCCCCACCGATCGCTACGAACACCGCGTGAAGTGGACGCTGGTGTTGACGCAAGATTTCCATTCCGATCGTGCCCTGCCCCGCGATCACATCGGGATCGTCAAAGGGATGAACGAACACATATTGATGCTCCTGCATTAATTCCATCGCGTGGGCATAGGCATCGGAGTAGCTGTCACCATGCAAGATGACTTCGCCGCCCAGTGCCGCAACCGCGTCTGCTTTAAGCGAGGGAGTGGTAACGGGCATCACGACGACAGCCCGGCAACCCAGCTGCCGCGCGCTCAAGGCGACGCCTTGGGCATGGTTTCCTGCCGAGGCACAGATCACGCCACGAGCAAGTTGGTCAGCCGACAGATGAACCATCTTGTTGTAGGCTCCCCGCAGCTTGAAGCTATGGACGGGTTGAGTGTCTTCTCGCTTGAGCCAAATCTGATTGTTCAAGCGGGCTGATAGCCGATTGGCGAGGTCCAGCGGCGATTCCACCGCCACGTCATAGACTTTGGCGTTGAGGATTCGTTGCAAGTAGTCCAGTAAACGGGTTTCCATCAATACTCATCTCCCTAAGACGCAGCGTGTCTGAACGCGAACAGGCATCCTATCGGATCACTGGTGAGTCGGCGAGTCTGCCGGTAATTCGCGTTATCGCCGCGAGGCGTTCGGCTCGACGGCTTGGACGGCGCCGAAGGCTGCGAATCGGTATCTTGGCCATGAAATTTTGGAAATGATTCGCCCTTGGCAGGAATCCGACTGGGCCAAGCGACATTCAGCTGAGCATTTCCGTCGAACCGACAGGAGTTTCAGAGGTCCTCAGCGTTTCTTGGTCGGTTGGACGTTGAGGATTTTCATCTCAGGGAGGGAACTTAAGAAGCGGCGGCCGTAGGGTTTGGTTTTGATCCGTCCGTCGAGAACGACGACCATGCCTTCGTCGGTGCGAGTGCGGATTAGACGTCCGAATCCTTGCCGGAACTTGATTACAGCCTCGGGCAATTGATAGTCTGAAAACGGGTTGCCGCCCGATGCTTTGATCGCCTCCAAACGGGCTTCGAGCAGTGGGTGATCGGGTACCGAAAAAGGCAGTTTGGTAATGATCACGTTGGTTAACGCGTCTCCAGGGACATCGACTCCCTGCCAAAAACTATCCGTGCCAAGTAGCACGCCACGCGGATTTTCGCGAAAGGCGTCGAGCAGTTGGGTCCGATTCTGCTCACCAGCTTGTGAGTACAACTGCAGGTCATGTTCGATTAACCACGGCGTGATTGCTTCGGCGCATCGTCGGAGGAGCGCGTAGCTGGTGAAGAGCACAAAGGTGTGGCCGTCGCAATATCCGGCAAACCGTTTGATCTGTTGCGGGATCGATCGTTCGAATTCTTCACGTTGCGACGACGGGTCAGGGAGTCCATTGACGATCACCAGCTTGGCTTGTTTTTGGTAGTCGAACGGGCTGCCGACTTGCAGGTTTCGGCCTCCGGTCAAGCCAACTCGACTGCGAAAGAAGGAGAACCGCGCTTCGTCGCCGCTGGCCAGCGTCGCGCTGGTCATGATGACCGAGTCAATGTCTTCGTTTTGAAATAGCTCCGTGCGGAGCGTTTCACCAATGTCGACGGGTGAGGCGGACAGGGACACGCGGTCCATACCGCGGCGGTTGCCAGTCTTTTCGACCCAATAAACGCACTCATGTTCACTCTTTTGGGCCAGCCAATCGCGCAGCCCACCCGCCAGCGCGAGCAAGCGGTCGTGTGCAGACTGAAAATCCTGACGATCAGAATCATTCTGCTGGGCGTCAGCATGAGCCCGGAGTTTGCGAGCGAGCATCTCCATCGGGTCGCTCAGTGGATTGGCGACGATGTCAGCATGATGAACACGGCCGTTGCGCGATTTGGTTTGATCGAACCAATCCAGCACGTCAGCAAACAGATTGCTGGCAGCGTATCGGCACCGTTCGACTTCCGATTGCAGACCTTGTAGATCGTGCGCGACGAGCAGACCTTTTTGTTGGCGATCGTTGTAGAGGCGGTCGAATAGATAGTCGAATTGGCCGCTGGTTAAGCGGATACCGAGATGGTCCCCTGCCACCGCTTCGATGGTATGACACTCGTCGAGCACGACGACGTCGTAGTCCGGTAGCAGTGAGAACCCTTGCCGCCGCATCGCCATGTCCGTGAACAGCATGGCGTGGTTGACGATCATGACTTGCGCGTTCTGGGCTCGCCGGCGGGCGCGAAAATAGAAACAGTTCTTGAATTCGGGGCATTTGCTGCGGAGGCAATTACCTGTGTCGCTGCGGACTTCGTCCCAAACGGCACCATCGGGTTTGACCGGCAGCGTGGCAAGCGATCCGTCACCCGTTGTCTTGGACCAGGATTGGACGCTGCGGAGTTGCTGCATCTGAAAGTCATTGGCCATCAACGATGTCGATTTAGCAACGGCGCGTTGCATGCGTCGCAGCGACAGGTAGTTGCCACGTCCCTTGACGAGGACAGCGGAAAATTCACGTGGAATCACGCTGGCCAGCAGCGGCACATCTTTCCCGACGAGTTGTTCTTGCAGGCTGATCGTGTGCGTGGAGATGAGGACGCGGCGGCGTTTTGGTTGCTCAGCAGGGGGCTTGTCACCGGGAGGATGTTTGGCTCGGTCGGGATCGATTCGATCGTCCAGTTCGTCATCCAGTTTATCGCCGGCGGCTTGTGACTTGCCGTCAGGGCGTTTCGTATCTGCTGGATTCGCGATCTCGCTTTGGTTGGCGGTCGCGTGCAGGATGGCGGGGACGAGATAGGCGAAACTCTTGCCCGTCCCGGTACCTGCTTCGACAACCAAATGTTCTTTTGCGGCGATCGCAGCAGCGACCTCGCGAGCCATGTCGAGTTGTTGCTGACGGGGTTCATAGTTGCTCAGTCGGCGACTGATACTGCCGCCGGGACCGAGAATCGCATCGACATCGAGATCCGGGGCATCTGGCGGCGGATTCGATGAGGGATCCGGCGGTGAGTTCATGAAGTGGAGCCTTGGCCGGTACTCGATAGAGCCTCGTCAGCGGAGGAGCCATTGGAAGCACCGGAGGTTAACGGACGGTCGTAGATGCGATGTGTTTTGGTCGCCTTGGCTCCACCGCGTTGGATGGTACCGCGGGAGAGTTGATTGCTCTCAAGTACCCACGAGAACTCGCCCACTTGGATGCCAAAATCAACGGCAGCGGGCACGATGGGATAGAGCGTGACCAGACCGAGCCCCCATTTCTGATATTCCGGCAATACGTTCGCACTGACCATCCGCAGTCGCGTGAGTTTTTTGCGACCCATGAGTAAGTGCAGCCAACCGAACGGGAGCAGCTTGCCACCGATCCGTCGGATGATGGGGTTGTAGTCAAGCAGACCGAAACCGGCACCAACGGGTTTGCCATCGATCTCCGCAATGCTGGTCAGTTGGGGGACCAGCAATTGTTTCAATCCGTTGCTTTGTTCGACGATTTCGGCTTCGCTCATGGGCACATATCCCCAGGTTTGTTTGAGCGATTGATTGTAGATCTCCAGGAAGATCCGAACGTCTTCATCGAAATGAGAGCTGCGGATCGGTCGGGTCGATGTCTTGAATCGTTTCTGTGCCTCTTCGATGATGAACATCAACTTGGGATCGAGATGGTTGAGGATGTCGATGCTCGCTTCATAGCTGAAAACATCTTGCTCCTTCACAAAACCGGCAGCGTGGATGAGCGATTCGTAATAGGGATGGTTGTACGTAATCAGGAATGTGGGTGGGGTGTCAAATCCATCGACGAGCAATCCGACTTCATAGTTCAGGCTGGGATGAATGGGCCCCCGGGCGATTGTCATGTCACGCTCCCTCAGCCAATCGCAGGCCGTATCAAGCAACACGATGGCGGCATCGGGATCGTTCTCGCACTCGAAGAATCCGAAGAACCCGACCCGATCTTTGTGGGCGCGGTTGTGGGCATGATTGACGCATGCCAGCACGCGACCGACCACTTTGTCGCCACGCCGGACCAAAAACGTCTGACCTTCGGCATCGAGCCAGAAGGGGTGGTGTTTGAAGCCGACGAGTTTCTTTCGCTCGCCCCATAGCGGGGGTACCCAATTGGGATCGTCGCGATACAAGCGTCGTTCGAGTTCGAGAAACGCTTTTTGATCGCGACGGTTCTCGACCGGGCGGCAGGTGACCTCCGACATAACAGGATTGATTTCGCTCAGGCGGGTGCGGAAGGGGGATGGTGGTGATGGACAGCCAGTCTGCGGAACGCAGGATACCGTTTGGAGGACGAGCCCGTGGGCGATCGCCTCGGTTACCCAAACGCAGCGCGTTTTACACTGAAAACCGGGGCTAACACCCATCGGCTAATCGCGTTATACCCAACGGCCTGATCATCCCCGTTTAGAATAACAAACCGAACTCAATCAGCCCATTGCGTTGTCAGAAAGGAAGCCCCCTTTGGAAATTCTCCGCAGTAACCAAAACGCCACCATTCGCCGTCTGGTGGGGTTGCGTAATAACCGCCGCCGCCGTGCCTCCGGAGCGATCTTGGTCGATGGAGCGAGAGAAACTCGGCGGGCGATGGAAGCGGGCCTGGTGCTGCGCGGGTTCTATGAACAAGTCGACGCCGCTGGCGAAGCGGTGGCGGACGGACCGGACTGGCTGTTCGTGCGGAACCGTGCGATCGAGGCGGGCGTGTACCGAGGTGTCGTCGGCGAGTTATTTGCGAAGGTTTGTTACGGCGCCGCTGCAGATCGCTGCGTGGCGGAATTCGACGCACCGAGCGATCGCCTCGCTGATTTGCCGGAGCTCGGTTCTGGACTGATCTTGGTGCTAGACGGTGTGGAGAAACCAGGTAATGTGGGGGCCGTATTTCGCACCGCTGATGCCACCGGCGCCGCCGCGGTGTTGCTGAGCGATTGCCCGAGCGACCGATTCAATTCCAACGCGATTCGAGGTTCACTCGGGGCGGTATTTACCGTGCCCTCGGCCGCTGGCAGCCAAGCTGAGATTGCTGAGTTTCTCTCGCGGCAGGCAGATGACGTGTTCGCGATGCGGGTGGAGGGTTCTCGGTCGATCTACGACGTGGGTCTACGGCCGACGGGGCGACATGGCCGAATCGCCGTCGTGCTGGGCAGCGAAGCGAACGGATTGGGAGACCGGTGGCAGTCATGGCCCGCGCCGAATGCTGCGAATAAGCCAGAAGCTGCCGAGAGCGGTGAAGCTGCCGAGAGCGGTGAAGCTGCCGAGTGCGGTGAAGTTGCCGAGAGCGGTGAAGCTACTCGGCGGACGATTGGCGGTATTCATCTGCCGATGGCCGGCCGCATCGATAGTCTCAATATTTCTGTCTCGGCGGCCGTGGTCGCGTTCGAATCAGTCCGGCAGCAACATCGTCCTTAAGAATCGCATTGTTGCGAAAGCCCTTTCAGGCCGAATCATCATAGTATCAGGAAGAATCCCTAACGTCAGAGAGTTCGGTCGACGATACTGAGATTGTCTGACATTGCCAAAGTAAAAACGAGGCAAGTCGGCGCGGAAAATGTGCCGGGGGGGTACATGGACCCATTGGCCATGTGTGGAAGGATTCCGTAATGGATAGTGACAAACGCAGCGAGCAGCGACGCCATCGGTGCTCGTGTTCACGACGAATGCAAATCACGCGTTTGCTCGGTGCGAACTATCTCAAGCTGGGAGCCGGTGTCTCGATTTTTATCAGTTCGTGGGGCGGCGTGAGTGGATTCGCAGTAGCGGAAGAAACGCAGGAATCCGTTCAGACTACCTCGCGGGCCCCCGCCTCGGAAATTCGACTCAAGTCGATGGGGTCGACCATCAGTTTCACACCCATCAACCGACCCATTGACGCTGTTTCGAGGACGAAAGTTTCTCAGCATCACCTGTCCAAAATCCAGCTCGATCCGATGACGGGCGGCACCAATCGTGTGTTCGATCAGCCTGTCGTTGTGGCTGCCGAGCCTGCGAGCGTTGATCAAGTTGCCGCGAGTCAGCACGAACCGATCGCTGATGACATGAACACGTGGCAGGACGAGAGTGCTGGCGAGACCAATGAAGTTCGCCGAGACCTTGCCGAAGTCGATTCGAACTTGGCAACACATTCCAACCATCCACGCATCCTGTCGATCCGACGGATGGATAATCCGAACATGGGCAGATCCGCCCAGCCTACAGATGAACTGGCGCCAGTCGCCGATGTTCCGCAACCGAAAACTGTCGTAGCGGCGCCACCGGGCAGCGGCATGCCGCCGAGTATTTTGGTGGAGTCGCTCGAAATCAAGGTGGAGAGTGAAGCGGTTGAAGCGAGTTCGAGTGTAGTCAGTGGTGCGGCCAATGTGTCGACCACCGAGGCGGACCCGATCGCGAGTTTGCCGCTGCTACCGATCCCGAATCGCCAGTGGGTGGCCGCTGAAACAAGTGAAACCGTCGCCCCTGTTTCGGGGATGCAACGTCGGCAGCGAGTCCCGTTAAGTGCACCACCGTCGATCTCCGTGGCACAGGTGAATCGGTTGAGCACCATGCACCCAACAACGACCGTACGTGCGAGACCCGCTGGATACGTGCGGCCTGCTGAAGCGGCAGATCGAATGCCGGAAAAAGTAACGAGATCACTCGACGCCACCGCGCTGATGATGAAAGCGATTCGAGATCGCTATCCCGATGCTCACGTGGTGTTGGCGAATTCGGACAACCAATTGGTCGCACAGGGCAGTTGCCGCGACCGCAAGCAAGCGACTGCGATCATGCGGTTGATCCGCAGCCAGCTCTTAATTCCCGTGGATGACCAATTGGTCGTCCGCTAGTCGCCGTAAAACACTACCAATCGTTTGCACGTTGGCGGTCAATCGTCCGTCAAAACATGTCTTGAGGTTCGACCATGAACATTCCCTTCATTCCGCTCGCTCACAAACAGCTCGGTGAGTCGATTCGTTGCACCGGCTTCGGGATGGCGGCGGGTATCGCATCGCTCGCTTGGTCATTGAGCGGGAGCGTCGCGAATGCTCAGCAACCTCGGACCATGCAGCATGAGGGCCGCTCATTCGCGGTCGTACCCGCCGCTGAAATGTCGAGCGTGTTCGAGACCTCGGGCGAGGAAATTATTGTTTCGGAGTTTGACCAAAACTTTCCTCTCATTCACGGCAGCCAAATTGCGGCAGGCTCCTGCAGCGGCAGCCAATGTCCAGGCAACTGTGGCAGTCCAACGTGTGGTGGGGGCGGACTGCATGGCGGCGGGTTCTTTGGACACCGTCAGAATAGTTGCAACGACGGATGCGCCACCTGCAATCCATTCTGCTACGGACGGGTCGAAGCCGTTTACATGCAACGCGATGGTCTCGATAACTTCACTCGCTCACGCTCGCCAGCGATGTTGCTCGATGAGCCTAACTTTGAAGCCGCCCCGCGTATCACGATCGGCACGGCTCCTGATTGCGTCACCGGTTATGAGGCCAGCTTTGTCGGACCTCTGAACTTTGACACCAATCGCACCGCCGTGGGGCGATCAGGTCAAACGCTATTGACGCAGCGAACCGTCATCCCTGCCGCTCCGCCGGTTCCGGGGCTCCAAGTCGATGAGGTGTTTAGTCTGTACGGCGACCCCGTGAATCCGGATGCGACCCTGTTTCAGCGTTATCGCACCGAGTTCTGGAGTGTGGAGGCCAGCAGGACCTCGCTCGCGTGGGATATCGCTAAACTGCTCATCGGTGTTCGCTATATCCGCCTCGACGAACAATACGACCTCATCGGCGCAGATCCAACGGCCGGTCAGAGTGGTGCAATCTATTCGAAAACCACCAATGATCTGATCGGAATGCAGATCGGTGGAGATATATTCACCCCGGTTTGCCGTTCAACCTCGGCTTACTTCCGCGGTCGAGGTGGTCTCTATTACAACAACGCGGGATCCACGGCGCTGGTATCGAAGGATGCCACGCTGCTCTACGGTATCCGAGACAATCACGATGGCTTCGCCGCGATGTTTGAATTCGGCGGAGGTCTGCAGTACCAAATCAGCGAAATGTTCTCAGTCCACGGCGGCGGTGAGCTCTGGTACCTCACCAAAGTCGCGACCGCAGCGGATCAAATTCCAACCATCGTGGGTGACAACATCGGAGCTCACGGTACGCGGGCTAGCGATGACATCTTCTTCGCCGGTTTCAACGTCGGTGCGACGATGAAGTACTGAGCCCTAATCGATTAGCTGGCGTCGAACCTCAAGAGCGTCGACCCGGGAGGGGCTGCCCTCGAGAGGACCACACAGCGGTAGTTAGTACAGCCGATATTGTCTGCAGGACCATCGCCTGCCGCCAGTCTATCCTGCGTTTACAAATGTGCTCGCGACGGCTTGGTTGACGATCTCGCCCTGATGGATATTCAACGCCGAGGCCAACTCAACGTCTTGCGGCTCCGCAACGTTTCCTTGCCCAGCGAGGCGTATTAAATACGGGAGCGTTGCGTTGCAGAGCGCGTAGGTGCTCGTGCGACCGACCGCGCCGGGCATGTTGGCAACGCAGTAATGCACGACATCATCGATGATAAATGTCGGCTGTTGATGAGTGGTAGGGCGGCTCGTTTCGATACATCCACCTTGATCCACTGCCACATCAATGATGACGCTGCCCGGTTTCATGACCTTCAGATCAGCCGCGTGAACGAGTTGGGGGGCTTTCGCTCCCGGAATCAGCACAGCGCCGACGACGAGATCGGCGAGCTGGATCTCTTGCAGAATAGTGTGGCGATCACTGAAGAGCACGTTCACGTTGGCCGGCATGATTTCATCGAGATAACGCAAACGATCGAGATTCACATCGAGGATGGACACATTGGCTTGAAAGCCTGCTGCGATTCTCGCCGCATTCGCACCGACGACACCGCCACCGAGAATCGTGATGTGGGCAGGGGCAACGCCAGGTACGCCTCCGAGCAGAATCCCACGTCCCATCTGCGGCTTTTCGAGGTATTTGGCCCCCTCCTGAATACTCATCCGTCCCGCCACCTCGCTCATTGGCGTCAGTAGCGGCAAACGATTTTTGCGATCCCGCAGCGTTTCATAAGCGTAGCAAGAAGCACCTGAGGCGATCATCGCGTCAGTCAAAGATCGACTTGCAGCGAAATGAAAAAACGTAAAGAGAATCTGCTCGGGGCGGATCAGATCATATTCGGACGGTTGCGGTTCCTTGACTTTCACGATCATGTCGGAGGCCGCGAACAGTTCAGCTGCAGTCTCGACAATTGTTGCTCCGGCGACTCGGTATTCATCGTCGGTCATTCCCGATCCCGCCCCGGCACCGGACTGGATCAGCACTTCATGCCCCCTCGCGGTTAGCTCCTCGGCACCGACGGGTAACATTGCAATACGGTATTCATCGGATTTTACTTCGGTCGGAACGCCAATGCGCATGAGGTGTCTCTGAGGTTGGACAGTGTAGAATGGACGGTGATATTGTAGGCGATTGTGAAGTGACTTCACGCTCCCCGCTTCGCCGGGCGGGTGAAGTTGCGAGCTTTTCACCAGCGACGATAATCAAGCTATCCATCTCGATGACTACCGATCTGCTCTGTCGACTCACCTCTGCCAACGATCATCCGCTGCGCAGTGATGGAGACTACGTCCTGTACTGGATGATCGCCCAGCGTCGGTTGCGGTACAGCTTTGCACTCGATTATGCGATTGAGCGGGCAATCGAGTTTGAGCGACCTCTATTGATTTTCGAGCCGCTGCGAATTCGATATCAATGGGCGAGCGATCGGTTACACCGGTTCGTGATCGAGGGTATGAGAGACAACGCGTGCCAAGCCGCAGAATTGGGAGTGTCCTACTACCCCTACGTCGAACCTCAGCCGGGGCACGGGACGCCGCTGCTGCATCGGTTGGCCGCGCGGGCGTGCACGGTGGTCACCGATGAGTATCCGTGTTTCTTTTTGCCGACGATGATCGCCGCGGTGAAAGCTCGTATCCCCGCGAGGTTAGAGCTCGTCGATGGCAATGGCATCCTGCCGCTGCGCCGGGCTGAGAAAACCTACACGGTTGCACACAGCTATCGCCGTTACATGCAAAAGAATGTGCTCGATGAACTGCAGCGAACTCCGGCGGCGAATCCCCTGCCCTGCCCTACCCTGCCCCGTCCACGCTCAAGTTTGATTGATCGCAAAATCCTGAAGCGATGGCCTGCCGCTGATTTTAAGGATTTGCTCGACCGCGATGGCCTCGCGAATCTGCCCATTGATCATCGCGTTCGGCCGTCGACCGTCTGTCCAGGTGGCAGCGTCGAAGCGACGCGGCGGCTGACCGATTTCCTTCATCGGAAACTTGAGCACTACGATGATGATCGCAATCAACCCGATGAGCACGCGACGTCCGGCCTGAGCCCTTATCTGCACTTTGGACACATGTCCGCTCATGAAATTGTTTTGAAACTGTTCGAACGTGAAGGCTGGACGGCCGAACAAGTGTCTCCGCCCAATGGCAAAAACCACGGATTTTGGAATCTCAGTGCACCTGCCGAAGGCTTTCTCGATCAGATGCTGACGTGGCGTGAAATCGGGTTCAATTGGTCCTTCATGAATTCGGCGACCTACGACAGCCTGGAATCACTACCCAATTGGGCCCGGGAAACCCTTCGCGAGCACACGGGTGACGAGCGACCCTATCGATACACGCTCGAGGAGTTCGAAGGTGCGCGCACGCATGACCCACTTTGGAATGCTGCTCAGACTGAGATCGTGCGGACGGGGCTGATGCACAATTACATGCGAATGCTGTGGGGAAAGAAGATTTTGCATTGGACAGGCTCGCCGCAGGAAGCGCTCGATGTGATGATCCACCTGAATAACAAGTATGGGCTCGATGGTCGCGACCCGAACTCGTATTGCGGTATTCTATGGGTGCTCGGCCGGACGGATCGGGCATGGGGGCCGAAGCGGCCTGTATTTGGGAGTGTGCGTTACATGACCAGCGACAGCGCTCGCAAAAAGCTCCGCCTCAACGAGTATCTCAAGGAATTCGGCCCTGAGTAGCTTGGGACCCTCGCTCCCCAAGATCGGATTTGTTGTAGCCGAGACGACGGGCTCATCTTACGACCTCGACCGCACATCATTGCCATGACTTTATCTGCGTCTATTCCACTTGCCGACGCCCAACAGCGAAACTGGCCCTCGTTCTCGGTCGCTCAGTCGCGCAACGTCGACCGCTTGGCGATTGAGCGGTTCGGAATTTCTGGAATCGAATTGATGCGAAACGCAGGCAAGGCCTGTGCTGAACGCCTCCTGCGAGACCTTCCTGAGTCTGCGCCGGCAACGATGATCTTGGCCGGGGCGGGCAACAATGGCGGCGATGGCTACGTGATCGCGAAATGTCTCGCCGAGGCGAACCGGTCAGTATTCGTTGTTTCGCTGGTGCCAATCTCAAAACTATCGGGAGACGCCAAACTCAGTCATGAGGACGCCACTGCCGAGGGGGTGTTGATCGAACAGGCAGATGCTGTAGGAATCACCGCACGAATCAACGAGCATGACGGCATGATCGTCGATTGCATGCTCGGAACGGGGTCTCAGGGCGCACCTCGGAGTCCGTTTGCTGAAGCGATCCTCGCCGCCAATCAGAAGATTGGACTGCGGCGAGTGGCGATCGACCTGCCCTCAGGTCTCGATGGCGACACCGGAGAACCAGCGGAGCCGACCTTTCAGGCAGACTTGACGCTGACATTTGTAGCTCCCAAAACGGGGATAACGCGCGCCACGGCAGCGTCTTGGACGGGCGGAATTGAGATTATTGATATCGGCATCCCCCTCGAATTGAAACGGCAACTGGGGCTCCCCGGATAGCAGGCAAGGGAGATACTGTTAGGCTGTTGGCGATCCCGTTGCTGATTTCCCACAATTTCATCTCCAGAGAGTATTCCGTCCCGTGGACCGCGTTCGCCAACTGTTCAAACACAATGAACTCCATTCGCTCGGGAAGTGGATCTTGCTGGCGTCTCTAGTGGGCATTGTGGCGGGATTGGGTGCGATCGTCTTTGACGTCCTCGGCCAGACCGTGACGCGGTACACGCTGACCCAATTTGCTGGGTTCACGCCTCTGGAGGCTGCCGGCGAACATGCTCGCTACGCTCACGTGACGCAGTCGTTGTCGCCTTGGATCCTGGTGGCCATCATGACCCTAGGGGGACTGGTGTCCGGGATGATTGTGTTTAAGTTTGCTCCTGAAGCGGAAGGACACGGTACGGATGCTGCGATTGACGCGTTTCATAATAAGGGTGGACGTGTCCGGGCGATCGTCCCGATTGTCAAGACGATCGCCTCGGCGATCACACTGGGAACCGGCGGGTCGGGCGGTCGTGAAGGGCCCATTGCTCAGATCGGTTCGGGATTCGGGGCGTGGCTTGGCACGAAGCTGAAACTCTCCGGTCGCGAGCGGCGGATTATGCTGGCCGCTGGGATGGGCGCAGGAATCGGCGCGATCTTTCGGGCCCCTTTGGCAGGTGCTGTGTTTGCAGGCGAGATCCTCTACAGCGATGCTGATTTGGAAGCCGATGTCATCGTCCCAGCGGCGGCTGCATCGATTATTGCTTACAGCGTTTACGTTCAATCGCTTCCTGCAGACGTACGTTTTGTGCCGATCTTTGGTGCCGAGCTGCAACACAAGTTTGTCTCGCCCCTGGAACTACTCGCCTACCTCGTCTTGGCGGTGGTGCTCGTAATCGTCGGTGCCCTCTACGTGAGGACTTTCTACGGCACGCAGAAACTGTTTCATCAACTTCCGGTCATTCCTCACGTTCGCCCTGCCATTGGTGCGGCGATTGCCGGTTTGATTGGCATCGCGTTGCTGCAAATTTTCTTGGACCAGCCAGCTATTTTGGGCGTGTTGGGCACCGGTTACGGCACCTTGCAGATTGCCCTGACCGCAGCGGGGAGTCTTGGAATTCCGTTGTTGATTGTCGTCGCGCTCATGAAAATTGTGACGACGTCGCTGACGATCGGATCGGGCGGTTCGGCCGGGGTATTCGGGCCTTCCATGGTCATTGGCGGTTGTACCGGCGCAGCGGTTGGCTTGACCATGCAACAGTTTTTTCCAAATCTCGTGTCGGAACCGGAAACGTTCGCGGTCGTCGGCATGGCTGGTTTCTTCTCCGGCATCGCCCGGGCGCCGATTTCAACGATCATCATGGTCCGCGCTCTGACCGGTGACTTTGGGTTGCTGGTGCCAACCATGCTCGTGACCACATCGACCTTCGTGATGAGCCATCGCTTTCGGCTGTATCAGAAACAAGTTCCTACGCGAATGGACTCCATGGCTCACCGTGGGGACTTTATCATCGACGTCTTAGAGGGTTTGCAGGTCAAAGACATATTTAACCCCGATCGCAAAGTCACCAGGATTCCTGAAGGCATGACCGTCGAAGACATTGTCCATCATCTGGCGTACAGCAGCCAAAATTATTTCCCGGTTGTTAATAGTGATGACAAGATGGTCGGTATTTTTTGCGACGATGATGTGCGTGGGTACCTCTACGATGAAAGTCTTTGGAAGCTCGCCGTCGCGCGAGATATCATGATTGACAAATTCCTGTCGGTCGCACCCGATGATGATCTCAACACCGCCCTGCTCCGGTTCACCTCGCACGACCTCGACGAGCTACCGGTGCTCGATCCCGAGCAACCCGGCGTGCTGATGGGGATGCTTCGTCGCCGCGAAACCATCGCAGCGTATAATCAGCGGGTGATGGAACTCAAACGTGATTCCAAAGAGGACGACGAAGTGGTTTCTTAGTTCTCCCACTTCGCTAATTCGTCGGACCAACGTTGGAGCTTGTCACGGTGTTTCTCGATGCCTGCGAGCACCGACAATAGGATTAATCCGGTTGTGATGCCAAATACCCACCATGGCCAGACGGCATCGAAAGCTTGACCGGCGTGCCATACCATGCTGGTCACGCCCATGAAGATGAAGATCGTTCCCAAGTAAAGAAACGGTTTGATTTGGAAAGCCACCCCGATCAGCATGCCAGCGAGCGATAACAGGATCAGGATTACTGGGCCCCACAGTGAGCTACCGATCTCGCTCATCAACATGTCAGCGGTGCTGCTGATGTAGATCACCAGTGTTGCACCGTACCGGATTGCCGATCCCAAGGTACGGTCGAGTTGGTCACGCTGCCAGTGGGCAACCGCCAGTACGCAGACCGCTGGGGGGATCAACCACGCTTGGGGATGAGCTAAGAAATCCCAGCCAGGCGTCTGTGTCAACATCACCCACAGCGCGGCGTTAGCTAAGACAACGGTGGCGATTCGCGGAAATCCACGCTTCCACATCACCGCTAGCACACCGTAGTAAATCGCCCCCACAAGCAGCAGACCTTGATACGATGCCGTGCCACGGTAGAAGGTCCACGACCATGATTGCGACTCAAACATCGTTGCATAGGCTCCGCTTAACCAGAACCCAATCACCGGTATCAAGGGTAGGAACATTGCGTTTTTACGCATCGCATCGGCCAGCACGCGATCGTCACGGCGTACTGCCCACTGGGTCAAACCCACACTCGCGAACGCCAATCCCATGACAAGATAGGGCCACACCTGACGCAGGCCTAAGAAGGCGATCCCCGTGCGGCAGAGGAAGACATGCAACCACGCTAAAGCCGCAATTCCCTGCGCGGCATACAGGAGTCTTCGGCGGTGAGAGTCATCCATCTGCAGCCAGTTGGCACGCCCGCTGCATTCCGCTGACGCCGTGGTGAATCCAGGGCCACTGAGAATTGCGATGGCCCCCACCATCAACGCCAACACTCCTAGCAAAGTCGCCACCAACACCACCAGGGGCTTGCCCAGTCCTGGGACACCCACACCGCCTTCCCGGAGGATCATTTCCATTGCCAACATGCTCAACAACGCCACCGCTGTCACCCAGGCGGTGAGGCGGCTACCGCGCCGGAACGCAAGTTGCCAACGATCGAGGAAGGGGCCGCGGAGCAAACGCGGAACAGCTAACGTCAGTACCCCGATTGTTAACACACCCGCAATCAACAAACGCATCGTTGCGGTCAGCAACTCTTGGCTGGCGTGCGGTTGGCCCAGCACTGCGATCAGGGCGATCGTCCAGAGTCCCGTCACCAGACACAGCCAACGGCGACGCTCCGCAGATGCAGCGCCCGGCGGTGTGGTCTGCTCGGACAATTGAAACAGTGACCACGCCAGCACGCCAACGGCCAGCACGCTGGCCCGTACCACGTTCACATCGTCACTCCCCGCAAAGAATCCGATGGCAACCATACTGCCGATGCATACCAGTCCCGTGATCGCCCGTTCGATGGAGATGCTCAGTCGATCGACGGCGGCGTTCGCAACGTCCTGGCGGTGAACGCCTTCCGCAAGCCTTGCCCGCTGTCGCTCCGCCCACGGCAATCCACCGACGAGAACCGTCGTGGAAACGCTGGCCGCCATCATGGCGATGGTCACACACGTCTGCCACGCGCTGTCAAACATCAACGCTACACCCATCGCAGCCACTGCTGTCCCACCCACCAGCAGGTACATCGAAATCGTCCACATTGATACCGGCCGCCGCGGAACCACATGCGGGCGTAGCCACGCTGATAGACCCACGATCACGACGATCGCGAATTGAGCCAGACTGACCGCGGTCGCATGGAGGCGATGCACCGAAGATAAGCCGTCCGAGTTGGCGAGTTCAAATAGACTGAATGCTAACATGGGTATCAGCAGCGACGAGACACCGATGTCGGGCCGCGACGCCCGACGGTCGCCGCGGGCAGTCAACCGATCGCTGCGCCAGAGCATGACACAGCCGCCTATCCATGCCATCCACAGTGTTACCGATGTCAGGCCACTTGCGCGAGATAGCTCGGGATGAATCAGTATCATCCAGCCACCCGCGATGGCGATGAACCAACCCAGTAGACGCGGCACTGCATCGAGCGGGGTGGATTTTGGAGCGCGAGCATCCGTCTCACGTGGCCGAACAAACCGCATCAACGCCACTGCGCCTGTCGCCAAGCCCGCCAACGCCATCCACACCGACCCGCCGCTTGCAGGACGGATCAATAGTCCCGCTAACCACCACTCGTTGAACACAAACCCGGCGAGCACGAGCGTCTGCACGGTAACATGCCAGGCATGTAGTGGGGGCGATTTCCACCACACCAGGATTGCCGATCCGACGCAACCGATCAAAACGCAGGTCATGACGATCAAATCGGTATCGGAGGCAGCCACCCACCCCATCGTCTCAGCCAGCGTGGCGATGTGACCACTCATTACCACCGGTAGGAACGGTAGCATGCTCCGGACCTTCGAACCATTCCCATCGATCGAAGTGATTGAAGACCAGCGACCCCAGCAGCAGACGGCCAAGGCTAGTAACGACGTGATCGCACCGAGTGGCAGGCTCCAAGCAACCGTCCCAGGCGAAAGTTGCAGGCGGAGGACCGCCCACAGCGTTACCGCTGCTGACACCAAACCAACCCCAGCGATCCAAACCCGAGACAGCGCCACGCCCTTTTCTGTCTGCCCTGCCCTACCCTCGCTGTCGTCGACGGGCTGCCATTTGCACTGCACCCATGCCAGCATCATCCAAACGACACTACCGAGCACGGATGCCTGCCACCACACTACCGGAAACGTTTGGAAGATGGCGGGGATGCTGATGCCGACTGCCATCGGCAGCAACGTTGCCGACAGCATGCTTCTCACGTCATCTGCTGCCGTTGTTGTCGGACGACCGAACAGCATCCCGACGGATGCCGCCAACCACCAACCGGCAATGGCCAAGGTGCTCCACCGGTCGGGTGTAAATCCAACGATGATGGGCAACCACCAGTTCGACCAGAGCAAGACCAGTGAGCCTGCTATGACGATCGCTGCGATGGCGGAAATGCCCGCTGTGCGATCCAACCGTAGTCTCTCTGCCGTGTTTTTTCCAAGCTGACCGGCGCAGCTCGCTACCAACCAAGACACCCAGATGCCACCGGACGCCAGCGTGGTGGTGCCAATCAAGCGGAGAGACGGAAAATCTGTCAGCCGGCACGAGATTAGGATTGCCACGAACAAGCCACCGAATGCTCCCAGCACTCCCAGAACGCGCGACAGCCAAGCGGTCGGTGTTGCGGGTATAATGCCTGTGGAAGCGTCGTTGGTTGTTCCGGGCTCGGACAGATCGATCGTAGGGAGATCTGCCTCATCAATACGAGTCCCCATGCTCCGGGGTTCACGTATTATCCACAGCCACATACTGCACGCTGCGCCTGCGATCAGAGCAAAACGCAGCACAGCAGCCGTTACTGATCCCGGGTTCAAATCAAACCAATGATTCAGCGGTGATCCCAGTGGACCGCACAACACAGCTAGGTATTGCCAACCAATCGCAACAATCAGCAGACCAATCGACGCGAGCAATAGCCAACCATCCGGCATCCGCAGCCGCGTCGCGAAGATTGCCGAGGCTTCCGACCATTTCCAATTCACTGCGTCGCGGACAGCGAACCAGCCTGTTCCTACGACAAGGAAAACTCCTGCCAAGCTCCATAGTGCATTCGCACGATTCCAAGACGACTGCTGCCAAAGTTCGACACCCTGGTAGCTGGTCAGGCCACAGAAGGCGGCCGCAACAGAGCCGACCATGGCAAGCTGCAGATACCGACGATGACCGACAAAGATCGCAGTGGCGGCGAGTACCGCAGTCGCTGCCGCGATCAACCACGTCGACGTTCTCCACGACGGCGCAACCATCCATTCCACCTGAATAGCCACTGCCGATGTGGCGGCGAGCGTTCCCACGACCCCGCATGCCGCCACAGCGGATACTTTTGCAAGCCGCGAAATGGAATCGCTCGCCGCTGTCCAGCTCGCGGGCCTGCGCACTGCCCAAATCACTTTGCACGCGGCAGCCAGTGCCAGCATCGAAATGCTCATCCCTAACATTGCCGGCGCGATGGAGTGGTAAGCGATCGTGAACCCCTGGTCATTCCAGCGAACCAGGCTCAAGCAGGTGATCCAAAAACTCACCCCAGTAACTGCTGAGACCCACGCAAGTTGAGAAACACGCATCGACAGGACCGCTGCGATCACCATCAGAGTCGCCAGAATCACAGCCAATCCGGCGATGGGCAGCATTCCTAGCCAATCCGGTGGTGCGACGCTCAATGAAATCGCTTGCCCGCTCGCGATCGTCGCCCAAAACGCGAGCACGAGGTCGGTGGAATGAATTTTCTGCGCGGCATCGGGACCGCCCGGGTGACGCGTTTGCAGCAATCGTATCGCCGACACCGCGCCACTCAGGATCGTCATCGCGATCGCCACCATCAATGGTTCGCCGCCGAGCAGCGTTCGCCAGACCGGCAGGTCGCTCCAGTCTGCGCCGCCCAGCCAGTAAGGTGAAGACAGCGTGGCGGCGATTCCCAGCGGTACCCCTGCGGCGAGTAGTTTGAACCTGCCCTGTAACACCCAGGCCGCCAGTACCGTTGAGACCGATACCGCTGTTGCGTGCATCCACAACCATGACACTCGCTCAATCGACGCGGGCAAGATTGCCAGGATGCAACTGATTGCCATCACGACGAGTACTGTGCTGATGAAGCGGGGCGTCGCCCACCTCTTTTGCTTCCAAATTCGTTTCAAATATCCTGCGTGGACTGCCATGACGGCGATCCAGAACGGAGTGGTGGCGATCGCGATTTGAATCCAAGCCACACGCCCATCGGCCCGATACAAGAATGCCGCGTACACCACAACACTCGCGAACGTGGACGCGGCAATGCCGAGGCGCAGCCAGTGGTTCTTCCAGAAGCGATGTCCGACTTTCAATATCGCCGCACGGCCCGATTGGATTTGGAAATGACGTCGAGCTGGCGTCAACAGCGCAATTGCGGAGGCCGTCGCAGGCAGGAATAGAAAACTCCCGGCATTCGTTTCGAGCAGCCTCGCTGCCGTTGGTAAGAGCGGCAGACACAACGTCGGCGCAACAACGCTCGCCGTCAATGGCACCGCACTGCCCCGGCCGACCAGCGCGAGTGACGCCTGCCAGAGCAACCAACCACAACCGAGCGTACCAATGATGATTGCCGCCATGGTCGATGGCGAGAATAGTGATACCGAATCCACAGTCGCCCCTGCTGCAGCAAGACCCGCCAACACACAGAGTGGCACTAGCAACGTGGCAATGATGAGCACCGCTCGTGAAGTGTGCCGCAATCTCCATCGTCGCATCGTGTACAGGCCGGCCGCAAAGATCGCCGCATCACCGGACATGAAAATCAGCGAGGGGACGACGCGGTGTGTTGCCGTCAGCGTGTTCCACAGGCTGACCACCAAACCAATTGAGCACACCACGATCAACAGCCCAGCGATCAACTCACCCCAGCGAATATTGTGGTCGGCAAGAAATGACGCAATGATTTCTGAAAACGCTCGCTGAGGAGTTGCCGGTGGCCGAGGTGGCGATCGCGAGGACAGAGCAGGCGTGGATTGGATCTCATCAGGCAGCTCCTGAGCCGGCGGTTCCTCCAAGGCGACCGGCTCGTCAAGTTCGCTCGGTTTGCAGTCGACATCGAGTTCGGCGTTTTCAACTGGGACTGGCCTCGCCGCCTGAGTTGGCTGGGGGGACGCCGCGACGCCAGCAAACTTGCGGGCGTGATCCTTCAGGTCATGGCCCGCCTCAGCTGTGATCGTTCCGGTGGCACTGAGTGCGTCGATCATTCGTTCGAACGCCGCGATATCCTCGACGGGGCTGAGCGGCTTGTCTGGATCTCGTCCTTCACTTGGCGGCATACTCACAATCGCCGCGTGATGAGCCTGGTGAGTGTTCTGAGCTGGATTTCCGCCACCGACAAGGAACCTGCCAACGGTAGCGATAATTAGCCAGGAAGCGTGGCCCAAGGCAGTGATGAATGCCCATACGAACAGAATGAACAGCAGGTATTCCATGAAAACGCCAAGCGTGGCGGGAATGCACGAGAGAAAACGGGCGAGAAAGGCGCCAGAATAGCAAGCCTACTCACTCCAGAGCCTGCTGAGGCGAAAATTCTGCGCGCAATCCCCGACGCCATCGGGCACCAAGGAGCCGAGCATGCCGACGTGACCATCGTCCGGTCCTGCGACAGGCGCGACATCCACATTGCCTGCTACGAAGCGCTCACTTGGGCGGGAGCAATGATTTCCGCGTCTGCAGCTTGGCCACTCCATTGAGGAAGTTGAATCGCGGCGGCCTGCCAGCCGGGGTGGACGAGTTTCGCCGTGGCCGCTGCACTCGCTGACGACTCACCGATCCAGCGGAAACGGGCGACCGAGGCGTTGGGGGGGACCTCGACGGATTCGCTCTCGTTCGCAGGAACGAGCTTTTCGATCTTCAGAATGCGATCGAGTGATTGACGGCACTGTTTCAGACACGGACGTGCCGCCGCTCCCACTTGGGCATCCTGATACTGATCGAGATTCTCATAAATCAGATCAATCAGCCTCGCATCCCGCTGTAGTGTTGCCAGCAGCGTGATCGCTGGGTTTTGAGCAGGCGCCGCTGGGGGCTGCGGAGCCGCTGTGGGAGACGGCTCACGTTGGGGTGAGGATGTTTTCTGCTCGATGCGAGAATCGATAGGCGCGTCCAGCGCAATCGCTACGCGTTCCGCTGCAGCGCGGTCAAAGAGTGCTTTCCAGAACGCTCGCAGCGCTAATCCCAATCGCATGATGTTTCCTCAGTGTTGGAGTCGTCGCGTTCCTACGAACGCGAAATCTGCGTGTTGCCTGTGGCTGATTAAGTACCAACCGTTTCTGGCTTCGTCCTAGGCGTGGCTAAACATTTGCCAATCTGACGGACGGCTTGCCGCAAACGATGTTCGTTTTCGACCAGCGACATCCGCAGGTAGCCTTCCCCGGCGGCGCCGAAACCACTGCCGGGGCTGACGGCGACATTGCCTTCTTCGAGCAGTTTCATCGCAAAATCCATCGTGCTCATCGAGCTGCGCCAGGGTTCGGGAACTTGGGCCCACACGAACATGCCCGCTTTGGGCGACTGAACATTCCAACCCAATCGCCGCAGACCACTGACCAAGACGTCACGACGGCCTTGGTAGATTTCCGATTGCTGTAGCACATTCGGTTCCGTATCCCGAAGCGCCACGATGGCGGCGATTTGAATTGCTTGAAACATGCCATAGTCGTAATAACCCTTGATCGTGCCGAGTCCGCGCACCATCTCCGAGTTACCGGCGCAGAATCCGACCCGCCACCCCGCCATGTTGTATCCCTTGCTCATGGTCGTGAATTCCACGCCGACTTCCTTTGCACCAGGAGCCGCCAAGAAACTCGGTGGTGTATAGCCGTCAAAGGCAACGTCCGCATAAGCGAAATCATGAATCACCAGCAAGCCGTACTTTTTGGCCAGCCGAACGACTTCGATAAAGAAGTCTGGCTCCACTACCGCCGAAGATGGATTGTGCGGGTAGTTGACAATCAGCACCTTGGGCCGTGGCGTCAGGTTTTCGCAAGTGTAAGCCACATTGCTGAGGAATTTATCTGGGTCAGCAACATCGAGGGCCACGACATTACCCGATGCCAATATCACGCCATACATGTGGACGGGAAAATACGGCGATGGAATGATCGCGGTGTCGCCAGGCCCCATCAGAGCCAAGCACATATGCGAGAAACCCTCCTTGCTGCCTAAGCAAGAGATGATTTCTGACTCGGGATCGAGCTGCACGCCGTACTTCCGGTCGTACTTGTTGGCCACCTCACGGCGCAGATTCGTGATCCCATTGGATTTGCTGTACCCATGGTTGCCGACATCGGCCGCTGCATCGGTGAGCTTTTGAATGACCACGGGATCCGGTGGATCGGAAGGATTCCCCATCCCCAGGTCAATCACGTCGTCGCCAGCACGGCGTTTTTGATACAACGAATTGTTGATTCGCCCAAACATGTAGGGCGGCAGCCGATCGACCCGTGACGCAAATTTGACCTCGAACGCCGCAGGAACCGGGTCGGTGGTGGGCGTACCAATCGCGGGCGCGTCGATATTTGGCGTATCGGGATCGAAAGTGTCACTCATAACAAGCTGAGTTGAAGGGGGATTGAAAATTCAGCGTATCGCGCGTTGCCAAATTCGGCAGGGGGAGTTTCCTCACGCGGCACGCCCATTGTCGCACGGCCGGGTGCATCGCGTGTAGGGGGGCAACCGCCCGTTTTTACCCTCGCCCACGATGCACGGGTGGAGTCTCCGCGAACGGGCGCACGCGATTTGGGGCGAAACTCGATATTTTCGCTTCCACTGACCAAGGCATTGGGTGGAGCTTTCCAAGCGGTCGTCGCCTAGAAGCTTAGGCCGATTCGAAAAGTAGGTCCGAACAGTGAGATGTCGTTTCCAACCAATCCCGCAATCGCAGCTGCGTCCCAGTTCTGCGCCTCGAAACTGACCTCGGTGACGAGATCTGCACGATTGTAAAGATCGAAGGTACGTCCAACGCCGACCTGCCCTTCCCAGACCTTCATCGTGCTCTCTTCGCCGATGATCGATATCAATCCAGGGATCTGAATCTCGTTGTCCGTCAACAGAATGCTCGCACGTCCACCGATGAAAAGATCCCAACAAGTGTGACCGATGCCACGTGTGTAACGACCGCCAATGGTCAGGCCACCGCCTTCGGAATCAAACCCCAGCGAACCGAGCCCGGTCACTTGATAGTTGTGCATCAACTTGCCGTAACGAAAACCGGCCGACAGCAACAAGTCACTATCGTGGAACTGAATTCGGCTGGTCGCTTCGACGTCCAGAGACTGGACCTGCAATCGAGTATCCACACCTAACTGAGACGGGCCGGTGGTATGGTCGTAATGAAAATAGGTCAGCCGCAACCCCAGTCCATCTGATCGTTCGCGTCCGAAATAAATGCGCGGAGCAATATCGAGATTGAACGTGGGAGTTACCGTTCCGGAAATGCCCAGTGGGGCGATGGAGCCGCTGATGCCGCCCACATTCGCTTGCAGAATCGCGAAGTCGAATCCGCCATAGGTGCGTGGGCATCCAATGGAGTTAGTTAAGATGTGCGTAGTGGGTGTCAATTGAGGTACGTAACTGCCTTCGTGGATAACAGTCGATTCACCACTTTGGAAATAGTCCGTGATTGCGCCGGCCTGCGCCGTCGACGCCGCAACTGCCATGATTGCCGACAGCAGAATTGGAAGAGATGACAGACTGCGCATGGGATTTGCCTCGATGCAGCTAAGGAGCGGTGGGGATGTTGCTCCTCTCCATCCGACAAACCGTGCTCACGTCGGATAGCGCCTTCGCGACAGTTTCCCAAGAAAGAGGGGGCTAGCCTAGTATGTCGGTGTTTTGCTGTGAATCGATGCTCTCCTTTGCACCGCCCGGAAAATTCCGCATGAGTGGATCAATCGTGGATATTGGAATGAATGTTTCATGTTCGACAATCCGACGGCGCACGGTCACGACGCACATCAACAAACGATAGCAGACCGACAATCATGATCCATTGAAACAAGAATAAATTCATTGCGTACTCCATACTCAGGTGCAGCATGATGCCAACGCCTACCGCCACGAAACGCGTTCGGCGAACACACAAGGCGATTGGTAGGATGGACTCGACGACCAGTACCGCCCAGGTGACCGTGCGGACCATGAATTCGCTCTCGAGTACGGAAATCGGTAGGGGGCCCCGACCAAACAAATCCTCCATTTGATAGACATAAAACATGGCCGATCCATCCTGCCATGTGGGGCCGAGGAGTTTGTTCCAGGCCGCTGAGGCGTAGATCAGGACCACATGAATCTGCATTAATCTCAGTCCCCAAGACTGACTGACCGCGTCGACTAAAGACAACGGAGGTCGCCGCCAACGCCGACTCAACGACCATGCGTAGTCCGTCGACATAAAGATCAAGCAAAAGGCAAACAATCGGAATACGGTATCTTCGCCATCGAGAATCAGCGGGTTGCGATATTGAAACGACACCAGCCACACGAAGATACATGCCGCTTGGAAACGAGAGTAAATTCCCAACAGCAGGCACACACTCTGCAGCATCAAAATCCCTAAGCAGGTATTAATGACCCAGGGAGTGGACGGGATCCACTGAAAGATCGATTCCGCAGGGGTGGGCGAGAGTACCTGAGCGGTGGCGGCCTGCAATACTCCGGCGTCGGAGAACCATTTCGTCCCATCGAGCATCCAGACGCCGACATAGACGATCAACAACGCCGCGTACGTCACGCGCACGAGTACACATGTCAGTGGATTGCAGGATCCGAACAGGAAACGGTCGTAGGCACGATTCAGGTGCGAGATCAAAGAGGTCATGGCGATGCGTCCAGTCTCACGATCGTTTGACTGTGGAGCATGCGGATCACGTCGTCGCTCAACGGGACGCCACCCTCGATGGGGATGACTACTTTGAGCCCGTTGACAGACAAGACGATACTCGGCCGTTCGTTGTCAGCGGACATCGACTGTCGGCGTAAGTACTCCGCGAAGTCCTCGGCGCCGGGGCGATTTCCGGTAATTGCCAGGCGATTGAAGTAGTTGATTGATCGGAACTGGATGAATCGATCCGCAGCGCTCACCGCAGCCCAGTTGGGCGAGTTCCATTCCGTCGGCGAGGGTGACTCGGCAGCAATGCTTGCCGAGAGCCACGAGTTGTCGGCGACCGGATTGGGTGTGAACATGGTCCATGGCCCGGTGGCCAATCCGACGGTTTGCATCGTGTCAGCCACCCGCGGTTTTGGCACGTCGGGGGGCAGCACGCCCCAGGGAATCGCATCGATGGTGTGGAGGGTGACCAACCCAGCGAAGCAGATTTTGATGAAATGCCGTCCAATGCGTCTGCCAAGCGGTTGGTAACAAGGATCGACAGACATCACTAGCAGATTGAGAGGACGCGGGTTGCTTAGCAGGCAATCCAGTTTCCTATTGGGGGCTCCAAGGGGCCACGCAAAACGCCCAAAACGAAGCCGGATTCTTCGTATTCGGTCCTACAATCGTTGTATGCGGAGAGTTTGTTAGTTGGACAGTGTTACTTGGATGGAGTCACAACCTGCCTAGCCGAACTTGTTCGCTGTTTGGGCGTTAGCGTCAGGTCGGTTTAGTCGCGTTTGCCACGCAGCTACTAGCCCGAACGCTAACGAGGGACGGGATGGACTGCTTCGCTGGGGCGTCGGGGCTGGAAATCGAGGGGTCGCTACCCACGTTTCTTTCTCCTTAAAACCGGGCTAGCGCTGGGCTGCTCAGCGAGAGCAGTGACACTGCATGTGTCGCCCTAGCGTTACGACGATTTGTCTTTTCCGACTCGTTTTTGCAGCCAGCGGCGGGCCGACATCGCGGGCCCCTGGGAGGCGGCGGAGTCGGAGGCCTGGCTGTTTGATTTGCTGAGCGAATTCTCGATGATGCGTTCACGCGTCTTCGTGAGCGTTTGATCACACTTGGGGCAGGTCGTCGGCGGAGGAGCGACGCGGACGTTCTCACAATGCGGGCAGTAATGCTCAATCGTCGGCCGCCGGGCTGCCTCGAACAGCCCTCCTACCGCGCTGGCCGCAAACCACGATGAGTCGTCTTTGCGAACCCTTGTTTCGGGATGCACAGTGCCGTCGCGGACGAGGGCGAGTAAGTCAGCGGGACGGAGCGGCCCGAGTTCTTCGTTGCCTTGTTGGACAAACCATGCAGTCATGTTTGCGTGCTCGTATCGGTCGAAATGAAACAGATGCTTCGCTCAGATGGATTCGATATGCAGGCTGCGGCGACGGCGTTCGTTGCGGCGTACGTCGTCGATCAGTCCTGCCACCTGACTGACTTTATCGATGCCAACCAAGCTCAATTCTGGGTCGCTGCGGTCCGAACTGGTGATATGGATCGTGCCGACTCCCAGAAGGCGTTGCACTGGGCCTTGCTCGTAACTGACATCGTCGATATCGATCACTTCAATGCGATCGCTGCGCCGGCTGAGCAACCCCGTTTTATGAATGAATCGCTGGCTGGTCAATTCGTAATGGTACCCCAGTCGCATGCGGGCGTAGTTGCCCGCTACGAAGACCCACATGATCACGATGATACTCATCGTCATCACGAGGGTCAGTTGGGTGAACATGAAACAGCCAACGAGCAGCGCGATGGACAACACAATCAACACAATCCACCATCCTGTCATGGCCTTGGAGCTGTAACCACCGCTCCATAATGTTTCCTCTGGATCATGATCATCGAGGTTGTCGCGGCGGCTGGCGATCTGTTGCTCAAAACGGTCACGGGGTGATGCCGGCCGCGTCGCGTCCGCAGATGGCGACGCCTGCGGCATGTTCGCGGACGCTGGATTGCTTGCCGCATCGCGTGTTTCATCGCCAAAACGAGGGTCGTCGGCGGATGGGTGGAGGGGCTCTGATTCGCTCATGGTAGATCGCTTTTCCTGATCGGTCGGTGTTGCCATGGGGAAATACGGCAGGATCGAATATAACACAGGGCGGTGAAAACCGTGAGCCTGCCATTTTTCCCTGTGATTGTCGCTCGGCTCTCCAATCTGCTGGCGAATTTTCGCACGCTTTCGGCTTTGAGTGCCGAGCAACATTGACTCACCCACTCCCTGTCTCCCCCCTCTCGCTTCCATGCGCTGCCCGTTCTGCCATTCCGATAACGATAAAGTTCTCGACTCCCGATCTGCTCAGGCCGGCTATCGGGTGCGTCGCAAACGCGTCTGCCAAGAATGCGGTCGCCGATTTGTGACCATGGAGCATATCGAGGCGTTGAACGTGCGAGTGGTCAAGAGTGACGAAACGAGAGAGCCTTTCGATCGCGAAAAAATTCGCCGCGGTATTGAACGGGCCTGCTCGAAACGCTCTGTGGCCAGCGAAACGATCGAAGCGACCGTGCAGCAAATCGAGGCGGCGATCTATTCGGAGTTCGATTTCGAGATTCCCGCTCAGAAGATTGGTGAGGTGGTATTGCGATTTCTGGCGGACGTCGACGAAGTGGCCTACATCCGTTTCGCCAGTGTGTACCGCGAATTCTCGGGAGCAACGGATTTTTTGAAGATCATCTCGGGGATCGAGAAGAGATCGAGCCTCAATGGTGAAGGAACACCTCCCATCGACGACGTCGAGCACGAATCGCTCGGACAAGAAAAATTCAAACGCAAGTCACGCGCCGAGCGAAACGGCTCATGAGTCGCACACCACTGGCCTGGAAAAATCTCGTCCACGAACCCCGCCGGTTGCTGTTGGCGTCGGCGGGCGTCGGCTTCGCCGCCGTACTGATGTTCACGCAGAACGGGTTTCGAAATGCGTTGCTGGACAGCCCCGTGCAGTTGATCGAGTGGATGGATTGCGATCTCGTGGCGACCAGCACGGCGCGGTACATGCTTCCGGTGAACCAGCGGTTTCCACGCGATTTGCTCCGCCGGGCCATGTCCGATCCCGCCGTGACCGCCGCCGAGCCGCTGCTGATCGAACGCTTGATGGCTCGTGTTCGCGTCGCCGGACAGCGGGCTCGCCCGATTCGTGTCATTTCGGTACCGGACCAATCGGGCTGGTTGGCGATTCCCGGGTTGCACGAGCAGCGGCAGAAACTGCAGCCGCCCGGAACCGCTCTGATCGACCGTAAAACCCGCTCACAGTATGGATTCCAATTCGATCGACACGGCAATCCGCTCCCGCAGATAGTGGAAGTCGCCGGAAAACGGATCCATTTGGTCGGCAGCGCGACAATCGGGACCGACTTTGCTAACGAAGGCTCGCTACTGATTCGAGAAAGCGAGTTCGCCAGGTATTTTCCCGTTCGCGGGAATGGTCGACCACTGGAGGTGGTGGATGTCGGTATGTTTCAGATTGATGAGGCCGCTGATCCGGTTGCCGTTGCCGAGCGTTTGACGAGTTTAGCACCCGATCTCTGGAAGGTGGTTCGCCGCGCCGATCTCGCGCAGAAAGAGAAAAAGTTCTGGAGCGAGCAAACGCCCGTGGGCGCGATCTTCTTCATCGGTACCGTGATGGGATTCGTCGTCGGCGTGATCATCTGTTACCAGATCCTGTACACGAGTCTGCAAGACGCGATGCCCGAGTTTGCTACGCTCAAGGCAATGGGATACCCCAATCGCTACTTCGTGGGCGTGGTCGTTCGGCAAGCGATTTTCTTGTCCTGGTTCGGCTTCGTCCCCGCCGTGATCGTGACGCTGAGTTTGTTCTGGGCACTGGAAAACTACTCAGGATTACCGATGCGGCTGACCATGGATCGCGCTGCCACCGTGCTCGTCTTGACCACCTCGATGTGCTTGATCAGTGGTCTGTTGGCCCTGCGAAAACTCATCCGAGCCGATCCGGCAAGCCTGTTTTGAGTAGGTGAGTCTCTCCGAGACTCGCATCTAAGTCTTACGTCCGAGTCTTGCAACTGAGTCTTGCGTCCGAGTCTCGGAGAGACTCGGCTACTTATCGAGGACGCCCCTTTTTCCGCTGCTCGCCTGAGCAGACGATTTACACCGAATCGACAGCCAGCTTGCAAACAATCACTGAATTACGCATAATGCGTAACGCAAGTTGCGTAATATCAATGAGAGGACAGGTCAGTGAATCCCTTTTCTTACGGCGGCGTGGTTGGTAATGGCGAATTCTGCAACCGAGTGGAGGAGTTGGCTGACCTCACCGAAACGATGAAATCCAGCGGGCGGTGCTTTGTTTATGCGGAGCGGCGGATGGGCAAAACGTCACTCGTGATGCGGGCCCTCGAAAAGCTCTCGCGGAAAGACTTTATTCCCGTCTATGTGGATTTGTGGCCCACCGATGGTTCCGCATCATTCGCAGCCACCACGGCCCGCGCCATGACGACCGCTGCCGAGACGAACACCACGAAACTGTTGGAACTGGGGAAAACTCTATTCGGACGTCTACGTCCCAGCGTCTCGCTCGACGATTCCGGTCAACCGAAAGTCGATTTTGGCATCGATGGACGAACCGTATCCAAAACCGATCTGACGGAAGTCTTGGAGGCACCCGCAGCCTTAGCGGCTCGCAGCGGCAAGAAAGTTGTCATGGTTTTTGATGAGTTCCAGCAGATCGTCGAGTACGAAAACGACCTCGCCGAACGGCAACTCCGTAGTTCGATCCAGCATCACAAAAACGTGGCATACCTCTTTTTAGGTAGCCGCAAACATCTTTTGCAGTCGATGTTCTTGGACCAATCGCGGCCATTGTATCGATCAGCGATGCATTATCCGATCGGACCGATCCAAACGAAGCACTGGCAACCGTTCATCACCAAGCGCTTTAGCGATAACAAGAAGAGGTTTCCCAGGCCGCTCGTTGCCGAACTCTGCGAGCGCACACAAGGTCACCCGTTTTATACGCAGCATCTGTGTCACGTGCTGTGGTCTCTGATCGAACCAGGCGGAGTCGTTGAAGCGGCGCATCTCGACCAAGCCGTCAGCGAACTGCTGCGCCGGGAGAGCCACGCGTATGTCACGCTGTGGGAATCACTGACCAAGAACGAACAACGTTTCCTACGCGGGTTGGCCAGCAGCGAAACGCCTCCCAAGCCGTTCTCGTCCGATTTCACTCGCCAGTACGGTCTTCGCACCGCCTCCACAGCTCAACGGGCTGCGGAATCACTTGTGGCGGGTGACGTGATCGAGCGGGAAGCATCCTCCTACGTTATCACCGATCGCTTTCTGCGACTCTGGGTTAGCCAACTCCAATCGTGATGGGGAACTCGCTGTCGAGCTGACAAGCGTGACGCGGTGGTCGACGCGCGGGCTCTACCCATCGACATTCCACCCGGCCTCTGCCGACTCGCCATCCTTCCTGGGCGATGCTATCCTCTTATCCTGCCTAATCGGACTAACCACGCAGGCCGCGAGAACTAGGAATCCCAGACGATGACGGACCAACTTCGACGGAAACTCCAATCCCACGCACAATCAACCGCGAAGCGGCGGCGCAGCCAGGCGAGCCGCGACTACCGTCGCCGTCTCCATTTGGAACCGCTCGAGAACCGGCGGTTGTTGGCTGCGGGCACGGACTTGGCAAATCTCACGGGGCTCGTTTATGCCGATTTCAGCGGTGATGGTTTCACGGCCGGCGAACAGGTTGCCGGGGCGTCGGTGACCCTATACCGCGACGATGGTGACGGGCAGTTCGAGCCCGATAGCGGTGACAGCCAAATCGCCACTGCCACGACCGATGCGGATGGCCGGTATACGTTCGCAAGGCTGACAGCGGGGCAATACTTTGTCCTGCAGCCCGCTCAAGATGTCGACGGTGAGTCGCTGCAGCGAACCGTCTCGCCGGCGGTCACGATTACAACCGAGCAGGTTGCTGGGCGATTGATCCGCACGATCGATGGATTCAATGGCGATACGCAGTCCGTCTTCGATGAAACTCAAGATGGCGTTGCGGTCACGTCAACTGCGGCGGCACCGGAGGCAATCGGAGGATCGCGAGATTTGATTGTCAACAAGACGAGCGACATCGGCTCGATCAGTTTGGTCGTCAATGACCCCGCGTCTCCGGATCTATTGCAGGTTCGCTCGGACGGTTTTGGTGGCGGCGAGCGGCAAGTGATCTGGGACGGTGCGGGCGATGATCCGGCTGTGGTGAACGACGATGGTCTCGGTTCGATCGATTTAACGAGCGGCGGCGATGCTGCTGGGTTGCGTCTGGTGATCGGCGCCGATTTGCCCGCCGGATCCGCTGTCGTGCAGCTCTATACCAACGACGGTGTCAGTGGCACGCTGACGCTCAGCAGCACCGCGACGCTCAATATTCCGCAAACGACCACGCAGCCGACCTCGGTAGAGTTCCTGCCGTTCACCGAGTTCTCGATTGCTCCGGGAGCGAGCGGTCCAGCTGACTTAACCAATATCGGTGCGATTTCATTCGCAGTCATTGCGGACCCCAACTATGACGCGCTGGCTGACTTGATTGGCACAATTGGACCGACTCTGATCCCGGTAGCTGACTTTGACAATTTCACACCAATCGATCTCAATTTGTCGAAGGAACTCACGACAGCGGATCCCAACGTCAACGCGCCGGTTACCTTCCGCTTAACGCTGGTCAATGAAGGCGCCAACACGGCCACGAACGCCGTTGTGACTGATTTGCTGCCTGCGGGAATCACGTACAGCGCAAATCAACCTTCGGCGGGGACTTCGTTTGCGCCAGACACAGGCCTCTGGACGATCCCCAGTCTAGCACCGGGCGCGACGGCGACGTTGGACCTGACCGGAATGTTGATCAGTGGTGCGCCGCAGACCAATACTGCTGAGGTTACAGCCGCCGACCAGTTCGATACCGATAGCACGCCGGACAATTCCAATCCTGATGAAGACGATCAAGCGTCCGCAGTCGTCACGGCGGCATCGATCAATCTGTCGCTCGAGAAGACGGTGTCTGACGCACGACCAAATGTCGGTGACTCGATTTCATTTACTCTGACCTTGACCAATTCAGGTATTGATGACGCTACGAACATTGTCGTTCAAGATACGCTGCCGGCAGGGATGACCATCTCGGCGAGCGATCCTGCCTCGGGATCCTACAATCCGAGCAATGCCCAGTGGGCGATCCCGTCCCTAGCGGCAGGCCAGTCGACGACGTTAATTTTGAGTTCGACGGTCGCAGCGGCAGGCAGTTATACCAACGTTGCTGAAGTCATCGCCGCCGATCAGTTTGACACCAACAGTACTCCGAATAACCAAGATCCCGACGAGGACGACCAAGATCAGGTCAGCTTGCAAACTCAAGCCGCGGATCTCTCGCTTGCAAAAACGATCGTCGGGCAAGTCTCCAGTATCGGCGACAACGTGACGTTCGCGATCACGGTCAACAACGAGGGTCCCGACCCTGCGACCAACGTGAGCGTCCGAGAAGTGCTGCCAGCGGGGCTGACATATGTATCCGACGATCCGACCGCGGGCGAATACGACCCGGTTAGCGGGATCTGGACACTTGCTGATGTGCCTGTCGGAACGCCCGTCACGCTCAATTTGGTCGCTGAAGTCACCACGATGGGGACCAAGACCAATACTGCGGAGATCATGGAGTCCGACCAGTTCGACCCGGATAGCACACCGGGCAATGGATCCGAGGGCGCCGCTGGCGAGGAAGACGACATCGATTCGGTCATGCTCACACCCGTCACCATCGATCTGGAGCTGGAGAAGACCACGTCGATCGACCGACCCATCCCCGGTGAAACGTTCACATATTCCCTCGCGGTTACCAACACCAGTACCGATGGCGCGACGGGCGTGATGGTTACCGACGTGCTTCCTGTTGGACTGATTTTTCAATCCGCAACCGTGGATGAAATTTACTCCCCCGACACGGGCGTTTGGAATGTCGGCAGTGTACCCGCGGGCGAAACGCGAACTCTCGAGATCACGGTATTGCTCGATTCGTCCCGCCCAGACCAGTTGGCTCCGATCAGCAACACTGCGGAGATCACAGCGGCCAACGAATTTGATACGGACAGTACACCGGGGAATCATAACCCAGACGAAGACGATCAATCGAGTGTCTCCGTCACCCCCGCCAACGCGGACCTGGCGCTGGCCAAAACGGTCGATAATCCCGTCGCCAACGTGGGCGACGATGTCACCTTCACGATCACGGCGACAAACTCCGGCCCCGACGCGTCGGGAAGTTTCGTCGTTGCCGATCCCATTCCCGAAGGGGCGACGTTTGTCGACGCGACCACACCCGACGGGTCCTACGATCCAGAAACCCAGCTCTGGACCATCGATGGTTTGGAGAGCTCTCAAACCGCGACCCTAACGCTCGTGCTCCGCGCAACATCCAGTGGCGCGATCAACAACGTGGCGGAAATTGTCTCGGCCACCCTGCCCGACCCCGACAGCACGCCTGGCAACGGCGTCGATGGTGAAGATGACCAAGCGGCGGCGTCAGCGCAGGCCGAGCAGGTCAACCTTTCGCTGACGAAGGAGATTGACAATCCTACACCGCGCGTGGGGGAAACCTTCAGCTACACCATCACGGTATCCAACAGCGGCCCCGACACAGCGACCAACATCGTGGTCGTCGATACCTTGCCAGAACAAATCACTCTGGTAGGTAACGCTCCTGAATCCGGCACGTTTGTCGAGAGCACCCGTACATGGACCATCGCTTCGCTCGCCGCTGGCGCATCGACGACGTTGCGTCTCGATGGGCGGATTGACTCGGTCACTGGGCTCCCTGCGGATGATCCGATCAATACCGGACTGATCAACACTGCGGAAGTGATGTCGGTCGACCAAACCGATCCCAACAGCACTCCTGGAAACGGTGTCGAGAGCGAAGATGACCAAGATTCTGTCAGCGTGCGAGTTCCGATCGCGGATATCTCCTTGGAGAAAGCCACACTCACACCGGCACCCAATATCGGTGAGACGGCCAGCTTTCAAATTGTCGTTCGCAATGATGGGCCGGATCTTGCAACCAACCTCGTCATCGCTGACATGCTGCCAGCCGGTTTGACGTATGTGTCGAACAGTCCGAGCGACACTGACAGCGACTACGATCCCGACACCGGACTCTGGACGATTCCCGCGCTCAGCGTGGGGCAAAGTATTTCGCTGCAGATCAATGCCGACGTCACCGCTGCGGGCACGTTCACCAATACAGCCGAGCTGATCGCTGTGGATCAAGATGACTCGGATTCGACCCCGAACAATCAACTGCCCGACGAAGATGATCAATCCAGCTCGTCCTTGTCCACGCCGGTAATCGATCTCTCACTATTGAAAACGACGGCACCCGTCCGCCCGGTTGTCGGTAGCGAGATTACGTTCACTCTCGAGGTGCGTAATGATGGCCCTGACGATGCCACTGGTGTCGTCGTCGCAGACACGTTGCCCGATGGGTTCCAGTTTGTATCGTCGAGCCACCCGATCACATTTTCACCCGCGACGGGCCTTTGGAATGTAGGCGCGCTCGCCAACGGTGAGTCGCAAACATTAGAAATTCGCGGCAATGTGATCGCGACTGATCCGTTTGAGAACCTCGCGGAAGTCGTCGCGGCAGACCAGTTCGATAGTGACAGCACGCCGGACAACGGTTTTGACAATGGCGAGGACGATACCGCACGTGTCAGCGTCACCCCGGCGAGCGCCGATTTGTCGCTCACGAAGAGCATCAATGACGCAACCCCCAATGTCGGCGACGATGTGATCTTCACGCTGACGGTTCGCAACGATGGTCCCGATACGACGAACGACATCGCTGTACTCGATACCCTTCCACCTGGATTGACGAACGTTCGTGCTGAAACAGAGACGGGCGTCTACGACTCCGATGATCAAATCTGGCGGATGGATGAATTAACCTCAGGCAGCACCGCTACACTGACCCTCACGGCCACGGTCGATCGCGCCGCCAATGACAGTCCGACGCCGATTACCCGCATCAACTACGCTGAGATTGTCGCGAGTTCCCAGTTCGATCCCGATAGCACTCCGGGCAATGGCAGCGAGGACGAAGACGATAACGCCTCGGTCTCCTTTATTCCGCAATTGATTGATCTTGCGTTGACCAAGACCAGCGATACAGAGCTCGCCAATGTAGGGGATACCGTCGAATACGTCGTCACCGTTAGCAACGATGGCCCTACTGAGGCGACGGGCGTTGTTGTCTCTGATCCCCTGCCCGCGGGTCTGAGTTTTGTTTCGGCCACTCCGTCGGACGGGGGAACGTACAACTCGCAAACAGGAGATTGGTCGATCCCGCTGATTCCTGCCGGTGAAACTCGCGAGCTGATCGTGCGGGGGATGGTTGCTCCCGACCCAAGCAATGTCGATGCGATTCTCGCTGATGGCATCATCAACATTGCTGAGGTTGTCGCTGCCGACCAACCCGATCGTGACAGCACACCGGACAACGGTCCTGGTGAGGATGATTATCAATCCGTCACGGTCGCGATCTCACAGGCCAATTTGTCGTTAACTAAGACCGTCGACAATGCCACGCCTGACCAGAACGACATCATCACATTCCTGGTCACGGTTAATAACTCCGGTCCGGATGCCGCGACCAATATTGTCGTCAATGATGCACTGCCCGTTGGTCTCGCCGACGTTCAGGTTACGGCCCTGACGGGAAGTTTTGACACGTCCACGAATCTGTGGACGATCAATGAACTTGATTCTGGTAGCTCGGCCGTGCTTCAAATCCGGGCCCGCGTGGCGTCACCGAGCATCGTAACGAATGTTGCGGAGATTATCGCCGCCGATCAGCTCGACCCAAACAGCACGCCCGGCAATGGTGACCCGAGTGAAGACGACATGGCAAGTGTCGAGGTCATCCCCCGCGTGATCGACGTCAGTGTCACCGCCTCGGCGATTCCCGAGGTGATCGAACTTGGCGACACGGTCCAACTGACCGTGACGGTGCATAACGGATCAACGTCGTCCACGGCTTCACCTGGCGATCGAGAGATTTCGGACGCGACAGGTGTTGTTGTCGGTGTGGCCCTACCTGCGGGGTTGACACTGCTCGACGCATCTCCAGGGGGCGTCTATGACGCGGCGACCCAGCAATGGCAAGTCGGCACAGTTGCCGCTGATACCAGCAAGCAGTTAACGCTCACGTTTCGCGTCGACACCCAAACGGTGAAAACGTTCGACGTGGAAGTCTTGGAAACCAACGAGTTCGACATCGATAGCACCGCAGGCAACCACGATCCCGATGAAGACGACCAAACGAGCGTCACGATTCGTCCGCCAGCGACGCTGTCGAAACGATTGTTCCTCGCCCGCTAAGCCGCTGCATTGAATTTAACCAGGCACGCCGCACCCTCAAGCGTCGCTAAGGTTGCAAAGCAGTTCCGCCCAGTCCCGCTAGGGACGGGACAATTTCAATGAGTTGGTGAATCGTGAGCATTGCAGGGTAACCGGATGCCTTGGCGAAACTCCGTCGCTCTTCAGGATATCGTGCTCACCATCCACTGAGGAGAGCAAACGGCAGCTTGGTTTCTACTGAGTAGGCGTGTCTCTCCGAGGCACGCATCGAAGTCTCGGGATCGTCCGTCACGATAAACAAAATGTTGGGTCGATCGCCTGCCGCAGCTTTCGCTGAGAGCAACGACGCGCCATAGAGAATCGCAATCAAGCGAGAAAAGTGAGCGATCAGGATTTGCATCGTGTTTTCGCGAATGAGAATCGGCCCAATTTTTTCGGGTTTCGGAATCAGATTCCGACAGTCATCGACACGATTGTCGCAATTGCAAATCACGGGAGCGGCGAGAGCTGCTCGACAGTGTTGCTTAGCTTTCCAAGCTGACAGCGATTGGTTGTGGTGGACCGCCAATGGGATTTCACGAGTGATCGCTCGGGGCTAAACTGGTGTCTCCTTTCAACGCACAAACCGAACACTCAAGAGAACCCATGGCTGAGACAGAACAAGAACTTCTGGAGCGACTCGGTGGGCCGGTCGCAGTCGCCGACCTCGTGAAGGAACTGTATGAACGCGTCTTGGCGGATCCTTTTTTGGCACCGTTCTTCGAGAATATTTCGATGGACCGGTTGCAGAGGATGCAGTATGAGTTTTTGGTAGCAGCCCTGGATGGACCCGTGTCGTACTCGGGTGCTGAGCTGACGGCCGTCCACCAAGGACGTGGGATCACCGACCAGCACTTTGCGAAATTCTGCGGTCATTTTGCCGACGCTCTCGAAGCCAAGGGCGTTGCCAGCACTGATGTTAACTTGGTTTTGTCACGGCTCTCCATGGCCAAGGACAAAGTTGTGGGAACCACGAATACGGACGGTTGAGATCGAATCGTCCAAGCATGCGATTGGCAACGTGCGAGCGAGACCGCGAGGAGAAACGGAGTTAATCTCGTAGCGTGGACTTAGTGAGCCGAGACGCGTAAGCGGCCGCGCTGGCGGTATCTCCCGGTGTTTTACGGCACTCGGCTCACGTCATTGTCAGCTTCAGTCCACGCCATTTGAGTCAAACTCTGCTTAATTGCAATTTGGCGAGGGATGCCGTGATCGATGGAACGCCAAGCGTATTGCCGGTCTTTGATCGCATCGAAATTGGCAATATCTCGCCGCTGCCCACCGACCCATGGATCTTTGTTCTCGGACAACGAATGGGGCGCAATAACCGCTGAGAATAGCTTATCATGGTCAACTCAACTGTGCCTCGTGCGTGAGGCCAGTGTTTTGCACTACCGCTTTTGACTTCTCAGAGAGCTGACAACGATGTCATACGATCAATCAAATCCGTATTCCGTTCACAGTATGAATCAGGCTGTCGATGTGGGACTTGGGCTCGACGAGGCCCGGGTGGGTTTTATCCGTCGGACTTATGCACACTTGACTGTCGCGATTCTGGGTTTGATCGCGATCGAAACGGTCCTGTTTTCCGTTGTTCCCGCTGCCACCATGGAGGCGATGGTGGCGAGGATGCTGGGTGGGATGGGATGGCTGTTGGTGCTCGGCGCGTTCATGGTGGTGTCCTGGGTCGCGCGGACGTGGGCCAATAGCGATACGTCGAAACCGATGCAGTACCTGGGACTGAGCCTGTACGTGGTCGCCCAAGCGGTGATTTTGCTGCCGATGCTCTATCTTTGCATCCGCGTCCTCGGTGACCCCAGTTTGCCGATCAAGGCCGGCGCGATCACCGCAACCTGCTTTCTGGGATTGACCGCATTTGTGTTCCTCACCGGTGCCGACTTGTCGAGCTGGGGCAAGTACTTAGCGATTGCGGGATTTGTCGCGATGGGCGTGATTGTTGTGGGAATCTTGTTCGGGTTCTCGCTGGGACTGTTCTTCAGTGCCGCGATGGTCGCACTGGCGTCAGGTTACATTCTCTACGATACATCCAACATCATCCATCAGTACCGCACCGACCAGTACGTGGCCGCATCGCTGGCACTGTTCGCATCCGTCGTACTACTGTTTTGGTACGTGCTGCGAATTTTGATGAGTTTTTCCAGCAACGATTGATTCGCAAAATCGTGAACAAAGGAATTTTGGCTGCCGGAAAATTACTGCCTCGCTATACCATCGCTGATTATCAGCACTTGAAAGGCGATTGGGAACTGTGGGACGGGTTTGCGATCGTCATGAGCCCAAGCCCGTTCGGAGGTCATCAGACGATAGCGACCCGCTTGGCATACGCATTTTCGCTCTGAGATCGAAAAACAAAATGGCTGTGCCAAAGCGATTGCCGGACTCGATTGAATTGTCAACGAACGCACCGTGGTTAGACCGGACCTCGTCATTGTATGTGGGGATTTACCAGTCCAGCACTTGCAGTCACCGCTCGGACTGATCGCCGAAGTGCGATCAGAATCAACACGGCAAAACGATCTGCACTTTAGCGAGAGTTGTATGGCTCCGAAGGTGTTGCGATTTCCATGGTGAGTGACCACTTCATTCTGTCTTCTTCGATTGGAGCGGTGTTTGTTATTTAAACTGGTCGCCCAATAGCGCCCCATCCAATGGCATGGCGTCACAAAGTCTGGCGACGATGCTCGCTTGGCGTTCGGGTGATCTGCGGTGGAATCGGTTGTTGATCTCGATCTCGATTCCGCAGTAGACGTCGTCCGGAAAGATGCGGCGGAGGTGCGTCGTCAGACCATCGTCCGTTCCCGCGTAGGGCTCATTGCTGCAAAGTCGAATTCGTGGCGTCGTGGCCATCCGGTCTGCGAACTTCGCCGACCAGACCTGGCAATATGCCGTCTCGCTCGACCGTTGTGGATCGAACAGCAGGCCCATCTCCAGCGGTCGCCACTGGCCGCGCATCCGTGGTGTGAAGGAATGCACGGATAGGTGGATCGCGATTTCGTTGTTGGCGACCATGCGTTCGACGAGACGCTCTACCGCCTGACGATGCGGCTGATAAAACTCTTGCAATATTTCAGATCGAGTGGACCGGGGTAGGTCCGAAGTGAACTTTGACCATACGCTCGGGTTGTCGGTCGAACGATTCAAATCCACCAGCAATCGCGTCGTTGTCGCGACGACTGGATCGCTAAACAACAGGTCGCGGTCGCTGAGGTAGTCCGCGATCTGTCGTGTCGCGGCCCAGGCTCCTGGGTCATAGCCCCGATGACTATTCAGCGAAGCTCTGCCGCCAGGTGAATCAAATAGGCCAGCGTACTGCTGAGGCACATCGTTGCCCCCATGTTCGCAGGAGAGAATGAATCGCAACGCGCGTTTGGAATTCACGGTTGAAATGGTTCCCAAACTTCGACGCAATCGGCCAATTGGTGGTAGACGTCTTGCAGGTCTTCTCGTGTGAAGGCAGGACCGAGCGCGCGGGCGATTCGCGTTGCTAGAGTTCCATGTTGTTGGATGATTTCCAAGGGAGCAAAGAGCCCCGCCACGACATTGTCGCTGTGCCGCAGCCGCGAAAGTAGCGTTTTCCAAACGTCGCCGGCCGTGCTCGCTGAGGATTCGATTCCCAACGCGTGGAGATACATGGCATCGTCAATCATCGCATTTTCGGCGTCAACGCAAACACGGTCAAAGCTTTGGCGAAGTTGAGCGGTCGTGTGGGATTTCTGAGTCAGAAACGATGAGTGTTTTTCACTCACCAATTCTTTCAGCAAGGCAATGACGGCGGCGCAGATGGCCACGTCCGCACCTGGATACTCTTGCACATCCATGACACGAATTTCAATCGAACCGCGATCGAATCTTGCGATAGCGCCTCGAGCGTTAAGGAACTCAACATCAAAAACACCCGCTTGGTCATGGGGGCAAATATCATGTTCAATTGAGGAGAATATTTCACGCCGGTAGGTTGCTTCGTCGAACACCGCTTCGGGGATCAAATTGCCAGTCAGCGAGGGCACCGCGTGGCAGTGGGCGGCGTAGTGCAGCAGACGGGAGTCGAGGCTACCCGTCAACGCACCATCGACCACCGGTGAGCTGGCCGATAGAGCGGGAAGAATCGGTAGGACCAATCGGACGGCGGCGTGCAAACGAGCGAACTCGTTTTCGTTCGCGAAGGGTAGGTTCAGGTGCACACTTTGCACGTTCGACCATCCGTGAGTTTCGCAATTGAACACGCGATCAAATGCTTGATAAATCGCCTGGTTTTCATGCTGCCACAAGACCGTTTGCGTCTTTGGGTTCATCCATGGGTGCATTCCCGTCGGCAGTAAACGGATGCCCGATGAACGCAGGATGGGGCGTAGGTCCTTGATGGCCGATTCAAAATTCGATGACAACTCTCGCAGGTTTGCCGTCGGCTCACTCACTTTGAGTTCGATCACATGGGCTGCCAGTTCATTGGACCACGTGATGTTGCCTAACGAGACATCGCTGCAATCGCCGATGGCGACGGGAGATGGATCGGCACGATTCGCTTTCGCCGTCGCGATGGACGACAATCGCGCAAGCACCTCATCGGCGACCGGTCGCACCTCGAGGGATTCCTGATCGACGAGCATGTATTCGAGTTCGATGCCAAACGCCTCGAACATTTCAATCTTTTCGAGAGTCACTGTTTCATCCGCCTTGTTTGTTTGCTTCGATGCGTCGCACAAATGATTCCATGATGCGGCGATAGAGTTCATCTCGCAAAATCGCATCTTCGACACCTGCGTCGACGTTGGGGTTGTCGTTGACCTCAATCACGAAAAAATTCCCATCAACCTCCTTGAGATCGACGCCATAGAATCCGTTGCCAATCAAATTCGCCGCTTTGACTGCCATTGCGACGACTTTTCGAGGTGCAGTCTCGACCGGGAATGTCTCAGCCTTGCCGAACTTGGGTCGTGATCCGTGCGTGGCGGCATCATGTTTGGCAATTTGCCAGTGACCTCGCGCCATGTGATATTTGCAGGCAAAGATGGCTCGTTGGTCCAATACGCCGATTCTCCAATCGAAATCGGTTCGCATGTACTGCTGGGCGATCACGAGTTCAGAATCGACAAAAAATTCAGCCAGCTTCGTCGCGAGCTCTTGTTCATCTTTGGCTTTCACCACACCTTGGGAAAACGCACTGTCGGGACGTTTCAGAACACAGGGAAATGAAAGCTGCGATGCGATGGATTCGGCATTGCGCCGGTGCACGACAAACGTCTCGGGCGTGGGAAGCTTGGCGCGGGTCAGCAACTCGGCCAGGTAGACTTTGTTGGAACATCGCAGGATGGACAGTGGATCATCCATCACGATCATGCCCGCCGATTCTGCCCGCCGAGCCATGCGGTAGGTGTGATGGTTGACCGCGGTGGTCTCTCGTAAAAATAGGGCGTCAAACTCCAGTAAACGACTGGCGTCTTGACGAGTAATCAGCTCGGCTGCGATCCCAACGCTGGCGGCTGCCTTGACCAGTTTTTTGAGAGCCACTTCGCTCGATGGTGCCAGATCGCCTTCCTCGGGGTTATGCAAAATCGCCATGTCGTACCGCATCGACTTTGGTTTGGGCCGATTGGTTGCCCGACTGGCGAAGTGTTTGCGAGCGGCTTCGGCGACGAAACTACGGTGGTTCTCAGGAACGGCGTTGAGAGCAATTGCAGACGCTCGACGCAACCGCCACTTACTCCGGCGAGTGAATTTGAATCGCAACAGGGGGGCTCGAAAGACGCCATATAGTTCCTTTGACAAGCGGTCGTATTTCTTGGCCAGGTTCGCCCCAAAATACACGCTCAACACAAACTCATCACCGTTGAGAGTTTTTAAGGAAGAAGCGATCAACTCCTCCAAGGCTTGCGGGATCACACGTACCGCAGCAGTCCCATGTAAATCCTGAATCGTTTGCACATCCGGAATCGGACGGTGCCCGCGGGCTTCGGCCAGGAGTGATACGTAGTAGCCGATACTCTGATAAGAGTAGGAGCGAGACAGGTTATACACCCGTGTCGCGCGGCGAAGATTTGGATCCGGTGAGGCTAAATAGTCTCGTGGATCGACGGTCTCGACACCGTCAAAGTTTCCCAACCAATCATCGCCAGATTCAGCGATCAGGATTGCGTTCATGCAGGGGGGTACCATTGCCAGCAAATAGGCTTGATTAAAAATCTGATCGCGGAACGATCGTCATGATATTGGCGTCGTACGTCACAATGCCAAGCAAAATGGCGGACGTCAATCGGGAGAGCGGCGCAGCGTACTTGTTCGTCGGCGCCATCGGGTTGGGGTGCAGGGGATCGGCAATCAAAACGGAGGTTGTCGACGGATCATAGCCATGCAGCACGACAAAGTGCCCCGACGGGTCGCCATGAATATCGTCGGGGATTGCTTCGACCCGGCTGGCATCGACGGCCTCGATCCGCTCACGCCGCTCATGATACAGGTAGGTGGCACTGAGCCCACAGAGAATTGGGATGCCTCGGACGAGCGTATCGACAATCAGTTTTTCGTCGAGCGGCTGCATGCGAATGCGACCCCCGAGACTCAGGAATTGCAGATACGCCTCAGTGGCATTGAACAACCGCAATTGATCCACATCCCGCCGCGTTCGCTTGGCCGTCCATTGAGCCTGGAGTTTTTCGGTCATCACGTCGCGGGAAAGCATCTCGCCATCGGCGTCAAACCAGGTCGGATCAAAAAATTGCAGGTTGTAAGTGACCATTTCAACGTCGTATCCGCGGGCCAACGCGTCGCATGCCAAGTGCACCGCCAGGGTCCCGCCGCTCTCGAGTTCGCCGATCGCCGTAATCAATTCCCTCAAATCAACATGAGATCCCCAATAGTCGTAGACGGCCGCCAGGCATGTCGGGCCACAACTCGTGTTGGTCGGTTGAGTTTGAATCTCAAGTTCGAGGGAATGTTTCATGCACGTGGTCTACTGGGGGATACCGACGAAAATACAACCATGGCTGGCAACATGGTTAGATTCGCAATCGCTGAGAGCGTCAAGGTTGCCGCGACAAGGAGCCCGAAAGTCGCCGTGGGCACAAACGGACTCGTCACCAAAACTGCGAAACCGATCACCAATGCCATGCTCGCCAGTAAAACGGGAGCTCCTAAATCTGCCGCTGCATTCGTTGCTGCGGTTTCCGCCTTCTCGCCGGCAAACCGGCGACGCTGGTAGCCACTCAAAAAATGGATGGAACCATCGATCGATAAACCGATTGAAACGGCGCCAATCATGGCTGATCCTAGATCGAGCTGCCCACCAAACCAACCCATGCAGGATAGCACCAGGAGGATCGGAAGGGCGTTGACAATCAGTGAACAAACCGTCAATCGCCAATCAGCGGTGACAATGAGCAGCAGCAACCCCACCGCAGCGAGCGCGACAGCCAGGGCCGTCCATTGGTCACGCACGAGACTGGCAACTAAGCGAGACATCAATACCGAGTATCCTGTCACAACGCCCTCTCCAGTTTTGTCGTGCGCCTGCGAGCTGTCCAATTCATGGGTGGCGAAAGACGAATCTGTCGCTGTCTCAACGGTACGCTGGACCGCCGCCATCAAAGCGGACTTTTCGCGTCCTGATAGCGACTCATCGCTCCGGAGCATGATCCGCATCCGGCGCGGCTGCGTGGGCTCACTGGCGGTCGGAAAACTCAGCAGGGCTTCGGCAAATGCGGGGATCGCTGCGCGCATGGCCGACAAGCGAACTTCGGGGGGGACGAACGATAGCATCGTGACTTGCTCCGCCACGGCATCGGCATCGGCGAGACTGAGTACCTTTCGCAACCGCACGCCGCCCTTGCTAGCGGAACGAGCGTCGTCGGATGGAACCTCGATCGCTCGCAGTTGATCTTCCAGCTCCCGCACGCGTTGCAAATATTCAGGCGTGATTCGAGCCGGTGCGGGTAATGTGACGTCCCAGACGCCCGCGCCGCCTAAGCGATCCTCGACACGCTGGTAGGCGTGAACGATCGGGCTGGAGGGGCGGAAATTATCGAGGAAGCTGGAGTTCGTCTCTAACCTCATCACGTACAGCGTCGAGCTGACCAACAGCATAACCGACGCGATTGTCAGGGGCTTTTGCCAACGCACGCTACCGCGAGCGAACCAGAGCAGAAGCCGATGGAATATCGATGTGCCGGTCTGTGGTTCCCTCGCATACGGTGGATGCTGGCGAGCACGGAGGCTGAGCCAAGCCGGTAAACTCAGCATCAAGGGCGAGAACAATGCCAGCGAAACCATGACGCAGCACGCTGCCGTGGCGGTCATCACGCCAAACTGGGCAACCGGTCGTACATGTGAAATCGCCAGAGAGGCAAAGCCTGCCGCGTCGGTGAGGCATGTGCAGGCGATGGGAATGGCGAGCACGGCGATGACCCCGCCCAACGTTGCTCCGGGGGTGCGATACCGCACGGCTAAGTGCATAATCGCCGCCACGACGATCACAGAAATCAATGCTAGCAAAATGGTAGATACCAGCGACATCTCCATGCCAGCGACGACCATCAACGCACGGGTGGCGACCGTCGACCAGACAATGCAGATCGCCGACAGCAGTACAATGCGAAGGTCCCGCATGGTTACTAGGATGACGATGCAGAGCAGTCCGATGGTGCCGATGGCCAGCCGTCGGCCATCCGCCACGATCAAGTCAAAGGCATCCTCTAACAGCACCGGTTCGCCCACTAACAGAGCCGCCGACGAGGCTGGCATGGTGGCGGCGAGACTGCGGAGCTGTCCGATCGTTTCGCTCACTCGACCCGGCTGGGACAGTGTATCGCTACGGAGCATCACGACGATCGACGCCGTCTTCTCATCGAAGCTGTGCGTGTAGCCCGCAAATAAATTGCGAAACTGCACCGCGACCGGATCGCTGTTTTGAAAGAGTCGCTCAGCTGGCGGGCCGGTTGTCGTGGACGTCGGAGTGAATGCCGCTGGAGAGAATGCGGTTGACAAAGATGGGCGCAAGTAGCGAAATGCATCGACCAATTTGGCGAGCGATAGCACGCCCTCGACCCCTGCCATCGATTCAACTTGCTCCGTCCAGCGGCGGCTGCGGGCAAGTCCCTCGGTGGTCATCAATTGCTCATCGTCGTACACCCACATGACGACGAGGTTGCCTCCGAATTGCGACTGCATCCGGTGGTAGTCCAGGATCGCAGGATCCGTGGGTGAGAACATGGCGGAGAGCGACCGGTTCATTGTTAACCCGGCCTGCAGATACACCAGTGGGACGAAGCCGATGGCACCGATCGCTAGCAGCCACCATTTCCAGGCGACGAGCTGTGTGGCCAATCGATCAGCCGATCGGGCCAGCAGAGCGGGACGATCCGGCACAGGACGATCCGACACGGGGCGTACCGCGGGGGTGCGCCGTCGGCGTGCGACTCTCAACAGCCTATGCCACTTCAGCATCAGGATCCGCCTCAGGCGGCCGCGACAGCATCGCGGCAGGCGGGAAGAAAATCGATTGCACGACGAGCATGACTGCGCCGATGACCAGCAAAGAGTCTGCGATATTGAAGTTGGGCCATTTCCAGGCGTCCGAAGCCTGCCATAGGATCCAGTCTCGTACGCCGCTTTTCCACTCGACCGGGTACCCCTCCTGCCACCACAAACCTAATCGATCATAGAGGTTACCGAATATCCCGCCGGTGACGCAGCCCAATGCAAACGTCAGCCAGGCCGATGTGGCCGCCTTGAAACAGAACAGCCAGAGCAAAATTCCTACCAACGCCACCACCGAAATTCCAGCAAACATCATCCCTTTGCCGGCCCCAATGCCAAATACGGCACCGATGTTGACTGCCGTTTCGATACCAAAGTAGCCATCGATGACCCAGTAGACGTCGCGTTGCCCAGGCAACCCCCGCCACTCGAAAATGGCTTGTTTCGTCCACAGATCTAGCCCCGCGCCGATCACCGCGAGGCAACCGAACATGAGATAACGCGACGGCGGGACAGCGATAGCAGAGGGGGGCGGGTTGGCTTGCATGGGACGGGTTAACCGGGTGCCGATGAGATTGGGAGGGTAGCTCGCGACGAAGAATACACTTCGACGGCCATTCTGTGAACAAGAAAATCTCGTTAGCGATCCCATGCTCCCGACTCTCCGTTACAATCGACTCCATGGCGCATGGAACCCGCGGCCAGCGCCGGCGGATCACGAAAGCCACACCACGCCGACCACCTTCCCCACGCGACTTCGTTTCCAAATTTTTAATTTCTGTGAATTCTTATGAGCCAGTTCAGGCGATTGTTCTTCCGCAGACCGCAGTCCTCATTCTCTCTCCCGCAAGCGTTCTGTCGCTCACGAGTAGAGACTCCATTCGCACGGGGTCTCTTGACGGTCTTCATGCTGCTCGCCGCACTGCCCGCTAACGCAGAAACCACCGCACCGCCTGACGCCGATGTCACGCCTCCGCAGCCGAATATCCTATGGATTATGTCGGAGGACAATTCAAAACATTATCTCAGACATTTCGACGTCCATGGCGTGGCGACACCAGCGATCGAGTCGATGGCAGCGCACGGCATCACGTTTGATCGGGCGTTTTCCAATGCGCCGGTGTGCTCGGTCGCCCGCACGACGTTGATCATGGGATGCTACGCTCCACGCATCGGGGGCCAGTATCACCGCGCGCTCCAGCGTGTCTCCCTGGCGCCGGATATGGAAATGTTTCCTGTCTATTTGCGTGACGCTGGCTACTATACGACCAACAATAGCAAGACCGATTACAACGTGTTGCCTAACGAGCAGCCTTGGGATGATTCGAGTAAAAAGGCTTCGTGGAAGAATCGCCCAGACCCCGAAACACCGTTCTTTCATGTCCAGACCTTTCCGCAATCGCACGAAAGTAGATTGCATTTCAAGCTCGAGGCCTTGGACAAGCCGACGTCGTTCTCTCAAGCCGACGTGGTTGTGCCGCCCTATCTCCCCGATACCAAACTGACTCGTTTCACCGCCGCATACTACCGGGACCAGATCAGCAAAATCGATGAGCTCGTCGAGCAGACACTCGCGGAATTGGAAGCGGCAGGCCAACTCGAGAACACGTTTGTGTTTTATTTTGGTGATCACGGCGGCGTCCTGCCGCGATCCAAGGGATATGTTTTTGAAACAGGTTTGCACGTGCCCCTCGTCGTGCGTGTTCCGGACCAATACAAAAAGATGGTCGATCGCGATCTCGGTTCTCGCACGCCCGGGTTCGTTTCCTTCATCGATTTTGGGCCCACCGTGCTGAGCCTCGCCGGGGTGGAATTACCTCAGGGGATCGATGGCCAGCCGTTTCTGGGCAGTGATCTATCGGCGGCCGAAGTTGACGCACGCGATTTCACCTTTAGCGACGCCGATCGGATGGACGAGAAGTATGATCTCGTACGGGCGGTTCGGGTGGGCGATTGGAAATACATTCGCTACTTTGAAGCTCAGTATCCGAATTCACTCAACAATGAGTATCGTTATAAAATGCTCGCCTATCAGCAATGGCGGGACCATTCGCGAGACGCCTCACTGCCACCGGAACAGCTGGGCTTCTTTCAGTCTCGTCCCGTCGAAGCCCTGTTTGATCTGTCGGATGATCCAGACGAGATCAACAATCTGGCGACTGACAAGGAGCACGGTGGTAAACTGACCCAGATGCGGCGTTTGCTGAGTGAGCATTTAAAAGAAACTCATGATCTTAGTTTTGTTCCGGAATCGGTGTTTCTACGTCAGGGATCAGGCAACCCGGTTGAATTCGGCAACCACCAGGCTGCTGCCATTACGATGTACATCGATACGGCGAATATCGCTCTGCAGCCTTGGGATCATGCCACGACACAGCTAATCACCAGTATGAATTCAGGCGACCCATGGGTTCGCTACTGGGCTTTTAACGCGGCCAGTTCGATGACGGCGTCCGACGAAGCAGCACGAACGGCTGCAGCTGACGATGCCACATTGGTGCAACTGGCCGAGCGAGCGATGCTCGATCCGCAACCGCTCGTCGCCGCTCGTGCCGCCGAGTTCCTGGCCATTATCGGAGCGATGGATCCACGTGAAGTGCTCGTCCGCTGTGTCAAACGCAGTCATGGCGAAGCTGAGGTGTTGCAGATCCTCAATATCGCGACCTTTATCCATGCCGATGGTCACGGCGAGTTTGCAATTGACGCCGACGCCTTTGAGGTTCCGTTTCGCGTCGGACCCCAGAGCGAAATTTCGCGAAGATTGCGTTATTTCAACGAGACGAAAGCCGCTGGTAGATCGAAGCCATGAGGTTTCTGCAGCCACCGTTCATCGCTGCTTCTTGATAAGCTGCGCTCCGATTCTCTTCGTTCCCTGACATAGCTGTGAGACGTTTTGTGAAATTGACTGCGAAGCCTTTTCGTCGTGGCACCCAGCCGGTATTGCCGGTCGTGACATTGCTGATAATTGGATTGGCGGGCTCACCGTGTGTCTGTTCCGCCCAGGGGTTGTTTAACAGCTCTCCTGTCTCTGGCATGGCCGAGTTTCTGCCGCCTCCTCGCAGCGTGCGGCAGCAGATACGAGAGGCGAAGGAGGCGATTGCGCAAGAACAGTACGCAGATGCTGTGCTGCGATTGGGTGATCTGTCACGTCGTCTTGGAAAGGACACGTTGCCCGAGACGGCGCAGGATTATTTCCTAGACCATGTGCCTGTCAGTGCGGCTCGAAACGCCGCCTCGAGTCAAGTCGAAGGGGGGCGGGGCGACGAAGACAGGGTCGATGACCCCAGCGATGCGAATACGGTATTGCGACTAGTGCGAGAAATGATCGGGCAGCTACCGGAGCCTGCGATGGAAGTTTACGAACTTCGGTACGGGCCTTTGGCGACAAAGATCCTCAGCGAGGCGCAGCCGACGCGGGATTGGCAGGCCGTCGAACAGGTGCGGCGAGAATTCTTTCACACCAAGGCAGGTTATCGGGCCAGCTACTTGTTGGCGACGCGAGAGTGGTTGCTGGGCAATCCCCTCGCGGTCTCGCTGCTGCTCGATGATGTGGTGGGTCTGCCCCGAGCGGTCGAGCAGCTCGGTGACGAAGTGGTTTGGATGCACGCCGGTGCCAGTGTGTTGGCAGGCCGACCGCTGCAAACTCCGACTCGACTGCCTGCTGATTTTGTTCCGACCGAGACCGTCGACGCTCAGGCATCTGCTGGCGGGACGACTGAGTGGGAATCCGCTGTGCAGGCGAGATTCTCGGAGATGGCCTTCACGATTGATCCGGCAGCGGAGAGTTATCCCTATCTGGGTGGACGTCCCAACCGCAGCGGATTTTCGGAAGGTGAGATGCCCCTGAGCAATCCCCGGTGGATGCTCGAGACCTCGGGCAGCCCCCGTCAAGAACGCATGATCGAAGCGGAGACGGCGCAGTTGAAATCGAGCGGCCAATTGCCGCCGCCGTCGTGGATGCCACTGCGAGTGGGAGACCAATTGCTGATGCGGACAACCCAGCGGTTGATTGGTGCCGATTACCGCACGGGTAAACGCGTCTGGCAGTATCCATGGTTCGATCCTCCCGAAGAACTCGCCGCCTTGGACAATGAAGATTCCGTGGACCTACGTGAGGAAGAAGATCCCAAAGATATTTTGGTGCAGCGGGTTTGGAACGATGTTCCTTACGGCCAGGTATCGAGTGATGGCGAGCGGGTTTTCATGATCAATGATCTAGGGGCGATCGAGACCGAACGTATCAATCCGTTTGGGATGCGCGCGACGAGTGCTGTCCAAGCTAGCAAGAACACGCTTGTGGCGCTGGATCTCGCTACGGAGGGCAAGTTGCTGTGGCGACTCGGTTCAGCGGAAACGACGCCTTCACCTTTCTCCGAAGCGTTCTTCTTGGGGCCACCGCTGCCGGTTCGTGGCCTGCTGTACGTCATGGCTGAAATGGCCGGTGAGATTGTCTTGGTCTGCCTGGATCCGCTGGATGGTAGCGAAGTGTGGCGGCAGGTTTTGGTGTCCGTCGAAGCGAGTGGGATCACGACCGATCCCGTCCGACGCGTCGCGGGAGCGACGGTGACCTATCACGAGGGATTGCTGATTTGTCCTACCGGAGCTGGCATTACGGTGGCGGTCGATCTGATTGATCGGACGCTGCGCTGGGCCAACGAACATGCACGCAACCGCGAATTCACGCAGAACGCGTTTCGCCAGCCCGTTGACCTGCCCATGAGCCAACTGAGTCAACGTTGGGCAACGTCCGTTGCGATCGGTCACGGCACGAGCATCGCGCTGACGCCCGTGGAATCCGATCGCATGATTGTGGCTGACGCCGTCACCGGAGTCGATCGTTTTCGTCCGCAACCACGCGGCAAAAATTTGTATTTGGCCGGAGTCCGTAACAACCAGTACCTGATCGTTCGCGCCGATCGCGTGATGGCATTTGATTTACAATCCGGCCATGAGATTTGGAGCACTGCCATCGACCTGATGAGCCCTGGTCAACGAGTTTCTGGCCGAGGGGTGTTCGGTCCCGCAAGTTATTTCCTTCCAACGACCACCGATGAACTGATTGAGATCGGCTTGGAGTCCGGCCGAGTTCTGTCACGCCGTCAAACACGCTTCCCCCTGGGCAACCTTGTCGCCATCGACGGTGAAGTGATTTCGCAAGCCACGTCCACCCTTGCGGTAGCGTATGGCGAAGATACTTTGCGGCCTCACGTCGATCGCATTTTAGCTGCGGAGCCCGATGATTTTTTTGCGATGATTCGCAAAGCCGAACTATTGATGGAGGACAACCAACGCGATGCCGCGCTCACGCTGCTTGCGAAAGCACGCTCGATCGATCCCGAGAATATCGAAGCCATCACGCTATCAGTCGAAGCGATGCTCAGTAGCCTGCGTGACCAACAGGACATTTCTACCGACGACCTGGACACGCTGCGAGAGTTGATCGATCGACCTGAGGAACACGCCGAATTGTTGGTGTTGCAGATCGAGCGTTTACTCAAGCCGCTGAAAGTATCTCCGGCTCCAGCGGTCGTTTCATCGTCAGACTTGAATCAAGCACTGGATTTGCTGCTCGAACTTTCATTGTTGACGATCGAACGACCGAGTTTGGCAAGCCAGAATGCGACACTATTTTCCCATCCTACACGTCAATTTACGCTGGACGCTTGGCTGACGGCCCGTGTCGCCGAAGTGGTTGCCATTGCCGAGGACGCCACACTCGCTGAGTTCGATACCCGGATGAGAGAACAACTGCAGAGTCGGATTCGCCCCAATCGCATGACATTGAACCGAGTTGTGGAGCACTTTTCTCCGCTTTGGCGTGCGGTGGATGCGTTTCAGCGGAGTGTGATCGATCAATCGCATCAGCAGGGCGACGCTTTGGTGACCGAGCGATTGATTTGGGGCACGCGACTAACGACCGACTCAGGTGCAGCGGAACTCGACACAACGAGCTTGCTGACACTCGCCGAAGCGTATAGTTTGGCGGGATGGGGCGAAGATCGTCGCTACATTGGACAGATACTGCAGCAGAGAATTCAGGAACCAGATGCTGCGCCGGAGGAGATTGCGGAGATCGCCGCGGTCCTCGATGAGTTCCAGGTACGCGGTGCGGTACGAGTTGATCCGGAGTCTTGGCCCCGCGGGCACGTCGAACTGCAATGGGAATCGACGCGACTGCCACAGACCCAGGCACTCATATCCGATCGACGGTATGCCCGAACGACCCGGTTGATGGGGCGGCAAATGTTGGGATGGCAGGCCATCAGCGACAACAGCCCCCTGTCGCTCTTGGATCACGACGGCATCAGCCATCCGATTTCTGTCGAGGGACTGACCAATCGCAATTCGAGTGACAAGGAGGTCACGATCAGTGGCGGTCTGATGCTCGTATTGACCCCCTCGGAATTAATTGCAATTGATTTGTTTCGGGTGCTCTCACCAGGCGCAGATGATGCAGTACGCTGGCGTCAGAGCCTGCGTCCTGACGGTCAACCCGTCGCTAAACGACGTAGTGAAACGTCCAAGTTTGGTGATCAGATTTATCGCTACGTTTCCAATTCGCCAACAGCCAACGCGGACGATGCGCAGCTCCGGCTAGGTCCTGTGCTCGGCGATCGGCTGTTTTTATTGCAGGGCCGCGATTTGATTTGCTACCACACCGTCACCGGTGAGCAAATTTGGCGTACTCAGACAGCAATTCCCGGTAGCGGAGTCGTCGCTGGTGAAGGTCGGGTCGCGGTGGTGAGTGAACGGGCAAACCAAGTTGCCTATTTCGATTGGTACGATGGGCGAGAGATCGTCACTGTGCCGCTCGACGTCGAATCCGTGATCGCGACAGCCGGACGGCACGTGCTGATGGTGAAAAAAGCCAGTGAGCAGGAGGGCGATGTTGAACTCTACGATCCCTATTTGCTCGAGATTGTCGACGGCATCTCGCGTGAAAGTGTGCGCAGCCGGATGGCATCACCGATCAATTTGACAGATGAAGTCCGATCGACTGCCCACGGTGAGTTGGTCGGTGGGCGATACATGGCCCTGCTGGACGATCAAGGACGCGCAACGATTTGGGATGTTTTGTCCGGCGCGGCTCTTGCCGATGTCGAGATTCCCCTGCGGCCGCGTTTGTCAGGACTCTCTGTTGTGCAGATCCGTGATCGTTTCCTATTGATGCCACGCTGTGAGTTGCCTCCGCCACCTGATGAGGAAGGTAACATCATCACGATCCCCAGCGGTATGTCGGTACAAGACGTGACGAGTGTGCATTGTGTCAAAGTGCCCGACGATGAGCCCCAGTCGGAGGCGAGTTTGGCGTGGTCGGACGTTTTCGATCAGGCCCGCGGTGTGACCACCTACCAGCCCTGGTTGACACCAATGCTCATGTTGGTGCGGCGTCAAACCTACATTGATAACGCCGCGACCAGACGGCATGAGCTGGATATCTGGACGCTTGACGTGGACCGTGGCAAGACGCTCAATGAGTTGCTTGGCAAGAATATAGGCAGTCGCAATGTGCGTATCGAAACGCAAGTTCGCTTGCTGCCTCAACGCCATCAAATCTTTGCTACGATTCAAAGCCAACTGCTGACGTACACGTTCTCGGATCAGAAGTCGGAGCCAGTTAATTCAAACGAATCCGAAACGAGTGAATCCGAGACGAGTGAAACGCCATGACCAGTAGGTCGGGGGTCGGCGTGTTTGGGGGATCGTTTGACCCAGTGCATCTTGGGCATTTGTGGATCGCTGAGGCGGCATTGGAACATTTGCCGGTTGACCACGTGCGGTGGGTGCCCGCTGCGACGAGTCCGCTCAAGCCCGCTGGACCGGTGGCTAGCAATTCGCAGCGTCTGTCGATGTTGCGGCTCGCTCTTGCGGGCCAATCCGGACATGTCATCGATACGCTGGAACTCGACCGGGACGGCATTAGCTACACCGTCGATACGCTAGAAGATCTGCGTGCTGCGTTTCCAAGTCGACCCTTGTTTTTAATCATTGGTGCCGATTCGTTAGCAAGTTTTGCTCAGTGGGAAGCACCCGAGCGACTGTTGCAACAGTGTGTCCTGGCAGTCGTCCGGCGTGGTGGAGTGCCCTCGCCCGACTACAGCATCCTCAACCGATTTGCCTCGGCGGAGCGAGTCGACCAGTGCCGCAGCGCAGAAATCATGATGCCGCAAATCGAAATCAGTAGCAGTGACTTGCGTCAGCGAATCAGCCAGGCACGCTCGATCCGATTTCGTGTTCCCCATCCGGTGACCGCTTTCCTGGACCATACCGGCCTCTATCGCGAACAGGTTCGATGCTAGACGCCGATCGTCGTCCTTGAATGTGGATTGGCAATGAGCCATATTCTGTTGTGTTTCCCGTTCGATGAATCCGGCAAATTGGTAACCGCTATGACTACTCTTTATCCACTGCGTTTTGAGCCGCTGTTTCGGCAATACCTGTGGGGTGGGCGGCGGTTAGGGACGGAGTTGAATAAGCCGATTGATGATGATGGCGTGTTTGCCGAGAGCTGGGAAATAGTCGATCATGGCGACGATCAGAGTATCGTCGCGAACGGGCCTTTGGCGGGGACGTCGCTGCATGAATTGATCGAGCAGGATGCGACTGCGCTGCTGGGTGATCGCGTCGCGACCGCAATCCGCAGTGAGTCATTGCCCAGCAATTTGCGGAATCGATTTCCCTTACTGCTGAAGATGCTCGACGCCAGTCGCGATCTGTCTGTCCAGGTTCACCCGAACGACGCTCAAGGCAGTCGGTTGGATCCGCCTGATCTGGGGAAAACGGAGGCATGGATGGTGATCGATGCCGTTCCTGGTAGCAAGATTTATGCGGGTTTGAAGGCGGGCATTGATCGGGAAGCGTTCGCTGCCGCGGTGGCAGCGGGACGTACCGAGGAGACACTGCATTCGTTTGAGCCGAGCGTAGGTGATTGCATTTTTATCCCTGCGGGCACCATCCATGCGATTGGGGCAGGATTGCTGGTAGCGGAGATTCAACAAGCTAGCGATACCACGTTTCGTATCTACGATTGGGGGCGCGTCGAAGCAAATGGTCAACCGCGAACGTTGCACATCAAGCAGTCTTTGGATGTGATCGATTTCGAAAGTGGTCCGGTCAGTCCTGTGACACCGGTGCCGGTGGCTAGTGATGCCGCTGCGGTTACTTTGGTGGACTGCGATAAGTTCACGCTGCAGCGATACACGCTCAGTGACTCCCATCGCATCGACACTCGCAACACGTTTCAAGTCATCGCGGTGCTCTCTGGAGCGATTCGAATCGCGGGGGACGCTTCTGCCGATGTGCTGCGCAAGGGTGATACGATGTTAGTGCCAGCCTGTGTGGAGAGCATTCTCATTGATCCGGTCGAGGCCGCAGAGTTGATGGTTGCCTCAGCCTGATTGCGTGGCTGCGTGCACCAGCACAATCTCAGTTTCAACCATCCAAACATCGAAACGAGGGATGGGGCCATTGCCCCGTCCACGACCCATCTCCTGCATGCTCGGGGCAATGATCCCGAGCTGCGAATGAATCAAAGTTCCCCAGGTTGAACGGCCCATCTCGTCCCTCGCTGGCGTCTCGGGTCCGTGATCACAGATTCGAACTGCGAAAGCGACTAGGTCAACAGGCTGCGAACGCCGGCGCGGCTCATTCGCTCGACCGCCTCAACGCCTATTCCACCATTTCGTCGCGGCATGCATTGGTCAGTGGCCCGAGGCCGTCGATTTCAACGCGGCACTGATCGCCGTGTTGGAGGTATCGCGGTGGGACGCGTGCATCACCCACGCCGGGTGGGGTTCCTGTGAAGATCAAGTCGCCGGGCCGTAGCGTGATGAACTTGCTCAGGTGCGAGACCAGCGTGGGGATATCAAAGATCAGTTGAGCCGTCGTGCTCGACTGCACCACTTCCTCTCCAGCCTCATTCCCAAGCACCATCTTGACGCTCACGTCGCTAGCATTACCGAACTGGTCGGCGGTCACGATGGCCGGGCCAACAGGAGCAAACGTGTCGAAGGTTTTCCCCAGCAGCCATTGACCGCCTGGACGACCTTTCTGCCAATCACGCGCCGACACATCGTGGCCAGCGGTGTATCCGAATACAAACTGGAGTGCGTCGGCTTCGCTAACATGACGTGCGGTCTTGCCGATCACGATGACCAGTTCCGCTTCGTAGTCAACTTTCTTGCTCAGTTTGGGTAGCACAATATCTTCACCCGAGCCGATCAGCGTGGAGTTGAATTTACTGAACACGACAGGCTCGGTGGGCGGCTCGGCACCTGTTTCGATGGCATGGTCGAGATAATTCAGTCCAATGCAAATTACTTTCTCAGGGAGGGCGACCGGCGGTAAAAATTTTTCAGGTGCGGTTTGCCATTGAGCTTCGGTTGGCTGTGGTATGCTTTCGATCTGATCGATCGTCCAGTCGAAGATGTCTTTGCTGTTTGCTAGCAATGCTTCGGTTGGTTCATCAATCAGTTTCGCGAGTGGGCAAACCTGCGGGGATTGCGTTGAATCGGCCTCACCGGCACGGTAGAGTGCGAAGCGAACTTGACCTGAAGGTTCCAGGTAACGACAGAATGCGGCCATGATCGAAGCAGTGAAGTGAGTGTGGGAATGGGTGAATGCAGAGCGAGATTTTTATCGTCTTTGCGCGGTGGATGTTGAATATCTTTCGAAACAAATCTTTACACAGCGACACGATCTCGACATACTGCCGACCATCATACCGTGCAGTCGCGGTCGACCCAACCTGCGTGGGATGGGTACATTGGCAGCGTCCGTTTGACTCGCTCTTTTCGCGTGATTCGACTTGATGATGAACACCCTCGCGGTCAATCAGTTATCGACATTTCGATGGGATCTCGAGACAGACGCTCAAGCATATGCCGAACATGGATTCGCTGGCATCGGATTGTTCCGGCCCAAGGTAGAAGACTTTGGTATCGATCGCTGTGTGGAGTTGCTTGCTGACTTAAACTTGTCGGCAACTTCGCTAAGTTGGGCGGGAGGATTCACCGGCAGTGATGGACGTGGTTTCAACGATGCCGTTCGCGACGCGATGTCAGCGGTAACCGATGCTGCGAACCTCCGCGCCGAGACACTCATCGTGCTGGCAGGTGGTCGCAATAATCACATTCGTCGTCACGCTCGACGGACCCTGTGCGAAGCATTGGCGAAGGTGTCGATCGTCGCCGAGGAGTTCGGCGTGCAGATCGCACTGGAGCCCTTTCATCCAGGCTGTGGGCATGAGTGGTCCTTTGTCAATGATCTCGAATCCACTCTGCAGATCATCGATATGGTCGGTAGTCCTAATCTCGGTATCGTGCTCGATACGTACCACGTTGGCATGGACGATGATGTGCTCCGATGGTTGCCGCATGTTAGCCCGCATGTCCATTTGTTGCAGCTGGGAGACGGCCGGCACAGTCCGCTGGGCGAGATGAACCGCTGTCTGCTTGGCGACGGCTGCGTGCCGATCGAGTCGATCGTCCAAACGCTGTTGGATCAGGGCTATCAAGGACCAATCGAAGCCGAGGTGATCGGTGAAGATGTCGAGCCGCTTGAGTATGAGATGGTATTGGCTCACACTCGGCGTTACCTCGATCAGTTGACCCAGTCGAAGGTGCACTAAACGCCACCTGGAGCACGTGGCGTTACTTGTGAGAAAGCAGCGAGTTTCGTTGATCGCGTGAGCCGTTGGGGTGCCAGCCGACGTGATTGGTTTTGTCGGGGGAAAACAAGGGCAAGCTGCCTGTTGATTTACTACCTCGACGCGCCAACAAGGCAGTCCAGCTCGTTCTTCGCTTGCGTTTAAGAATAGTATTGGTGCGTTCGGACAGTGAAAGCAACCAACTCGGCCGGCTGCTCGCTCCCAAGCGGCTGATCAACGAGACGCTGGCCAGTCACGAGCCTACGGTTTGGGGACGTGGCGGTATTGGCCGAAATTGTTTTCGGCGATTCGTCGCATGCGACTCTCACCTTCCCGGCTGTGGTAGCTGATCGTGTGCACGATGCTGATCGGTTTGGTCTCACCGAACAGGTTCGTCACTTTGTTTTCCTTCTGGAGCAAGTCTTCGATGCCTTGGGGGAACTCACCGTCAGACAGCAGGAAGATGACATCCGGTTTGATTCTTTGAAGGGCGTACTCGAGCGGTTCATACGGCGCTTTCCCGCGATCCATTTCCACTCGCATCGCCCAGCTCTTGAGGCGTTGCTTGTTGACGGTGGTGGCTGCGACACTCCGGGATTCGTCCTGGTCGGCGCGGGTGATTCGCATGTAGTCGCACTCGGCGTCAAAGAAGATGACATAGAATCGTTGCTCGGGTTTGAGCATGTCGATGGACTCCAGCAGCGCTCGTCGAGCAGACACGAAGGCGTCCCCCATGCTGCCTGAGCTATCAACGAGATAAGCGAAGTGGTTGCCGCCTCCCTCCACACCGCAGAACTGCATCCTATTATCGGAATCACTCGGAGATGCTTTCATCGCCGCCGAGGAGGCCGCTGCGTTTCGGGAGAACGATGCTAGATGGGGCGAGGGAGTCGTGGCGGCGCCGAGCGAATCCACGCTGACCTTAACGGCCGTCATCTCGCCGAGCGGATCGAGTTCGACAACAGACTCGTCAGGAGCCGTCTCGGACGTCACGGCTTCGGGCTGGGCCGTTTCAATCTCAATCGTTTGAATCACTTCTTCGCTGGGCTCGTTTGCCGACGCCGCCAATGCGATCTGATCTTTGGGCATCACCGTGCTCAGTGTGAACGCTGCCAAGCAAAGGAGCAAAATGAGGTGAACAATGCAGCTGATGATTACCGGTGTGGATCGACGTTGCGGCGCCGCTGGGTCAGTCTGCTCATCGATGGGTTTAATCTTCGCGGAGCTTGTCGGAAGTTTTGCCCGCGTCGGTGGAGTGTCAAGCGTCTTGGCGACTTTCGCTTCCCCAGGTTTCCGCTGCGCTGCTGGCGATCGCGTCGGGGCGGCATCTTTGCTCTCAGTTCGCCACCGGCCGCGAGGTGGTTTCACGCCGCAGTGCGGTCCATCTTGCCGAACGTGTTGATTGTTGTGTCGAGATTGAGCCTCGCGAATCGCTTCCCAGCTCTTGAACCGAGCGAGTGGGGAATGGAGCCTCGAGCCGGAAGCGTTCGATTGCCGGGCCGCAGGAGATCTTGTAGGCTCCAGTGCATCGTCTGGAATTTGATTGGCGAGTTCAGGTGTTCCGATCCCGGGTGTTTCATCGATTCCGAACTCCCTCAGCTGATCGGGAGTGAAGTTCTCGCCGGCATCGATGCGTTCGAGCAGCGATTCGAGTTGCTCGGCAGAGGCATCCAGTCGCGAGGCTTGGGCTTCGAGCCTCGCCGCTTCAGCCTGGCTGCGGACCCGCACGAGTTCGTGCAAGATTTTCGCCCGTTGGTGAATGAACCGATCCGGTTCATGTTCCTCTCCCGCCGGCGGTGGGGCGTCTCGGTCGAGTGCAGCCCGCTTCGCACTTGATGAGAGGGTGGTGGGCGGTCGGAGCGAGCGGCCCGACTCGGGCGAGGTCATGTCGATTCGCTCATGATATTCTCAGGACTTAGGTGGACTCGAGCAGTTCCTGGAACGCCCGGATCCAGGCGGGGTGTGCCGGCCAGGCTGGGGCCGTGACGAGATTGCCATCGACATGGGCGGTGTCGAGATTCTTGCCTGGCGTTACGTATTGGCCGCCCACAGCGGTGATTTCAGGACCCACGGCCGGATAGCTGCTGCATTGTCGCCCGGACAAAACGCCCGCAGCAACCAGGATCTGAGGGCCGTGGCAGACCGCTGCAATGGGTTTAGCCGTATCGGCGAAGTGGCGGACGATATCGAGGACGCGCTCGTTCAGACGCAGATACTCCGGAGCTCGGCCGCCCGGGATGATCAGGGCATCGAACGAAGTCTCGTCGAGATCGGAAAAATCTGCGTTGATGGCGAACCGGTGGCCCGGTTTCTCCGAATAAGTCTGATGGCCCTCAAAGTCATGGATTGCTGTCGCCACACTGTCACCGGCCTGTTTGTCCGGGCACACCGTGGCAACCTCGTGGCCAAGCATCAGCAACATCTGCAAGGGCACCATCGCTTCGTAGTCTTCGACGAAGTCGCCCACGAGCATCAAAATTCTTTTGCTCGAACCAGCCATTCCAATTCCATTGATTTTATGTGGAGAACGTTTGCGATACGATTTTTAGTTTACCCGATCCCGCCAGCAGCGGGGGAGCTCCCGTCAGATAAAATTGGCGATTGCGTTAGGCGTGAACTACAATGAACTGCACTCTTCTCTGAACGGTGTCGAACAGAGGTCTCATCCTCTCCACTCCCTCTCTGGTTCGTCGTTGGACGTCGCCGAGGCGGAATGCACAGGGGCGGCCCCTTTTTTTGAAATCATTTGAACACTTTTCCACTGATCCTTGGATCCACCGCCATGCATTGCATGTTCTCTCAGTCTTGGCTCGGCCGCCGCGTCGGCATCCCCTTGGCCTTGTGCGCCGCGGGCCAGCGTCCGATCGCTCTGCTACTGGCCGGGACGTTGTTCATCGCGAGCACGCCCTTAGCAGAGCAAACCGGTGCGGGAGAACGCGACGTCATGTCGCACGTAGAAATGGACCAGATCGGATTGGTCCAGGCTTGGCGGCGGCACCTTAGCGTGCCCGCTGGCGCTCAGTCGATCGTTGATCACAAACTGTATGCGTTAAAAACGTCGCCCAAGCAGTACGTGGAAGTGATTGGCAAAGTCGATAAGGCCGCCGCTGGGAATTCCGGTGAACCAGCAGAAGTGGACCCATCGGCGACGGCCACGCAGGCCGCGGATGCGGCGGACGCGGTTGCCGAGGCGCCCGTCTATGCGAGGTACTTGCTCGAAATACCGGATCTTTCCGAGTCCCCTGAAGCGGCGGCGCCGGCCACACCCGAGTCGGAGGCGGCGCCACCAGAGACCGCCCGTGAATCGATGCTCGACCGCATGACGAGGAGCGGTCGGGCGACCTTTGCGTCGAGCGGCTTGCTCGACCGTACCGAAGCTGAGCGGCGGGCAAGAAATGATATCCGGCGACTGAAGCGTCGGGGTATCGAGGCGGAGATTCAGTTCCGCGAGGTCCCGACCATCCGCATGTTCACGCTCGCCGATGATGGCACGTTGGAATGCCGCGATGCCGAAACCGGTGAGCTGGTATGGTTGCAGCGGGTGGGAAACCGCACAAAAGGCTATAGTGGATTCGGTGTCGACGATCAATTTCTGACGGTCGTCAATGGCAGCGAATTGATCACCCTCGATAGTGTTGAGGGTGGTGTCTACGACGTGCAACAGTTGGAGTTGATTCCAACGCGGGGGCCACAGCACTGCGGCGACTTCACTGTGGTACCGTCGGTGGGATACCGGATGGTGGCTTATCCGCTTTCCGGCACGCATCACGAGCCATTGACGGAAACCGTTACCGGAGATGCGCTGGCCTCGCCAACCCTTGCGATCGGATCCAATAAACTCGCCTGGGGAACATCCCAGCAATTTGTCTTCGTGCTGGATCTCACGGGCGAGCCAAATATGGATTTCCGCTTGGGCACCGATGGCAACGTCAATGGCAAACTGGCGGCAGCCCCTGGCGATCGTTTCTACTTCGGTTCCGACTTCGGGCAAATCTATGGGTTGCGGGCAACGCGGACGGGGGAGGTCATGTGGACTCGGCCAACCGGTGAACCGATTCATGAGGCGCCGGTGGTTTTCGATGATCGGGTGCTATTTCTCTCCACCGACGGCAACTTAATGTGTGTTGACGCCGCTACCGGCGCTGATTGCTGGGGACGGATGGCCCATGGCGTGCAGTTGGTTATCGGTGTGATCGGAGATCGTATCTACACGAGAACCCTCAGTGGAACGATGGAGGTTCTGGACACAACCGACGGGAAAGTGGTGCATCAGTTGACGGGCGTGCGGCCCCGGATATGGTCAACAAATATTGTCAGTGATCGGCTATATCTGCTCGACAAGCATGGTTCGATCCAGTGTTTGCGGCGCCCCGAGGCCGAAATGCCTACGTTGACTGTGAGTGCCGAAATTCTGCCTGCTGATGAGCCGACTAAGAAAGAAGACAAAAAATCAAAAGCTCCTGCCAAGGAAGCTCCAGATGCCAATGATCCATTCGGTGGCGGGGCGGATCCATTCGGCGGCGGAGCGGATCCGTTTGGTGGCGGTGCCGATCCATTCGGTGGTGGAGGCGGCGATCCATTCGGCGGCGGCGATCCATTTGGGGGTTGAGGGGACTGGTCGTACGTAGCGATCGATCGAACCGAGTTTGGTTAGGTATGCTGTGAGCTGAGCGTTGTCTGGCACGGGCTGTTTCGCCCCGCCCGGCCGCTGGAGCCTCACAGTGGTGTTGCCCGGCCGCTGACGCGTCTCGGCTCGGTAAATTGACAGGCGTTGAGGCGGCCTCACGCTGGAGCCGGATATTTGCTACAATCCGGCCCGATGTTCACGTGTCTTTCGTCCGTGTTTTCCGGCCTCACAGCCGCCGATTTATGAGCGACTCTTCTGCCCCTGATCCTTCCCAGTCCGACGCCCAGAATGGCGGCGCAGACAATCCTGCTGTTGAACCGGTGGCCACAGATCAAGTAGCAGCTGCGGCGAGCGAGGAAAGCCCGTATGTCGCGTTGGTTGCCAATTCCGAATACACTGACAAGGATCTGCAGCACCTCTCGGACCTCGAGCACGTCCGCGAACGGCCGAGTATGTACATCGGGGACACGTTTTCCCGCGGATTGCACCACTTGGTTTACGAAGTCGTCGATAATTCAATCGACGAAGCGATGGCTGGCTTCGCCAAATCGGTGTCCGTTGTTGTGCATACCGATGGCAGTGTGACGGTCGAGGATGACGGTCGAGGCGTCCCGGTGACACGTCACGAACAGCTGTCCGAAGAGCTCGATCGGGAAGTCAGCACGCTCGAGGGCGTGATGACGGTACTGAAATTCGGTGGCAAGTTCGAGAAAGGTGCTTACCAAACCTCCGGCGGTTTGCACGGCGTCGGTGTCACCGTGGTGAACTTTCTCAGTCAATGGGCCGAGGTCGAAGTCAGCCGGGACGGGTTCACGTGGACGCAGGAGTACGAACGCGGGGTGCCGATGGGGCCGGTCAAAAAAGGTCGGGCAACCAAGAAAACCGGGACGAAGACCACATTTAAAGCCGATGGGCAGATCTTCACGACGACGAAGTACGTTTACGACACCCTGCTCAAACGCTTGCAGGAACTCGCGTTCCTCAACAGCGGTGTGCGAATCAAATTCCTCGACGAGCGGAACGGCGAAGGCGGCGATTTTCAGTACAATGAGGGGATCGTTGAGTTCGTCCAGCACCTCAACCGGGCCAGCGACGCGTTGCATGCCGACGTGATCCACATCGTCGGCGCACGCGAGGGTGTCGAATATGACATCGCCATGCAGTACACGACCGAATTTACCGACACAGTTCAGTCCTATGTTAACAATATTCATACGACCGAAGGCGGCACGCACGTTTCTGGATACCGTTCGGCGCTGACACGAACGCTGAACAACTACGGTAAAAAAGAAGGCTTGTTCAAGGCGATCACGCCAACGGGCGATGATTTCCGCGAAGGCTTGACGGCCGTCATCAGCGTCCGCGTGCCTCATCCGCAATTCGAAGGACAAACCAAGACAAAGCTCGGCAATGGCGAAGTCGATGGGATCATCACCAGTGGCGTGGGCGAAGCGCTCTCAAAATACCTCGAAGAGAACCCCAAAGTCGCCAAGACCATCGTCCGCAAAGGGCTGCTCGCCGCTGAAGCCCGCGAGGCCGCTCGGAAGGCAAAGGACCAGCTCCGCAAACGGAAAGACGCACTCGGCGGTGGTGGTTTGCCCGGCAAGCTACGCGACTGCATCTCGAAAAAGATGGAGGAATGCGAAGTCTATCTGGTCGAAGGTGATTCGGCAGGCGGGTCTGCCGAGGGCGGACGGATGCGTGAATTCCAAGCGATTCTGCCGCTGCGTGGTAAGATCATCAACGCCTACAAGAGTCGCGAAGACAAGGTGCTCGCCAACGAGGAAGTCCAGTCGATGATCCAGGCGATCGGTACCGGCATCGGTGTCGATCAAGACCTGACGCGGCGTCGCTATAATAAAGTCATCATCATGACTGACGCGGATGTCGACGGCAGCCACATCCGCACGCTGTTGCTGTGTTTCTTTTATCGTCAAATGTACCAGTTGGTCGCCGCTGGCCACGTCTACGTTGCCCAGCCGCCACTGTTCCGCGTTTCGCACGGCAAATCACGCTATTATGTGCAGAGCGAGGAGGAGATGAAGGGACAGTTGCTCAACCGTGGTCTCAATGACACCGTGTTTGAAGCAGAGGATGGGCGACGGGTTGAGGCCGAGAAAATGCGTGCCTTGGCCGAGGCTCTCGCCAGCATGGAGGATGCTGTCCTAGCGCTCGAGCGGCGGGGCGTCAGCCTGCGGGTGCACGCGATGCGGTTGGATCCCGTCGCAGGGAAATTACCCACCTTCCTGGTGACGTTCCAGGGCGAAGAACATTGGTTCCACACCCTCGAGGAAGTCGAGCAATTCCTAACCGAGCGCGGTGCTCACTTGGACATCGAAGAAGAGACTGAAGAGGGCGTTGATGACGCTGAGAATGCTGGTTCTGCCGATGTAGGAGCAGGCACCGCTGCTGAGTCCGATGCGGCAGCAAACGCTGCCGAGCCCGAAGAGCGAATTGTCGCTCACCTAACCGAACTGCACGAGGTTCGCACCATCAACAGTGGACTGAAAGAACTCCAACCCCTCGGCTTTGGCCTCGACGATCTCATTCCTGCGGACCGTACTGGGTCGACCACTCCCCGATTTGAATTGATCCGGGGCGAAGATATCCGTCGACCGCTGGAGGATTTGCGCGAGCTCCTGCCGGAAATTCGGGCCGCTGGTGAAAAGGGCCTCACCCTCACCCGGTTTAAGGGACTCGGGGAAATGAATGCGGAAGAACTTCGTGAGACGACCCTCGACCCAGCAAACCGCACATTGATTCGGGTGAACCTCTCTGACGCCGGTGCCGCTGACGAAATGTTCCGCCTGCTGATGGGGGACAAGGTCGAGCCACGTCGTGAATTTATCGAAACCCACGCTCTCGATGTCCGCAATTTGGATGTATAACAACCGTCGCTATCGATGCGACTTGTTTGAACGGATCGCGACGGCTCAGTTGATTTCGTCGTAAAGGATTCGTCCTCCCAGCCAGATTCGGAAGCGACGGATCGTTAGGCCGCGCGAGAACCCGATTTCGACAGATACCGTGCGGTTTTCGATATCCCCCCAACTGGGCTCGACCGCGATGGATGTCGGGAGCGTGAAGTCGAACTTAGAGTGAATTTTCAACCAACTGATGCGGAACCAGCACGACCGGCCATCAATTTCGACAATTTGGCGAAAACGCCAGCCGCTGTAGGTTAGTCTGCCTGTAAACGGCTCCTGAATGTCGATAACGCGAAACAGGAAGCTGCGTCGCAACAGTACTGCGTGATCGGCATACGCCCCTCGTTGGAGAGAGGAATCCGTCGAGACGGAGAACGGGTTGGGATCGCTTTTTTCCACATTCTTCCCAGGAACTATGTTGATACTCGGTATTCGTTGACTTACGATAACGCTGTACAGTTTGCCTATTTTGCCAGTGGTTTGACGGTTGACGGAGAGGATCGATCCCTCTTTCGAGTAGGTTTACAACCTTTTTTCATTACGAGACTCATCATGACACGTTTCTTGGCTTTGATGGCGCTTTGCAGTTCGGCAGCCTGCGCGCTGTTGGCGGCTCCCGCAGCTGCGCAGTCAGAAAACCTAGCGGTTACCGATCACCTTACTGTATCTCAGTGGGTCAATCCGGCGACCCCGGGAGAGCTGAGCGGTCAAGTCATTTTGCCATCTGCCAACGGTTCGGCACAAGCGATTGCGAATGCGGTCGTGGTGATGACCAATCAAGACGGGGAAAAATTTCGCGGCTCCACCGATGAGAACGGGCAGTTCGTCATCACGGGCGTCCAGGCAGGCGTCTACGCACTGACCGCTCGCGCTGATGGTGTGTTCGCTTGCTGTGCAATGCATGTCGTTGATGGCGAAATGGTAGCCGCCGATCAGCTTCCTCAACGGGTGGACATTGCCGCTGCCGCCATTGATTACACGGTGGTGAAAACCTCAATCTTACGCTATCTACCGCCTGCTCGCGGCCAGAATTCGTACACCATTGACGACGTGGACTTGGCAGGCATCTCCGACCGGGTGGCTGGCGACAGGTCGTTTCGCGTCAGCCAAAGCGATGGTGGTCTGAAAGGCCGGTTGCACATTGCGGGAGCGCGTGGCGCGACACTCGGGGATGCCGGACTGCTCAACGTGTTTCTTGTGCATCAGGGTGAAGTCGTTGATCGCGTTGTCTCGTTGCAAGACGGCACGTTTGTATTTGTGGACGTGGCTCCAGGAGAGTATTCGATCCTGGCTCTCGGCCAGGCTGGTTTGGGGATGGCGGGATTTGAACTGATTGACGAATCGACGGTGAATCAGTTCGCCGGCCGCGTCAGCGGTGCCAAAGCGATCACGCAGAACGACCGGACATTGACATCGATCCATGGCGATCCGCTCTGCTGCCGAGAATTCGCAATGCAGGTCGCCCCATTGCCACAGGCCATGGAATGCTGTGAGGCAGAGGTTTATGAAGAGCCGATTCTCATCGATGAATGCGACGATTGCGTTGCGGGATGTGATGCGTGTGAAGCTGTTGACGAGTGTGGAAACTCGATTTGTGAAGCGGACTCCTGCTGCAATCCATTAGGCGGCGCTGGCTTCAGCTCCGTTGGCTTCAGCTCCGTTGGCGGCGGTGGTGGTGGTGGTGGCGGCGGAGGCGGAGGTGGTGGTTTCGGCGGCGGCTTCCTCGGCTTGGCCGGACTTGCCGGTCTGGCGGGGCTCGGCGGGGGTGATGATCCGATCATCGTGCCTCCAGATCCAGTGAGCCCAGTTCGCTAGTCAATCCAGTTCGCTAGTTAAACCAGTTCGCCGGTGAGACCATCTGCTCGTGATCTCAATCTCTGATATCAAACTCAAAAACCTCGGAAGTGGCCCTTCCGAGGTTTTTTGTTGTGGTTGTAGGAACGGTGTCATGCGTTCACAATGGCGGCGTTACGTTGATTGACACCTATCTTTGCCTGAGGAAAATATGAGTGCTGTTGGGGAAGTTTCCGAAGCTGAACTTCAGTCGTCTGCGGCGGCGTCTCTGGACCGCCTCAATGAGCATACGCTCAAGACCGTTCATTGGCATTTCAGCGAGAAAACGGGTTGCCCGTTTTGGTTGGAAAAGAAGTCTGAGCTGAATTTTGATCCGCTCAAAGACATCGGCTCGTTTGCCGATCTCAAGAAGTTCCCGCACTTCCAAGACGACTGGCTGCGTGGCGGCCCGATTCGCCGCTGGGTTCCCCAAGGACACGCTGGTAAACCGGTGTATGTCTTTGAGACCGGTGGCACAACGGGGATCCCGAAGAGCCGCATGGTGATTGAGGATCACTGGAAGGACTACGAGTTATTCAGCGAGACGCTGCCTGAAAAATACTTTCCCAAGGGTGCCAACTGGCTGATGCTGGGCCCGAGCGGACCGCGGCGGCTGCGAGTGGCGGTGGAACATCTGGCCCAACATCGCGACGGCATCTGCTTCTGCATCGACTTGGATCCGCGCTGGGTCGTCAAGCTGATCAAGAAAGGATGGATGGACCATCTCGAAGAGTACAAAAAGCACTGTGTCGATCAAGCAGTGACGATTTTGACCGCGGGACATGATGTCAAGTGCATGTTTGCCACGCCGAAGCTGCTCGAGTCGCTCAGTGAAGCGCTGGAGGAAAGAGGCACCAACCTGGCCGAGGTGGGCATCACCGGGATTTTCTCTGGTGGCACTGAGTTCACGTCGCAGTGGACGCGTTTCTGTGTTGAGGAAATGCTGGGTGGATTGCCCGAGGAAAGCGGGATCTACATGACGCCCACCTATGGTAACACGCTGATGGGTTTGGCATGCAGTAAACCGATCACTGCTGAGGACGGCTACAAGATCGCTTACTACGCCCCCCAGCCCCGCGCTGCCACCGAGGTTGTCGCGTTTGACGACTACGACCAGGTGGTCGGCTATGGCGAAACGGGGCGTGTGAAACTGTACACGCTCACCGATGAGTTCTTTGTACCGGGGTTCATGGAACGCGACGAAGGCGAGCGCGAGCGACCGATCGCAAACTTTCCATGGGACGGTGTGAGCGGTGTACGTCCATTCCATGAACTCGCCAGCGCCACGACCGTGGGTGTCTATTAACGAGACGGGCGATTGACTGAGCCCAGTCGCGCAGGCGACCGGGTTGGCGATCGTTTCAATGAGACACAAACGACCGGGTTAGCGCGGCTGCCCGGCGCGTTAGCGACCCGTGGCTCACCCACTCTTTCCCGAACTCTGAACCTTTCCTTCTTTCTGAATTCTCATTCTTATGATTACTCTCAATCCACTTCGCTGGGGCAAGCAGTACGAGTCCCTTGAGTTCAATGATGTTGTCCATTTTGACACGGGACAGCCGATTGCTCGCGTTGGCACGGTGGGTGGCGGAATTGTTTCGAAAGATCTCACGAAAGCCCATCTCGCTCGGAAAGCCCTGCTCGAGGTACCAACGGACGAGCTGATTGCGATGAGCAAAAAAGCAGCTGAGCTGTTTGAGAACCAGACGCTGCGCGTGGGTGACTCCATGCAGAGCGTGGATGACTTTGTGCATCAGCAATCCGCCAGCACAGGGTTGCCCGAGCACATGTGCCGCTCGAATATGGCAAAAAACAGTTTCGTGCTCAGCCGGATGGATGAGATCCTGCAGTGCTTGACGCGTGGTTTGGACTTGTCCATCTTCTCCAAGGGTTACGGCGATGAAGGCCGTGGCGTCACGGTGAGCTATCAAGCCCAAACGCCAGTTCTCGGGGCGGTGCTACCGAACAACTCGCCAGGTGTTCATACCTTGTGGTTGCCCGCAATTGCGCTGCAGATCGGGCTGGCACTCAAGCCGGGATCGCAGGAGCCTTGGACGCCCTACCGCATGGTATCCGCGTTCATGGAGGCAGGCGTTCCTCCAGCCGCGTTTGGATTGTATCCGGGGGGACACGACGCGGGCGGGGCAATCATGGCCAAAACACCACGGAGCATGATCTTTGGCAGTGCTCAGACGCTCGCCCAGCACGCTGGAAATCCGCGGGTGCAAGCTCATGGACCTGGCTTTTCGAAAATCTTGCTGGGTGACGATATCGTTGATGATTGGGAAACGTATCTAGACGTGATGGTGGAGAGTGTGTTGAGCAATTCGGGCCGTAGCTGTATCAACTGCTCGGGCATTTGGGCCAGTCGTCATACCCGCGAAATCGCCGCCGCGATCGCCGAGAAAATCGGCCCCATCGATGTTGTGCCGCCAACGGATCCCCAGGCTCAGCTCGCTGCCTTTACCGTCCCTGCGATGGCGACGGGCACGTGGGCGATGGTCGAGCAAGACCTCGCTGAGTCCGGCGTGACCAACATGACCGCCGAATATGGCGAGAAACTGATCGAGCGTGACCACTGCGCGTATTTACGCCCGATGGTGGTGCATGCCGATTCCCATGAGCGAGCCGTCGCGGCGAAGGAATACATGTTCCCGTTTGTGAGTGTGGTCGAGTGTCCGCAGAATCAAATGCTGCGGAACATCGGGCCCACGCTCATCGGAACGGTGATCACATCAGACGAGGCATTGATCGAGGACGCTGGCCGCTGCGTCGAAATCGATCGATTGAACATCGGCCCGCTGGCGACCAATCGCATCAATTGGTTGCAGCCGCACGAAGGGAATATCATCGAGTTTTTGTTTCGGAATCGCGCCTACCAAATTGCCCCGATGCCAGTAGCACTGTAAAGCACCGCCTTGTAGCCACCGTCTCCAGACGTTGGAGAACCACACATCCCTCCCACCCCATTTACCGCCGTGACTCAATTACGCCGACGCCCTGTTGTTCTCATTATTCGTGATGGATGGGGACAGAATCCGGACCCGAAGTGGAACGACAGTAATGCTATCTATCTAGCAAAATGCCCCGTCGACGAGAAATTGACCGCAGAGTATCCATCTGTGTTGATCGCCACATCGGGCGAAGACGTGGGACTGCCCGATGGTGTGATGGGCAACAGCGAAGTTGGGCACCAGAACATTGGCGCCGGACGAATCGTTGACCAGGAAGTCATGCGGATCACCCGTGCGATCCGTGACGAGTCGTTCTTCTCTAATCCGGTCATCCAAGGTGCTGTCGATCACGTCAAGAAATCAGGTGGTCGCCTTCATTTACTCGGGCTCATGTCTGATGGTCGTGTGCACAGCGATTTACAGCATGGTATGGCTATCATTGATCTAGCAAAACGAAACGGATTCAAAGGTGACCAACTGGCGATCCATGCGATCACCGACGGACGAGATACCTCGCCTCACGGCGGCCTGAATTTTGTGCAGCAGATTGAGGACAAATGCGCGCAGGCTGGGGTCGGCGTCGTCGCCTCGGTGATCGGTCGATTCTATGCAATGGACCGTGACCTCCGCTGGGAACGTGTTCAGTCGGCCTACGATATGATGACCAAGGGTGCCGCCCACACCGCGACTTCGGCCAGCCAGGCAATTCAAGACTATTACGATCATCCATCGGACTCGAATCGTACCGGAGACGAATTTGTCCTGGCCACGTCAATCGTTGCTCCGGGCCAATCGCCCGTTCTGGTCAGCCCGGGCGACGCGGTTATCTTCATGAACTATCGTGGCGACCGTACTCGAGAGATCACCAAAGCCTTCACCTATAGCGATCCCGAATGGCAGAACATTCCTGGTGGCGGTTTTGATCGTGGTGCGAAAATAGATAATCTCTTTTTCGCAACGATGACCGGTTATGAAACCGGACTGCCCGTGGAAGTGATTTTTGAAAAGCGTGCCAAGATGCCGAATATTCTCGGCGATGTGGTTGCGACGGCAGGCCTGAAGCAGTTTCGCTGTGCAGAAACCGAAAAGTATCCGCACGTGACTTTTTTCTTCAACGATTACCGTGACGATCCATTTGCTGGTGAAGAGTGGGGAATGGCGCCCTCACCGCGCGACGTATCGACCTACGATCAAGAGCCCGAGATGTCCGCAGAAGGTATCACAGAACAAGTTCTGGAGCACATTCAGGCCGGCGAGAATGATTTGTACATCGTCAACTTTGCCAACGGTGACATGGTGGGGCATACGGGCGTCTTGAACGCTGCGATTACCGCTGTCGAGAAGGTAGACGACTGCGTCGGGCGTATCGTTGAGGCAACCCTCGCCGCAGGCGGTAGCCTCGTCGTCACTGCGGACCACGGCAATTGCGAACAGATGATCGATCCAGTGACGGGGGGCCCCCACACCGCGCACACAACTTACACCGTGCCCCTGATCGTGGTCGATCCCGACGCTCGCGGGAAGTCACTGCGGGCAGGCGGGCGTCTGGCGGACATTGCACCAACTGTTCTCGCATTGATGGGGCTCGCCAAGCCTGCCGAGATGACTGGTGAGTCGTTGGTGGAGATCTCTTAACTAGCTCAAATGATGCCGTGTGACCGGTTGATGCAGTGCGCTGACAAGTGCCGGGCTCGCCATGCGACGGCTCAAGGGTGAGTTTCACAGCGATTGCCAGGCACCCGGACGCAGTTATTTTTAAAAATCGAGTTTAACGGTTAGATAAAGTTTGGCGATGCTGTCGGTGTTGCGACGATAAGTGAGTGGGATGAGGGTCTACCTTCACGTCACTTGTTTGATTCGTCGAACTGATTTCAATGCATAACATTGCCAATTCTCAGCAGACCACCACGCCAGCGATGTTCCGTATGGCCGTGGTGCTCATGTGCCAGTTTCCGTTTGCGGTTCAGGCTGTCCGAGCGGATGGCCCCATGACACGTGCCCAAGCGATGCAGACAAACGAGGTCGTGCATTGGCGACCGGTGAGGGCCGAGGAATGTGCCTCGCTGCCTCCCCAAGGCTCCTACGAGGAGTTTGAGGAACCGTATGAGCCTCTACCGAACCTCGGTTCGTTCAGCCCTGGGGCGTGCGACCAATATGGTGCGTGCGACGGGTTCGATTCGTGTCCGCCACGTCACCTGCCCGGCAACTTTTGGATTCGCGCTGAATACTTGCATTGGTCACTCGACGCGATCGACCTGCCCGCTCTCGTCACAACCAGCCCCGCGGGCACCCTGCCCCAAAACACGGGCGTGCTCGGCCAGCCCGGGACGGCAGTGTTGTTCGGCGGCACATCCTATGGCGACTCCTTCCGCTCGGGTGCGCGGGTTACCGTGGGCTGGCAAGACGACGCCTGCGGCAACGGTTGGCAAGCAAGTGCAATGGGGGTTTTTAACGACGATACATCCTTTTTCAGCAGTGCCGGACTGCTGGCACGTCCCGTCTTTGATACGGGGACCGCGTCCGAAGCGTCAATGATTGTCGCTCACCCGGACTATCTGACTGGATCGGTTTCGGCGACGGTTGGAAACCAATTGCAGATGTACGATATCAATCGGCGGTTGAGTATGTCGTCATCGCAGTGCCAAACAGTCGATTTCTTGGTCGGGTACCGCTATGGTCAACTCGACGAGACGTTGGGGGTGAGTCAGTCATCGGTATACACCGAACCTCAGGGGCAAATCATCTCGGGGACGACAGTGAACCTGTACGATCATTTCTCCGCCGAGAATCGCTTCAACGGTGCGCAATTCGGATTCCAATTTCAACAACACTCGGCTTCAACGACGTTGTCGCTGATCGCCAAAGTGGGTTTGGGCGTCAACCAGGCCAAAGCTACCATTGACGGTGCCACCGTGACCACCGTTCCCGGCGGCGGTTCAGCTACGTTCGATGGCGGATTGCTCGCTCAGAGCACGAACATTGGTGTCTACGAGGAATCCAAATTCGCGGTCTTGCCTGAGGTGGGGGTGAATCTGCATACTCGCATGGACGAGCATCTCGAGGTGTTTGTCGGATACAGCCTGCTGTACTGGTCCGACGCTGTTCGGGTGAGCAGCCAAGTTAATCGTAAAGTGTCTCAGTTCCCGCCGGAACCAATTACGGGCACCGCTGACCCTGCCTACCAGTTCCAAACCGACAGTTTTTTCGCTCACGGTTTGAACGTCGGCGGCACGATCACGTTCTAGCGTTAGCGACCGAGGACGCGAGCGGCACCCCCCGACCACGTGATGCATTCTTGGGTTATCCAGTGACGCCGACCTCGCTGCCACGAACGACTTTGTCGATTGCAACGGCTGGGCCTCTGGATGCTACCGAATTGCCGTGACGTCCGGAGTTATTGCAAGGAACGAATCAATTGGAGGACGATGAGGTGGACTGACTCGCATAACAGGAACCACCTGAATGACTCTGATTACTCGTGCAATTCGACCGTATCGAACCCACCGCCGCTGGATTCTGGCAGGCTGGATTGCCATGGCAAGCGTTGGGGCGGCCCACGCTGCGGACATTGAAGTGACGTCAATCGACGATTCTGGTCCAGGAACGTTACGTGAAGCGCTGACCAACGCAGCGGACGGTGACCGGGTCGTTTTTAACATTCCAGGTGGAGTCGCATCAACAATTACGTTGGCAAGCGATTTACCGGACGTCACTAGCAATATTACGTTCTCCAACCCAGGTCCTGCGATCGCGATCGATCGCAACGGGAGCGGGCCATTAACGTTTGCAGATTCGATTGTAGATCCGACGGGGCTGAAGTTTGATCCGGTCCGAGGGTCCTACGATATCTCTGCGACTACCGCATCGCGAATCTTTGGCGATGACGTCGTCATCGGCAATGTGCAGTCGACAGGAACAATTGCACCGGGCGCAAATGCGACGTCCGGCTCGATTGGAACGCTCACCATTGAAGGCAATTTAAACGCGAGCGACGCCACATTCGAATTTGACATCACGGGAAATGATCCTGCACAAAACGATATTGTTATCGTCGATGGGAGGGCAAATATTTCCAATGCGACGCTGCAACCGCGATTCAGTGGCTCGGACTATCAGGTTGGAAACTCGCTTACTGTTCTGCGTTCAGCTGGTCCCCTAATCGGAGGGGTCTCGTCCACCGGACCGTTCCAGCTGCCGAACAATCCATTCTTGGAAGCAATGGCCGACCAGAATGCAAACGACGTCTTTTTGAACATTGTGGACAACGGAGAAGACTTCGCTGACGTCGTCACGGGGTGCAATTCGGCTGCTGCGGCAACAGCGTTTGACGAAGTCCGAATGGGAGGTTCCCCACCCCTTAGTATTGAGGAACTTCGAAACGGTTCAACTCTACAAGTGACTACTGCTGTCAATCAGCTCTCAGGTGCCATTTATGCCAATCTGCTCGACGCGGAGATTGAGCATATGCAGATGAACGTGGGTTCGGTCCGAGACCGGATCGTCATGCAGCTCGATCATCCCGTTGATCTCGACGTCTGTCAAACTTGGGCGCGGGGGTACGGGATCGATGGGGAAGTTGGTGTCGATGATTGCATGACGGAGGGGTATCACCAGCAGACCGGAGGTCTTGAGCTTGGCGTCGCTCGCGTGAACGCGAGCGGGTTCGCCGTGCATGGTTTTACGCACCTCGCTAACTCCACATTGGATAATGGTGACGCGGGACAGAACGCGGATATCGGCTCATACCGCGGGGGCGGTGCGATTCAATACGTTGGCGATTTCGCGTATATCGTCGGCATGGCAGGAGGTGGCGGACAGTCGTATGACGTTCATCGGTCGCTGTCTGCAGTTCCTGATGCGACGTTCGTTGAAAGTTCGTTCAGCGGGCTGTCTCGGTATGGCTACCTGGAGATAGGGAAGGCATTCGGCGGCGGAAGGGTGCTTTGGCTGCCCCATGTTGGATTGCAAAGTCTGTACTCCGATTTCAACACGACGCGAGAGTCAGGCGACGCGGACTTTGGCTTAAACGTCACCGGGAGCGACCGAGATTCATTGCGATCACTGATTGGGATCGACGTTCAGAACACGGGTCCCACGGAGTTGGGCCCAGCCACGACGCGTCTTCGATTAGGATGGTTCCATGAGTACTTGGACGATACGACTACTCTCGCCAACCAATTTCAAAATGCAGGCGCCCTTACTCCTTTTGACTCACGCAGTGTCGATGCAGGACGCGACTGGGCTGCCGTGGGTGTGCAGTTGGACTGGGGGATGATTTGGGGTGGCCGGCTCACGGGCGGGTACCAAGGATTCTATAACTCCGATACCACATTTCATCTGGGATCCATCGGATCGATGTGGATGTTTTGAAAGGACGCGTTGACCCGAGAAATCAACCGCCCGTTGACCACTTCCGCTCCCAGGCTCACCGCCTCCGATGACCCTGAACGGCTTCCTAATTGGACGTGGGGCTGATGTCGAGTTTGCAGCATCCGAAGTCGAGCGAGCCGATTTTTCTGGTGTTGCTAGCTTGCTTGTGGAAATCGCTACTGAGCGAATAGTAGATGTACTTTCCTTCTCGCTGCGTCGATACGAGACCGGCGCGGAAGAGTACACGCAGGTGATGGGAAACGGTTCCTATTTCCTGTTCGAGTGAGCAGGCCAAGTCCGAAACACTCAACGGTCCAGTCTGGAGTGCCTTCACGATCTGCAGCCGTAATGGCTCCGCCAATGCTTTGAAGTACGCGGCGCAGCGAATTTCGTCTGAATCGTCGGCATGGTTCATCGCGTCAGTCTAGCGTTGTCAACGGGCGCCGCAAAGTCGCTGGTCGATTCGTAGCGGCACAGCCATTTCGCCGCACGGGTGCAAGGCACGATCTCTCGCCCTGCACGAGATCACAGGCCGTTCCCGACGTCACTGCGAAAACCACATGTCGTCGACGCAGCGACCAGCCTTAGTGGTGCCAGGTTGCACGCACGTTGAGGCGACGTTTCGTCGTGGACTGCGAATCAAACATGTGTCGATAGACATCATCGACGGCTTGGGGAGTCATCGGGCTTTGCAATTCTACCTGTGGGACCGTGGCGGGGGCATACTGTACTTGCGGTCCTTGCCACGAGGTATCCTCGCCTTCTTCGTCGGCCCGTGACGAGGCTAGAACGGCATTGCAGTTTTCTTCGTCGGTGACGCTGTCGGCCAAGAATGAACCTCGAATGCGGCGTGGTTGCGTATCGACTTGGGGCCGACCGCTTGTTTCGATTCGTCCGTCGCTCGCATCCAGGCCAACGATGGGCTCTTGCGTGAGCGAAATATGTCCCTCATTGAGTCGCACCTTCTGGACATCGATCGCGATCGGTTCACCCAGCGAGCTACCGGGGTTGGGTGTGAAATCGATATCGATCAATTTGCCGTCGCCTGTCGCGACTGGAGTCGCCGAGAATACAAAAGCCACAATCGTTCCAGCTTCCTGATTCACATTCGCAATCACCGCCGCGCGGCCACCCCAGACGTCTCCGCTGCGGATCCGTGACGCATCTGTGGTGACTTCGGAGGGATCGAATTGAATCCGTACTTCGGCTGCCCGCATTCCATCAGCGCCGGTGACTTCGATGGGCGTGGATACCTCTGCCGCGATGGTCTGGCCGTCGCTGCCCGAGCCGCCCGACGACAAATCGGGCAGCATCGCACTCGCCATCGAAACGCTAGCCATGACGCGTCTTGATTCGAGACACTGTACCGTTAAACGAGAGGTTCGCTTTGCCATCCTTGGCCCGCTAGAAAAGTAGGAAGAGAGCTGACGAAGAGCCAGCCACCTTGCTGAACCCCAGACGTCAATCGAGCGTGTCGATGCTCAGAACTACTCAACGCCGTTCGCAGAAGGCAATTGCAATTACGAGATGATTCGGGTTTCACGCCGGTTTCATCACCTCGTAAGGCGAGCCCGCAGCGGCAAGGTCCTCCCTCCGAACGCCACGTGGAAGGATTGACATGGCACGCCTGGCAACCGCAGGGAGGCCGCTGATCGCCAGGGACTTCAGCCCAGCTGAGCCGAATCCCGCCCGCTGTAGCCGGCGTTTGAGACGTCAGCATGCATCTCGTCTTAACAAATCATCGTGTTACCAAATCAGCATAGAAGCTAGTGCTTGATCTCGTGCCACCGCGTCATCATCTGTCTTCCGCTGGCCAGATTCGACGTTCACGGGCACTACCTGGGACTGGCTCGACAGGAGCCTAGCGGTAACTGGCGACAGTTCCAGCTCGGGAAGGGGTTCCCCAGCGGGCGCGGCTTGCGATTGATCCGATGCGGTCTGGGTAGACGAGGATTGATCGGTATTGCTGGCAACTGCGGGCGTGTTGGTGGTGGTGTCTGTAGCAGCCGCATCGGTGTTGATTTGCAAAATCGTGTCTGTCCATGCAGTCGATCCGACGGGCTGGACCACGGTAGTATGCAGTCGGTTGTAGACGTACTGTGGCAACAGCCCGAGTTCGCGAAAATTCTGGTCCGCGATCGTTTGGTCGACGACGATCGTCACCGACAGTTCATTGACGCCACCTTCGAGATAGGCGATCGGTTGCGATTCTTCAATCCGATAGGTGGCCGGGCTCAAGTCGGCAAAATCATAGCGTCCAGTGGCATCGGTGGTCGTCTGCAGGGTTTCCCCTGTCGCCACATTGGTCAGCGTGATCACGACGCCAGGAATGCCTTCGACGAGTTCGGGTGTGTTATTGGTGTTGGTATCGGCGTAAACGAAACCACCAATGCTCTCGTTTCCTGAGTTTCCCGTTACGGTTATCAGTCCATCGGTAGCGTCACTGCCCGGGACAGGCGTTGGCGTGACCGGGATCTGGCCTTCGTTGAGGCTTACTTCGGTTAAATCGAGGACTGTGGTGTCACCGACCGTGGCTGTCCCAGCAATCGAAAACGGCAAGATCACGAGGCTGCCGCTGCCGGTGGGTAGTGCGGCCGATGCAGCAATGAAGATCGTGACGGTGCCTGCGGCGTCGTCAACACTTGCGGTAACTTGCGTGTCCAGACCTGTCCACACGGAACCGGCCGTGATCGCATCAGGGTCGAGATCGAGTAGATCCGTGTCGTAGCTGAGTCGGATTTCGGCCCCTCGCACTGCGGCCGCATCATCGATGTTCACAGGTACAGATACCAGTGCCGATACATCCCCTGTCAGATCATCAGGAATGTCGACAGCGGCGAGCAAACGCCGAGATTCGAGCGGCTGGACTGTGAGTGAGCGAGAGCGTTTTTTCTTCATGTGCATTTTGACTCGAAAGCGTGCCGGCAAGTTCCGTGAGACGGACCAGTTTCACAAAATTGTGTCAGTTTGTGTGGCCTGGGAAGTCTGTGGTTGACGGGGTGTTTTTGCCGGGGGGGCGTCCTGTCGTATATTGATGTGGCTGGGGAAACTGGAGCCGCCGTGGCGTCATTTATTATCGGCACCAACTGTCCAGCTGCCAGCATTATCTGGAAGAGCACTGGACTTTATTTCGGGGGGCGTCCGCGCGACCGCATATGAGCGTCATAACCACACAATTGCATCGATTTTGGACGAGCAAGGAACTTTTCGACGATTAGAATAGTCCAAACCAAAAATCCGATGAGACATAGACTGGAAGCCTTCCATCGAGGGCAACTGCCGCGGCAGGTACCCAGGTTGATGCAATCGGAGATCGGAATTTCTTTTTCGATGAAGAGGGGGTGCTCCTCTCTTCGCCGCAAGCATCCGCGATGGCTTTTCGTGTTGTGCGGTGGTTGCTCCCTCCTAACTAAACTAACGCAGCTGCTGTCACGACGTACCTCCCAGTCCCACCAATGTGAGCTCTCCTCTTCCATGCGTAGCCTTTTCAAGTCGAATCGTCCTTCGTCCGATCAGCGTCGAATTAAACGCCAACCGCGCAAGCTGTCCCTGCAGTCTCTCGAAAATCGGCGAGTGTTGGCGGCCACTATTGCTGCCTTTGAGCCATCCGCCAGTGGGTTTACCGCGGAGTTTAGCGAGCAGGTTAATGTCGATCTTCTGAACCTGTTCGATACCCAAGGTCAAGCTGCAGGTGCTGCTGACGTGGTGCTCCAGGGCGCCACGACTGGCGAAGTTCGGGGGTCATTTGTCGTTGACGGTACCAGTCTCTCCTTTGTCGCCAGCGATGGGGCGCTTGCACCGGATACCTATACGGCGACCCTGCGAAGTGCCGCTGATGCATTCACCGATCTTGCCGACGGAGAACTACTCGACGGTGACAACGACGGGACCGCTGGTGGCGACTACGTTACAACATTTACGGTCGACGCTGCAGCTCCGGTTTCGGTCGCACTTCCCGGGATCGTTCGCGGTCCCGGCCAGGACTTGCAAACCCCGGATGGCGCTGACCTGCAGGATGGACTGCCCATTCAATTGAGCCAATCCGAAGGTGTGACCTCGGTGACGATGACGATCCAATACGATCCATCGATGCTCGATATCAGCGACGTGCAACTTGGCTCCGATGCACCCGCCGGCAGCCAAGTCATTGCGAATTTGACGGTCCCTGGGACAGCCACGATCTCATTCTTTTCAATCGACCCTTTAACGGCGGATCAAACTGATTTCCTCCAATTGATCGCCTCGGTTCCTGAGGACGCGACCTACGGGAAGTCACAGGTTATTCATATCTCTGACCTCGACGTCAACGCGGGCGCGATGGATTCGGTTGCGAACGATAGCCTGCAAGTCGTCGCCTATCTCGGCGACGTCAACGGTAACGAACGTTACGACGCCGAAGATGCTCGTTTGGTCGCCCGCGTCGGAGTCGGTCTCGACACCGGTTTTGTCTACTCCGATCCAATCAGTGCGACTCCTACAAACCCATTATTCCCCACGATTGACCCCGTTCTGTTAGGAGACGTCACTGGGGCGGACGGGCTCAGCCCGTTGGACTCGAGCGACATCCTCCGCCGCGTTGTCGGATTGCCGACGCCTAATTTGCCTGAGATTCCAGGCGATGTGGATCACGCACCGAGCGATATATCGCTCTCCAATGCCACCATCATTGAAACGGCACCCATTAGTTCCACCGTCGGCACACTGACGAGCACTGACGTCGATGCGGGTGACACGTTTACTTACACGCTTGTCTCAGGCTCAGGAGATACCGATAACGCTGCGTTTGTGATCGATGGTGATCAACTCAAGACCGCTGTTGCTTTCGATTTTGATACCCAGTCAAGCTATTCGATTCGGGTCAAGAGCACGGACTCCAGTGGCCTGTCAGTCGAAAAGACACTACTGATCACGGTGACGGAGGCAAATGAGAACTCCGCCCCAACCGCCATCGCACTCAGCGATGACTCGATCGATGAAGCGGCTCCGATCGGGACCGCTGTCGGCACGCTGGCGAGCACCGACCCTGACGCGGGTGACACGTTCACGTACACCTTCGTCACCGGCGAAGGCGATACCGACAACGCGTCGTTCGTGATCGATGGCGACCAGATCAAGACAGCCGAAGATCTCGACTTCGATACCCAGCCCAGCTACACGGTGCGTGTTCGCAGTACCGATGCCGGTGGCCTGTTCTTCGAGCAGATGTTCACGATCACAGTGACCGAAGCTGCTGAAAACACAGCCCCAACCGCCATCGCCCTCAGCGATGACTCGATCGATGAAGCCGCTCCGATTGGGACCGCTGTCGGCACGCTGACCAGCACTGATGCGAACCCGTTTGACACATTCACGTATACCTTCGTCACCGGCGAAGGCGATACTGATAACGCTTCGTTCGTGATCGATGGCGACCAGATCAAGACCGCCGAAGATCTCGACTTCGATACCCAGCCCAGCTACACGGTACGTGTTCGCAGTACCGATGCCGGTGGCCTGTTCTTCGAGCAGATGTTCACGATCACGGTGACCGAGGCTGCTGAAAACACTGCCCCGACCGCCGTCGCTCTGAGCGATGACTCGATCGATGAAGCGGCTCCTATCGGGACCGCCGTCGGCACGCTGACCAGCACTGATGCGAACCCGTTTGACACATTCACGTATACCTTCGCCACCGGCGAAGGCGATACTGATAACGCTTCGTTCGTGATCGATGGCGACCAGATCAAGACAGCTGAAGATCTCGACTTTGATACCCAGCCCAGTTACACAGTGCGTGTTCGCAGTACCGATGCCGGTGGCCTGTTCTTCGAGCAGATGTTCACGATCACGGTGACCGAGGCTGCTGAAAACACTGCCCCAACCGCCATCGCTCTGAGCGATGACACGATCGATGAAGCGGCTCCAATCGGAACTGCTGTCGGCACGCTGACCAGCACCGATGCGAACCCGTTTGACACATTCACGTACACCTTCGTCACCGGCGAAGGCGATACCGACAACGCGTCGTTCGTGATCGATGGCGACCAGATCAAGACTGCTGAAGATCTCGACTTTGATACCCAGCCCAGCTACACGGTACGTGTTCGCAGTACCGATGCCGGTGGTCTGTTCTTCGAGCAGATGTTCACGATCAACGTGACCGAGGCTGCTGCCAATACGGCTCCGACGGACATCACCCTCAGCAACGATACGATCGATGAATCGGCACCGACCGGCAGCGTCGTAGGAACACTCAGTGCTGTCGACGGTGATGCAGGTGATACGTTCACGTACGGCATTGTCCTCGTTGAAGGTGCTGGTGATACGGACAATAGTGCCTTTGTAGTTGAAGGTGACCAGCTCAAGACAGCTGACGAACTCGATTACGATACCCAGTCCAGTTACACCATCCATTTCCGGGCTACGGATGCTGGCGGTTTATCTGTTGAAAAGACGTTCACGATCAACGTGACCGAGACTCCCGCCAACTCTGCCCCCACTGCGATTACCATCGACCGTGATGTTGTAGCGGCTGGGCAGCCTGTTGATACGCTCGTTGGTTCCTTGGGCAGTGTCGACCCTGACACTGGTGATACGTTCACCTACACGATCGTGGCGGATACCAGTAGCGACCCCGATGCATTCAAGATCGTCGACGGGAATTTGGTTACCAACCAAAGCTTCGACGACGCGATCCAAGACATGTTTTCGGTGGATATTCAGACCGAAGATGCTGGTGGTCTGACTCTGACGCAGACTTTGGAGATCATGATCAGCGAAGCGAATGTCGAGCCAACTGCAATCACGATTACCGGCAGTTCGGTTCCAGCCAATCCATCCGCAGGCACTTCGTTTGGGACCTTGTCGACTGTCGACGCCAATACTGCCGACAGTCACACTTATACGCTGGTTGCGGGCGAAGGTGATACCGACAATGGCTCATTCGAAATCGTGGGTAACGAATTGAAGTCCACCGTGGATCTCGATTCGTCTGTGCAGACGAGCTACAGCATTCGCGTGCGAAGCGAAGATCGCTACGGATTGTCGATCGAAGGCGTGCTTACGCTCGACTTAGAAACGGTCTAGTCGAAGTCGAATCATTGAGGAATCGATCAGGGAAGACAAACACATTCCTGTGAACCAAAACGTCCAACGGGCGGCCTTCGGGTCGCCCGTTTTTGTTGCGCCCTCATGGGAAAGATTTTATCTACTATAACTCACCTCCTAGGACGCCAACGCAATGATTCGGAGCATGACGCACAGCAACTAGGCTTTCTGATTATCATTTTGGGTCGTTCGTTTCTCACCGGAACAGCCTCGGTGTTCCCTTCAATATCTGACACCTCACGCTCCGTATCGCAGACAAGCAGATCGCGATGCTCAAGTTGGTGGTCGATCGAACGGGTTGGTGCGTGACTGGCGACAGATACTACGTCGGGGGTTACCCTCGAGGGCCAGCAAGAGCGCAAGCGGATTTGTCGCGCCACGCTGCGGGCTCCTGATCCGCTATGATGGAGCGTGAGTTTTGATGTGTCGGCGGGTTGAGGGACGACGCTGGCAGTGAACGACGACGACTGGACCACTCAAGTTCGATCGAGCGTACTTTTCTTCTGTGGATACCGAGGCACTCATGCTGGCACGACTGAAGACATTCACGTTGTTGGGCATTGAAGCGATGCCAGTCGACGTGGAAGTCGACATATCGCCTGCCGCGATGCCGAAGACCATTTTGGTCGGATTGCCCGACACGGCCGTGAAAGAATCGACGCATCGCGTGGAACGGGCGATTTCCAATAGCGGTTTCATCCGCCCCACCGATCGCGTTGTGATCAACTTAGCCCCCGGTGATTTGCCCAAGCAAGCTCCCTCGTTCGACCTACCGATCGCACTGGGGGTACTCGCCGGCAGCGGCCAGCTCGATGCCGAACGGATTGAGGACTACGCGGTCGTCGGCGAACTCGCCCTGGAAGGCATTACCCGCCCCATCAAAGGCGTGTTGTCGATCGCGATCGAAGCTGCCAAAGACCAATCACTCAAAGGATTGATCGTCCCCTCGGAGAACGCGCCCGAGGCCGCCGTTGTGGAAGACCTCGAAGTGATCGCGGTCGATTCTCTGGCGCAGTGCGTGGCCTTCTTGGCCGGTGAGATCGAGATCCCGGCGGTGCCGAGTCGTCTTGAAGAGATCTTTGAGCAGTTCAGTGAATATGACGTTGACTTCGCCGACGTACGGGGCCAAGAACTCGCCAAGCGAGCGATGACCTTGGCCGCCGCCGGACGACATAATCTATTGATGATCGGGCCACCGGGCAGCGGGAAAACGATGCTCGCTAAACGCATCCCGACGATTCTGCCTCAGCTACTGCCCGCCGAGTCGATCGAGACGACCCGTATCTACAGTGCCGTTGGCCAACTGCCGTCCAAACAGCCGCTGCTGGCCAAACGTCCGTTTCGTTGTCCCCACCATACAATCAGTGACGCGGGCCTGGTCGGTGGTGGCAGTCCACCATCGCCCGGTGAAATCAGCAAGGCTCACAATGGGATCTTGTTCCTCGACGAATTGCCTGAATTCAATCGCAAAACACTCGAAGTCATGCGGCAACCGCTCGAAGATGGTGTTGTCACGATCTCGCGGGCGCTGCGGAGCACTACCTTTCCTGCCGATTTCATGCTGATCGCGGCGGCGAACCCCTGTCCATGCGGATATCGCAGCGATCCCCGACGAAGCTGCAATTGCACGCCACCCCAGATCGAACGGTACATGGGTAAGATTTCGGGACCGTTGCTCGATCGAATTGATATTCATATCGAAGTGCCCGCCGTCCCGTTTGAAGAGTTATCGGCCAAGACCACGACGACCGAGAGCAGTGCGATGATGCGTGAGAACGTCGTCCGTGCTCGCGCTGCACAGAGTGATCGGTTCCAGCACAGTCCGGTGCGTTACAACGCTCAAATGACCAGTCGCCAAGTTCGACAGTACTGCGAACTCAATACCGCCAGTAAGCAGTTGCTCAGAGTCGGAGTAGAGTCGCTCGGCTTATCCGCCCGCGCCCACGACAAGATTCTGCGGGTCGCCCGCACGATCGCCGATATCGCCGCCAGCGACAAGATCGACGAAGAACATCTCGCCGAAGCGATCAGCTACCGAAACCTCGATGCCGACCTATGGGTATAAGTGGCTGCACGTGAACGTTTTCACTTTGTGCCGGCTATCGAAAGATGTGATGAGAGTTCTTACTCACTGTCAGGACGTAAGAGAATGGCGTTAAGTATTCATTGTGACAACTGCGGTAAGTTCTTCAAAATCGCATCCTTGGATGATCAGGACTCCGTTACCTGTACTGCCTGTGGGCACGTGTTTGAACCGCAGTTAGCGTCCCATGTGACTGGCGAGGACGTGATCGAAGTTGGAGAAGCCGACATTGTTGATCATACTGACGCGATCGGCGACGTGACAGCAAGCGATGTTCAATCGGATGTGATGACTGAGGCATCGGTCGTTGATGCGGTGCCGTCACCCAGGCCCCTGGTCTCCCCTGGCAATGCGGCAGGTGTCCAGCGACCGCGATCAAACTCGCTGCTGTTCGCCGCATTCGCAGGCGCGGGAGCGATGCTATTGGTGGTCGCGATGGTTGGATCGGCGTGGTGGGTGATGGCCCCCGAGATTTCGCAGCCAACGCCGGAGACGGTGGCTGACCCAGGCGTGACCAAGTCATTGGAGATGCCCTGGGACGTTGCCGACGCAAATCGGCATTTGCGTCATAACAAAGAACCCCTTGAGCTCCCATCAAACGCCCGCGAACCAACGAAGAAGCTAAGCACAGTGACGGATCAAACCTTCCCTCGGAAATCAACCGAGGCAGAGGTCCGAGCGAAACTCGAGCGAGGTAAGGAACACGTCGCGGTATCGCCATCTGCTTCCAGAGGCTTGTCCGAGCAGGATCGAGCCCGGGTCATCGAGGAGATCAAGTCTGCAACCGTGTTTATCCGTGTGGAGACGTCAACGGGCCTGCAGTCGGGATCGGGTTTCTTATTCCAGCGGAGCAAAAACTGGGGGACGATCGTGACGAACGTGCACGTGATCGAACCCGACGAGGGGAAGATTGAAAAGATCACTTGCGTTTTCTTTAGTGGGACAAAACGCGAATTTGAGGTCGCCGCAACCGTGTCATGCACGGACGAACGTAGTGATTTGGCCTTTTTAAGAGCCTATGACGAAAAAATCCCCGCCCCCATTCACTCAGCGCGGGATGCCGACGTCTACGAAACGTCCACGGTGTTGGCGGCTGGATTTCCATTTGGTGAGCTATTGAAGACGAATCGACGAAATCCTTCTATCACCATCACGAAAGGCACGGTGTCGAGCTTACGTCGGGACGATTTCGATGTCGTTTCAGTGCTGCAGATCGACGGCGGTATCAACCCAGGAAACTCAGGGGGCCCAGTTGTCTCAGAAGACGGGCGGCTCGTCGGCGTTGCCGTCGCAAAAGTCCAGGGCACAAGTATTGGTTTCGCGATTCCTACCGATGTCCTTCAACAAACCGTCCTGGGACGTATCAAGTGGATTTCTGTTGAGAAAACGAATAAAGAAGTTGGGCGTCATCAGTTCAGAATTCGATTTGCTGATCCCAACAGAATGGTGAAATCAGGGGAGTTGATCGTCTTCCGACGTTCCGATCAGAGCGTCGATCGGCCTGCTGCCAACGGGGCTTGGTCAGCGGCAGCGGAACAGCTGCTGGCGTCGAAACCTCTGCGGGTCGCGACGTTCACTCACGACGGTGTATCCAATGCGAGTACAGTGCTCGACCTCCCGTCCGAAAACAATCTCATGTTTCAGGTCCGGGTCAGTCGCAGAGACGGAGGCGAACATTGGTGCCCGCCCGGCAAGCTACCGCAGTCGCTCGAACTGGGGGTGGCGACCACGGTGCCGTTGAGCGGTGACGAGGATGAACCTGAGGTGGATGATAACAGCGATCGCAAGTCCGCCATCGCGGTCTTGCCAACATTGATGCGAGATTTTGCACTCAACCTGACGACCGGTGATGTCGCGTGTCTTGATCCCGTCAAGCATCAAGTTCATTTGATTCGTGCGGATAGTTTGAAGTCTGCTGACTACAGTTCTTGCCCCAAACTGAGTATCGGCAAAGATCCCGTGTCGATCGCGTATAAGCGGTATCTCGAACGAGATTACTTTATCGCTGCTTGCTCGCAATCGTCCGAACTCTATTTGCTGACCGCGGATTCGCTTGAATTGGTTAACAAAATTTCCATTGGACGGACGCCGATTTCTCGCGTGATGGCGTCGATCAACCATGCTGATCCGTTTGTATATTACAGCGTTGGGGGCGACGGTGACTCATCCGTCGGCGCAATCGATTTACGGCAGATGACGGATTGCGGCGTAGTCTTTGATGGTTCGGCTGACTTCGCGATCTCGGCAGATGGTCGATTCGCCTATCGGCACGCGACTCCATCTTCCCGCGAATTGGAATCGCTTCGCATGGTAAGCGACTTCTCAGCGGATCTACCGACCTTCGTGCGAACCGGCGGCGGGATTGCAACGCCGAGTGCATGCGTTCCAGGCCCCATCGGTCATGTCGTCGCATCCGACACACATATCTATTCGGCTGACCTTAGCGACCAACTCGCTACCCTGGACTTCAATCCAGCCTGTTTTTCGCGGACTCGTCCGGTGATCATTGGTATCTCAGGTAGTCAGCTCACTTCACAGCGGAAGCTGATCCTCCGAGCAGCATCCCTCAACACCTGGTTATCGACTACCGCCAACGTGGAGATCCCACCTGAACTGGTTCACCTCGTCGCGGTTGCCCCGCAACGGGAACGCCCGCAGCCGAATGCCAAGCAGGTGTATCTAGATGCGAGATTGTTTGTGGACGACCTCAATCAGCAGCTGGTTTATGCGTCCCTGGACAAAATCGCATTGATTCCATTGGATGCGTTTAACTTGCGAGACGACGAGCCCATGATGAACTTGTCAGTTTCATCGGCTGATTTACAGGTTGGAGAAGAAACAAAAGTCGATTTGCGAACGACCGATTCGAAGGTCTCGGTCGAAGTGGGGGAGATGCCTGCTGGCATGAAACAGGTCGTCAGTGGATTGAGTTGGCGTCCACAAGGAACGCAAATCGGCACGACAACGATTCCGATTACACTCACATTTGATGACATAGAAAGGAGTGCCGAGTTTCAGGTGCATGTCAGGCAGCCTTCCATAAGAACTCCCTTCGTTGTAAAAGATTTTTTGGTGGATCCCGAGCAAGAGTTCTACGTCTGTTGGTCGGCGCCAAAGGACGTTGGGCAGCTGCCAAGGCGGAGCGGAAAGAAGGGCGGGAAAGGATGTACGTTGTGCTTCATTCCCCTGACTGCCGGATCGGAGACGATCACTACCGAGCTATCCTTCGGTATCAAGCAAGCGGTCTTACTGGGGAACCGGCTGGCCTTGTTGCCAGCAGACGAAGATCAACAGATCTTTATTCATCATCTGGAAACTCTCGAGCGAGAACATTTACTGCTGTCGAGTTTTGCTGTTGAATCGATCGCAGTGCAAGACGCTGAGCTGTCACTTTACGGCGACGGGAGCGTCGATATCTACTCAGCTGAGTCGTTGAAGCGTCTGCGAAATGAAGTTACACAGAGAAAAGTATCACAACTGCGAGAGCATTCGCGCCAGATGTTCGTCGATGGCCGGCTTGTCGGTGGTGTATTGCATGGCTGGTCTGATTCGCAACCGACGTTGATCCTTTCGCCTGGACAGGTGCCCACACTTGCCGACTTCAACAGCAGCTTGATCGACGGTCGTTTTCTGCGTCAGGGCAATTCACCATCGAGCGAGTTGTCAGGACCACAGGATTCGCAATCCCATGCCGCCATTCTCGCGGGGCCCGTCACGATTCCAGAGGCGGATCTGCGAGTCTCACTGGAGAATCGTATGGACGTGACACAGAATTCGGGAGACGGTCGGGAGCAGACAGAGCAACGTGTCAACCTGTTGGTGTCGGGTGGGGGCAGACCGTGGGTCGCACGCGTACCCGTCGTTCGAGAGCTGATGATTCCGGGTGTACGCCCTGGCCGGCCGGTGATGCACGTATCAGGAGCGAACGTATTGGTCGGCTGTGGAGATCGAATCTATCGCCTAAGTGCTTCCTCGCTCCGAGACGAGGCTGCCAGTGAGCCGATTGAAAGCGAGGGGCGCTTGAGTGAGGAACTGCATTTTGCGCCACGTCAGTCGGATTTCATGCTGGCCGACAAAACCTTGTCTCTCAGTCACGAAGTGCTTGGTGGCAGTCCACCGTACGATGTATTTCTGATGACTCGCTGTCAGGGCGTTCAATGGAACGACGAGACAGGCGAAGTAACATTGTCGCGGGAAGCTCTTTTGCCAGCCGCAGCGACGGTTCTCACCGCTCTCGTCGATGGATTGGATTCCAGTAGTGTCAGTACTAAACTGAGAGATCGCGCGCTCGATTTGAGTGACGCATTCGAGCAATTGACGGGACGGACGCTCAATGGCTTTCCAATCGCGGTACCAATCCATCTCAAGGCAAGTGACAGCGAGGGAGCCATCGCCGAGATTCAATACTTTGTCTTGGTCGACATCCCACTGGATGAAGCCGTCGCAGTAACCCAATCAGGTCAAATGAAAGATGAATAAACACATCGAACGAGCGGGCTCTGGGATGTTTCTGTTGATATGCATTCTGATCGTGCTCTCCGTTGCGGCGATGTCAGTGCAGCGTGCCCGCGAGCTTGCCAGTTCGGATCGGTGTCGCGATAACTTACGGCGTCTCGGCATCGGTCTTCAAAACTACCACATGGCTTACGATACGATGCCTGCTGGCGCGGGAGGAACGACGGGCGGATATGGTTTCCCTCGCCAACTGAGCGGCGAAAAAGACTCCAATCGTGGGCGTTTATCCGGCTTTGCAGCTTTGCTGCCGTTTATCGATCAGTCAGCGGCCTATTCGAAACTGAAGGGAAATCGTACCGGCAGTTTTCCCCCGATGGGCCCCGTCCCATCGTACGACCCGTCCGAATATACCTTGTGGTCAGTCCAGTTTGACGCATTCCTTTGCCCGTCGGACCCGGCGGTCAAAGAAGACTATGGCATGCGAAGTTATGTTATGAATTATGGTGACGCCGTCGACTCGGTCGGCCGGCTCTTTGACGATTCGGCCGAGGACCAGGTATTGAGACGTGAGGTGGGGCGAGGAGCCTTTGTCCCTCACGCGTCCATTCGTAATCGCGATTTTCTGGATGGTCTTTCGAACACGGTCATGCTCAGCGAAACGATGATCGGTGTGGGTACCGAAAAATCTGGGGCAATGGTTGTTCGCGGAGTTCCCGGTCTGATTCAATCGCCTGGCAACGCACTGAAGACAGCGACAGCTTCACAAGAACCATATCGACCGGGACAGATCATTTGGTCGGTCGGCAAAGGGTCGCGTTGGGCCGAGGGGAGTTTTCTCGTCAATGCTTTCACGACGGTGTTGCCGCCCAACGGGCCCTCAGCCACCTTACCTAGGGATCCCGAAAGTGGATGCATTTCCCCGTCGTCCTATCACCTCGACGGCGTGAATGTCTTGATGGGCAATGGGGCGGTACGTTTCGTCTCCAATACCATAGATGTCGGTGACTCCAACGCCGCGTCCATTTCGCCGCTGCTCGAAAACGGGGGTGAGGAGAGTCCATTCGGGGTGTGGGGAGCCATGGGGACACGGGCCGGGATCGAGATCATCCCTTCAGAAAGGGAGGCAGCGTTTCAAACCTATCCAGGCTACTGATGCACATCCACATCAACTAGATAGGCGTGAAACAAAGCAGCCTTTTCTCCCGTGGCGTTTTCCGCGGTCACGTAAGCATACACCGGAACAGGAATGTTTCGGGGAGCACGACCGGCTAAGCTGCGGTACGCATCGGTGACCTGCGAGCGATAAGCCGCCAATGCATCGGAGTTCAGCTTTTTCAGTTGTTCCGGTGACAGGGTATGGCTGCGGTAGGACTGATCGTTGATGCCTGCGATCTTCTGAGCAGCCTCAACGAGTGCCTGGATCGACTCAAACGCGATTTGGAAGGAGCCATCGGTGGACTCACCCTCAAACAGAACCTTTGCGTTGTTGTCCTCCGTAGAAAAGTCGCCGCGTTTTGTTGTGTAACCACTCATCAGTCTCAGGCGATACTTCACAGCATCCGGAGCAGCATACTGCACCTCGGTGGGGCGGGCCGCATTGAGCAGGAACGTCGACTGAACCGGTTGGAAGTTGAATCCAATCTCTGGCAACTCCCAGAGGGAGTAAGGAATGAAACGAACTCTGCCGTCGATGATCGTGGCTGAAAATTCTGGTCCGTGCGATACCGCCAATGGACCTCCCCCACGCACTTCTGGGTCGGGTGCTTGCAAAGCTGGTCTAAGGATCTTGCGGATCTTGTTCTCGTGATCAAACGCCACTTCGCCAACGACTTCCGCCCCTTCCCGCTGGACGTGTAAACGGCATGGATACATCGGTAGCTGGTGTCCGGTGACGTTGGCTCGAGAGTCGTGGAGCGTTAACAGAACCGGACCCGACGGCTCGAGACGCGCGGCTTTCTCAAAGCCCTTAACGTGTCCAAGAACGTTTCTGTCTGGTCCCACACCAAAGGCGATCGGCAACGCTAGTAACCGAGGCTCTCGCATGGCTTTGTCCCAGTGGACTCCCTCCCACATCCAACCATCGCCAAATTCTTCTGCGAGCAAGGTCGACGTCGTCGGAACACCAGGTTGAATTGGCTTGAGGGACGGAAGTTCAAATCGCTCTCCTGTTGTCGATGAACTCGCAGCAACATATTTGTCAGCAACGACAACAACTCTTGTGGCTTGACCCTGCAAAGGAACCTGTTTGATTGGCTTGAGTGTCCTGTGGTCAAAGCGGATCAGCCGCGGTGGATTCGGAAGGGTGGCGCAAATCCCGCTGGGACTGATCGCGGCAAATTCGATCTCCCCGGGGGCCTCATCGTGCCGTAGCACTTCGCCTCGGCGCCAATCGTAGACGCCCACCATGTACTTGATACCTGGGGGCGGAGCACTCATTTTCCGTTGGTGCTGCCAAGATACTTCCATGTCCGAATCATTCCCCCAGATCACCGCCAGGTCGGAATCTCGCTGAAATGAAATACCGTTGACGTAGAACGGCAATGCCGCCGGGTCATGGGATCCACCCAGTTTAACATTCACTCCGAAGTAGGTGTCCTTGACGAGTTCACCCGAACGAGCTCGGATGCCGAGTGACAGCTTGCCGATCTGTTTTGCACTAGGAGTCCAAGTCAATGAATCCCCTACGATTGCAATCGAACTGTCTTGGGTGCTGACGAACTTAGCCTGTTCGCGAAAATCGTCCCGTGGTAGACGATTCTGGAGCGGCGGCTTCGGTTTGGGAACAGCGGCACGGGGGGCAGTGTTGAGACCACCTCTCATCACTGCAATGGTATCGGTAACAAGGATGTTGAGTGTTGCCACCTTCGTAATCGCGATGACTTCCTTGGGGTCGTCGCCCTGGACAATGCACACCGCAGCGCGAACGGGTCTCGTCCGGGCATACTGATAAACTCGTCCGAGCCCGTCCGTACGAGGTTCGAGCGATGGCCGAATCGCATCGCTCAGTGGCTCGAAAGTTAACGACATGTCGTTATTCGCAGTCACTGTTTCGATGGCTACCATTTTTCGATCAGGATTGTTTTCATCGTCGGTTCGGTCAATCTTGCCATCGTCGTTGAAATCCCTGAATGTCAACTCGCTGGTCGTGTACTGACGCGTCCATTTGCCATCGGGTGTCTGCAACAGCACGATGATCTCGAAATCATTTCTCAACGTGATATCGGAGGGAATGGAATACGTTGGAAACGGACCGAAGGTGAGCGAATCACGATAGGAAACCTGAATATGAGAGTCTGTTTCGTTTTTCTCTTCGACAAAGTAGGGGGACTGATCAATCAACTCATAGGTCACATCGGCTTCTGACGGAGTTTTCAATGGAATTGAAATCTCCTCGCCGATGCTGACCGCCGCAGGGATATCAGACGTGACTGTTAACCAAGGCTCCTGCGGCACGCCGTCAAGCAAATCTGACCAGACGAAGATCGAACTGTTGGTCGCCATGATGGCTAGCCCCCGTGTTTCGTCGAGGAAACCCCATAGGTTCGGGTGATAATGGGCCCGCGATTCATTGCTAACTGACCGCTTCGCGATCCCATCTTTGAAGCCTTTCGTTGCATGCACTTTGTAGTTATTGGCAGAAATGATCTTGATCCAGCCATCTGGGTCGATCGCTTGCTTGGCATTCGATTTCTCCACGCCCAGTAAAATGGCGTTCTCTTTTCCGCTATCGAGCAAACGCACACCTGTGTTGTCTGTGACAAATAGGTCTCGACTGCACAGGTTATGAGATGCCAACGTTTGGATACCCAAGGGGCCTGAGGCCAGGCGAGAGCCATCGTAACGGTCGATTTCATGGATATGCGTTAACCTTCCAAGCGTGCCATCACCCGGAAGCTTCTCGTAGCGGTAGGACGAATTGATGCCAAATAGCGTCGAGCCATCAGCTGAAACTTCTAGACGACTATCTGGCTCGTCTGCCGTGCGTCCCGATGGCAGTGGTTCTGTTTTGCTGTCGAGTTTCATAGTCGACAGATCAAATCTTCCTACAACGTTATTTTTATATGTAGTTCCATGTCGCTCGAATGACTGAATCGCCGCAAAGTACAGGAACGGGTCATTGGAATCTCGACTGGAACCAATATCCTGAATATTGATGCTCTGAGGATCACCAGTTGAGAGTTCGCCAATCGATTGGAGAGTTTCGACGTCGTAGAGCCAGACGTTCGCACTTTGATTGCACGCTACCGCGTAGAGCCTCGTGTCCTTCCACGGTTTGATGGTGACGGCAGTCGGCAGGCCGGGTGTGGCAAAGATCGCGATCGGGTCGGCTGGTCCGCTTAGCAGATTGTCGATGTCATAGACAGCAACGACGCCACTTTTACCATCGGCTCGATCCAGAGTGAGCGCAATTCTGCCTGACGGTTCGTCGTAGGCGATCGACCAAGTCTTGGTAGGGAGCACATGATTCTCCGGCGAGCCTTCCAACCGAAAGGAATTTTCGTCGGGTTTGATTTCTGCAAGGATCGGGTGTGCCTGTAAACTGCCCTGCTCCCGTTCCTGAGTTTCCTGGCCACTCTTGGATTTTTGTTTGCGGTTCGACAGCATCTCCTGTTCTTGCTGCAGGTTCTGCGCTGGATCCAATGGCGGCGAACTTGGCTGTACCTGCCGCGCTGCTTGAGTCGCTGATGCGGCAACCTGCCCGAGTGAATCTGTTGCTGCAGATGAATCGGCGGCGTTTACCATCGGCTTGGCAGCGGTAGCCCTCGATCCCGTACCGAAGAACACATAGCCTTCGATACCAAGCAGTGCCAAACCCAACGCCACCCCGGCTGCTAGCGCTCTCCAAGGAATTCTCTGGCTCGGGGCATGATCCGAGGTGGCCTGTTTTGACTCTACGGACTTTACATCGGACGACGTTCTCGGCGGCGATAAGCCCTGAAGGGGAAATGCCGGGACCCGTTCGGCACTGCTCGTTCCAATTGCCATAGAAGGAAAGGTATTCGCTGGTGCCGCTAAAGGGTCAACGTCAAACTCAGGCAGTTGATCGAAAGTCTGTCCATTTTCGAAATCGGGAATGTCTCCAAACCCGGACGCGTCGTCAAACGCTGGGGCATCGTTAACGTGTTCTGCTCCGCCTTCATGATCTGCTGGATTCATTCCGACCGTGGGTTGCTGAGCGGTTATGTTGATCGCTGATTGGCTGGGCGCTTTCTGAACGGGCGACGCTTTTGGCTTTGGAGGACCTTGCGGAGGCGGACGTTTTGAAATGGTAAACGTTTGCTGGCACTTGGGGCATCGCGCTCGCTTGCCGGTCAGCTTGGATCGCACTTTGAGTTGATGTCCGGCCGGACATTTAACAATGATTGTCGATTCGGGCGTCGGACCAGAATCACTTGAGTCGGCAGGTGGCGCTAGCGATTGCTGTGGTGTTTGCGTTGCCGACTCAGGGAGCGTTGAAGAGGAAGCGGAATCCTTACCAACTGTTAACAGTGTCTTGCAACTCGGACAACGAATTGTTTTGCCTAACAATTCTTCCTTCACGTTGAGTAGATGCCCCTGGGGGCAGGTGATACGCAATGGCATGAGACTGCATTTCCTGTCACGTCGAATGAATGCTCAATGAAAATTAATATTGTCTAACTTCAATTCAGGCGAAGGCATAACGTGCAGGTCGAACTCCATAGGTTCTTCTTTCCCGTACTCGCTCATGGCAGTGATGATCACGTGGTGTTTGCCTTCGGCCACGTCAGCAGGCACATTCCAAGTTGCCTTACCACTATCGTCCAGTTGCATACCAAGTGGTCCCGCGGATATTTGATACGTGACTCTTCCACGTGGAAACGCTTTCAGCTGATACGACCATTGACGGCCGGGGCGAACCCAGACATGAGGGGATGACACTACGATTGGCAGTAGAGTTTGAACACGCTCCAAAGCGGTTTCGACATCCCATTGATAGAACTCAAACTGAAGTTTCTTGGCATCGAATCGAACCAACCGATTTACGGACGGCACAAACCATATCTGCTCGTGGTCGAGGATCGGTGAAGGTGGACGCATCTGCAGCCCACTTATGGGCAGATCGTTTAAAGTCGAGATCGATTCTGGAAGCGAATGGTGATAGATCTGAGCGTCGATCTGGTATCCGTACTGAGGACGGAATGAGGATCCGACTTGGTAACTCTCTCCCTTGACGGCGCAGATCAATGGTCCTGAGACCGCCGGAAAGGACACCCCACTCGATGTGGGCGACGGCTGGGGGGCCCAGCGACGGTCAAACACACTCTCACCGATATACGCGTGGCTTCCGTCGGAAGACATTCTGACAGTGCTGGGGCGGATCTCGCGTCGAGCGTAAACTTGGTATTCCAAACCCACCGGTACCAGCGAAATTAAATCGTTACCCCTCGTCGCTGAGAGAGTCATCCCGTTCTCGGAAATCCCAGTTACGGCGATCGGCGTCGGCCGCAGATTTGGCCGCTGATTGGGATCACGAATCGATGGCATCCTGAGGGGCGCAAGCGTTTGGCTGTCGAAACGGTACAGCTCATTTGAATGGATGCCTCCGACTATCAACGGGCCATCTGATGAGGCGCCGAGTAACATTAGCCTCGCCTCGCCTTCAAATGGTACCTGTACTTGGTGCGAAATGGTCAGGTCACTGAGTCGCCAGCGTGTAAGTGTTTGATCAACCGGATCGTGAACGATCACGCACTCCAATCCTGTCGCAAAACGCGTGCCCGTGTGTGGCGCTGGTAGACTTGCAATCAGGTTTCCGGAGGCGGTGCTGAGTATCGAAATGGCACCCGGTTGACGAAAAACTAATGCACGTCCTTCTGCAGCAGGACGAATGATGCTCGGTCTGGCTTTGACCCCGAGCTTGACTATCGCGTCAGCCAGCTTATGGGGGTCCTGTTCCGCCAGCCACGCGGTTGACGGCGGATCGATCAGCCATCGGGCGACCGCTGCTTGGTCTTTTATACGCTGGGCGATATTTGCGTCACTTGATTTCTCGCCTGCAGATCGAACCACGATCGCCATCGGATGAATCGTTTGGTTTTCACCTAACGAGACGCGAAGATCGACGTGGATTGTCAAGTCTTTGTCCAGTTCCGGTGGCAGCCAATGTAGTATTCCTTGCTCATCGATCGTCAGTCCATGCGGTGCGCCGATCACTTCGAACTTGGTTTCACGATCCATGCCGACGAGTCGAACCCGGTGGGTGAATGTTCGATTGGCATGAGCGGTCAACCGCAAAGGTGATCTCAGTGCCAAGCCTCTCGAATCCAACGGGGGCAATAGATTTCCCGGACCGATGTGGTGGACTCTCAGCCGGCCGATTCGATCATCGACGGTGATGATCAACCCATCACGTGAGTTGAGGTGAACTCGTTGTCCCACCGGGAGACGATCTGTTCCCGTCTCAAGTAATATGCCAGGCACCTTGCCTAGCGGCTCACTGTCTCCATCGCTCATATAGTACGCCTCCAAACCGGAGCCATTCTGTGCCGGACGCATGCTCAGATAGTACGATCCCCCACGATCATGAATCGTGATCTGGCCGTCGGCGCTGGACGCTCGTGATTGAGTGATCGACTCCTTGCGAGCTTTCGTGTCTTCCTGATCCAGGGGAACGGCCCAGCCGAATAGGTAGCGGCCTTGCCGATCCGGCTGCATCCAATTCGTCTTTTCATGCTCGGAACAGAATTGCCCGACCACGCCCTTGGCATCAACCCGTAGCAACAATCCCGCTGGAGCCACATAGAACGTGGTTCCATCGTCGGATGCCGTCGCAAAACCTGAGCTTTTGATATCGCCGGCAACGATCGCGCGGCCGATGAGATCGATCTCGTCGACAACAGGGGCCAAGGTGTTCAGATTCAGCAGGCGAACCTCTTCGAGTGGCCAGCGACACTCTTGTGGAACAAGTAGCAGTGGGCCGTCTGACGCCGCACCGATCGCTGCATATCCAACATTCATGTCTAAATTGAGCGGCGATTCGGAGAGCTTCTGTGCCGCTGGCAACGACCAATGCTCGATGCGCTTCTTGTTAGGATCGATTACGACGAGACGATGATTCCCTGCCGCGATCACCGCATCGTCTGAGGGCAATACCACATGAGCAATGGTCTGGCTCGTGAGCGTATCAAAGATGGCGAGGCGATCGACTAAACGCAGAATCAGGAATCGGCCTGCCCCACCAACATGCACGTCAAGGATGCGCCCAACGTCGCCTCCCTCGGGTTGGGGCGACGTGGCTTGAGTTTTGCCCTCCGGTGTCGCCTGGCAAATGCCAGCACTGCACAAAATCCAGAAGAGCATCAAACAGAGTCGATTCACGTGCATCAGCGTGCTCCACCTGTGGACGAACCGCCGGTGTCCGTTGGCATGTTGTTGCTCATGGTTGATCGGGGAACATCGATCAAGTAGACGTGAGACAGCACATCTGTCGATAAGTCGGGGCCCGTGGCGGAAGCTAAGGCAGTGACAGCCATGGGAACACCGGACGGCTTTCGAGACGTGATGCTTTCGTAAGCATCACTCACCCTATCGAGATAGCCCTGCAATCGCGCCTGCGGATCATTCCCGCTGCCACGGCCTCCAGGCAACTTGGCCCACAGTTCGGTGGCGATCTCATCAATGTGGCTGAGGTCGATGGTGAACTCTCCATCGGTCGACTCCAGTGTGACGTTCTGTCCGCCTTGAAACGCGACCAACTCGAGCTGGTATGATGTCGCTCCGGCAGCCTCGTACTTGACCTTGGGCGAGCGCCCTGTGAGGACCATATCGGATTGAATCGGAGCGATATGAAATGGACGAGGCATCATCGCATACAGAGGTCGAGCGTCTACGACGAACACCCTTCCCGCGCAGACGACGTAAATGGTGTCCTTGGTGAATGCGATGTCTTGCATGCCCCGATCGGTGCTCAATTCTTTGGGGCGAGGCATTAACAGAAGGCGGTGCCGTTCCTCATTGTTGTCAATGGATCGAAACACGAGATCGCAACTGTCGTTGCTGACTTCCACAGCAATATTGGCAGGCAAATGAAAAGAGTCATAAGAGTTCTTGTCGTTCCAGCCCCCGCGATTCACTTTGACCGACGTTGGCAGGTCGTAGATGAAGCCTTGGTAAATCTGCTGCGTTTTTTTGTCGCCAAACGGCCCGCTTGAAAGTCCACTTCCCAGAGAGGCAAATGGGGCAGAGCGGTAGATTAGCCGGCGTTCTTTCATTTTCGGGCCCCACAGCAACCCATCAAAAGTCCAGCCATCGGCAACACGCTGGCCGCTCAGTTTGTCTCTGTCGGCCCGCGTTGTCCCATTGATCGTGAGTCGCTTCATGTCGGGCATGGTGTAATAGGCCCAGCGATCTGAGTTGCTGACGCCAATCACTTTGTTGCCAATCGATACAAGCTTTCCACTCTCAACGTTGGCTTCGCCAGCTATTTGGAGATCAAGCAGTTTTAGTCGAGTGATACTCGCCTCACGGTTTCCCTTTGGACTGTAAGCGAGCAATTCGTTTTGAAAAAATGTAAGTGCCTCAATCGGGAACGCTACCGACAAGTTCGCTTTCGGTGCTCTCGACTGAGCGTCGAACACAGCGATTTCCCCTGACGCTCTGAAAGCGCGAAACTCGTCCTCCATCGTCTTGGCAACTGGCTGGTGCCCTCTCACCGCAATGGTGGTTTCATCCGCTGAGACACTGACTCCATCGGCAAAAAACTCGACTGACAGCGTCTCTGTAACGGGGCGATCAACTTGCACATTCCAGCGAGCAAGGTGAGTCGCATGATCTTTGCTGATGCGTGCAACGAATGTGTGGAGGCCGTCCTGACCAGATTTCGGCGTCCAGCGGAATCGATTTCCTTGCATGGATGCTCCCCTCGATTCGACCAGTTCGACGCTAGCATCCTGCACGGCGAGAGGGATATCAAATTCGATTGTGTCACCAATCGTTCCGCTTACGGACGGTGTACTCTCCAAGAACAATCTCGGCTCAGGAGGCACATCGAAGGCTGCATACGGGATGCTCAATAGATCGGGGCCCGCGATCAACAATCGCTTGCGAGTATCGTCAGCAACTATTTTGCAGCGGAAAACATCGCTCCAAGTATGACCGCCTCGTTGACTGAAGATTCTTCGTAGATGTGATGCGATGCCTTCAGGGGTTAAGTGGTGTTCCGACAGGCCATCGCGAGGGATCCACGGCTTTGGGATCGCAAATCGCTTGATTGCTTTTCCATCGTTGAGTGATGCAAGTATTAATTCCGATTTCTCAACTCCGAATATCCACGAGTTATCAACAGAGACTGCTTCGGGGATCGTGTCATATTCACCGAGTTGCTGTTTAAAGTCGGGGGCGTAGATCTCACCTCGAATCGCTACGAAACGCCCCAGTCGATCAACGTACGGTATGGGCGTTCGATGGTTATATTTGCTCACACCGTGTTCGACGTGAGTCCATCCCCGCTGATCGGCGAGCTGTACTGAAATCGGTCCACGCCAATTGCGGACAACCCAGGTTCCATCGTACGTTGCCTGGCCAGGCCCCGCGCAGGTTGGCCATGTCTTAACAATCTCCAGCGTGTTTACATTGATTTGATAGCTGTTTCCTCGGTCAGCAAACGCGAATGCGAAGTCGACTTGAGGCGACTTAGGGCACGTCACCGAAACGCTGCTTTCATCGGACAATGAAATCTTTTTCTGCAGTTCCAGTGTTACGGCGTCGATGATCGCGATACCTGCAGGACTTGCGTAAGAGACCAGAAATTTCTCGCCATCCGGGAGAGGTTTGTAGTCCACTGCGACAACGTTACCTGATAGTTTGACCAACTTGACAGACTCTTGCGTTCCGCCTGTTTCAATGACGTCATGGGTGAGGAAGCCGACTTCCCGCTGCCAGGGACCAACGATCGCGAGGGTGCCCGCCGCGGGAGCGTATGAGTAACGCGGCACGTACTTTTGGTCAAAGTATGTGCGGCGTTCCTCATCGGTGAACTCACGTTGTGGGAGCGAGAGTTTGAAGAACGGCCCGAAGGGGTCACCTGACAAGGGATTGCTGACCTCGGAGGGCTCGCTGGTCTGCTGTGAGATGGCGTCCAGTTTATGGTGATCGGACGGCAATTGATTTTGAGAAGGTTCCTGCCCAGGGGTAACCTCCGTACTCTCGGTGGCGGGCGTTGTGGCGGAAGGCACCTCGCCGGCAGTTGGTGATTCACTTCCGAGTTGAGCCAACTGTTGAGGCTCGGTGCGACTTGCCGTCCACCAAATCAAGACCAAAAATAGGCTGCCAATCCCAAAGACAAGACTTGCCGATCCAAGGAACACCACGACCGGACTGGTGAAGTACGCAGTGGGTGACCGTTGCTCAGTCGGTTGCGGGCGGTGGGACATCTGTTTCGTGTCAGCCATCGTTAACGTTGAAGAAGAGGTCCTCCAGATACGACTACGTGTGGCTGGAGACCTCGTAAGGTAAGATCGTACACCATAGAAGGAGACTTGTGTTGTTTTCGTGGTCTCTGCGCCGCTGGTTGAATTTTGTATCGTACTTTCGCAGATCGATGGCTAGGGCGGGCCGCTGCCTCGATGTCGGCGATCTGCCCACCGCGCACGGCGATGTCTCGGTTGCGTGCCATGGCCTGGAGTATCGATACCCCATCGATGGGCAGTGCCGGCACGAGGCTCGGTACTGCGACGACCTCTGCGGAGAAGAAAGACTGATAGAATGGCTACGGCCGCTCGCCGCTACGAGCCAATTCCAACTGAACCAATGTTGAACGTGCATTCGATCTGCTTATGAAACTGATTTCATTAACCTGCAACCACTGTGGCGCGCCGCTCGACGTTCCAAAATCAGCGAAGTTCGTGACGTGCGCCTACTGCAACGCACGCTTATCGATTCATCACACTGGCAGCACGTATTCCACTGAGTTACTCGACGAGATCAAGCAAACCACCGACACCCTCGTTCGAGACGTGGAAAAACTGAAGGGGAATTCCGAACTCGACCGGCTCGATCGGCAGTGGGATCGGGATCGCAGTCAATTCATGTCCACCCATGAGAACGGAACTCAGAGTGTGCCGTCGAAGGGGCCGATCCTGTTCGGAACCGGCTGCGTGGCCATGTTTGGAGTCTTTTGGACCATCCTCGCGGGCAGCATGTTTCCGCCGATGGCCTTATTTGGAATCGTTTTTATTCTCTTCGCCGTCGGAAGCGGGATCTATGGCAGCAAGAAGGCTGATCAGTACGAGCAAGCCAAGCGGAGCTATCATCAGCAACGCCGCAAATTAATTGCCGAGCAAAACCAAGCAGAGGCGGATTGAGACGCTCTGCAACCCCGTATCACCCAGCGGGCAATTCAAAGGTGCAGCCAGATCCGACCCCGATTCGTCATCCGCACGCGCTCATTGCCCGTCGACGGACGCCGTACCCTATCTGTCCAACCACGAGACGCGCTGCAGCGGCGCCAGCCCAACACGAAAAAAAACCGGAAAACAACTGCTTTCCGGGGTTTTCGATCGATCGGGATGACAAGATTCGAACTTGCGACCTCTGCACCCCCAGTGCAGTCGCCTGCTCGAAAACGCAGTGTTTTGCGGCGTTTCAGAAGGCCGGTGATACCTTTTCTCTTCCCGATCGTGTAAAAAAGGTATCACCGAGGGTATCACCGAGCAGTCAAACCAACAGGAGGATCTATCGTGCCGAGAAAGCGTCAAATGACTTGGCAAGCGGGGACTGAGAACCGTAGCGGCCGCTGGCGGAAAAAGTATAAGGGCCGGGTCTTTCAGGCTTCAGGCGGACGCGGCAAGCACGACGGGGAGGCCTACAGCAACGCATGGGACGGCTTTCAGGAATTCAAAAAGAAGATCGATGAGGAGGAAGCGCAAAAGCCGAAGCCGCAGCAGGCGGAGTACGATGAGGCCATTGGGGAATGGCGGCTCGTGCTGCAATGGTCGATGGAAAATGCCAACACGCAGTACGCGTCACTAGCGAGAAGCAAAGTTGAAGAATTGACGACCCGCCTGGAACGTTCTAAGCCGCAGCCGCTGAATCCGGAGGATCGATTCCGTTCCCACCTCGGCTGGCCAGCACATCTCATTGAATCGGTGGCTGCCCGTATCCCGAAGCCTTCGGAGCCGACAGATCAATCGCCACCGGTAGTAATCGACCCATCTACGCTGGACACCTCGTCGATGGATGGCACTTCGCAGCGAATTGAACGTGAGATCTGGCGGGATCGTCTTCAAGTCCAGGAGCAAAAACAAGTCGAAGACCACAATACGCTTGGCACGAGTGTGGACTCCTATTTGGCGACGAAACTGGCCAAGGTTAAGGCTGGTCACCTCACCGCTGGCCGTTACGATCCCATGCGTACTCACCTGCACCACTTTCGCGATTGGCTCGGTGCATCGACTGCGGTCACGTCGATCAATGGAAAGGTTCTTACTGATTATCATTCGGAAATGCTCACTGCTATCTCCGAAGAGAGGCTGTCTGCTGATTACACCAAGAACCGGCTAGCCACCGTCAAATCTTTCGTCCAATGGCTTTGGCGGATCGAGGCGATCGAAGAACTGCCACGCGTACTGTCGCCTGGAAGCCACGATTTGCGAATCAGCCGCAAAACCACGACGCCTGAGGTCTTCACCATCGAGGAAGTTAAAACTCTACTCGCTGCTGCAACGGATCGCACGAAGCTGTACCTGCTTCTAATGCTCAACACGGGATCGACCCAGAAAGACCTAAGCGACTTGCTGCCCTCCGAGGTAGATTGGAAAAAGGGGACGATCACGCGGAAAAGATCGAAGACCGCGAAACACAAGGGTGTTCCGACCGTGACCTACGTCCTGTGGAAGGAGACGTTTCGCCTGCTGCAGCAGGAGCGAAGCTCGGATGCCGCGACTGTACTCGTGAACCACGAGGGAACTCCACTAAAAGTGGAGACCCTAGCCGATGATGGGAAGCTGAAAAAGATCGACAACGTGGCGAGTGCATTCTCCAGACTTAAGCGAAAGAAAGGCATCAAAAAGCCGCTAAAATACTTTCGAAAAACATCGGCGAACCTAATCAAGTCGAATAAGGATTACCGCGGATTGGAGGTGCTATTTCTCGGCCATGCACCGGCAACGGTCGCAGACCGTCACTATACCCAAGCTCCGCAGCAACAGCTAAACGAGGCACTCGCCTGGCTCGGCAAACAGTACGGGATCGAATAGAGCGGGCGCAGCACCCATCTTTGAGCGACAAGCCCGTCAGTGAAGGGATTCCATCCCCAAAATTGGACGTGATGGCCTGCGCTTTGTTAGAGCCACCTTTGCAGCACTGGCGGCCAACCCAGTATTGCATTTGACGAAGCGAATCATCGCAGTGGTGACGATGCCGGTGGGTCCATAAAAGCCTTTGCAAGAATCGACCGACTGGGTGCAAAGGTAAATAGGCACACCGGCAAGCAGTCCGATCATGTGCGGTCCTCCACTCGCTGACCTGGCTGCCGATCCGTGGCGACCTCTACTCGGATGCGAACACCGCAGGGCAGTTCAATGGTGGTGCAGGCAAGAGATGGGGCCGCTTGATCAGTTGCTCCGGCATCTATCAGGAGAACAACGGGACGACAAAGTCTCGTCACCGATTCAACCGCGAACCGTCGGACAACTGAGCCCGTTTTAAAATCCGGATTTTACCGCCGGCCGGACGGTGTCAGTCGGCAAGTAAACAACTTCGCTCGACCATGGCCTCGGCTCGGTTGAGTTGCCGTTGGTTGGTGACGGTGACACGCCATCTAGAAAGTCGGAGCGACCCGCGAGAGTGTTACCGAGCAGGCGATCGAGAGCGGATTTGGCCCGACGGCGGAGGAAGGAAGCGAGTGGCGATACTTTGGCCGCATCGAAGCATGATCTTCCCGAAGTGGCACCACCGCCTATGACGCGTACAACTCCCCAAACGGCGCAGCGACGGACCGATTCGGTAGCTGAGGATGGCAGGTGAGGTGCACCAGTCCAATCCCACCTTTCAGGAGCTTGGGTAGCTGCACGTATTATCGTGCAGCCCGTCGACGCTTCCCGAACAACATGCAGCAACCACCTGTCCGATCAGCTCAATGACAGGAAGCCGCCCACCACGACTGAGGCCCGCTGGAATGCCCTTGCCGCGTGGCTCCACCACCCCAACCGAGTTCGCCGCGGACCTGCCAATGATGCTGCGGGTGCTGGTCTCGCATCACTCACGCGTCTCGCCGCCGCGTCGCTTGGACCTGCGTCGCTTGGACCTGCGTCGCTTGGACTTGCGTTGCGGCTCTTCAGCGTGTGGCCCTTGGGTGCTGACAGCTCGCTCTCCAACGCTGTGAGCTTGCGAGCAACTCCGACGTTCTCGCAAGCCGCCAGGTGCTCGGGATTTGCTGACTCCGCTTCCGAGCCTTCGACTGCCCCATCACCGCCACACGATTCTGCCTGCGCCGAGTCTCCCGTGTCCGCGGCAGCCGCTTCGTGGTTGGGGGCAATCGCAGCGTGATTCGACGTCATCCGATCCAGCGGACTGACCACCTTCACGTCCTCGCGGTTGAGCGAGTGCAAGTAAATCCGCGTCGTCTTGATGTCCGCGTGACCGAGCAACTCCTGGATGGTGCAGATATCGGTTCCCTCACGCAGCAGATGCGTGGCAAAGCTATGACGAAAAACATGCGAGCTGATGTGCTTGTGGATCCCTGCCTTCTGTACCGCCGCTCGCAAGTTCGCTGGGAACGTGTCTTTGTGCAAATGATGTCGTCGCAGTACACGGGTCCGTGGGTCGCGTGACAGGCGGTGGGACGCGAACAAATATTGCCACTTCAATTCTCGTGCAGCAGCGGGATACTTCCGCTCCAACGCCTTCGGTAGGCACACCGACGCTTGACCCTGTTCTAAATCGTGCTCGTGCAGCACGCGACGCGATTCCATCCACTTCCGGATGTCCGGAACGACGCTCGCTGGCATCGGCACGATTCGACTCTTGCCTCCCTTGGAGGCGTGGACTTCGATCACCATCCGGTCAAAGTCGAAATCCTTCATTCGCAGCCGCAACGCTTCACTGATCCGCATCCCGCATCCATAGAGCAGCTTGGCGATCAACAAATGAACGCCGTTTAGGTGGGCGAAAATCTGCTCAATCTCATCCACGCTCAGTACGGTGGGAATCTGTTTCCCCTTGCTCGAGCGAATCGCCTGCACTTCGCCCATTTCGCGTTTCAACACATGTTGAAACACGTACAAGAGGGCGTAGAAAGCTCGATTCTGAGTCGATGGGGCAACATTCCCATCCACTGCGAGATCCGTCAAATGGGCCTCCACATCGGTCGCGTGAATCTCAGCAAAATCCGCTTGGCACTTGAGCCCTCGATCTTGCATGAACGCCTTCACATTCGACACGTAGGCTCGTTCGGTCTCGAGCGTGTCCTGCCGCCCGCGTATGGCACGACGCAGGTTCTGGATCACGTCCGGCTCACTCGGATCGATATGGCCAACAACGTCTTCGATCTCCTCGGCCGTGACGTCACCTGACTCTCTCAGCCGTTCTTCTTTGACCTTCTCCGCGAGTGCAAGATCTTCGAGTTTCGTCCGAATGAACATCAGGTCATCAAACGGAGCGGCCTGGACGTAACGGCGATAGCAAATCAGCGACTGAATGATTTTGAGACGTTTCCAAGCGGGCGTTTTGCGGCGCAGGCGGTCGCGGAGGAACGCGATCACATCGTCGGCTGTGAATTCCCAGGTCGCCTGGGGCTTGCGACCATGGAAGCGACTGAGCTTCTCGAACCAAATCTTCGCCCACTTATCACGCTGCTCGTGCCAATTGTCTTGAGGCCACCTCGTTTCAGCCTGACTAGAGCCAGCCATGACATCGTCCTTTGCAATCACCCGACTCGGCGACGAGAAACTCGCCAAGTCGATCGTACGCAGCAGATTCCGTCCCAGATTCCCGCAGCCTCCCAGTGAAGACCGCCGCCCTCTTCCACGGCCCTTCCAATGCGACCCGTTGGCGTTCCCAGACTGGAACCGTCCTGCCCGCCGTACCGCATCGCCGCAGCGTTACCGAGCCGATTCTTCGCGTGTCCTCAAAACAGGTCAATGCTTTGGCGGCAAAATTAGTGCGAAATTTTACTTGACCCAAGAATCCAGGCCCTTCATACTCGACAGACGCCAACCGGCGATAACATTCCCTCGAACCGGCGATAACACTCCCCGTGTCACCGAGGGAACCGAAGGTCCAACCGGCGATAACACCCCCCACGAGCTACTTATCGCCGGGTGCCTTCCTCGCCAACCGGCGATAATTACCTCGTTACGAGACCAAGCCGGACTGAAGACGAGTGTGGATGAAACGCCAAGTGTGCCCTGCGGGGCATCAACCAACGCCTGCTCTGCGAGGCATTGTCCGACGCTTGATCAATTGGTGACTGTGACTCAGTGCTTGTGTCGGATCGAAGCTGCGGGTAAGCCCACGGGTACTACGCTACACTAAACGACTCGTAACAATGCGATGATGACGGAGCGGCGTAGTCGCCGTTGGCTCAGTGGTTGAGTCGCTCGCCGCCGCCCGCATATCGCCGCCGTTACGAGACCAAGCCGGACTGAAGACGAGGGTGGATGAAACGCCAAGTATGCCCTGCGGGGCATCGTCCGGCGCCTGAGCCGTGACAACCATCGCCTGCCCTGCGGGGCACGAGTCAGTACACGCCCTGCGGGGCATTAACCAACGCCTGCTCTGCGAGGCATTGTCCGACGCCTGGTCAACTGGTGACTGTGACGCAGAGCTCGTGTCGGACCGAAGTCGAGGGCAAGCCCGCGGGTACTACGCTACAATAAACGACTCGTAACAATGCAATGATGACGGAGCGGCGTAGTCGCCGTTGGCTCAGTGGTTGAGCCGCTCGACGCCGCCCGCATATCGCCGCCGTTACGAGATCAAGCTGGTATTGAAGCGAAGTGTGCCCTGCGGGGCATCGTCCGACGCCGAGTCGTGACAACCAACGCTAGCCCTGCGGGGCACGAAGCAACACTGCCCTGCGGGGCATCAACCAACGCCTGCCCTGCGGGGCATTGTCCGACGCCTGTCAAATCGATGACTGTGACGCAGTGCGTGTGTCGGATCGAAGCTGCGGGTAAGCCCACGGGTACTACGCTACAATAAACGACTCGTAACAATGCGACGAACCGAAGTCGCGGAATCGCCGTTGTTGGCAATTGAGAATCACTCGTCGCGACTCGGTTGTCGCAACCGTTACGAGATCAAGCTGGTGTTGAAGCCAAGTGTGCCCTGCGGGGCATCGTCCGACGCCCGAGCAGCGGCAACCAGCGCCAGCCCTGCGGGGCACGAGGCAACACTGCCCTGCGGGGCATCAACCAACGCCTGCTCTGCGAGGCATTGTCCGACGCCTGATCAATTGGTGACTGTGACGCAGTGCTTGTGTCGGACCGAAGTCGCGGGCAAGCCGACGGGTACTACGCTAAACTAAACGACTCGTAACCATGCAATGATGACGGAGCGGCGTAGCAGCCGTTGGCTCAGTGGTTGGGCCGCTCGACGCCGCCCGCATATCGCCGCCGTTCGCCGACTTAACCTATGCGTTGCGCCAAATGCAATAAACGATTTGGTGTCGACAGATACCAGCCTGCACCAGGAGGTTCGTCACCGCCTGCCGCATTCTTTTGGCTGATCGTAGGAGCATTGATCCTTGCCGCTCCATTTTACTATCTTGGTTGGTGGATTCCGCTATTCCTTTGCGGTGCCGTCTGTGCAATCGCTCCGTTTGCATTGCTCACTTCATGGATCGACTGTCGTGGTGTTTCCAAGAATCCACAGCACGGCGGGGAGTGCCCGGGGTGCGGCCATATGAACACGGTATGGCCATGGTCGATATAGGATCTATAATGACCCCCGTGCTGCGACGTAAAAATGGCGGCGAACCATGCGATGAACCGAAGTCGCGGAGTCGTCGTTTTTGACAACGGAAAATCTATCGCCGCGACTCGGTTATCGCCGACGTTACGAGACCAAGCCGGACTGAAGACGAGTGTGGATGAAACGCCAAGTATGCCCTGCGGGGCATGGTCCGACGCCCGAGCTGCGACAACCAATGCCAGCCCTGCGGGGCACGAAGCAGTGCATGCCCTGCGGGGCATTAACCAACGCCTGCTCTGCGAGGCACTGCCGACGCCTGTTAAATCGGTGACTGTGACTCAGTGCTCGTTGCGGATCAAAGACGCAGGAAAGCCCACTGGTGCTACGCTACACTAAACGACTCGTAACAATGCAATGATGACGGAGCGGCGTTGGTCGCCGTTGGCTCAGTGGTTGAGTCGCTCGCCGCCGCCCGCATATTGCTGGCGTTACGAGACCAAGCCGGACTGAAGACGAGGGTGGATGAAACGCCAAGTATGCCCTGCGGGGCATCGTCCGGCGCCTGAGCCGTGACAACCATCGCCTGCCCTGCGGGGCACGAGTCAGTACACGCCCTGCGGGGCATTAACCAACGCCTGCTCTGCGAGGCATTGTCCGACGCCTGGTCAACTGGTGACTGTGACGCAGAGCTCGTGTCGGACCGAAGTCGAGGGCAAGCCCGCGGGTACTACGCTACAATAAACGACTCGTAACAATGCAATGATGACGGAGCGGCGTAGTCGCCGTTGGCTCAGTGGTTGAGCCGCTCGACGCCGCCCGCATATCGCCGCCGTTACGAGACCAAGCCGGACTGAAGACGAGTGTGGATGCAAAGCCAAGTGTGCCCTGCGGGGCATCGTCCGACGCACGAGCAGCGGCAACCAGCGCCAGCCCTGCGGGGCACGAGGCAACACTGCCCTGCGGGGCATCAACCAACGCCTGCTCTGCGAGGCATTGTCCGACGCCTGATCAATTGGTGACTGTGACGCAGAGCTCGTTGCGGATCGAAGTCGAGGGCAAGCCCACGGGTACTACGCTACACTCAACGACTCGTAACAATGCAATGATGACGGAGCGGCGTGGTCGCCGTTGGCTCAGTGGTTGAGTCGCTCGCCGCCGCCCGCATATCGCCGCCGTTCGCCTTGCGATACAAGGAAGGCATAATGCTATTGACGTTGCTAGCCTGCGGAATTTTTCTTCGTGCCACCAGCTTTCTGCTGCTCACTTCCTTCGGAGAACGCATCGACGGAACTGTGGTTTCCGGCTACAGATCCCACGCCATTACAATGAACCTTGATCTTTTGGGACGTTACGTCATTTGGCTTTCATCAGCAGCATTGATCTCGACAATTGCGATCCGAAGCAGGCACTGGGCGCGTCCGTTGCTGGCCGCTCTCTCGACTGTGCTTGTCGTCTATTTGTTAATGTTTCTCATGACGTCACACAGAGACACATACGCTGCTATTCTGCATGGAACAACCTTAGCCACCGCAATACTATTCGCCCGTGTTTCTCTCCGGTCAACTAAACACCGATTTCAGGTTCATATTTCCCACCTTGTTTGGCTCACCGGCGTTGTCGCTGTTGCTCTGGCCGGCTACAAAACAATTGGCGGTTGGTGGCAGGCTGTCGCAGTGGCAAGCCTTGTCGGGATTTGCGGAGCGAGTGCCGCCGTCATACGGCGGCCAAATGCATTGGGAGCGAAGCAGTACGTTCCGGTAGTCGTAGGAACTTTGGCTCTGACACTGCTGTTGGTATTGTTCGGCCTGTCTCAACGGCCCATTATGCTGATGTACACACACCACGGGATCGTTCCTTTGATTCTCGCCACGTTTCTTACTGTGCTTGCCGCTTGTAGCATCGTGGACGTTGCAGCGGAAGGCGAACCAACGGATGCACTCGAGTCGGCGAGTCGGGCGTCTTGAAAATGGAAAATCTCTCGCGCCGACCGAGTGATCCGCAACGTTCCCCGACTGAAATCGCTGCTTGATGAGTGCCCCGGCGAAAACCTTTCTGATCCACGTGCAACCGGATCAGCTTCTTGCCCTTGACGAACTAGACATCCTCAACGTTGCGAAGCGTCTCGAACTGGAATGGGTCGAAGAGTGCTCGGCAACGATGGGGGACGACGATGGACGCTACATCAACATACATATCCACTCAAACTCCCCAGCGGAAACATGGGCACGGATTGCCGACCTGTTCCTTGGAACCGATTTTCTCAGCACGGAGATCCGGATTTCATCGATCGTTACCGTGACGGGGGATGCTGGCTGGGACGATTACTTACTACTTCATCATTTTGACCCAAGCGAAGAATTAGATCAGTACGCATGATTACGCAGGGGCGGGGAACCATCCGATGCAACCGAGCGGCGAAGTCGGGCGTTTCAAAGTGGTTGATCGTCCGTCGCCGCCGGCTGATCGTCAACGTTCCCCGACTGAAGTTCGCAACTTGCTTGCATCAACCGCACTCATCATTTGCGTTCTCACGACGCCTGCTTTTGCGTACTTGATCCGTCGCCATCTGCTTCGACCGGGTTCTGAGCCCTTGGTCTTCATGCTCGCCTGCATCTTCGCGTACTTCACACTTCTCTTTTCGATTCCGATACGACGTGCCGAAATCGAACAAGCGGCCGCAGCTTATGATGTCGCCGATACATCCCCACAAGCTGAAACCGCTCGACGTCGCATAAGCAATGACACTGGATTGACCCTCGCACCAATCACCGGATTGGCGATCATTCCATTCTGGTGCGTGATCGTTTACGCTTTTATGGGTACGGTTCACTGGGTAGGTGCCTTAGTTGTCCGCAAACCAAGAAGCGGGGAACCAATCGATGAACCGAAGTCGCGGAGCCGTCGTTTTTGACAATGGAAAATCACTCGCCGCGACTCGGTTATCGCGGTCGTTCGCCGCTACGAACAATGACACGTAAGACCGACAAGTACGCGCAATTCGCTGACCATCCTCGGTACGGTCGCCGCCCCAACGTCAGCGGTCTGAATCCAAGTCCGATGGATCGCGACGTGCATCTTCATTGGAACGCGACCACCCAAAAAGAAATCGTTGCGCAATACAAAGCCGTCGTTGGAAAAGAATGGCCCTACGGCGATTTCAGCGCTTACTGCGACCGTACACAACGAATTCCCAACACAGCGATCGCCGCTGATCTTTCACAGCAGACGCCCGCGACCGTTCCGGTTACGCATTACTTCGACCTTGAACGGCAATGCCGGGATTGCAAACGTCCCTTCATTTTTTTCGCAGAAGAACAGAAATACTGGTACGAACAACTTGGATTTGGGCTCGAATCCGACTGCGTTCGTTGCGTTGACTGCCGAAAACAACAACAGGGAATCGCTCGCCACCGCGAAATTTACGAATCGCTATTTCACCTTGCCAACAGGACCGACCAACAATCGCTTGAAATGGCAGACGCCTGCCTATGGCTCATTGAACATGACGCTTTCACGACACGTCAAACTGAACGTGTCCGAATGCTATTGAACTCGATTCCCGAGGACGCTTACACTCGCAAACGATCACGCTATTCTGATCTTTTCAACCGTGTACTCGCCGATGAAGCAGATCGCGGCGAACCATGACATGCACTGGAGCACGGCTTGCAGCGTTTTTCGCAATGGATAGTTCACTCTCCGTGCCCCGTGATGTCGGCCGTTCGTCGAATTGATCTGGACCATCTGAACTGATGCGATACATCATCTATCTTGGACTATTGATCATCGGCGCTGCGATCGTCAGCGCAGGTGGCTTTGCTGTTCTTGAGCCTCCAAATTCGGTCGTCTACTTGCTCTTTGGAATTGGTGGCCTCCTCGGGTTGTCTTTGGCACGCCTATTCTATCGTTACGTTGACCGACCGCTCTCGGTAACGCCGAACTCACGGAACCACCGGGTCAGCCAATCCTATCGACCGTTTGCGGACCGACTCGGGCGTTTCTCTGGCTTCGACGCTTCGGACCGCGCAGAGGACTTCACGTCGAACATGCCAGTTTGGACCCGACACGAGTCTTGTGTACGAACCCCGCCGCGGCCCTCGTTTGTGATTCACCGTATCCTGATTCGGATTCGTGCTATCATTCGTGGTGACTCGGGCACGAGATCACGCTGACAGAAACCGACGAACCATCGGATGCACGTGAGTCGCCGAGTTAAGTGATTTGAAGTGGTTAATCTTTCGCGGCGACAACGTGATCCGTTCCGTGCGTTGAAGGCGGATTGCTTTAAACAGCAAGTTGAGAAACTGTCTACAATTCCCCATGAACACGACTGATGCGATGGTACCAATAATAATGATGCAGCTTGTGTCTCGGTGTAGGAAAACGATGACTCTACTGGTCTGCGTGGTAACGTCATTGGCCGTGGCAGCACGGGCGTGCGCGGAGGACTGGACCCCTGCTGTCGGGAATGGTCAGCACGTTGACAAGTCGTCTTTGGTGTCTAACTCTGACTTCTGGAACACGCCCATCTACAAACGTCACACAGAGAACGATGGCCCGACGGTGCTGATCATCGCGGGTGTTCGTGGCGATCAACCCGAAGGCGTCCTTGCGGCGGATGCGATCCGTCATTGGCCGATTCAACGCGGTCAGCTCATTGTTGTTCCTTGTGTCAATTGGCCGGCCATCATGGCGGGCACCGCGACGACGCCTGGCGAACCGCAAACGACCTATGACCTTGGAACCGCTTATCCGTCGCAACCGAAACAACACGAAGCGCGAACTCCTTTGGGGCGGTCGCTGTGGGCGTTTGCACAAAATCTGAGGCCGGATCTGATCATTGACCTGCAGAGTTCCGTCGATGACTTCGGAAACGGCAAATACGGAACCGCGATTCTCTATCAGGGTGATCCAAGCACCGCCGCACTCGCCGAAGCAGGACGCAAAAAAGTCGATCAAAGTGGTTGTATCGGTCGTCCACAAGCGGTGACGCTTAACAGACCGATGCCCGACGGTTCATTCGTCGCTGCGATGAATCACAAGCACCAAACACCGGTGATAATTGTCAAAGCCTATCAGTCTCAGTCCGGCACGACGCGTTCGCGTAACGCCAGACAACAGCGTCATGTTGTTCACGGTGTGTTAGAGCACTTGAAGATGCTGAACGAAACCGTGCATCCGGACCAACTTCTGCCACCACGGCAAGCGAACGATAACTCGCTTCGCATTGGTGTCTTCACCGGGCCGGGAGCAGTAAGTAGTACAGGACATGGCCCATACTGGCTGATGCGATCATGGCAGGACCTTGAAGATCACCGTTTCGTTCCGATCGCAGGTGAGGAAGCTCGCAGCAACGCGATCCGACAGTTTGACGTGCTTTATTTTGGAGGCGGGACTTCCACCGAACAGGGCAAGAGTCTCGGCGAAATTGGCCGCGAAAACGTGAAACGCTTCATTCATGATGGCGGAGGTTATGTGGGGGCCTGCGCCGGCTTTTTTCTACTGATGCCCTTACGCAGTACTTCACTGCAGATCATCCAAGCGGAAAACGTACATGAACGCTCATCATTCGGCAAGGCAGAAGTCAATGTGGAGCTGACGCCGCTCGGCAAAGTGTTGTTGGGCCCGAGCGCATCGAGCCCCAACCAAGCGGTTACCAGCGACTCGGCTTACTCTAACGGACCGGTTGTGAAGCCTAGCCCGGACCGGGGCGAGGTCGCGTATCAGCCGCTGGCGTTCTATCGCACGGAAACGACCCGATACAACTCACAAGCAGGCCTCATGATCAACACGCCTTCAAGCATCTACGCCGAATATGGACGCGGGAGAATCATCGCTCATAGCTGTCACCCTGAACGACCACCGGGGCCACAGCAGTGGTTCAGACGATCATTCACGAGCGTAGCACCCCCAGCCTATCGTCAGGGCTCCCGCGAAAGTACGAAGCCCCAAAGACCTTACGGCCTACCCACCGGCTGTGAACTCTGAACAATCGCGATCACGTAACGGACGCTCGGCGACGAACCATCGGTTGCAAGTACGGACTGGAAATAGTTTGACGATGAGCGGGTGTGACTCCCGTCTGGGTACGGAACTCTCATTGACGAATCCTATTTCATTGCCGCACGCGACATCCATGCTTTTTTACCCTAGTTGCTTCGGCCATTAGACGTGCCATCTCTCTCTGAGGCTCGGATTTCAGCCACTTAGTCTGAAACGTCGAAAACAGCTTGATTTGCGTAGAAAACACGTAAATCACGGGGTCAAAATCGAATTTCGGCGTTTTTGGTGTCACTATTAATAGGGAAGACTTAGCTCTTCCAGCACTCTAATTTCACGTTCACAGCCCCGTCGTTCAGTCATCTCACTCAGAGATGCCTGGATTGCGGGGCTTTTTTCGTTTCTATCCCATCGTTTTTGAAGGAGACCCAATGGCCTTTGCCGTTCTGGCGGCCAGCAGCGTGCTGGTCGTGCTACTCACCCTGGCTTGGGCGAAGGAGTTTCGACTCAGACGTGCTCTGCAGTCCCTCCTGGCCCGAGTCTTTTCCCAATGGAGAGATCCTCGTGAAGCAAATGAACCATCTTCGACGCGTCACGATGTGCCTGGTTCCGCTGATTCTCAGCGTCGCAGGGTGCAGTGACTCATCTGACGAACGGCTTGCTGCGTTTGCTCAGCAATCGATGACCGAGCAACGCAAGCAGAACGAAAGGCTCGCTGATCAGTCCCAAGCCGTCGTCGCAGAAAGCCATCAACTCGCGGAGGCCGCGAAGGAACTGGTCAAAAGCGACGCGGAAGCCCGGCGGGAACTGATCGCCGCCCAAGCTGAGATCACGTCGCAGCTTAATGAGCAGCAATCGGTCATCTACTCAGGCCATGACCAGCTCGAACAGGATCGTCGCGATATCGCATCGCAACGGCACCGAGATCCCATCATCGCGACGGTGATTCAGAACTTGGGACTGACCATTGCGTGCGTGCTGCCGCTCGTCGTCGCGGTGTTTGTGATCCGGCAAATGCAATCGCAGGAACCAGATCATGCAGCGGTCGCGGAGATGCTGGTTCTCGAACTGACCTCAGATGAACCACGGTTGTTGCCGGGGCCTATGACTCGGCGTCCAGCTTCGGATCACGACGACGAGGAAACCAATCACGCACTGTTCAGTGGTGACTCGACGGATGACGTCGAGCCACCCCGCTAACCATTTAACTCAACACAAGGAGAACCAATCCATGAGTCACATCGTGGAAATCAAAACCGAAGTTCGAGACGAGGTCGCTATTGGCTCCGCCTGCCAGCGTCTCAAACTGGATCCACCCACGCGGGGCACGGTCAAGCTGTTCAGCAGCGAGGCAACCGGCGTGATCGTTAACCTTCCCGGCTGGCGGTACCCGACTGTGTTCGACACGCGATCCGGCGAGGCTCGCTTCGACACCTACAACGGCCACTGGGGCAAACAGGCTCAACTCGATCGCTTCCTGCAGGCCTACGGCGTCGAGAAGACGAAACTCGAAGCTCGCAAGAAGGGGCACACCGTGACGGAGCAATCACTCGCCGACGGCTCGATCAAGTTGACGGTTTCGGTGGGAGGTGCTGCATGAGCAAGACCATCGAAATCGTCGTCACGCCGACGGGACAAACGCAAGTCCAAACCAAGGGTTTTACAGGCACTGAATGTCGCCAAGCTAGTCAGTTCATTGAACAGGCACTTGGTCAACGCACCAGCGAACAACTGACGGCTGAGTTTCATCAACAGGCAAGTCAGCAGCAATCCAACCAACAACATCAGTAAGAAAGGAGATCAACCTTGAAACTCAACACTCGCCTCACTGAGTACGTGAGAGCATGTTTTACGGGCATCTGGATCGAGTCCCACGAGCACCAGGATGCACTCACCGAAATCGCTCAGCTCTGCCGCGACCAAGAGTGGCAACTGGCTACCTGGGACATTGAAACCGGACTGAACGTTCCCGATCAACCGCAACAGGACACGATCGGCAACGATCCGTTGACCGCGATCCGGTCGATCAATGCACTCGCCTCGCCTGATGGCACAGCGATCCTCGTGCTGCAGAACTTTCATCGGTTCTTGCAGTCCGCTGAAGTCGTCCAGGCACTGGCACGGCAGATCGCGGCTGGCAAACAGAATCGCACGATCGTGGTCGTACTTTCACCGTTGGTGCAGATCCCGACGGAGCTCGAAAAGATGTTCGTGGTGATGGAGCATGACCTGCCCAACCACCAGGAACTCGATGAGATCGCCCGGGGAATCGCCACCGAAGAGGGAGAATTGCCGAAGGACTCCGAACTTCAAATGGTGATCGACGCGGCGGCTGGCTTGACTCGCATGGAAGCTGAGAACGCTTTCAGTTTGTCACTGGTCCGTCAGGAGCGGATCACTGCCGATGCGGTGTGGGAAATGAAGACCCAAACGCTAAAGAAAAGCGGTCTGCTTTCGCTGTATCGCGGCGGCGAGGATTTCAGCAGCCTGGGAGGCCTGTCGGCACTGAAGGCGTTCTGTAAACGGGCCATGCTGCAGTCGCACCGTGGCAACTCACGCAATCGACCGCGGGGCGTTTTACTTCTCTCCCCACCAGGATGCGGAAAGTCGCAATTCTGCAAAGCCCTCGGCAAGGAAGTCGGTCGGCCGGTGCTCAATATCGATGTCGGCAGCCTGATGGGTTCACTCGTCGGGCAGTCGGAGGAACGCACTCGCCAGGCACTGAAAATCATCGATGCGATGGCTCCCTGCGTGGCGATGATCGATGAAGTCGAAAAGGCATTCGCGGGAATGAACGGCAGTGGCGATTCCGGAGTCGCATCACGGATGTTCGGCACGTTCTTGTCTTGGCTGAATGACCATGAATCCGACGTTTTCGTCGTTTGTACAGCGAACGACGTTTCCAAGCTGCCACCTGAGTTCAGCCGCAGTGAACGTTTCGACGGTGTGTTCTTTCTCGACCTACCAAGTCGTGAAGAGAAGGATGCGATTTGGAAGCTTTATCGGGATCTCTATGAAATCGACTCCGCACAGGGTGCTCCCGATGACACCAACTGGACTGGGGCGGAAATCAAGTCGTGCTGTCGTCTGGCAGCGTTGCTTGATCTGCCACTAAATCAGGCGGCACAGAACGTGGTGCCGGTGGCGGTGACCGCGGCAGAGTCCGTGGGTCAACTGCGTTCCTGGGCTAGCGGTCGATGTCTGTCGGCCAGTCGCTCCGGCATCTATCAGCCGACCAACGGGACGCCGAAAGCTCGTCGCCGAGTCAATCGAGAACCGTCGAACAACTAACGTCCGTTTCTAATATCCGGCTTTTAAAATCCGGATTTTACCACCTAGCCGGGCGGTGTCCCCACTTGGGATGTCGCCCGGCTTCTTTCATTTCATAGGAGATTCAAAATGACAAGTGTGTTGGATGAACCCCGCTCGCAGGCTTCGACTTCGGCGAGTGATCGACTGCGGTCAACGATGGCCGCGGCCAGGCTCAGTTTCAACTGGCTCGGCGTTCGCAAGACCCTGACGTCCGAACAGAAAACTCAGGCTGCCGATTCCTTCGACGCTGAGTCGAAGTATCTGTCGGCGTCAAAGAAGCTGATCGATACGACCCACCCCGCGTACAAAGCCGTCACGTCGGTGCGATCGCGAGCAGTGTCGTACTGGAAGACGGTGTCGCTGCCCTATCCCGAACCGGGATTGCGGCTCATCAAACGTGAAACCATCGGTGACTTTGACTCACAGATGGAGGCGTTTCGGGATGAGTTGGCTGTTGCCGTTTCCGAACTTGATCTGCATTTCACGGAAATGCGTGAAGCCGCTCGTGACCGACTCGGCGACCTGTTCGATGTGAGTGATTACCCAGCCTCGCTGGTCGATGAATTTGCGATCACGCATGACTTTCCGGCTGTCGAGCCGCCCAACTACCTGCGGCAGCTCAACCCCGAAGTCTATGAATCGGAATGTCGCCGCGTGCAGTCTCGTTTCGTCGAGGCCGTCGAACTTGCCGAGCAAGCGTTCTTGGAAGAACTCGCGAAGCTCGTCGAGCACTTGACTGAGCGGATCGCTGGCCAAGAAGACGGCAAGCCGAAAGTGTTTCGCGACTCGGCGGTGACGAACCTGAACGAATTCTTCGATCGTTTCCGATCTCTCAACATCGGTTCGAACGAACAACTCGATCTGTTGGTCAGCCAGGCTCGAGCGGCAGTGAGCGGCGTCGGCCCGCAGGAACTGCGAACCAGTGAACAACTTCGCCAGAGTGTTTCCACTCGAATGGCGTCGGTGCAAGCTGGTCTCGATCAACTGCTGGTTGATCGTCCACGCCGCAACATCCAGCGACGACCCCGATGAGCGGTGACATGGAAATTGTCATCACGCCGGCTGGGATTGTGCGAACCGTGTACTGCGAAGCGATCGAGCTTCACAGACTCGGGAGCATCGATATACGCCGTGGATCGCACGTCGAACCCACCGACGACGGCCAATGGATGGCCGATCTTTCACCCGTTGACGGTCCGATGCTCGGTCCGTTCGACATTCGTAGTGAGGCACTCGATGCCGAACTTCAATGGCTCAACGAGCGCTGGCTTTTGCCAGCGTCCCGCTAAGCCTTCACCAATCGACTTGATTCTTTCCTAGCCCTCGCGACTTGGCACCATGCCGATCGACGAGGGCTTTTTCGTTGACACCTTCCAACTCAGGAACCATGCACATGTTTCAAGCTGAAATGTACCGCAACATTGCTCGTACCACCGGCGAATCTGTCTCCACCATCAAGCGTCTCGGCTTTCTGATCGCCAATCCCTCGCAGCCGATCAGCGATCCGGAAGCCGAACACCTCGGCCCCCACGTCATCGACTGGGACGAGTTCGAGGCCCACCAAGAGGAGTTCGATGCGACCACATCATTTGAGTTCGCAGCGTTGTAAACCGTACACCGGTTTCACCGTTGCAATCCACGATCGGCGGCACTCTGAACGTGTCGCCGGTCGTTCTTTTGTCTCCCGCGGAACCCGACGCCGACGACACCAACACACGCCGGCGACGACCGCACATCCCCATCACAACAAACCCAGGAACCACAAACCATGAAGATTCTGTTCATCAACAACGACGGCGCCGGATTCGCCAATCACATCGACATCGAAGCGGACACGACGGTGCAATCTCTGTTCAACCAACGCATCGGTGAAGGCAGGGAATCGAACTACTTGATTCGCGTCAACCGCCAGCCTGTCTCCAGCGACCAAATCCTGATCGAAGGAGACCGTGTCTCGATCACGCCAACCAAGATCGAAGGTGCGGCATCGTGAATCGCCTCACTCCACAGAGCCGCCGCACCGTCAAGCGTGCTTGGCGGATGGCGGGACTCGTCAAGACGGCCGTTGATCGTCATTGCTCACAGCAGGAAAAGACGCTTCGAGTCCCATCGGCGGATAAGGTGAAGCGATGGCAACGTTTGATATCAGTCGCTAGGTCACGTCAATATCACGGTGCTGAGCGATCGCTTGGCAAGCGTATGCTTGACGCTCTGAACGATCTTCAACGCGAAGTCGATGACGCCATTTATGTGGCAGCCGCGTCGATGGCTCCACGACGTAGCATTTCGCTAGCTGGTGTCACAGCCGACCTGTTGGCGATCGAAGCTGAGTTTCCCGCCTGTGATTTTGACTTTACGAAGAAAACCATCGCGGTCACCACTGAACCCATCGAGATCGAGTACACCCACCTCGGTGCCTTCCGAATCGAACTGGAGCTGAAGTATCTGGGACAGTCCTGTCCCTACCGCGTGGTAGCAGTTGATCCAAACCCAACGACCAGCTGTGACTCGACGACTCATCCGCATGTTCAGTCGGAAACGCTGTGCGAAGGCGAAGGCCACGGGCCGATCAAGTTGGCTCTGACTGAAGGACGACTGCATGACTTCTTCACTGTCGTGAATCAAATCCTGCACACCTACAACCCACACAGTGCCTACACAACGCTGGGTGACTGGTCGGGCACCGAGTGTCGGGACTGCGGCAGCACGGTTGATGAAGACGACCTTTGCTCGTGTGATCAATGTGACGCCCAGATCTGCAGCGGTTGTACGTGCTCATGTGACGGTTGCAGTGAAACTCACTGCGACGACTGCATGACGAAGTGCGAAGGCTGCCAAGACTCATTCTGCGGAAGCTGCATTTCAAGCTGCGACCGATGTAACAAACCCTTTTGCCAAGACTGTCTAACGGAGGAGAAATGCGATGATTGCGTTAACGAAGAAGAAGGGGAGTCGACGTCGGATCCCAGCGAGGAATCGTCAGAGCCTGCGGTTCACGCCCTATGCGTGGGCGAAACTGCTATTCCTGCGTGACCTGGGAAACACCGAGGTCGGAATGTTCGGTATCACCAGTCCCGACGATCTCCTGTTGATCGAGTCGGTCGCGATGGTTCAGCAAATCTGCACGCCTGTTACGGTGTCGTTCGATGACGCCGCAGTTGCGGACTATTTCGATGATCAGATCGACGAGGGGCACACGCCGGAAACGTGTGGACGAATTTGGCTGCACACGCATCCCGGCTCGTCACCGCTACCCAGTGGCACGGACGAAGAGACATTTCAGCGTGCCTTTGGCTCTCCGGACTGGGCCGTGATGTTCATCGTCGCACGCGGCGGCGCCACTTACGCTCGGCTGCGAATGAACGTCGGTCCGGGCTGCAATAAGCGGCTTGCCGTCGAAGTTGACTACGACACGGAATTCCCGGAGGCGGATCAAGATCTTTGGGAATCTGAGTACGAAGCCGCTGTCACGGTTCATGATCCGTTTACTCGGCGTCCGAGGACACTGAGCAGTGATCCCTTTGAGTGGCGGGATGACACCGGCTGGTCGGAAAGTGAATGGGTGGCATCTTGAATACCAACCAAGATCGTTTCGAACGTCAAGCGAGTCTCGTTCCGCGAGATCGTATCCGGGAAACCAGCGTCACGGTGATCGGCGTCGGAGCGATCGGTCGTCAAGTCGCACTGCAACTCGCTTCGATCGGCGTCACGAAGTTGCAATTGATTGACTTCGACACCGTCGAGCTGACCAACGTGACCACGCAAGGCTACCGGGCCGATGAGATCGGGCAAGCCAAGGTGACGGCAACGATGTTGGAAGTCGAACGCATCGATCCGTCGATCGAGATCGATTTCATCATTGACCGCTTCCGCTCAATGCACCGCGTCGGTGACGTCGTGTTCTGCTGCGTCGACAGCATCGCGACGCGGGCAACGGTGTGGCGATGCCTTCAAAGGCGGATCCAACTGCTGATCGATACCCGGATGAACGGCGAGACGATTCGTTTACTGACGGCTGAGCCCAGCAAATCACGTCACCGTTACGAATCGACGTTGTTCGCCCAGGGTGACGCTCACGCAGGAACCTGCACAGCAAAATCGACAATCTACGCAGCATCCATTGCCGCGGGCTTGTCCGTCCATCAATTCACACGCTGGCTACGCGACATGCCACTGGACAGCGATTTCACCTTTAACTTACTCGCCAGCGAACTGAACGTCGCTGGCGAATTCACATCTTCCATTCAGGAGAACACATTTGCATAGTGCAATCACACTCGGCATTACGGCCGAAAGCTCACATGGACAGTCAGGCCCAGCCGTCCGAGTGTCCGTGCCCCTGGACGCTCAGGCCAGCAATGACGCGATTCTTGCTGCTGTCCGGCGTTGCCGGATGCTGGCAGAACAATCACTTCCGAACGAGCCGCAGCAGCGAGAGACCTCGCCAACCGCACCGACCCACCAACCATCGGTGAAACGCTTTGCGACAGAAAAACAAATCAACGCGATCGCGGTCATGTCAAAGCGACAAGGCATCACGCTCGACCGCACGCTTCACGATCGGTTTGGTGTTTCGGCACTCTCAGCACTGACCATCAGCGAGGCGTCCACGTTGATTGATGAGCTGAAGGGCAAACAACCCGCGTCGAAATAACGTTCACCTCACCCCGACTCACGAGCCCAGCCGGATCACATCCGGTTGGGCATCGTGAGCTTTTTTTTAGCTATCAGCCAAATGTGTTTGCACGCCCGATCGAGGGCAGAATCATTGACTGAGTACCCGGTCGGGATCGTCCGCAGGTCTTCGAATCATCCGATACAGAATGAAAAGAGGCAGTACATAGAACGGAACCGAGAATGTGTGCTTCCAGCTGAGAAAAGCGTCAATTGACATTCCGTGGGTGGTGAAGACCCCAAATCCCTGGCTCCACATACCGTCGCGATACAATTGCATCGCTACGGCCCTACTGGCCCAGCTATTACGACTGTTCTCCCTCTCAACGATACCAGTATCTCCGATGGCTTGCCTCAGGAAGAAAGGACCCTGACGTCGAACTTGGTTTCGTATTTATCTACTTCTACGGGCTTGAACGACGCGTATTGGTGGATCGGGCGGATCTCTTGCCGATCGCCGATGAGATCATGCGACTGCTGACGATCTACGGCCACTCCAACTCCTTTCGACGCTACGGAAGTTCATTGCTGTGGATGGCAATTTACTTGGCGTCGCAGTCAGGAGCATTGCCAGTAAAGGAGCTTACGAGCGCGATTAAATCAACTAAGACGTGGACGGACGATACGTTGGGCATTTGCCTTGGCATTTTGCAATCGAAGTCAATCTTGCTACCACCTCGACTTGCCCGGATGATTGCTGGTCGTGACGTCCGGTCGTCGTCAAGCGTGATCGTGAGTCGCCATGAGGAAGAGTTCAATAAGCTCTTCAAGATGAAGTATCAGGAGCGTTGCGGAAAAGGCATTCAGATGGACGCCGGTAAGCGACCAAAGCGGATTGATTATTATCCCGCGAGCGGCAGCCTGCTGCGCAATTTGCACTCGGCGAGTTTTCCGGAGATTCCGCCCCGACCTGATGTGCTCAGCAAGTCAGCCCAAGTCAAACCGCTTATCGTGATCTGGGAAGAATGCATCGAGTCGCTACGCACATTCAGTCGGGCGAAGAAGAAAGCCGACGACGTACTGACGAGCGACGTTTATGAATCGCTCCCTCTCGAGTTACGAAATGGTGCGCATCCAGAGGAAGAGGCCTGGCTCAATGCTTGGGAGTCCAATGTTGACGCGGATGATTGGCCAATCATTCCGGTAAGCGAACTCGCCAAAATCAAACAAATCGAATGCCGCGACCGATTAACGAAAACTCAGTGCAATCGCATCCTAGCCACGGCCGACATAATCGGCTTCGGCGTTGAACCGGACGCTCGCATCACCGGCAAGAACTACCGTTGGGACGAGAAGGTTACCTTGTTCTTCCACGACGGCAAGCTTTTGGATGATCCGACTCGCTACGCTGCGGCATCGGTGTTGCTTCGACTGGGAGCGAGTATCGCCGAGGCTGACGGAAGCGTAGACGTTGAAGAACTTACTTTCATCAACGAACATCTCCAAGGGCAGTTCAATTTAACTGAAGCCGAGTCGAAGCGGCTGGATCGACTCCAGTATTTGTTGCTGCACTCACGTTCTGGCGACAATGCAATCAGCAAGACGTTGGCTCAAAAGCTTCCGTTGAAACTTCGTCGACTAGTTGGCGAGTTCTTGGTTGGAGTTGCCGCGAGCGACGAGGTAATTTGCAAAGCGGAGTTGAAAGCTTTGCGAAGTGCGTACAGGTCGTTGGAACTGGATCCCACGGAACTCGATCGCTTGGTGCAACAGCATACCAAGGAGCGGGAAGCCAACGATGCGGAACCGGAGGAATTACATCTCGATCTAGATGCGGTGTCGAAGATCATGGCCGAGACTAGCCAAGTCGCGACATTACTCCGCGATGCAATGGCCGACGGAGACGATGATATCGATGATGAACCTGACAGCGAACCATCGGAGCCTGTGACGGAAACCGACACTCCAATTCTGGCGGAGTCCGATTCTGCGGAGAAAAGTGAAGGCTTTGACGGTCTCGATTCGCGTTACGCTCCGCTGCTCCAGGCGGTATTGCAGCAGCAAAACTGGACTCCTGCGGACTTCCGGACTCTCGCTGACCAGCACGGACTGATGCTAAGTGGTGCCGTTGAGGCCATTAACGAATGGTCTATGGACAAGTGTGGGGATTGGCTAATCGAAGAGGGCGATCCATTTGTAATTCACGTAAATTTGCTTGAGAGTTTTGGATAGACAATGATTCCGAATCGTGAACGTGCCGCAGTGCTTCAATCGCTTTCTGCCGGGGTGGTTCCCGCCATTGGGCTTCAACACATTCAAGTTGGCCGGCTGAAGGAAGTAGATGCCTTGGTAAACGACCTGAAGCTGGTCGAGGAGAAAGGTGCATCAGTTCGCTTCATCGTGGGGCGTTTTGGCAGCGGGAAAACGTTTTTTCTGAATCTGATTCGAAACGTCGCGCAGACGCGAAAGTTCGTCGTCGCCCAGGCTGACGTCACCACGGAGAGGCGGTTCCATGGCTCGGGCGGGCAGTCGCAGTCGCTGTACAGCGAGTTGATGCGGAATCTGTCGACACGTTCCAAACCCGACGGCAACGCTCTTCAAAATGTCATCGAGCGTTGGGTTGGCGAGATTGATCACTCGATCCGTGCCACAGGCGACGGTACGGAAGAAGACGTCAAGAAAGAATTTGTGCGAGTCCTTCGTCCGCTTCAGGATCTGGTTAGCGGTTTTGATTTTGTCAATGTTATCACGAAGTATTACGAAGGCTACACATCTCACAACGAAGCACTTCAAGCCAATTCGCTTCGCTGGCTCCGCGCAGAATACACAACAAAGACGGAAGCAAGGCAGGATCTTGGTGTCCGATCGATTATCGACGATTCCGGGTTCTACGACTACCTAAAGCTGTTCGCCGGCTTCGTTCGTTTGGCCGGCTACGCGGGATTGCTGGTGAATGTTGATGAGCTAGTGGTTCTGTCCCATCGACTCTCGAACACGCAAGCCAGAAACAACAATTACGAGGCGATCCTCCGAATCATCAACGATTGCCTGCAGGGACGCGCGGAGGGAATTGCATTTTTGTTCGCTGGTACTGACGAATGCCTAGAGGATCCAAGACGAGGGCTCTACAGCTACGAAGCGTTGGCGACTCGCTTGGCACCGAACCGATTCGCCGACGAGAAGCAACAAGATTATTCTTCACCGGTGATCAAGTTAGACAATCTAACGCCAGAAGACTGCTTAGTCTTGCTGATGAACATCCGACGTGTTCACGCCGGGAAACACCCAGAAGAGCATTTCATCCCGAAGGAAGGACTGATTGAGTTTCTGAAGAACTGCCAATCGAGAATGGGAGCGAATTACTTCCAAACCCCGCGAGAAACGATCAAGGACTTTGTGAGCCTGTTGAACATTTTGGAGCAAGATCCTAGCCGTGGATGGGAGGAACACCTTGGAAAGCTGACTTCTGGAGCGACAAAGCAAGGAACAGAAAATAGTTCTCCGGACGTTCCGACGCCTGGCAATGACGATCTAACAGAGTTTCGACTGTGAGTTCTTCGGAAGCGTTTGGGCTTTTGGCTCCGCCTATTCAACGTATCTTATGGGACATGCGTTGGCGTTCGCTTCGTCCCATTCAAGAAGCTTCAATTAAAGAGGTTCTGCAGAGCAATGCGGATTTGATCATTTCTGCGAACACCGCGTCAGGGAAGACGGAAGCGGCATTTCTTCCCGTTCTTTCAAGCCTTTACGCGGACCAGCGGCCTTCGATCCAAGCAGTCTACGTCGGTCCTCTGAAAGCGCTGATCAATGATCAATTTCGCCGGCTTGAAACACTCTGCGAACGAGCCGAGATCGCCGTGCATCGCTGGCACGGTGATGTTGATGCAGGACGAAAGCGACACTTGATTCAGAACCCGAGCGGGGTTCTGCTGATCACGCCAGAGTCGATTGAGTCATTGCTACTCAACCGAACCTCGCAAATCGCGAACGTGTTTAGGCATTTGAGTTTTGTTGTAATCGATGAGATTCACTCACTCGTCGGAATTGAACGAGGTACTCACTTACGAAGCCTTCTTTGGCGACTTCGTCGCCAGACGGAGCGGGACTTTCGTTTGATCGGACTGTCGGCAACGCTTGGAGATGCTTTTCCAGTCTACCAAGATTGGATGCGTCCGGACCACGATCGTGAAGTAAAGCTGATCGAAGGGAGCACGGAGGCAAAGCGATTACTCTACAAAATCCATGGCTTTCTCAGCCCACCGCCAAAGCCCGACAACGAAGACGATGAAGCTCCGTCGCTTCCCGTTGGCATCAGTGAAGCGATATATCGCCATTTTGTTGGGAAGAAGAATCTGATTTTCGCCAACAGCAAGTCGGATGTCGAGCAGTTTGCCGATGCATTAAATTTCCACTGCCGAAACGACGGAAGGACCGATGAGTTCTTGGTCCACCATGGGGCATTGAGCAAAGGTAACTGTTCACGGTTTTAAAACTGATATTCGCGGATTCGGCGATGTCGGTTAGAATTCTACGCCATGAGCACTGGGAACGGATGTCCGGAATGTGAACGCTGGGAGCAACGCTTCAATGAGTTGGAGATGGAGGGCACCAATAACAAAATCAAGACGCTCCAACGACAATCCTACGGCATTCGTGATCGCGAATACTTCGAACTACTGCTTTATTCGCTCCATCAGAAAAAGTACGCTTTAGTCGGATGAGCCATGTTTCCGATGACGTTCATTTTGACGTATACGGTGTCCATAGACTCAGTATTGCAAACGAATACACCACAGTGGAGGAGGAGTTAGCCGTAGAGATCTCATTCGGGGAAAGAATCCATGTAAGTCCAAGGTTTGACGGGTGGGAGCCATTCGTTAAAAAACTGGCGACTCAAACCCGTGATCTGGGCAGCTTGCGGCTGCCCGTCACATTCGCTCCACCCACCAAACACATGGAATGAAATCTCATGAAGATTCTCGCACTGGACCTCGGGAAATTCAACTCCGTTTTGTGCCTTTTCGACTCGAAAACTCGCAAAACGCAGTTTGTCACGACACCCACTACGAGAGAACACTTCGGTCTCATCTTCCAGGACACCAAGGCCGATTTGGTCGTCATGGAGGCCTGCGGCCCCTCGGGGTGGATCAATGATCTGGCATAACATCAAGGGCATGAAACACTCGTCTGCTCCACCAACGAAGAAGCCTGGCGATGGGCCAACGTCAAACGGAAAACTGACCGAGACGACGCTCTCAAGCTCGCTCGGATGGCCGCCATGGGTGAGCTCAAAGGCGTTCACACACCGACGCTGGAAAATCGTGAGTTCCGATCGCTCGTCAAATACCGCAAGACCCTCGACGGACGAATCAACAAAACCAAGAACGCCATCCGTGCGTGGTTCGTCAACCACGGGATCGAGATCGCAACCGGCGAGAAAGCCTGTTACTCCGGTCGCGAGCACATCAACTCGTTTCGCAAACCCCTGGCTGACTGTGGACCTGACGAACTTTGGAAAGGAGAACTCGACATCGAACTGACCATCCCTCGATTCGCTGACGGAGCAACTCACTGGTGCCGTCAAGAAGCTCGAAGCGATCGGCAAGAATGACGAGCGCGTCAAACGAATCCAAACGATCCCCGGAGTAGGACCACGAACCGCTGAAATCCTCGTCGCGTGTTTCGACGTTCTGTTGGACACGAAAACTGCCATCGTCACGCACTCACCACGAGCCATCGAGGCGGGCCAACATCATCGCTTCGCTCAACTCACCGCGGTCATGAATAAAACGTCGAAGCAAATCCCATACGTTCGATCAAGACACCACCCATCATCAATCGGCCTTCTTGAACAAAGCCCTTGAACATCGGCTCGTACCTCGCGATGTCAAAGGCTTACTGGTTATCCGTTTGTCCAGAGCGGGCAGGACCCGCAGACCATGCCCTGGCACCAGTCAATCAACAGTTGGCAATTCATCAAGCGATGTAGTAAGTCCAATACGCACCATCGTCCCGAGCATCACCGCTAGCCCGGCCCCGATCATTAGGACCGGAGGAGACCCCATGAGCATAGCCGACGCCACAGCGATCGGACTGCATATTGCGGCGAGAACACCGGCAGTGGCAAGCAAACCACCCCACTGGATTCTGCGAGCACCGTTTTGGTTTCCAACCAACGTAATTCTGAGTGGTTTCATGGCGATTCCTTGCGAATCGGAATTAAGGAATGTTTTCGATCGAATAACGGTGGACATCCCGGGGCACGGAGAGTGAACTGTCCATTGCATAAAAAGCCGCGAGCCGTGTTCCCGTGCATGTCATTGCCCCTCGAAATTCGAAGTACCGGTGAACCGTGCGATCAGGTCTTCCGCATGTTCCACGCGGGTCATGGCGTCCGCAAATGTTGCAGTACCAGAGTCGCCAAAGTCCGGAACGTGCCTTGGAGTATCGGGGTGCGAGTAGAATATACCATGTCCCGTGGGTGAAAGCAGTGCAACGTAGTCATCACGCATCAAGCAGTGGATGCAGAACCAGAAGCCCGGGGCAAGAATCGGTAGCTGGAGATTGAGTGTGAAAACTACGCCAGACGATGACGCCGACGGTCCGAGCCGTAGTTCGTAGGTTTCGTCGAAACCAGGAAAGCGAAGCGGTACCGTACCGGAAGAATCCACGATGCCGGAGTGAAACGGATCGAATGCGGGTAGTAGCCGACTAAGATGGAACGAAACGAATCGACCGTTGAGATACCGCTGTAGCGTTGCCGGTGGAACTGTGGCCATCGTTAGCGATCACGCAGGATGTTTTCTGTCGGGGAACGGCGGCGATCACCCAGTCGCGGCAAAAGGTTTTCAATTGTCAAAACGCCCGGCTCCGCGACTTGGGTGCATCGCTTGGTTCACCGCACTTGTCTACCCACATGCCATGTAATAGTCGAACGGCAAAATCAGGTATTGGTGTCCGCACCGCTCGCACTTCATGATCCCATCCTGAACGTTACCTTCGGTTTGTCCAACAGCCTTGGCGACGGCCGGAAAGCGAGCAGAGAACAAAAAGCTGGATTTTGCGAGGAAGTCGTGCAACCCAGGCGAATCGCGGATGATTTGCTTCACTGCCTCGGGATCGTCGTGACCATCACCAATCCTCTTGGTTTTGGACACGATCAAACGGTTCTTAGTGCCTGGAAACCGACGCAGAATCTGGTCGATGGTTTTAAGGTGGCAAAGTTCGGTATACAGCTCGTGGTACGAGGTCGACTCGAGAAGGAACTGCTTCTGCTCGTCGTTTATTTGATCAAGGGCCTTAGTATCACCACATTCAGGACATACCGTCTGCACGGGAATCGGCATACGGTCGACTGTAGGACAAAAGAGCGTCATTTTTTTGTCGGTGAACGAGGTAATTATCGCCGGTTGGCGGGGACGTCACCCGGCGATAAGGAGCTCGTGGGCCGATTATCGCTGGTTGGACCTTCGGTTCCCTCGGTGACACGGGAAGTGTTATCGCCGGTTCGAGGGAATATTATCGCTGGTTGGCGTCTGCTGAGTATGGGGGGTCTGGATTCTTGGGTCAAGCAAAATCCTGTACCAATTTCGGCCGTAAGACTTGACCTGTTATGCGGACATGCGACGAATCAGCTCGGTAGTGCTGCGGCGATGCAGTACGGCGGAGAGGACGCCCCCAGTCCTTGGAACGCCCCTAGCTCGCATCAAAAATGGTCGTGGAAGAGGGCGGTGGTCGTCACTGGGAGGCTGCGGGTAGTTGGGACGGAATCTGCTCTGTACGATCGACTCGGCGAGTTCCGCGTTGCCGTGTCGTGGGAGTTCACACCAGGCGACGTGATTGAGTTTCTCCGCGACCACCTGCGTCGCAAGACGCCTGCTTGGAAGCATCTGAAGATCATTCAGTCACTGATCTGTTATCGCCGTATACCCAGGCCGCTCCGTTTGATGACTTGAAGTTCATCCAGACGAAACTGGAAAGTCTCGCTCGTGGTGAGAGGGTCAAAGAAGAGGGACTGAGAGAATCAGGCGAGGTCACCGTTGACGAGATCCAAGACGTCACCGGTTTTATCGATCCAAGTGACAAGATGCTGTGTCCCCAGGCTCTGGTGGACCATGAGGCATCGAGTTGACAAGACCGCGAGAACGCAAACGTCTGCAGGAGGGCGATCGATGAAGCGATGCGCCAATCACATCCGAAGGCGTCACAGGAGCGTGAATGTCGAGGAAAAAACCGACAATTATCAATCTGCAAAGCAGACGTGTGGCGATTCTTGGTGTCGTCATCCGTCGCACCGGATTCGCAAACCGCACCACCGCCTGCATGTGGGCTGTCCGCGTGGAAGCAAAGCTTAAGGGGCGTTGGGTAAGCACCGGGCTTCCTGAACAAAGGACTCGAGCTTCGGCTAGGCATTCGCAATTCTGCCCGCGACGAACGAAGTAAATCGAATCCGAAAGTGACTTAACCGTCGCGTTTACGCGGAGTCAAATCCTCATTGGTTCGCCGTTGAGTATGTGTATGTGGAGTTTCGGCGATGAGCACAATTCTCGAGAGCGGTAACCAACGTCACCAGCGACTATTCAGCTTACGGACTACCGTAACCGAACGGGAGTAGAGAACCAGCGCAGCAAATCCAACCGAGGTTTACGAACGCAATAGCCATACCAGCAGCGGCGAACAATCCATGTGGTGTGGGTGCTGCGAGCATATCGAAAAAGAGCCGGTAAATTCCCAAAAGTATAAGGCAACACATGACCCCAGCAAGAGATCGAAATATCGGTCCGACACCGTTTGGTTTCATACGTGTGGGCTTCGGCTTGATTGAAAGGATCGAGGTCGGTTCGTATGGATTCAAAACAGGAAAGTCTTTCGCATCAAGCAGCTCGGATAACGGTAACGATCATGTGGCGGCGATCGAGGAGTGAGTGTTCAAAACCCGGCGTTCTCGCCGCTCACGTGCATCGAATTGCTCCCCATCTCGTCAGTTTGTTAGCGTGACGGTAACAGCGCGGGCGTCTGGAAGGACACGCGTGATTTCCACACCACATGCATCGCCAGGTACGAGGGCAAGGTCAGACGCACATAACATCACGAATGCACCAGGCACCAATTCAAGTAGATACCCCGAGGAGTTGTTGCATCTATCGGCAGACTGAACATGGCGGATGACCTTCGCAGTGTAGCGTCGGCCCTCTCGGAATGCGTCGGTCGCCCATGGGTTAGCAAATATCTGACGAATTGAGGCAACAATCTTACCGGACTCGTCGTCGATGTGAAGGATCTTCACCGTGATAGAATCGCCAACGTTAGCAAACTGCTTGCACGAGCAGAACGAAGCCGTCCACGATAGTTCTGGAATCAGTACCAAGACTTGGGTGTGATCATCGTCCGCGCAAAAGATTCCGTACGTCTGGACCGACGTCACGGTGACGTCCACAATTTGACCGACATGTGGCGTCAATTGCTTTCCTGAGTCGGGGAACGTCGAGCGTAACCGGGCGGCGACGTTACGTGTTGATTTCAAATTCCGCTGGATTCGCCGCTCCGGTTCACGCAATTGTTCAAGTAAGCCGCTATCGCGGCGGGGTGGTGAGGTTAAGTATTTCGGTCGTGATTGTAGCATGATCACATGGCGCAGGCATGTTTCCTTGGTTGTTTCTTTTTCTCTCACCAAGGAGACCTTTTGATGGTCCACTACGATCACCCTCCCAAATCCTCGCGTTACTTCGACGGCTCACTCTATCAGACGATGAGCGAAGACCTGCAACTGGCTGGCTTCAGCAAACGAACCCTACACGGATACCTGCGAGCCGTCAGGCAACTCGCTGATTGGGCGCGAACTCAGCCCGATCGGATTACCGAGCGGCAACTCCGACACTACTTTCTCTACCTCAAAAACGAAAAATGCTTCGCCTACGGATCTATCCGCGTCGCATTCTCCGGCATCAAGTTCTTTTACACTCGAACTTGCAAGCGTGACCGGGAAACTCTCGCCACCATGAAGCTACAGCAGGCCAAGACCCTCCCTGAAGTTCTCACTATTGATCAGGTCCACGCCATCATCGACGCGTGTCGTGTCGAATGTATTGCCTTGTTCTACTGGACCACCTACTCGATGGGCCTCCGACTCGACGAGACCAGGAACCTGCAGGTCGGTGATGTTGATGGCAAACGCATGATGGTTCACATTCACCGTGGCAAGGGAGCCAAAGATCGGTACGTACCGCTGCCAGCGGAAACACTGAAGTGGTTACTTTCACGGTGCCCCGGGAGATTGGCTCGGTGCTGCGCGTCCATCAACGCGAAGGCTACCGAAGTCTGTTCGATGCCAGCAGCCAGAGCATCCGAGATGTTGGTGCGGCAACCAAGAGCTTGAAAGGATGTCAGCTCGGCTTTTTCGGGGTGCTGCATACTTGGGGGCGTGACCCAGCGGTCTATCATCCTCACGTTCACTATATCGTTCCCGGCGGCGGAGTGAAGTTAGATACTGACGGACAGCCTGAGGCTTGGCAGAGCACACCGAAGAATTTTCTATTTCATCATGGCACGCTGGTGCAAGTCTACAAGGCGAAGCTTGCCGATGAACTGCGAGCTTGCGAGTTGTACGACCGCGTCCCGGTGTCGGCTTGGGACAAGAATTTGTCGTCGACATTCAAGCCGTCGGCCATGGCCTTGCCACGTTAATATAGTTGGCCCCCTACGTGCATCGCATTGCACTCAGTGACAAGCGAATCGTGAAAGTAGACGACTTATCGATGACTTATCGATGACTTACACGGTGCGTCCATCGAAGTCCACGTCGACAGTGACGCGGACTGTCAAGGGATAAGCATTCGTAGAAGGCTTCGCCCAGCACGTGCTTCCCGCTGGCATTCAAAAGATCCGGCAATACGGTTGGATGAGTTCAGGCTCGAAGGTCAAGCTCGACGAAGTCCGTTGGCTGGTGTGGCTATTTTTGGGATGGACGTTCTGGCTGGCTAGTGGACATGCGCCGCAGGAGAAACCGCTTTCCGCGCCCCTGCGCTGCTCAGACTGCGGTGGCGAGTTGCGTGTGGTCGAAGTGACTTACGATCCAATCGTGTGTAGTAATGAGCGAGCACTTGGATACTTCGACAGCGGATGATGTCAGGCAATACCACCAAGCGAATCGATTCAATCCGAACGTCATCGGGAATGCGTCCGCTCGAGTTCTGCGCCGACTTCAATCAAGTCCCAACAAATCCAGCTTTCGACGTTCTGTTGGACACGAAAACTGCCATCGTCACGCACTCGCCACGAGCTATCGAGGCGGGCCAACATTATCGCTTCGCTCAACTCACCGCGGTCATGAATAAAACGTCGAAGCAAATCCCATACGTTTGACCAAGACACCGCCGATCATCAACCGGCCTTCTTGAACAAAGCCCTTGAACATCGGCTCGTACCTCGCGATGTCAAAGGCTTACTGGTTATCCGCCGAATAGCTATTCGACACAAAGCACCGGGTAGTTATCAAAGGTGATGTGATCCGGGGACCGGCGATCTCCGAAGTATATTTCCAGTCGGCCAATCAGTCGATAGTCCTTCCACTTTGGGTTGCGGACATAGAACCGGAGATTTAGGTTCCCGTCGCCAGGCATTTCGGTATCGTGCAAAAGTTTCCGAAACGTTCGAGTTGCGGGGTCGTAGTCGGATTGCTCGAACCAGATGGTTTTCAGTTCGATCGCACCGATGAGTTGTTCGTGTGGTAGCTTGTCTTGATATGTGAATCGCACCTCAGTCACTCGCCTAGCCGTCGGCGCAGGGTTAGTGGTTTCGATATCCCATGAGCTTGCCTCGTAGTTCGGTACGGCCTCGAACATTGGTGGCGATGAACGCTGTATCGTGAAGAATATGATGGATGCGATTACAGCTGCAGGAATCCCCAGGACTAGGATGGCGAACGAGACACCACCCCCGAAGAGGGCGATCAGCCAATTGTCACGGTTACTGGTCAAGGGCAAAGTCGCGTAAGGATTTCAGTGGGATAACGTTGGAATTCACGCGGTGGCGGGAGTTGATCGTCCACTTCGACAAGCACGCCACCGCCACTCGCGTGCAATTCTCTGGTTATCGCAATCATACACGATTCGCCGCGTCTTTGTGGGATGCCTCTGTTGCAGCTGACATGACTTACAAAGCAATGCTCAAGGCGCTGGAATTACGTAGGACGGATCTAAGTAGGCCGCGAGATAAAGCGTCTGAAGATACGCCGCACCAAGCAGACCAATCACGACAGCCCACGAAGCCGAGCGGCGCGGAGAACGAAAACAAGCGACGACACCGATGACGACACCGGGAATGCAAAGCGACGCAAACCAGAACACAAATGCGAATAAATATGGAGGTACGAAGCCCGCCATCGCAACACCACTGATCCCGGCTAGAGAGAACAAGAAACCGATACGTCCGGCAGTATTTCGCTCGATGCGCGACGACGCACAAAGCGTTGATGGCGACTCGTATGGATTGCCCATGAAGGCTTAACTCTCCTCGCGGCTTACATGGATCCAGTCCGTCCGCATGTGCGTGCAGCGCCGACTGAACACCCACAGCATCCGTTTGCGATAACGGTACCGATCAGCCGGCGGCGACGGTTGATCATCGACTTCAAAACGCCCGACTTCGCCGCTCGGGGTGAGTAGATCGAAGTCTTTCGAGGTTAGCATAGTGTTGATTTCCTCCGTTTCCTAGCGGTTTCCCGCGCATGGTGCCCTATCAGCCTATCCATTCTCAATTGAAAATTCGACCCCTCCCAGAACCGGACTTGCGCCGTTAACGCATCCGGCTCCCAGCCATCACCTGTCACCATTAACATGTCAGTTGCTCCGCGTCATTGCAATCAAATCCGTTATCTTTCCAGGCGTCGCAAGCGGGTGACGCTTGCAGTACGTTCGGAATTCATCCCAGCTCACATAAGTGCGCTGGCTGCGACGGTTCAACCAACGACGAGCAAGCCATTTGACTTGCTCCAAGAACACCATCAACTCCGGCCAATTGTCATTGATCGAGTAGTATTGATAGTGCCCTCGTATTTTCGCGTTGAGCTTCTTCCAGACTTCGCGTTGCCGCTCAATGAGTACCGAGTGAAACCACTCTTTCATATCTTGCAGCTTCTGTCGCAGTTTCTTCCTCGCAGTTCGCCTTGTCAGTTTAAATTTGCCTGCGCGGCTGACGCCGCAGTAATGAGTGAAACCGAGGAAGTCAAAAGTGCTTGGACGCCCTTCGCCATGACGGGCGGAATCCCGCGCAGCGAAACGTCCAAAACGAAGCAACTTCGTCTTCTCCTCTGCAACCTCCAACGAAAACCGGCCCAGCCTTTTCGACAATACCGTTTGGAATGCCCGTGCATCGGATTCGTATTGAAAACAGCAAATGAAATCATCCGCATACCCAGACGGGAGTCTCACCCGCTCGTCTTCAAACTATTTCCAGTCCGTACTTGCATCCGATGGTTCGCCGTATCGTGAATCGCCGTCTGGGTCATCGATCCGCGATTCCCATCTCGCGGTCATTGGCAGCTCTACCGATCAACCGACGAGTGAGTAGTGAGGCAGCTAGGACAGGAAGCCCAAAGATGGCGGCACCCGCTGCAGCATTGAAGAAAGCGATGCCGAAAAGCGATCCTGCGAGTGTCGGCACAATAATCCACAGTAGTACGTTTCGCTCCTTGTGGCGTCGCCTCGGGCGGTTGGAGCTCTGTTCATCATCGTGTGAAGATTGCATTTGATGCCTCAGCAACGAGTGATAGTGAATAAAAACAAATCTTGACTGCAGTCGGGGAACGGCAGCCGTCACCGAGGACGGCCAATGTGTTTTCCATTTTCAATTGCGTTACGCCGTCCTTCGCGTGCACGGCATGGTTCTGCCCTAATTTCTCAAAAATATCGGTTGAAGAACAGCCTCAAGTTCACTTGCAATAGCATCCAGCCGGAGGTTCGATGAATTGTCGAGAACCACCAAGCAGCAGCGGCTATCTGAGTATCTAACAATATAGGTGTTTGCGCCCAGCCATGCTCCGTTATGCCAATGACGGTTTCGCTCGATCATCCATCCGAAACCGTACTCGGATCTACTCCCGTCGCTCAGCCTAGGCCGATCAAATGCTTGTTGAAGTAGCGCATCGGACAAAAGTGGGCTGCCGTACCAAAACTCATTCCAGATCACGAAGTCATTTAGGCTACAGAAAACCGCACCATCTCCGGCGACGCCGTCGAGCCAAGTAGTGTCGACTGGCGTACGTTCATCGTCAAGTTGATCGAAGTCACCTGCTTGGTTTGCTGAGCGACTGTCTGACATTAGGTTCCAAACCCGCGAATCATGCATGCCCAGCGGGTGAAACAGCTCTTCAGACATAAACTCCTCGTAGCTAACTCCTGATGCAGCCTCGATTACCCCGGCGAGCAACACATAGTTCGTGTTGCTGTACTCCATGGCGGCATTGGGCGAACGCTCTGGTTTCGTGTGCATTGACACCAGATCCACGACATTTGAAATCGTCAGTGTGTCACCGAAGGTTTCGCGGTGTTTCTCCGCAAGACTCATGTACTGACCTGGAATCCCAGATGTTTGGTTGAGAAGGTGGCGAATCGTCACCTTCTCAATCGCAAAACCTGGCAGGTGTTTGGCGACCGGATCATCCAGTTGCAGTAGCTCCATCTCGGCCAGTCGCAATATTCCAGCTGCAGTGAATTGTTTGGAAACTGATGCGAGGCGAAGAGCCGTGTGACTATCAAGTTCAGTGGTTGCAGTGTGGTCAACAAATCCGCACGTCTTGGACAGCAGAACGTCACCGTCTCGAACAATGAGCACGACTCCATTGAAATTGTGGTCGTCATGCTGCTCATCGAGCCAACGATCGATAGATGAGATTCGATCCAGTTCCGTTGCGTCCGGCTTGACGTCAATTGAATCAACTTGCAGCAGTGAGTAGACATAGTAGCCGAATCCACAAGCGAACAGCATCAGTCCGGCAAGCGTGACTATCGATGTCGACACAATCATCAAAAAGATCTTTCTACGCACAAAACCAACCATCAATTGCGTGAACGTAATCCCATAGGCAGAACGTTTACGCTAACCCGGTTGCCGCGAGCGAGCATCCATCTCGAAAACCCGTGATCGGCAACTCGGGTTCAGCGTCTTGTTATCCGCCGCGTGGCAATCCGTTGCGATTAAAGCCCAAGCGCTTTTCGCGATGCAAGAGCCAGCTTTTTGACCAGTTTGTCGGGAATAGGCTTTTTTGTTGAAAACGTAACACCTGTCTTGGTTGCAGTGAGTCCTGCGGCAGCAATATCGTCGGCCAGGGCGGTTATGGCGTCTTTGCTTACGTAGAGCCCACATTGCTTGCTGAATGCCGCGTAGCCCACAATGATCGCCTTTCCGAACCCGAACCCGGGCATATCGTACATGATTAACTCCTCTGCGTCAGGTAGAACTTTTGCGAGTTGTGCGCGAAGTTGAACCAACAGAGGTTGAAACGTCTCAGGTGCCGCAGCGATATAGGCGTCGTGGTCTGTGAATTTTGTCATTCCAAAAAGCTCTCGAAGCGATTGAGTTGTCGTCGGGCGCGCGAGTTGGATTTCAGTCGGATAAGGTCACGCGTCACCCGGCACGCGCGAGAGATTTTCCATTTCAAGGCCGCCCGATTCGCGTGCTCGGGTGCACGCGATGGTTACCCGCCCTCGTCGGGCAATTCGTCGAGTGACTTACGTGGCCAAGCATGATCGGCAGCCCATCGATCTGCATCTTCCAACGAATCGAATCGCGGATACGCGTGTTCTAGGAGATACGCTACAAACGCATAGTCCTCAACGGCATCGTCGTTCATCTGGATCATGATACCGCAGTAAGGATTCCACCAGCAACCATTGTAGCCCAGCGGATGCGACTCTGATCGCACCAAAAAAGGGAAACGATCTTCCGATGCTCCCTTGAGGGCGGCCATGTCGACACCATCGTATTGCCCCGCGAACCGAGCAAGTTGGTCAACGGAAAACTCTTCATGTGCGTAGGAGACGAAACGCTGTTCAGCCATAGAGCATTCCGTGCGGGTAACGAGGTAATTATCGGTCCATCCGGGATTGTCGTGGGTAAATCCAGCATGTTGGATTTTAGAGGATCGCGGTAGGGACGGCTGTTGCCAGCCGCCCCCCGCACAGATCCGTACGTGAGCCTTGACTCATACGGCTCCTGCCGCAAGTCGGGCGTGAAATCTTACGCTGGGATAGGGGTGCAGTATCGTCAGCTCAGGTAAGTACCGTTCAAACATCGCAGTAAAACGATCCCAAGTCCAGCGGTGGCGTTGGCTTCGTCGTCGAAGCTGATGCACCCACATTTTCTTGATCTCGTCGCTAAACTGTTCCAGTCTCTCGTGGTTTCCAGGAACGGCATAATACTGCAACCAGCCCTGGATCACTTGCCTCAGCCATCTTCCAACTTCACCAATCGAGTGATGACGACGCTTCCGTAACTCCTCTTTGATCTTCGCCAGGGATGCCCGCATCCGCTTCGCGATCGTTTCTCTGCGAAGTGCGAACCAGCCTGCCTGGGTCACATCGCAGCGATGCGTGAAGCCAAGAAAGTCAAACGTTTCCGGTCGACTTTTACCGCGAGCCTGGCGACGTCGGGCCGCATGGCGGCCAAACTCGATCAGCCGGGTTTTCTTGTCGTGCAGTTTCAAACCGAACTTGGCGAAACGAGTTCGGAGGTCATCCAAACAACGCTGCGCGTCATCCTTACGTTCAAAGCCAATCACGAAATCATCGGCGTAGCGGATCACGACAACTTCGCCGCAAGCACGCCGCTTTCGCCACCATTTTATCCATAGATCAAACACATAGTGCAGGAACACGTTCGCCAGTAGTGGTGAAATCGCTCCTCCAACGATATTGCAAACAATGGCGGTTTCTTGGATAGATTGATCCCAAGGACGGCGTTGTCGACGGCGTATGGCGATGGCTGGAAGTCGCCGTAAGCTGTTTTCAAGCAAGTGTTTACAGATTGATTGCAAATGTCTCATGGAGGAGATTCCGATGGCAAAGCCTGCCAAACTCAAACCCGACAGCCAATCCATTGCTGTCATTCGTAGTTACCACCCAATTCGGATCGAACGCGAGTTGCTCGATCAGGTTTTTGATCTGGCCGAGCGTGGTTGCTCCGCCGGTAACAGCGGCGTTGCCAGACTCCGTTTGGACGCTGATACGATCGACGACCAGCGGACCGAGCCTTCGAAGCAACACGACTTTGGTGCTCAGAGCGTGCCGCAGCAACGGGATCAACTGGAGGCTGTCGCATGACGACTCATTCCAATTCAAACGTCGAAGCGGCCATCTACGGGCGAGTCTCATCAGACGCGCAGGCTCAAGAGCAAACCATCGAATCTCAAGTTGCCGACATACGTCGAAAAGTGAGTCAAGACAAAGCGTTGCTGCAAGACAAGAACTGCTTTCTCGATGACGGTGTGAGCGGATCAACGCTTCATCGGCCAGCGCTCGAACGACTGCGAGACGCAGCATACGTTGGTCAGTTTCAAAGGCTCTATGTTCATTCGCCCGATCGACTGGCACGCAAGTATGCCTATCAAGTTTTGATCGTTGATGAATTGCAAAAGCTGGGCATTGAACTCGTGTTTCTCAACCGCGCGATCGGTGCCAGTCCTGAAGAAGATTTGCTGTTGCAGATGCAAGGCATGTTCGCTGAATACGAACGCGCCAAGATCATGGAACGCAGTCGTCGTGGCAAGCGTCACGCGGCCACTCGCGGCAGCGTCAACGTATTGTCGGCAGCACCGTATGGATACCGATACATCACCCGTCGTGAAGGCGATGGGCAAGCCGCTTATGAAATTATTGAGGAACAAGCGACTGTTGTCCGGCAGGTGTTTCAGTGGGTCGGTCGCGATCGACTGTCGATTGGTGAAGCGACGCGGCGGCTAACGAAGTCGGACACCGTGACGGCGACAGGCAAAGCCACATGGGATCGAACCACAGTGTGGGGAATGCTTAAAAACACTGCATATAAAGGCTCTGCAGCGTTCGGGAAGACACGCACGGGACCGCGTCGGCCACAGCTTCGCGCGCACCGAGGTAACTCGAAAACGCCGCGACGCACCGGCTCGACTTATGACACCGACACGAGCGAGCAGTTATCGATTCCGGTTCCTGCGATCGTTTCATCGGAGCTGTTCGATGCCGTGCAAACCCAGTTGACCGAAAACCGACAGCGTGGTCATGAGTCACGTCGTGGCGCGAAGTATCTCCTGCAAGGCTTGCTGGAATGTAGCAAGTGTGGATATGCGTTTTATGGCAAACCAGTCAGTCGCACGAGTGCGAAAGGCAAGGTGCGTTCTTACGCCTACTATCGCTGCATCGGAACCGATGGATATCGCTTTGGCGGCAAGCGAGTCTGCGAGTGCAAACAGGTGCGCACCGACAAACTTGATGAGGCGGTGTGGAATGATGCGTGTGAGTTGTTGCGTCATCCTAAACTGCTTCGTAAAGAGTACGAGCGACGCCTGGCAGCGCCGAGCGATAGTGACTCCGTTGCATCGATCAAGAAGCAAGTCGCGTCGTCGAAACGCAGTGTGGAACGCTTGATCGATGCTTACACCGATGGTGTGCTTGATCGGGCTGAATTCGATCCTCGCTTAAAGCGTGCGCGTGACCGTCTAGCGAAGCACGAACGGCAATTGCAGACTCTTGAATCTGAGTCGCGAGAGCAGTCGACGTTGCGTGAGTCGTTGTCGTGCGTAGACAGCTTCTGCGAATCCGTGGGCACGAACCTGGAATCCGCTGACTGGACACTGCGTCGCGAGATTCTGCGAACACTGATTGACAACGTCGTTGTCGAGCCAGATCAAATTCGGATCGTGTACCGAATCAACTTCCCCCTTTTTGCGAAGAAAACTAGCAAAAACGGAAAAGAGAAAGTTTTGCACTTTTGTTGGAGGAGCGCTCACCGCACCTTGGGGCGTCCCTACGGTTGTAGCTGACCATTGTCCATCGTCACTGACTCCCGCGCGGAGCCATTTACGAATTAACCAAAGGATTCGATTGTCGGCGATGCGGTGCTCTAAGAATTTAATCAACCACTCGTGGTCAATCGTGTCGAAGAAGCCTTCTACATCACCATCTAATACCCAGTTCACCTTTCTGTCCGAGAAGCCAACATTGAGCGCATCGAGCGCCTGATGCTGACTTCGTCCGGGCCGGAAACCATAACTGAAATTGGCAAAGTCCACTTCGTAGATGCTCTGCAATACCCAAACAACCGCTTTTTGGACTAGCTTGTCCTCGAGGGACGCTATTCCGATTGGTCGCTGTTGACCGTCCGGCTTGGGGATATAGATCCTCTTCGATGGTCTCGCCCTATAGGCTCCGCGGTGAATACGACCGTGGAGGTCCGCAATCCGATCCTCCAGGCCGATTTCGTAGTCCTGCCATGTGACCTCATCGACGCCCACAGCGGATTTCTTCTTCAGAGCGAAGAAGGCTTCCATTAGGGTTTGTTCGTCGACATGGTGTAACAAGGACGTGAATCGAAACTCGGGGTGTGTCCGAGCCTTGATACGCACGCCCGTCAGTCCGAGGGACCTTCGATTTATCCGCTTCAGAGGGCGGTCGAGGTCAGACTGCTGGGCGTTCCTTTTGGCTAAGTCCCTTTCCTCGACGGAGTCCGCTACTGGTTCAGCTCCAGCATTGTTCCCCCGCGTCGACGGTACTACGGACTTATCTGCCATCCCATCCGCGTTCATACCAGAATTTCCCTCGGAGAGGTTCGCTGGCCGCCCTGGTCGTGTGTCATCGCGACATGACCCCAGGGGCAAATGGGACTTCCCGGTTCTCGCGTTTGGAATTTTCCACGCATGCACAGGCTCTTCGACTCCGCCATGCCCAAGCTATCCTCACCTTGACGGTATAGTTGGTGTTGTCTTCCCGACGCACATGACACGGTCGGCACATGGAGGACCTGATTTCGGAGCTCAATTAGCTGGCCTACGCTTCCCCCTGCGCGGACGCTCAGTGCGATGTTGTTGCCTTCATCGCTCCTCCGCCGGAGGCCGAAGTAGTTGGCTAGACCTTCCTCGTAAGAAACTCTCATTCTCTATTCCAAACCGGTTTTATCCCGGCACTCCATGGCGGTGGCGTCGGAAATTTTGTCACGCTGATGTCAACCGATCAGGTTTCACGTGCGGAAGGGGTGGAAGTAAGCTCAGCCGCTGGGCGATTCTACAAGCAATATCCTGGTCGAACTGGACCCGAAAGGTGCCTTGGGCTGGCGGCGTCTGCGCCAGCCTTCAGCGTTATTTCTGCTACGGCCTCCTTCAATTCGGACGCCACCGCCATACCTCCAAAATCCAACATGCTGGATCTACCCACGATAATCCCGGATGGACCCCCAAATCCTCGCGATACTTCGACGGCTCACTCTATCAGATGATGAGCGAAGACCTGCAACTGGCTGGCTTCAGCAAACGAACCGTACACGGATACCTGCGAGCCGTCAGGTAACTCGCTGATTGGGCGCGAACTCAGCCCGGTCGGATCACCGAGCAGCAACTCCGACACTACTTTCTCTACCTCAAAAACGAAAAATGCTTCGCCTACGGATCTATCCGCGTCGCATTCTCCGGCATCAAGTTCTTTTACACTCGAACTTGCAAGGGTGACCGGGAAACTCTCGCCACCATGAAGCTACAGCAGGCCAGGACCCTCCCCTAAGTTCTCACTATTGATCAGGTCCACGCCATCATCGACGCGTGTCGTGTCGAATGTATTGCCTTGTTCTACTGGACCATCTACTCGATGGGCCTCCGACTCGACGAGACCAGGAACCTGCAGGTCGGTGATGTTGATGGCAAACGCATGATGGTTCACATTCACCGTGGCAAGGGAGCCAAAGATCGGTACGTACCGCTGCCAGCGGAAACACTTCTTGGTTACTTTCACAGTGCCCCGGGAGATTGGCTCGGTGCTGCGCGTCCATCAACGCGAAGGCTACCGAAGTCTGTTCGATGCCAGCAGCCAGAGCATCCGTGATGTTGGTGCGGCAACCAAGAGCTTGAAAGGATGTCAGCTCGGCTATTTCGGGGTGCTGCATACTTGGGGGCGTGACCCAGCGGTCTATCATCCTCACGTTCACTATATCGTTCCCGGCGGCGGAGTGAAGTTTGATACTGACGGACAGCCTGAGGCTTGGCAGAGCACACCGAAGAATTTTCTATTTCATCATGGCACGCTGGTGCAAGTCTACAAGGCGAAGCTTGCCGATGAACTGCGAGCTTGCGAGTTGTACGACCGCGTCCCGGTGTCGGCTTGGGCCAAGAAGTTTGTCGTCGACATTCAAGCCGTCGGCCATGGCCTTGCCACGTTAAAATACTTGGCCCCCTACGTGCATCGCGTTGCACTCAGTGACAAGCGAATCGTGAAAGTAGACGACTCATCGGTGACTTACACGGTGCGTCCATCGAAGTCCACGTCCACAGTGACGCGGACTGTTAAGGGAAAAGCATTCGTAGAAGGCTCCATATCATTGCTTGGTTCGCCGCTAGCTGGACGGAGACGAGCGAGCCTCCTCGCTGCCCTCGTAGACGCCAAGCTCTTCGTTCAGTCTAGAAATGAGTTTCCGGATTCCGGCCTTGGTGAACCCTTTTTCGCCAATGGGATGCTCGCGCTGCAACACCTCCAGGCGATCTTGGAGATCGCGGAGTTCGGTTTGCGCTTTTTCGTACTCGGTTTGCGTAGTAATCAAATCTCAATCTCCACGACGCCTTTGCGTCGGCCATCAGGCTCGCGGGTTCGACTAAAGAATTCTAACCAATCCTCCCAGTCGCGTCGATCTTCTGCGGCGAAGATTTCTTCGGGACGCCGCGTCAGGAGCACCGTTTCCAGTTCCATCGCCTCGAAACTACCATTGGACACTCGCGAGACGAAATCATCGGGTAGCCAAATGACCGCATCCACATCATTGGGCTCAGGATTCGAAGTCACGAAACTGCCGTCAACGAACAGGCGACGAGCGGAAACAGCACGAGCAAGGTCAACCCACCGTCGCAACCGAGGAGCAAGGCGTTTGCGTCGCGGTGTGTCAGAGCCGAATCGGAACGTCACCTCGGCTTCCGTTGCGAGGTGAAGCCCTTCGGGCAAATATCCATCGTCGCGGAAGTCGGGAATCATCGTCGAAGTGTCAATCCAAGGTCAGATCGGCGAACGGCGGCGTTAACGCGGTGGGCGCGTTGGACTATGACTTCAAGACCGGCGTGATCGCCCGCTCGCGTTCAACGTTTGGTTCTGTGCCTTTGTCGTGGCGACTGTAGTCTAAATAGAGGGCGACAATCATGACGCACAAGAGTGCAGCATACCACCAACCCATGTGCGTGCGAAATAGGATGCGGAAAAACGTGAGATCATCGACGTAGAGATACGAGCAGTATAGCACGGCAACAAACATCAGGAAGGAAAACCACACGATCGGTTTCCGTATGTCGGATGAAGAACGATATGACAAGCCAAAGGCGATCAACCCAGCAATCAGATTTGAGACTGAGAATATGTGAAGGTCAGCGATCAAGGCGTTCAGAGTATCGTCGTAAAATGTCCGTATCTCGTTTTTGATTGCAGCGACCTTTTCGATCAGTGGGTTCGCGTTTGCCACCGGTGCATCGCGTAGCTGCTGCCGGGTCAGATCGGCAATGTAAGCGCTGGGATCGTTTTGATAGTCCGCAATCTCACGTCGGATGGCAGTCTCATGGTCGTCCGACAGGAGTTTCTTGACCAGTGGTGAATCGAGTGCCTCGTCAGCCACGTCCACGACAGGCTTGGAATAGTCGAGCGTCTTCTCGGTTACGAAATCGCGAGCAAGAGAGTCGAGGTGCTGTCGGGCGACAAACGTGTAAGCAAGGAAGCAGATGAAGAAAGCGACGACGATCAAGTTGAGCGCTAGTGTCGTTTTACGCATGGATCATCTTTGCCACAGACCGGTAGACATCACGGGGGGACGGAGAGTTGATTCTCCAGTCCAGCAACCGCCGAAAGCCGTCCTCCTGTGCATGTTATGGTTCGCCGCGATTGCGTCGGTGACATTGTAACAAGACTGACGGCCAGCGTGTCTACGACGACCAACCGTACCATGCATCACGCAGCGGACCAGCCTGCGCGTTCAGCACGTCCGGATGCTGATTGAGCCAGTCGAGCACGGTCCGCCGATCGGATTCGGTTGCTGACCCACGGCATGGACCTTGGACGATCCCGGACCAAAGGCTGTTCCCACCGCCGCCAAATTGGAGGCCGTTGGACTCGATCATGTCGATGAACATGTCCGTCAGCGAATTGATGTCATCGTTGCTGAGCGCTGGCGACATCTCAAATGTCAGCTCGAAGCAGTCTTCGCGGAACTCGCCAAGTCTGCGTTTCTTACGCAGGCGTTTTTTCACGTGCAGCCATTTTTAGTCGGGGAACGACCGGCATCACCGGGCCGGGCCGAGAGACGTTTGATCTGCCAGAAACCGTGACGCCCGGCTCTAGTGCTATTCATTGTTCTCCGCCGGTTTCAATCCCTCCAGCGTCTACTGCGGAAATGCGACGACATGCGAGCCAGCACAGACCAACGGTATACACGATTGCCGCAGTGGGAGGAGTTGAGATCATAGCAGATTGGCTCTGGAGGGCGAACAGTACAACCGCAAGCGATGCAAATAGAATTATCGCAACGCTACGGAAGCGAAGGTATCGCAACGATACCGCCCTCGCGCAGTACCAAGAAAGCAATCCGAACGCACCACCGACCACGATATACAGACGAAAGAAAAACGGGACGTCAATATCGTAGAACGGGTCAATTACCTGGCCCAGGTAGAACCAGCCAATCGCAAGGCAGATCCATGTAGCCAAGCTGGCAATTGCGAACAGCGGTTGCGGCAAGCTGCGGTACAGGCTCGAACGCCCAGGCATCGAATCCGCAGCAACAGCCGGTGGCGTGTAGGGATTTACGTTCATTCAAGTGGCGAACGCTGGCGATCACCGAGCCGCCGGAGAAACACTCTCCATTGGCAAACCGCGCGATCGGCGGCTTCGTGTGCATCGCGTTGTTCGTCAGCATTTCGGGGCTACGGAATGGCTGGCATTCGCAGCACCGGCATGAACCGTGATTGTAATTCGTCAAAGTGCTGTCGTACATCTGCCCACGGTTCAAGTGAAAGTTCTGTCGCGAGCATGTCTAGGATTTTGGGAGCGCGATCATCAAAGTCATCATCGTCGATTCCCTGATAGTAGGCCATCGTGTCGTCAAAGAGCAGGTGCAGATTTGCGAGGTTCGCGTATCCATTGCGACAACCTAGGCATAAAAAATCGTGCAGCGTTTCCCCAACAATGAAGTTTGGCGACTCGAACGCCATTGGTATTGTGAGAACAATAGGTGCCATTGGGTCTACTACGTGAGAATCGGTCACGCAACCGACGTGTATGCCATCGACGCCGAGGCCAGCGATCGTCAACGAATTGGTGGGAGTACATCTGTAGCCGGCATTCTTGGGTGGATCATTCAAGAAGAGCCCAATCGCACCAAGTCCAACGTCGAGGTAGTCGTGCGGAAATCTTGCCGCAGCAAGTTCGTGCACACGGCGCAATCCAGTCAGATCGATCTGTTTGGGTGCTGATGCCATGCTCTATTGCTGACGAACGAGGTAATTATCGCCGGTTGGCGGGGACGTCACCCGGCGATAAGGAGCTCGTGGGACGATTATCGCCGGTTGGACCTTCGGTTCCCTCGGTGACACGGGGAGTGTTATCGCCGGTTCGAGGGAATATTATCGCCGGTTGGCGTCTGCTGAGTATGGGGGGTCTGGATTCTTGGGTCAAGCAAAATCCTGTACCCATTTCGGGCGTAAGACTTTACTTACTCTGCGGACATGCGAAGAATCAGCTCGGTCGTGCTGCGGCGATGCAGTACGGCGGAGAGGACGCCCCCAGTCCTTGGAACGCCCCTAGCTCGCATCAAAAATGGTCGTGGAAGAGGGCGGTGGTCGTCACTGGGAGGCTGCGGGTAGTTGGGACGGAATCTGCTCTGTACGATCGACTCGGCGAGTTCCGCGTTGCCGTGTCGGGGGAGTTCACACCAGGCGATGTGATTGAGTTTCTCCGCGACCACGTGCGGCGCAAGACGCCTGCTTGGAAGCGTCTGAAGATCATTCAGTCGCTGATCTGTTATCGTCGCTACGTTCAGGCGGCACCGTTCGATGACCTGAGGTTCACTCAAACGCAACTCAAAAGTCTCGCTCGTACTGAGAGGGTTAAAGAAGAGCGACTGAGAGAATCAGGCGAGGTCACGGTTGACGAGATCGAAGACGTTATCGGCTTTATCGATCCAAGGGAGCCGGATGTGATTCAGAACCTGCGTCGTGCGATACGGGGGCGTTAGGACGCGCCCGAGGCTGAACGAGCGTACGTGTCGAATGTGAAGGCGTTCATGCGTGAACGGGGGCTGCGACGTCATCACTTGCACAAGGATACGTTCCCAGCAAACTTGCGCGCGGCGGTCAAGAAGGCGGAGATTCACAAGCATGTCAGTTCGCATGTGTTTCGGCACAGCTTTGCCACGCGTCTGCTGCGTGAGGGAACCGACATTTGCACGATCCAGGAGTTGCTCGGTCACGCGGACATCAAGACGACGCGGATTTACTCGCACTCGCTCAACCGCGAGGACGTGAAGGCAATCAGCCCGCTGGCCCGGATGACGTCGAGTCATCAAACGATTCCGGCGAACCTCGATGCCGCTGACGCTGCCGCGAGAGACTTGGTGCAAGCGGACGCGAGTGGCGATAGTTCGGCAGTTGAATGCTCGGTCGCGGAGCCAGCAAATCCCGAGCATGTCGCGACTTGCGAGAACGCGTGAAATGCTCGCGAGGTGACGGCGTTGGCGAGGGAACTATCAGCACCCAAGGGTCACACGCTGACGCGTCGCAATGCGGGGCCCGGCGACACGGCGGCGAAACGCGTGAGTGAAGCCGAGCCAGGACCCGCAGCGTCATTGGCGGGGCCACCGCGAAATCGATTGAGGTGGTGGAATCACGTGGCAAGTTGGGCGTTCCAGCGAGCCTCCGTCATCGTGGGAGGTTTCCTGTCACTGAGCTGATCGATCTTTAGCGTGCGGGGACGCTTCTCGCTCTTCATTCACTCAGCGGTACGGGGTTCTCCACGAACGCGGCGGGCCGACTGTTTGCGGCGATGTCGTTGGCGAAGCGTTGCAAATGCTGTTCGAGCTGCTGTACGACCTCCGGATGCGAATCGATGACATTGTTGCGCTCGCCGATGTCGCTCTCGAGGTCATATAGCTGCGTGGGCTTTCCATTTCTGACATGCAGCTTCCACCTCCCGGATCTCACCGCCTGCAGCTGATTACCACTGTGGTAAAAGAAGGCGTCGTGGGGCGTTGGCGCCTCGCCGATGAGCGTGGGCCAAATGTCTTTGCCGTCGATTACCCGATCTGTCGGGATCGCTACGTCGGCCAGCTTGGCGAAGGTGGGGAGTAAGTCCATGGTCGTCATGAGCTGGTCATTGGCTTTACCCGCCGGAATCTTCCCCGGCCAGCGGACGACCGTGGGCTCTCGCATGCCGCCTTCGAGCGTAGTGCCTTTATGGCCACGCAATGGGCCTGGACTGGCGAAGATCGTATTCTTGGGCGGACCGTTGTCGGAGGTGAACAGCACCAGCGTGTTTTCATCGAGGCCATTGGCTTTCAGCGTGTCGAGGATTCTCCCGACGGACCAGTCGATTTCTGCGATTGCCTGGCGGAAAAGTTTGTGCCGCGTCTGATAGTCAACATTGCCGTCTTCTTCCGACAATTTTGCCACAACATCGCCAGCGACGTCTGTTAGAAACGGCGGCGAAACGTGTAACGGAGCGTGGGGAATCGGATGGGGAATATACAGAAAAAAAGGGTGATCCTGCTGTTTTTCGATGAACGCAACCGCCCGCTCTGTGATCCGCTTCGTCAAGAAATCGGCGTCGGGGTCTAATTCGATGACGGTCTCACCATCGAGCAGCGGCAATGGCGGGAAATGATAGTGACTTTGTCTCGGGTGAAACGGGTGGATGTCATGGCTGAAGGGCAGACCAAAGAATTCATCAAACCCCTGTTTCGTCGGTAGAAACTCTGGCTGATCGCCGAGGTGCCATTTGCCGAACATCCCGGTATGGTATCCTGCCGTCCTTAAGACTTCGGCGATCGTAATTTCAGCTGGGTTCAAACCTTTCCGGTCCCCAGCGAGAAGGACTCCGAAGTCGGACCCCATCGCCATGTCGATCCGTTTGGGATAGCACCCCGTCATCAGCGCTGCCCGCGATGGCGTGCAAACTGGGGCGGCCACATAGAAGCTAGTCAGCCGAGACCCCTCAGCCGCCATTTGATCAATCCGAGGTGTGCTGACGTGTCCGCCGCCAAAACAACTCAGATCACCGTAACCCTGGTCATCGGTAAAGATAACCACAAAGTTCGGCCGGCGATTTGGTTCCCGATCATCCTGCAAGTCATGTGCTGGGTGCGGCGTCATGTCCGCAAACTCTGCCAGCACCTCCCCATCAAACTGGAAGTGATCAACGGTGATGTGCCCCCAGCCACCGGTCGATTGATCGACAACCTTCAGAAAAAGTTTCTTGCCTACGTGAGGTGCGAGATCCCAGTGGCCCCTTTGCATCACTTGGTCGTTGATCCCACTTGACCTTTGCAGCTCGGTGCCGTCTGCCAGGCATAATGCCACATAGGTGTCCTGACCGCGGCCTCCGCCGACACGGAATGTCATCGCACCGCCAGCGGGAATGAACAGCGGCGACACAATCACTCCGGTTTGCGAGTCCGTTCCTGTGGTGGCGTCAGGGCTACCTTCGAGCGTCGTCAGGTAATACTCACCTTGCTTGTTGTACTCTCCTTTATTTCGAAAGAAATGATCGCGGCTACCAATTGGGTGTCCGAATTCTCCTTGCACCACCTTCCACGGTCTCAGCTCGCCCGACTCGAAATCGAAGGACGCGCCCCGCGTGCTGGGAATTGCTGGTATTTTCAGTGCAGCATCGCGTGGTGCTGGCGGCTTCACTTTTTTATTGCCCGACGGTCGGGGCGGCGTGTAGCTGGCCAGCAGTTGGCTCATTTCTTTGACCACCTCGGGATATTCGTTGTGAAGGTTCTGCGTCTGGCTGGGATCAGTATCCAAATCATACAGCTGAGCGTACGGCGCATCCGCCTTGTACGTACCATTCTCAAAATCGCTGTTCAGGCTTCCAACAAATGACGCACAGACCGGTCCGCCCGCGGCATGAACACCAGGCCGGCCAGAGAAACCTCCCGAGCCACGAGCGTCGATATACACCCACTTCCCCTTGCGAACCGCTAGATGAGTGGGCTTGTGAGGGCAGAGCACCAGGGTGTCTCGCAAGGGCGACTCAGGTTCACTGATCATGGCGGGTAGAACGTTCACACTATCAGCAAGCTGGTCGGGGTCGAGGGGTTGCTGGGTGAGGGCGGCAAAGGTGGCCAACATATCGACACCACTGATCAGCTGCGTTGAAGTGGTCCCTGGATCGATGCGGCCGGGCCACCAGGCGATGAACGGAACCCGGTGCCCGCCTTCCCAGACACCAAACTTGAATCCCAGCAGATCACCATTGATCCGATGCCCCATCTGGAATGCCTTCTGCCCACCGTGATTGAACATGCCACCGTTATCACTGGTGAAAATTACTAAGGTATTGTCAGCTACCCCTTGCTCCTCGAGCGTCGTCATGACCTCGCCAACAATCCAATCGAGTTCGTGAACAAAGTCACCGTACAGGCCACACTGACTGGTTCCTTGGAAACGCGGAGCCGGTGTGAACGGGTGATGGATATTCGTCGTGGCCAGGTAGAGAAAAAACGGCTGGTCCGACTGCTCACGGATCCAGCTCGTCGCTCGTTCGGCCAGCGTCGTCCCCAGCCTGAAGTCGTTGTAAAGTTGATGCGCTTCAGTCGCACCGCCAAAAAAGTTAGGAACTCGATTGCCGTGTTCTTCGGTTAGCGGTGTGATTGGGCTGGCCTTGTCCCCTGGCTTTCGTCCCAGATAAACCAGCGGATCGTCGGGGACCCGGCCCACAACACGGTCATTTTCCACGAACACATACGGCGGACTGCTATTCACAACCGGCACGCCGTAAAAGTAATCGAATCCAAGATCCTGTGGCCCCGGCCGCAACGGCTGCTTCCAGGTGTTTGCTTTCGTACCAAATCCAAGATGCCACTTCCCCACAGCCGCGGTGTGGTAGCCACAGTTTTTAAACAAGTCGGCGATGGTCAACTTGTTAGTGTCAACCAGCAACGGCGAAGTGACCGGTGCGGGCCCCCAGATATTCTGGCGTACAGGGTACTCTCCCGTCAGCAGACCATATCGAGACGGTGTGCAGACCGCCGATGCCGAATGCGCATCGGTAAACCGCCGTCCTTCGGCCGCAAGGCGATCGATGTTGGGAGTTTGTACCTTTGTCGCCCCGTAGCACCCCAGGTCGCCGTAACCGAGATCATCAGCAAAAATCAGTACGACGTTGGGTGGCCGCTCCGCAGCATTCGTACTCGCGCTCACGAGGCCCGAAAGAATCCACGTGCTCAATAACAGCAGCGGGAAAACTCCGGATCGAACCGGCTTCGAATTTTCTGCCCTCAACCTGCGACCCCAACGAGATTCTGTGTCCATGTGCGTTCGACCCTCTAGATAGTGATGCGATTGGGCTGGGAATTGAATCCGAGGAAGCACCAAGCTTACGTCCTCCACCGTGTTACCTTTTCCACAGTTTACCTGCTCGCCTCGAACAGGAATTGGAAACCAGTGGCAACGCCCTCACATTCGCTTTACTGCACCATCACGCTGAGCGGGTCGCGTCGTCTAGAATAACCAACCGAACTGACGATGACTGCGTGGAGGCAAAACGCTTGAAGAACCAAGGACAAGAAGGCTACTACCACTATTTACCGGTCAATGACGCAGCGATTTCATGGGGTCTCTATTTGACGGGCGTGGGCCACGAGGTCGTGCCGCCCGGCGCCGAGTATCCTCCGGAAGGGCATCCTGGACTCTACCAACTCACCTGGGCGCGGGGGCGGGTGCTGCCAGAATTCCAGGTGGTTTTGATCTCTGGCGGTGAGGGTGTCTTCGAATCGGAGTACACAGAGAAGATTTCAATCACCGCCGGTCACGCATTCCTGCTCTTCCCAGGCGTCTGGCACCGCTATCAGCCATCGACTGACACCGGTTGGCATGAACACTGGATCTCCTTCAATGGCGTCATGACGCACCGCCTGCAAGAGCTCGACCTGATGCATCCGGAGCGGGCTGTCGGTCAGGTCAAGGGATACAAAGGACTCGTCAAAAGCTTTGGTCGTCTGATCCAGCGGGTCAAAGCGTCGCCCAATCAGAATTCCGTACTACTCTCGATGCAAGCCATGGCGTTGGTTGGAAGCGTGATCGAAGCGATGGCGGACCCAGGTCAGATCCCCGGCGGCAATCGGACCGTCCGCGAAAAGGAAATATCTGACCCACTGGTGGCCGACACATTGAACCTGATTTGGACGCACAGCGATCGCGCCTTCTCCGTGAAGGCTTTTGCGGATCGCTTAGCAGTGAGCCGCCGTGTGCTCGAACGACGCTTCAGTGCAGAGTTGGGGCACTCGATTTTAGAGGAAATGATCGCCTGCCGATTAAGCCGCGCCAAGCGACTGCTACGGGAAACGGACCTGGGGGTGAAGGAGGTTGCATACATCTCGGGCTTTCCCAGTGAAGAACGCATGCGGGTGACATTCAATGCGACAGAGAACATGTCACCGTCGCAGTACCGCGTCGCCGTATTTGATAGATGACTCGGGAAGTCGCAAAACAAGGGGTGATGTCACGTTGCCGGTATCGCCAACGGCGTGTAAATTCAGGACACTGGTCCTCACTAGCGAGCCAAGGATCACCATTGAGACGTTCGCTGCCCCCAGGCGGCCACTGGCGGTGAGCCGATGACGGCGTCGCTCGCCGCAAGCCATCGAGTGCATGCGGCGGCGGTTCGGCCGATTCACTAATTCACGCCGCGGAAGCAAGCGGGAGCACCACCTCTCCAGCAGTCCTGACGCACCGCTTTCTAATTGCTCGAATGCGTCTCCGCAGGGGAATACGCCGCTTGGATGCCCTCCCTACTCTTGTACCATCGAAACATCATGACCAGCCGACTTCTTTTCATCCTGATCACCGCCCTCTGCTGCGCGAGGATGAGCACGGGTCAGGACCCGCTCGCTCCATCGATCACGAAGCCTGCCGAGGATCTCGATGGAACTGTGACTTTCGAAGCCATGCTCAGTCGTGGGTACGCTCCTCTGTTTAACGGTAAAGACCTGAGCGGCTGGCGTAACCCTTATCCTCACGGCGAAGCGAAGGTGGTCGATGGGGAGATTCATCTGCTCGGCGATGACAAGTTTTTTCTAGTAACGAAGCAGAAATATTCAGACTTTCGCGTGAGTGTGGAGATTCATCTGCCCGCGGGCCCCGCCAATTCCGGCTTGATGTTTCGCTGTCACGTCGATGACGAGGCAGAGAAAAAAGTCTTTGGCTACCAAGCGGAGTGCGACGGGTCGGATCGGCGATGGTCGGGCGGACTCTTCGATGAATCGCGACGCAGATGGATATGGCCAAGTACCAAGGGGCGTTCGACGGACCAGTTTTTGGAGCACGAAGCAGAGTCGAAGGCGGCGTTTGCCAGTCCCATGATCGCCAATGCACTGCATCGAAACGGCTGGAACCAGTTCGTGATCACCTGTATCGAAGACCGCATCACGATTGAATTGAACGGGGTTCCCACGGTTGCGTTCCGCGATACCACCGATGCGTCGGGCTACATTGGCATCCAACACCACGGCGAAGATGGCCAAGTCTATCGTTTCCGGAACCTGTTCATTAAAGAGCTCCCAGTGATACCGGCCGAAGAGTCGGTGACGCTCACCGAACAAGCTCCCGTCACGGTCAAGAAGATCAATGACAACACAACGCTCGTCGATTTCGGCAAGGTCGCGTTCGGAAATATCACCATGCGGGTGCCGCAAGGTCGCGGTGGCAACGGCCGGGTTCACTTCGGCGAAAAGTTAAAGGATGGCCGCGTTGATCGGAATCCGCCCGGCACGGTTCGATACGGAGCGAGCGACTTTAGAACGGGCAGCGGCGAGATCGGCACCTGGATCGTGCCGGCGCCGGTCGACGTGCGAAACACCGAGCAGGCGGGGGCAACGCGAGCTCATCCTCCAGCCGTGTTGACGCCAAAATCTTGGCTGCCGGTCATGCCTTTTCGTTGGGTGGAAATCGAAGGTTGGCCGGGCGAGTTCAAACCAGAGTATATCGTCCGCCGAGCCGCGTTCGCATCCGATTGGAATGAAGATGCGAGCTCATTCGCATGCTCCGATGAAACGCTCAATCGAATTTGGGATCTGTGCAAATACAGCATTCAAGCCACGACTTTCGCAGGCGTTTACGTCGACGGAGATCGAGAACGCATTCCCTACGAAGCCGATGCATACCTGAATCAACTCAGCCACTACACCACCGACGACGACGTCAAAATGGCCGCGAGGTCGTTCGATTGGTTGATGGAGAACGGCACCTGGCCGACCGAGTGGGCACCCCACATGGTGTTCATGGCGTACGCGGAGTGGATGTACTCAGGAGACCGCCAGTGGCTCGAGCAGCGGTACGAATCGCTCAAAGCCAAGACGCTGATGCACCGTAGCGGAGAAGACGGGCTAGTACGAAGTTCCGATACCGATCAACAGCGGACCGATATTGTTGACTGGCCTCAAAAGGAACGCGATCAGTTCGTGTTCACGGATATCAATACCGTGGTCAATGCATTTCACATCAAGGCACTCGAGCAGATGGCCGCGATGGCTCGTGCGATCGGAAAGAACGCCGACGCGGAGGCGTTCGAATCTCGCGTCCAACTCGCCAAAGAATCGTTTCAAGCATCCCTGTTTGATGAGTCTGCCGGGATCTATCGTGACGGAGTGGGCACCGATCACAGCAGCATTCATGCAAATTTCTTTCCGCTTGCGTTCGGCCTGGTTCCAGACAACAAGATTGATGGCGTATTGAACTGGCTGGGCAAAAAGGACATGGCTTGCAGTCCATACGCGGCGCAGTATTTCATGGAAGCATTGTTTCACTACGGTAGCGACAAACAGGCTATCGAACTGATCACGGCCGATGGCGATCGCAGTTGGAAACACATGGTCAACAGCGGAACATCGATCAGCTGGGAAGCCTGGGACCTGAAATACAAACCGAATCAGGATTGGAATCACGCCTGGGGTGCTGCGCCGGCAAACCTGTTCCCGCGGTTCATACTGGGAGCCCAACCCTCTTCACCAGGTTGGGCGACAGCGACAATCCGGCCGTGCCCCGGCGGGCTGAAGCATGCCAATGGCAAGGTGCCTACTCCGCGTGGGCCGATCCACATCGATTGGAAACAAGATGCCACCTTCAAAATCTCGTTAGACCTGCCTCATGACATGGCCGCTAGCCTGGATCTCCCGGGCACGGATGCGACGTCGGGCGTGTACGCTGATGGAAAGAAGCTAGCCGCAACCTATCAGAACGGGCGCTGGATTGTTCGGGATAATATAACCGGTTCGGTGCAACTCGAAGTCAAGTGAGGGCTTGCAGCCCAACGCCGTCCGCCTCAAGTATGCCCGACCAAGAACGCCAAACAATGACGATGATTTGGTTCGCCGGTATGCGAGGCATCTCGCGCGTGCTTGCGGCCCCCACCGCGCATGCCGAGTGATTACCTGACATTGTTGTGCATCTGATCAATGACCTATCGCACGACCGCAATACGAGCTGTTCGATCTCGATGAAGACCTCCACGAGTTGAACAACCTCGCCGGTGGCTCGGAACTGACGTCCATCCAACAGGACCTGACCTCTGAGCTGAACCGGTGGATGGAGGATCAGGGCGACGAGCTGACGGTTTTCCACGAACCACTGATGCTCAATGCCCCTAAAACTTGGGTGCCACGAAAGAAGACTGAAAACTAGGGTTAGAGTGTACAAACGCAACGTGAGTCGCTTGGTGGATCATGCAGTCCAGTTGCGCAGACCCTGTCTCGCCGGCTGATTATTGCGATACTCTCGTGGCGACAAATTCATCAACGTTCTGAATTGCCGGCTGAAATAGTTGCTGTCCGTGAAGCCAACAGCCATCGCGATCTCGGTGATATTCTTCTCGCTTTGAGCAAGCAATTTACATGCTTGTCGGATCCGCAGGCGAATCAAGTAGGCAATGGGTGGGCAGCCCATCGTTGACTCGAACGCTCTTAGAAAGTTCCGACGAGACATCCCGGATATTTCAACTAATTCATCGAGCGTGATCGGGTCCGCGTAGTGACGCTCAAGAAGTGAGATTGCTTCTGCGATTCTCAGCAGCGATTTGCTCTGTGGGTTGCGGGATTGGCTATAGCAACGTGAGAGAAACGTCACCAACTGCAACAGGGTCGTCGTTGCCATCACCTCAAAGCCCGGTCCACGGTGCAGCAGTTCCTCATCAAGCTGATCGACCAAACTGATTGCACGTACCAATTCGGGCGGAGACAACTGCAAACGACTGCTGAAACCATGTCGCTTCCGCCAAGCGGGCTCGAGCGTGAACAGCGCGTGGTAACCGGAAAGGGACTGCAGATCACCGAGCGTCATTGGCAGATCAGCTGCGTCGAACAGAACATTGATCAACCGCAATTGATCCATGTTCAGATAGTCGTGTGGGCGTGCCGGCCCGATAATGAAGGTATCCCCCGTCACCAATTTGTAAGAATCCTCGCCCGTGATGTGTTCCCCTCTGCCGCCCGTGATGATCACAATTTCGGAGAACTCATGAGCATGAAGTCCAAAGGGCTCTTGAGGATCTCGCCGCTCCACGACGACGGGGAAACCATCCTCATGAAACCAGTCCTGTTTCTTTAGCACCTGCATGGAAAGCCGTCGCTGACAAGGAAGGTTTCGGCACCACCAGATACCCGAGAAGTCACTTACCGCTCCATCAAAGCCTGCCTGGACAGCCTTCTGCGGACGGCACTATTATGCTAGTTCATGGCACAATCGTCAAGGTTTCGGATTCACCGATGGCTTATCTTGTGCATCGAGTGGCTCACTGCTCACACACCCTGAACTCGCTCTCATAGCACGGGATAAAATCTGGATGACGGACGCAGCAAACATTCACAAGGCGTATGAACTTGCCGTCGAGCAATATGAATCTCTCGGTGTGAACGTGCAGAACGCGTTGAATAGATTGAGTCGCATTGCGATTTCGGTCCACTGTTGGCAAGGAGATGACGTTGTCGGCTTTGAAGGCAACGAGGGCGCATTGGGGAACGGGCTCGCCGTGACCGGAAACTACCCGGGACGGGCGAGAAACCCAGACGAACTTCGCAATGACCTGGAAGTTGCCTATTCGCTAATCCCGGGCAAACACCGATTGAACCTGCATGCTCTATATGGAGAATTCGACGGGTTCGTTGACCGCGACGCGATCGACATTGAGCACTTTCAAGGCTGGATCGACTGGGCTCGCAGCCAGGACGTCAACCTAGACTTCAATCCGAGCTTCTTTTCACATGAGAAGGCCAGTGATGGATTCACGCTGGCTCATGCCGACTCCGGCATCCGCCAATTCTGGATTGATCACGGAACCGCCTGCCGCAAAATTGCTGCGGCGATGGGGAAAGCACAGGCCAACGCTTGTATTAATAATTTTTGGGTTCCCGATGGTCTGAAGGATACTCCGGCTAACCGCAAGGAACCTCGTGAGCGACTGGCCGCTTCCCTCGACGAAATCTTCACTGAGAACTTCTCAGCCAACCAAACGCTCGATACGGTGGAGTGCAAACTGTTTGGAATTGGTAGCGAAAGCTATGTGGTCGGGTCGCACGAATTCTATATGGGCTATGCGATTTCGCGGAATAAAATGCTTTGTCTGGACGCCGGTCACTTTCACCCTTCTGAAATGATTTCGGATAAAATCTCATCAGTGCTCATGTATGTACCGCAGCTACTTCTGCATGTCAGCCGCGGAGTGCGTTGGGATAGTGACCACGTCGTGACCTATACCGATGAACTGCAAACAATCATGCAAGAGATTGTACGCGGTGAATATTTAGACCGCGTGCATATCGGTCTCGACTTCTTTGACGCGAGTATCAACCGGGTGGCGGCGTGGGCAATCGGAACACGAAACGCACTCAAGGCACTCTTGGCAGCTTTGCTGGAGCCCACCGAGATGCTCCAACAACTCGAACGTGAAGGCGACTACACTGCTCGTTTGGCACTGATTGAAGAGCAGAAGATGATGCCGCTCGGTGCGATCTGGAATCACTACTGCCAGACGGCCGGTGTCCCTGTAGGGATTGATTGGTTGGAGAAGACTCGCCAATACGAAGCGAACGTCCAATCATTGCGTGAAGTCGAGTTAGGAGCCGCAAATGTGTAGCTCAAGACCTGACGTAGCCCACGCCGACAACGTTCAAACAACGCAAGTATGTAAAAATGGGACAACAGATTAATGAGTGAAAATCATTCGAACTCAGGCGGAGAGTTTGAACGCGAACCGGTTCCCGAGTCGGCGTTGCTGGGCTCAGGAAAGTTCTGGGGCATGTATGCGGGCGAACACGCGGCGGGTACCGAGTTCATGATCGGGCCGTTGTTCTTGGCCGCGGGTGCAAGTCTTCAGGACCTACTTCTCGGCTTGTTGTTAGGTAATTTTCTCGCTGTGCTGACCTGGCGATTCCTGGTGACGCCGATCGCGATGGCAAAACGGATGACGCTGTACTATCAGCTTGAGCGAATTGCCGGCGGTTCGCTGGTCAAGTTTTACAACTTGGTCAATGGTTTGCTGTTCTGTTTTCTCGCTGGTGCGATGGTGACCGTTTCGGCATCCGCCGTGGGGGTTCCCTTTGGAATCACGTTTGACGTCCCCGACTCGATGTTTGGATTCAGCAACCCGTCGTTCACCCTATTGGTGGCGATCGTCGGTGCCGTGATCGCCGTGATTGCCGCGGGTGGATACCAACGTGTGGCACGGGTCGCGAATATCGCAGCCCCGTGGATGATCGCCGTGTTCGCTGCATGTGGCATTGTTTCACTTGCTCAAATGGAAGCCACGAGCCTCACAGCGTTCTCGGAGGGCAAGTTCTGGACCGACGCGATCGCCTTCGTCCAGGAGAAGAATGGCACCCAGACTTTCGGGTTTTGGCAGATTGTGGTTTTCGGCTGGCTTTGCAATGGAGCGATGCATTTCGGCATGGCTGATTTGTCCATCTTCCGCTTCGCCCGCAGTAAATCCTCGGGATGGGCACCGGCGATTGGGATGTTCTTGGGTCACTACATGGCTTGGATTTGCGCAGCGTTGCTCCTAGCAGCCTTGATCAAACTGACACCTGAACTCGCACTGGGGACAGATGGAAAGGTTGCCGCCAATCCGGGGTTGCTGGCGTTTCAATCGCTTGGCTGGACAGGCATTATCTGCGTCGTGATCGCCGGCTGGACGACAGCGAATCCAACCATCTATCGAGCGGGACTAGCGTTCCAAGGAATTGTACCAAAGAGCTCCCGAATCATCATGACACTCGTCGCCGGTATGGTCGCAACGATCGCAGGCGCATTTCCCAATCTCTCCGCCAAACTGCTCGACTTCGTGGGAACCTACGGGACGGTTCTTGGTCCCATGGGAGCGATCATATTCGTTGATTACTACCTCATGAAAAAGTTTGGACTACAAGACGAATATGCCGTCCACAGCGGTACGCGAGTCAACATCGCGGTGATGTTGGCATGGCTACTTCCGGTCGGCGTCGGCCTGTATCTCATTTTCGCACGCGGTTTGTTTGCCGCCTACGCAGTCATTCCTTGCTGGATTGCATGCGGGCTGATCTATCTCGTGCTTAGCAAATTCACTCAGAACTCCGTTGCCGATAATCGAGGAGCGATCCAATGAACGCGATTGCCAAAATGATTTCTGTGATCGCCCTCGGTGCGGTGATCGTTCCATGTCTGCTGTATTTTACCGGCTCGATCAGCTTGGACGCCGTCAAAGCGGCAGCGTTGGCGGGTACGATCGGCTGGTTCATGGCAACTCCGATGTGGATGAGCCGTGATCTCCCCAAAGACGCTGCCGAAGTTGAGATCTAAATCTCCGGCATGCGTCTTTCTCTACCTCGCCCCATCATGCGTTTAATGATCCCCACAGCGATGACCTTCCAAAAATTAGCTACTAAATCCATCTGTTTCGTTCTATTAACCTGCGTTTTGGTGGTGGGCGTCGATGCCGCAGAGCTCACGCCCACTCATCTGAGATGCGAGTATCTCGACAACCCGATTGGAATCGATATCACCAAGCCGCGTTTGAGCTGGCAGGTGGAGTCTGAGGATCGGGGGCAAACTCAGAGTGCGTACCGAATTATCGTCGCGTCCTCTGCTGAAAAACTAGCGGCCGATGAGGGCGACCTGTGGGACTCTGGTAAAGTCGAATCTAACCAGACTTTGTTTGTCCCCTACGAAGGAGCTCCGTTAACGTCACGTCAGCGCTGTCACTGGAAAGTCCAGTCGTTCGATGCCCATGGGACGGCTCGATGGAGCGAGCCCTCATCGTGGTCGATGGGGCTACTCGACGACAATCAGTGGCAAGCAGAATACATCTCTTTCGCAGACGATGATGCGATCCACACCGACACCAAGAGCTTGTTCCTGCCTGCTGCGCGACAGTATCGAAAGAGTTTCGCGGCATTGAGAGAAGTCAAACGCGCGACCGTGTATGCGACTGCGTTGGGAATCTACGAACTGCATCTCAATGGCGAGCGGGTAGGCGATGCCTGGTTTGCTCCGGGATGGACAGACTACCGCCAGCGTGCCTACTACAACACGTATGACGTGACGGACATGGTGGAGCAAGGCGATAACGCCATCGGCGCATGGGTCGCTGACGGCTGGTATAGCGGATACGTCGGCTTTGGCTTGCTGACCGGAATGGGAACAGAAAAAAACGGCCGCTACACCTATGGTAAAACTCCGTCGGTGATGGCGCAGCTGGAGATCGAATATACCGACGGATCCCGAGAAACGATCGGCACGGACACGTCGTGGAAAGTCACCGGCGAAGGTCCGATTCAGGAAGCCGACTTGCTAATGGGTGAATATTACGACGCGCGACGAGAAATGCCTGGCTGGTCAACGGCCAACTTTGACGACAGCACTTGGGACACCGCCATTCTAGCCAGCGAGAATGGTCATCCCACCGCCATGTTCTACGAAGGACGCAATCCTGAGATCAAGGGGGGCGGCCCCAGGATCCAGGGTGCCGAGCGAGATCTGGGATTCAAACGACCGAGACTGGAGGCATTCCCAGGCGTCCCGGTACGAGTCACCGAGGAACTGCCAAGTAAGTCAATTACAAAACGGGATGGCGAAACCTACACCTTTAACCTTGCCCAAAACTTTGCCGGCACGATTCGCTTGAAAGTCAAAGGCCCTGCAGGACACAAAGTCACGATTCGATATGGCGAGATGCTGCATCCCGACGGCCGATTGATGACGGAAAACCTCCGCAAAGCTCGTGCAACGGATTTCTACATTTGCAAGGGCGATCCCGCCGGCGAGGTATATGAACCCCGATTCACGTTCCATGGATTCCAATTTGTCGAAGTTGAGAACTTTCCCGGTACTCCGACATCGGACTCGGTGACTGGCTTGGTCCTGCACAGCGACACGCCCATGACCAGCGAGTTTGCGTGCAGTGATCCGATGGTGAATCAACTGTTTAAAAACATTGTCTGGACACAGCGGGCCAACTTTCTCGACCTGCCCACGGACTGCCCTCAGCGAGACGAGCGAATGGGATGGACCGGTGACGCACAAGCATACGTCGCAACCGCTGCATACAACACCGACATCGGAGCGTTCTATACCAAATGGTTACGCGAGTTAATGGAATCTCAGCGGCCTAGCGGCGCGTTTCCTGGGTACGCACCGTTCCCCTTTCAACATGGCTGGGACTTCGGTTCGGCATGGGCAGACGCGGGCGTGATTTGCCCATGGACAATCTGGCAAGCCTATGGTGACACTCGAGTGATCGAAGATTGTTGGGAACCCATGGTGCGGTTCATGAACTGGCGTGACGAAACCGCCGTCAACAACCTCGGCATCGCGCACGGCAATGCATGGGGAGATTGGTTGTCTCAAGGTGCCGAAACCCCCCTTGAATTCATCGACACCGTTTATTACGCGATATCGGCTCGGATGATGGCCGAGATGGCCGATGCGATCGGACGTCAGTCGGAGGCTGAAGCGTATCACGCGCAGTTAGAAAAAACGAAAGCCGCCTTCCAGGCGAAGTATCTACGGGACGATGGAAGCGTGAATATTAACACGCAAACGGCCCAAGCACTCGCGTTGTTTGGGGACCTGGTCCCGGAGTCAAAGCGTGAGAAAACCGCGCTGCACTTGGCAAAAATGATTGCTGAAAATGGGAACCACATGGCAACCGGTTTTCTTGGCACACGGCCGCTGTTACCGGTGCTGTCAGCGTCCGGCCAGCACGATTTAGCGACCTTCTTGCTACAGTCACGCGAGTTTCCATCATGGGGCTACGAGATTTCAAATGGTGCAACCACGATCTGGGAACGGTGGGACAGTTACACTAAAGAGGACGCGTTCGGTCGGCACAACGCGGCCATGAATTCTTTTTCTCACTATGCATTTGGCGCCGTGTGCGAATGGATGTTTCAAACCCTTGCTGGAATTCAATCCGCTGGTCCCGGTTACGAGAAGATCGTCATTCATCCACATCCGCCTGCTCCTGGCAGCAATGCCATGCACGAGCCGATTGACTGGGTGCGCGCGTCCTATGACTCGATTCGCGGGACGATCTGTAGTGACTGGAAGATTGATGATGGCAAGTTCGTGCTGAACGTAACCATTCCTGCGAACACATCGGCAACGGTCTTTCTACCGACCGACGACACTCACAGCATCACCGAGAGCGGTAAACCTCTCGCGGAACACTCACATGTGCAATTGCTTCGCCATGAAGATGGCAATGCCGTATTGGCGGTAGCATCTGGCAAATATCAGTTTGTTGCCACCAGTGGTGTCTCACACGCTGCGACGTCACTGAAAACGTCGAAACCCAAAGACATGTCGATCAACCCGGACGGCATCGACCTCGCGGGTGCGACTCAGTTGGTGAGCTGGGATTTCACGAACCCAACCGATGCTGCGAAGTGGATCGACCGAAAAAGTGTGGACGTTGTCCAGCGGGATGTTAAAGCATTTTTGGTTGCAACGGGCAATGACTCGCAGATGGCAACGACGCTGCCAATGGCATTGTCGGGTAATCTGGCCATCTCCTTACGTGCGATGCCCACCGCGGGCGCAACAAGTCAGTTCTTCTGGGCGAATCCAGGGCGTGGTTTCAATGGTACCATGCAGTCCAAACGCTCCCTGACTGCCACGGAGAAGTCCAATAATTATCTATTCACTGTTCGCAGCGACGAACCAGTAAAGAAGATTCGATTTGATCCATTCGCGACGTACGACGAGCATGCCAACCCAGGTGAAATGATGATTGAATCAATCACCGTCTATCAACTGAATGACTGATCCAGTAAGGAACTCGCAATCCTGAACGTTAGCTTTCGCGCGGCCAAACGCCACCCGGTAAGTGGCATTGGCGAAGCGAATGAGGACACGCAGGAACCGCTCTGTCCACGTTCGGCGCATGCTGGGAACTCACCTGATGCAATGTCCGACCGCGATGTTACGATAGCTGGGACGCCCATCGTTTGGCGATGCTTGATTTTAGGTATCATTGGACGCTGAAGCGCGTTCAATATTTTGATCACCAGAACCATCTCCGGATGCTCTCTCCTCACGAAGTGGCCTACTTATCTCGATGTCTATCGATCATCCCGACGTCATCCTTGTCGGCAGTGGAATCATGTCTGCGAATCTGGGCGCGATGCTCAAGCGACTGGATCCGAGCTTAAAAATCCAGCTCTACGAAGTCTCCGAAGAGCTCGCTCAAGAAAGTTCTAACGCATGGAACAATGCAGGAACGGGGCATGCTGGCATCTGCGAACTGAGCTATACGCCCAATCGCAGCGACGACGGTACGGTCGACGTCGCCAACGCTGTCACCATCTTTGAGCAATTCGAGCAATCGAGACAGTTCTGGGCCTATGCTGTCGCCGAAGGCATGATCAATACACCGGCTGATTTCATCAATCCGGTTCCACATGTCAGCTTCGTTCATGGACAACCGCAAGTTGACTTTTTGCGAGACCGACATGCGGCGATGTCGTCCCATCACTTCTTCGATGAAATGGCATTCTCGACCGATCCCAATGAGATCGGCCAGTGGTCGCCCCTACTAGTCGCCGGTCGTGGGAATATTCCAATTGCTGCGACGCGGATGCTGGGCGGAACCGACGTCAACTTTGGCGCGTTGTCACGCAAACTGATTGATTGGCTGGAGACTCAGGATAACTGCGCCGTCGCCACAAGCCACCGGGTGATCGGCCTCAATCGAGACTCTGATCGCTGGACCGTTACTGTCAAAGACATCAAACACAATCGGCAGCTCACGAATTCGGCAAAATTTGTCTTTATCGGAGCAGGTGGCGGCAGCTTGCCCCTGTTGCAGAAGTCCGGCATCCCTGAGAGCAAGGGTTTCGGAGGCTTTCCAATCGGCGGACAATGGTTGGTTTGCGATGACCCTGTGATCGTTGCGAAGCATTCGGCCAAGGTTTACGGTCAGGCTCAGGACGAAGCGCCGACGATGGCAGTGCCGCATTTGGACACGCGGGTGATCGATGGGAAGAAAGCAATTCTATTCGGCCCATTTGCCGCCTGGACGACGCGATTCTTAACCAAGTCCGGTGGACTCACGGATCTACCGGGCTCAATCAGACTGGACAACGTCGCCTCTCTGTTGAAAGTCGGCGCCTACAATCTGCCCCTGGTGAAATACTTGGTTGGACAGGGTCTGCAGAGTATGGCCAGCCGCATGAAATTGCTTCGGACGTTCTACCCGGAAGCCCAAACCAAGGACTGGCGCCTGATGGATGCCGGGATCCGTGTCCAGGCGATCAAACGCGAGGACGGGGAAGCAGGGATCGTCCACTACGGGACCGAAATCGTTACCGCCAAAGACAAGTCAATCGCCGCGCTGCTCGGCGCGTCACCAGGCGCTTCGGTTTCAGTTTCTTTGATGCTGCAGGTCATCCAGAACTGCTTACCTGAGCTACTGGCCACCCCAGAAGGTGCCGGCAAAATGAAGGAAATGATTCCGACGTTTGACGTCGATCTGCAAGATCCATCATCAGCGGAATTATTCCGTGAAATCCATCAACGGTGTGATCGCGATTTGCGATTGACCGATTCTCGAAGCTGAACTCGATAACCTGTTCGGACCATCTGATGCATGCCGAGAGGCATGCATCGGACGGATTCCTCGGTCAGACATTGCAATGCGACCGGACTGGCGACGTCTACATGCCGTCCCGAATTGCTTCCTGCCGTGCCTTGTCGCTTTCCTCGTCCATCTTAAGGAGCTCCTCCTGGGAGATCTCAGGTGCAGGATTGACTGTTGTTTCGTTACCAGATCCGCAGCCGGACAACGATAACAGGCACAGCAAAAGGGCGGGTGTGCAGAGTAGAAATTTCATCAGCTAGAACTCAGGTGGAAAGGTGAGAATTGAGAGCGTCAGATCGACGCGAGCAGCACTGATTCCATTGTGGCTGCGCACGTCTCTCGGACATCATTTTAACTATTCTTTCAGCGTCGTGGTTTCTCGACCGCTGATACTGCCTGCCGCACCCCAAACTCCGTAATTGCTGGCCGATCCAGCGGGCGGTGCCGTCGGCGCGGTGGTGCCGATGGGTCCTGTATTCGTGTCCCCGGTATCGATGCTTTCGGTGATGAACTGAACCGATCCATCGCCCATCAGAACATGGCAGCCACCTTGATGCCGACTACCAGCAGAGAATACGCCACCAGGCCCGTTGGCGTCACCGTTGCCGCGCACCGCATTGGCCGAATTGGGAGGGAATGTCTCGCCCATGCCGCTCATCATCGGCTCGCCTTGTGCCCAGTTGGAACCGCGGAAACGGTTCATTTGAGCGCTGGTGTCGATCGCAAGCGTGACACCTGGTTTGTAAAACTGAGGGCGTTCTGGATCTCTGGCGAAATCCAGGATTTCACTCCGGGGCTGATTTCGCATGGTATCGCCACTGCCGTTTCGGACCAGGACATCGCCAGCCAATTCGCGAGTGCCACTGCTGCGTTGGATTTCACCCATCATGATCGAGTTACTCAAGCCATCGAGGACATCACGAAAGCGTGTCACAAATCTATCTTTGAACATCCCCCGATGCTGACCGATGTTCAGCGGAGTGCCGGCATCGTTTCGGGTGTTGTTGCAGTTCCAGAATGAATCGCCAAAACTGAAACCGTAATTCACCTGGCCGAACGCAACAACGCCATTGGGCGCGACATCGGACGGGCATAGCAGCGTTTGGATTTGCGTCCGCCACGGCACATAGGCTGCGTTGTACGCCGCCGGCCCCATCGCAGGCCAAAGGGTGCCACCGGCATCCTGATAGGGATTCGAAATCTGCTGCCACACCGCCTGCTGCTCAAAAAATGGTGTGAGCCCCACCATCGCTGACAAACGAGCGCGGTTGGTCGTGAGCGCACTGGTCGTCGGGGTACCTGATCCGCCACCCTGTTGGGGCAACTGATCATAAGCGGAATGGTAGTTGTGCAGCGCCAATCCCAATTGTTTGAAATTATTCGAGCAGGACATCCGTCGCGCTGCTTCGCGAGCCGCCTGAACGGCGGGCAGCAGCAGGCCAACCAACACACCAATGATCGCGATAACGACCAGCAACTCCACCAATGTGAACCCACTCGTACGAGTCTTTTTTGTAGGCATTCAAAAACATCCAATTAAAACTACACAGAACAGAAAGTAGTCGAAGCCACTGGCGTCAGAAAATTGCATCAGCCCCCCGGCCGAGCCGACTCAGGTGGCGTCGCGGCGGTTCTAAGAAAGTGCCGCATGGGCCGATGCAAATTCAATGGACAACCATAGCTGCGAATCGAATAAGTATTACGTTGTTACCCGCATTGACAATACTGCGGTTCCACGGATTCCCTTAAAGTTTTTACGCTGGTGATTTATGCCCTATCCAATAACCGACAGTGCGAAAAAATGCCCCGCAAGAGACGTTTCTATGCGCCGGCCGAACCAAGACATTTAGTTTCACAGAGCGGCTTCAAACTTCTGAGATTCATCTGGACCGGGATTGGCATAAGCAGGATCCAGAGCGCGTATATAAATCTCACCGTTATCCAACCTACGTACGTCCAGGGGAACGATCGTCACCCCCTGCTCATTGATCGTCTGCGCGTTGTCGCCCAGATCCTTCGATTGAATCCCATCACGGGGCACGGGGGGCACATTGGCGTTGAAAAAAGCAGTGCACCACCACTTGCCGTCCTTTGTCTGGAATGGGGTTCCATGGCCCAGAAAACGACCAGCGAACTGGCGTGGCCCATAGGGACCAGTGATCGCATCAGACACACAGTAGTACAAGTTATAGGAGCCCTTGCGTCCCTGGTCAGTCGACCAAGCCGTCCCGAGGTGAACGTATTTATCGCCGACCTTGATCATGGTCGCACCTTCGTGACCAATCCGACTGATAGGTTGTCCATTGGGACCCGGGCGAGTCCCCGAGGGATCAATCCGGACAGGCTTCGCCGTGTACTTTGACAGCTCCTGGTCCAGGGGAGCAATCAAGGTGTTCTGCCACAACAGATAAGCTTTCCCGTCCTCGTCGGAGAACAGGGAGGGATCATGGCGTTGTCCCATGCTGTCTTTCATCGGATGCGTCCACGGACCGGCGAGCGTACTGCCCTCAGTCGTCGCCAGGCTTGAGAGATAGGCGGGGCAGTGAACCAGTGCCCAGCGATCACCCATCCAATGAACTTCAGGCGCCCATATGCGTTTCGCCTTGGGGGTCTGCTTGGTCGTCTCGTAAAGATCATCTGTCGAAAAGACCGATCCGAGCGATTCCCAGTCGATCAAATCTTGACTGCGATAGACACGAACTTGATTGCCAACAATGCTCTCATTGCCCAACCCGATGTTATAGGGATCCTCGGCTTCACGCGGGTCGCCCTCGTTCGGCTGGGTTCCGGTTAAGTAGTAGTATCCATCTGGACCCAGAGTAATGTAGGGGTCACGAATCCACCCCGACTTGATGTATAACGCACGATCGCGACTTTCCAGTCCGGCACGGATCGTCTCGGCGTCCATGACGGGCCCCGGCTTGCGATCGGTATGTTCCTGGACGAACGCAGGATTAAACTTATCTCCATCGTTATGGGCGGCCCCATTCGAGGTCGCCGGAGGTGCGTCTTGGAAGAGCACCTGGTGCATCTTGGCCAATCTTTTGGCGGGAATCTTGATGACTTTGCGATCATAGGTCATCAGACCGTTAATCTCACCTTCGACATCGGTCGTCTGCGTGTACACGCCCGCCGCGATGCCTTGACCTCGTAATTGGTTGAGCGCTACCAGTGAGGTCTCGTATCGCTGCTGGTATTCCGCCTTATTCTTAGGGAGACCGCCATACCCCCAATTCCTGCGATTGGCATCCCACAAATGACCTTGGATGGGTAATCCGTGTCCTCCAAACTCACCGACCACTTTGATATAGCCTTCAAATCTGCCATCCTTTCCTTGGTCGAATGGGAAACCTGGGTGAGGGTACTTGTGAGCATCAACGATATCACCGACCGGCCAAAAATTTCCGCCACTGGCGACATTTACCAGTCGAGATGGATCCCGTTGGACGGTCCACTTCCCTACCTCCATCGTTTGGTGCTGGCCCCAAGCCTCGTTGAATGGTGTCCAGACGACGATCGACGGATGATTTTCCAGTGCCGAAATCATCTCCTCAAACTCGTACATGAACTGTCCATGAGCATCGTCCGGCCACTGGGCGTCCTTCGGATTGGGAGCCAAACGCGTCCATTTGGGCTTAGGCCCGCCACTCACTTGATCCTGCCACACCATCATGCCAAGACGATCACAATGATAGTAGTACCGGCGGGGCTCAACTTTAATATGCTTGCGGATCATGTTAAATCCCGCCTTTTTGAGCCACTCAATATCAAACAACATCGCTTCGTCAGAAGGTGGTGTCAGTAATCCATCGGGCCACCAGCCCTGGTCGAGCGGCCCCCAGTGAAAAATAGGATCGCCGTTGAGCGTGAACTGCATGTTTCCGTTGGCATCTTGGACTTTGCCAACACTTCGAATGGCGGCGTATGAACTAACACGATCGACTTCCTGGCCTGCGGTATTGAGTAGCGACACATCGAGATCATATAGATGCGGCGACGTGGGAGACCAAAGCTGAGCATCAGGAATCTTCAATGTAATTTCATCGCTTGCCGACTTTTGGGCGACGATAGAATCTCCATCCTTCACGGCAACCGCGACCGCTCCCTTGCCGTGCACGATCGGACGAACCGTAATCGACCCATCCTTAACGCTGGTCGTAATTTTAAGGTCCTTAATGTAGTTGAAAGGAACCTGCTCAAGCCACACCGATTGCCAGATACCGGACACCCGTGTGTACCAAATTCCTTTTGGATCCAGACTTTGTTTTCCTCGCAACTGGGCCCCCTCGGTCTCGTCCTCGACGCGTACGACCAAATCATTAGCGCCGTCGACCAACGCCTCCGAGGCATCACACGAGAAGGCCGTATTCCCCCCTTGATGCCCGCCCACCGACTTGCCATTGACGAACACTTCGCAGCGATAATCAACTGCTTCGAAGTTAAGCAGCGTGCGTTGACCGGCAGCGTTATCAACCTCAAACGTGCGGTGGTACCACAGCGTCTCGGCTGGATCGAGCAATCGCCCGACTCCTCCCAGTTTCGACTCTAAGCAGAACGGAACGAGGATTTGGCCTGTCCAATCCCGGGGCGGCGTGGTCTGTGTTTTCGGTGTGACCGCATAGTCCCAGTTTCCGTTAAGATTGATCCAGTTTTCCCGCTGCAATTGGGGACGCGGATACTCTGTCCACGCATTCTCCGCGGTGAGGGATTCACCCCACTGCGTCATCAGCTCCGACTGAACAGGCGTTGCTGCAGGAGCCTTATTTGCCTCAAGATCATTTCCCTGAATTGGGCTTACCGCCAACGTCGCAACCAGCAATGTGCCGATTGCAGTCATATTTTTTGCGTGGTGTCTCATGGTGTCCGACCTCATGAATTTACTCTTTCGTTAGAATTGAATTGGCTTTGTAGGTTGCGATGGAGTGTTTGATGAGCTCGCCGCTCAAGGGATTGGGCGACTGGTAGTCACCTGCTGCCGAACGGTGGTCGAACCCAATACTCAGCCCATCGACGGGTTGCACCGGTATCAAACCAGGCGACGTCGTCTTGAGGGGCTCTCCTCGGTTGACTGCAAGTGTCATCGTGTCAGCTGTCAATGTGGCCTCGAGTCGCACGCGGCCGCTAACGTTCTGGTCGGAGATCAGCCGCTGAACCTGTCCGTTGACGCGGACGTCGAAGGCGGGTCTGCCGTCGACGAAATGCAATGCGTAGCCATGCTGATTGCCGCCTTGCGCGATCACGACCCCATGGAGCGACGCACCTCTCACGTCAGCGTTTAATTTCAGTTCTTGGTTGGCAATGGGCGGTGAGTCGACTGCATCAGCGGACACCTCGTTCGGTGGGACAACCGTTGTCCACGTTACCCCGACTCGATTCGCCCACGTTTCCCAAGCCTCAATCATCGATTCCAATCGTTCGGGGTGTTTCGCAGCCAAATCATTGGTTTCGCAACGGTCGTCCGCGAGGTTGTAAAGTTCCCACTTCAACTCGTACGGCATGCGTTTACCGAAGACAATCTTCCAATCTCCGTCACGAAGTGCGTGGGCAGCCTGGTGATCAAATCCGATGATCCGCTCCGGTAATTGCTCGCCCCGGATAGCAGGCATCAGACTGGTGCCCTCGGTCGGCTGAATCGACCGCCCGTCAAACTGCTGCGGATACTGTGCACCAGCAACGTCCATCAGCGTGGGCAGGACGTCCATGAGGTGGGCGGGTTGGCGAATCCAATCATCTCGCTTCTGAATGCCAGCGGGCCAATGTGCGATGAACGGCGTGTTGATTCCCCCTTCGTTGGTGAAGTGCTTGTACATTCGCAGCGGCGTGTTACCCAGGTTGGCCCATGCACTGCCATAGGATTGGTGCGTGCCGCGACCGCCGATCTCTCGCAATTCGTCTCCGGTGCGGAGAATGGTTTCCCCACGCCGGGAGACACCATCAAATCCGAACGGCCCCCATTCGTAGCACGCGCCGTTATCGCTTAGAAAAAGTATCAGGGTGTTATGAAGGTCATCGGTCTGCTGCAAGTGGTCAACAATCTGGCCAACGCCGGTGTCCACACCCTCGACCATCGCCGCGAACACCGCCATTCGCCGAGCAAGGTCCGCCTGGCGATCGGCATCGAGCGAATCCCATGCGGGATTTTCATCTCCAGGGAAGCCATTGGCAATGTCGTCACGATCGACAGGCACCATCGAGCGCGGCGTGAGGCTCCAACGATCACCGTCGATGATTCCGAGCTTCTTCATCCGCTCGTAGCGTGCAGTCCGCAGCACGTCCCAGCCCCGCTGGTAGATCGCATCGTACTTATCCGCACGCTCCGCTGGGGCTTGCACGGGAAAGTGCGGCGAGGAGTGCCCTAAAAACAGAAACCACGGCTTGTCGGTTTGCTGTCCCTGGCGAATGAACTCCAGGGCATATTGATTGAACTCGTCCGTTGCATAAAACTCGTCCACGGGCGGATCGATCTCCTTCGGATGCGCCTCGGGCAAGCGGATGTAGTAGTCGGCGTCATACTGGTCGTGAGAGTGGTCCCGCGTGTAACCGTAAAACTCATCAAAACCGCGTTTGATCGGTCCGGTATCGGGATGCATGTGCCACTTGCCGACATAGTAGCATCCGTAACCGGCGGGTTTGAGCACTTCGGCGATAGTGACACAGTCATCTCGCAGACGCCCGAGATACCCTTGGCCCCGATTCTTATCGGGCTTGTTCGTCGTGAAGTCACCGATGCCCGCCTGCGTGGGATACAGTCCCGTCATTAACGAAGCCCGACTGGGACAACAGCGAGCTGAGTTATAAACCTGTGTGAACTTCACACCATCTGCGGCCAACGCGTCGATATGAGGCGTGCTGATCTCGCCGCCATAGCAACCCAGATCAGAGAACCCCAGATCATCTGCGAGAATCAAAATGATGTTAGGCTGTTTCGGCTTCTCAGCAGCGTGACTAGATACAGGTATCATTGCGACGAATGCGAGCAGCAACAGCAGACGAGTGCGGAAACTCAGGAGCCAGTTCATGACGTAGTTACAAATAAGTGATAGGAACGGGTTGTTAGGGGAGAACGACAGCCGTCGGCGTTATCGGGAATCTTTGCTTCGCGACACTCCAGATCGATCACGCAGATCGTCAACTTGCATCTTCGTCAACCAACATCTTCGTCAACCAGCATCTTCGTCGACGAGCACACGGATATTGTCTTGGCCAGCACCGACATACAGGTTGAAATAGAGGTGCCTGCCATCCTTACTAATCTGCAGGGAATCGGCAGGCAACAGCCCCTCTTCGGTCGTTTCCGGTTCCAGGTAACGCATCTCAAGGGACTGATAGTCAATTTCGGCTATTCCAAACAACTTATCCGACTTTGCGAGCGCATTGGCCTTCACTGCCACGCCAATAATCGGTCTTTGAAACGAGATACTCCCACTGATCGAATGTCGCTGGACATTGACGCGGTCCTTTGGGAAGTACACCAACAGATAACTGCTAATCGAGCGGGTCCTCGCGAGATGGGTACGCTCCCCCTGACTCGCTGGCCACGAAGATCCTGGGCGTTGCAACATCAGGAACTGATCTTCGTCGAGACGCCGATTGAGTTTTTCTGGGAAGAGCAATAGCTTGTCATCACTCGCCAATTGCTCAATTGATTTGATAGGTCCTGGCTTCACAAATTCAATGAGCGACGACGCGTCATCGATGCCGACGGTGAGTGGCCAAATATCGTGGTACTGAGCCGCTGCATACGCGACTCCACGGCTCCCCACTGCATCCCGCGTCGTGACAATTGATTCACCCTCGGTCACCGTCTGCCGCTGTGCGTTCGCCGGCCCGCGAACATGCTCCACCGACACCATTCCGTCAAACACGGACAGATCGACTTCGCCGTTGGATCTTGCGGTTACGCCAAATGCAGTGCCGAGATCTCGCATGACCGTTCCTCCCGAACGGACCACCAAATCAGCTTCGTCGTTGGGAAGTCGTGCGGCCAACTTTCCGGACTCTAATTCTATCTCTCCTCGACCCGTTCCCCGAAATGAAGCCGGTGCCGCGAGCGACACGATCGCACCACCTCGGACACACAAACGCAGTGCGCCGGAGGTCAAACGATATTGCACGTTCGGCACGATTTCCGCCCCAACATCGATCGCGGCTGAACCGCTATCGCTCAATACGGCGTGATTGGCATACGTGACCGTCGCGAACACATCCTCTCTGGCAGCGGTGGCTCCGGTGACCAAACGACTCGGAATATCCCCCTCAGGCAACTGACGGACAACAGGATTGAGCATCGCAAACGCGACGACCGCCGCGATAGCGATCGCAACGACGGCACCGCAGACCGTGTTGAAGCGGGACGTTGAAACCTCCCTCGCCGGGAACATCGTCGGCGAGTCTGCGAACGTGAATGCAGCGGCCCGGCAGCACTCCGCGATTTCGCCACTTCGACACTGCACCTCGACGAACAGTCGCTGCCGCTCAATATCACCGAGCAGGTCTGACTCGAATTGCACCAGCTGCGATTCAGACAAACCGCCGTTCTGGAAGGCAGCAATTGACTCCAAAAACGCATCGCGTTCGCTGTCGTTCATGCGTTGAGACCCTCCATCTGCTGACGGACACATTGCCCGAGCGATTTGTGAATCCGGGCGATTGCCTGATAGGCCGATTCGATCTTGCTGCCCATGAATGCCGCAACCTCACTACACGAGCGATTTTCGAAATACCGCATTTTCACAATCTCTCGACTTCGCGGCGTCAGCGATTGCATGCACTTCGCCAGCGCCTCGCGGCGATCATCACTGCTGTGGCGCTGACTCATGGCGTCCCACTCGCGTTCCAAGGCAGACAACGCGTCGACACTCAAGCCGACGTATCGGCCTTCTCGGCTGCGGATCACGTCGATCGCACGGTTACGCGCACACACTCGAAACCAACTGATCAAATGATCAGCCGTCTCAAAAACTTCGTCACGGCTGAGCGCCTTAACGCAAATTTCTTGGTAAACGTCTTCGGCGAGATGGTAGTTGCGGGTCACGCAAGCGATATAGGACGTTAAACCGAGTCGTTGGCGAAGCAGGTATTCGGTGGTTTGCGTTTGGGTCAACATGGAATTCTCCTCTGGCATTAGATACGAGCGGCACTAGCGTTTCTCGACATCAGGCACGCCAATTTCTCGTCAGATAGCTGACGCTCCAACGGCAGGCGAACTGCGTTCACTGATGGCGGATTCCACTTACTAGTGTTCAGAGCTACCGTGGATTCGATGTGTCCTAGGGACGCTTCATGATCGGAAGCAACCCCTTAGCCGGCACTGCATTCTGCAACCCCTTCACGGCCTGCCGGGGCGTCCTCAAAATCCTCCGACACCTCGGAAGAGATCCGGGGTTACAACCGCAGTTGTACTTTGCCGCGTTTTTTGTCCGTCAACAGACCAGCAACCCCGGGGCACCGCGTCCCCGTGCTGGAATAGCTTCGAAGTCAATTCTCCTCGACTCCAACAGTACGCTATGAAATCAATTTGCACGACATTGGGAATGCTGGCAATGGCATTCATCGCCAACACAGCTCTAGCGCAATGGGGCAGTTTCCAGTCACAAAATGATGGAGCCCATTCGATTTCAGCAGACAGGGGATTCCTATTCATTGACAACGAATACGTTCCGCCGCCCTACGAAGTAAAGCTAGGAGAAGACGAACTGATCATTAACGGGAGCGGCTTTCCGGTCGACGCTTTCGATCTCTCTACCTACCGTGTATCGACCAAGTGGCGACATTCCGGGATGGGCGGGGGTAGGCGAGGCGACTGGCACCATGAGCGGTCGCCCATGCCATCGATGGGCCGGGGCGAATGGATGGACCGGGGCGAATGGACGGGCAGGGGCAACTGGGAGGGCAGGGGCGACGGTGCAAGCAGTCCTGAACCTCCAAAGCGAGGTGGCCCGAACGCGCGTAAATCCGATCACTCGCAAGATCTCAAGGGCGAACGGAAGGCTACGGTCAAATCAGACGACACTGAGGCAGAGTCAGCGGCGTCGCAGTTCGCCTTGCGTCAGTTCTACAACAACTTTGAAATGCTCAACCAGCAAGCCATTATCGTGCTTCGCTCGGGTGCGAAACCGCTGATCGTTAACGCCCCAGAAATGGGATATGGGCTGCTCAAGCAATTGCTGGCGATTCCAATGGACGCGCAGGAACTCGCGGAAGCCCAATACGCTATTGCGGAGGGAGCGGACCAAGAAACATGGCAACAGCTAGTCAACTCATTCCAAGCCACCCCCGTTTTTATCGAGCATGCTACTTGTCTGGTCGACGAAATCGATGAGGCTCAGCGTCTGGTTGACGCTCAGGTTGCCTCCGTGCAGTTCAGTGAACGCGTGAGCTACCCCCTCACCATGTTCGCGCTTATCCTGGTGGTCGCTGGTCTGGGACACCTCATGGCGAGTGCCCACGAGGTTTTCTCGACAGCACTGAATCGTCACGAGACCGATGAACTCTCCAAGAACATTATCTTGCTGTTGGTAATCATGGCACTCATGTCGGCGATCGATCTGATCTGGACCGTGATGGCCCATCACAGTGGTGCGATGCGAGAACTCAACCCGATCGGCAGCATGCTGATCGACGATACCACGAAACTCATCGCGTTTAAATTCATCGTGACGGGGATTTCGATTGGCCTACTCTTCTGGCAGCGTCGATTGCCGTTGTCACGGAAGGCAACGTGGTGGTGCTGTCTGACGATGACACTGCTAACCGTTCGCTGGCTGTCATTTCATTCCATGCTGGTTTAGCGTGCTGGCAACGGGGATGGACCAGCCGAAGGGGCACCGCAGGGCCCTGTCCGCAGTAGGCCAGCCAACCGTCTACGCCATCCAAGCCGCTTTATAGTTCAGCCCTAGGTTCAGAATTCTCTGAATCAGGGCCTCATAGGAAATGCCAGCTGCTTCAGCGGACTCAGCGAAATCTTCGCCGTACTCGATATTCGGATTCGCGTTGGCTTCGATTACGAAAATGTCGCCGCCCGGAGTTAACCGCAAATCCATCCGGGCGTAGCCGCTCATCCCGAGAGCCCGATAGATCCGCTTGCACAGTTTGGCGATTCTCTGTTCCATTGCTTGATCGAGGTCTCTGGCCGCGTGGGTTGTGATCTGATGCCGTTCCTGATAATTGCGATCCCACTTCACGCGGCTGGTCGCAATCTTGGCGGCGTCGTCGGGCATGCTTCCGAAATCCATTTCCCAGGTGGGGAAGCAGACGAGTCGGTCGTTTCCCAACACGCCACAATAAATCTCACGGCCGTCGATGTACTGCTCAACGAGTGCGTCGTCCTGCGCCTTTTCATGTACGAATGCCACTCGCTCGGCGAGAGCCTCGTCGTTATGAACGAGCGACGCCTGTGAAATCGCGAACGAAGCGTCCTCGGTGACGGACTTTACAAACAGTGGAAAGGTCAGCCGTTTGGGACGTCGTACAGCGCGGCCCTGCTTGAACACAGCAAATCGTGGCGTGGGTATCCGGTGGTAGGCCAAGATCTTCTTGGAGAGGGCTTTGTCTTTGCTCAACAGTAGCCCGCGAGGATTGCAGCCCGTGTAGGGTTGCTGCATCAATTCGAGGTAACTGATCACCGCGAAATCGTACGTCACTACCCCATGGAATTCCTCGAGCAGCATATAGGTGATATGAGGTTCAAATTCCTTCAGCGCGCGCCGAATCGGCCCGAGGTCATCGTAGAGCCCCAGTGGCAGCACTTCGTGCCCGAGTCCGCGCAGCGTCTCGCAAATATCAAATTCGGCCTTCCATGCCCCCCATTCCTTCTCATCGATCCCCTCGAGGGATTCAGGGGGAACATGCCCGTCCCGCACCAAAACCAAAACGCGAAGTTTGCTCATGTTGATCCCATGCTGGGGCGAATCCTAGATGGCGACACGATGGCCTCCTTCATGCAAGAAATTGGTGGTGCGGACGGCAACTAAAATCATCGCGTCCCGTTTTGTTTCCTCAATCGATCCGCCCAATCGCAGGTTCAGTTCGCGACACCGTTCGATCATCTCTTGCACGACTTGATCGATCGTGTACGCGTATTGGCCTGTCCATTTCGACACCGTGCGATGCAGCTCTATGCGAATGCGGGTTAGGAATGCAGCCGCAGTCATATTGCGGCGGTGGGCCTCGTCCGCTGAAAAGAGACGACGCAGATCGCCGTCGTAAACGCTCGGCAAATCCACACCGTAGTGAGTCCGTTTACGTTGGTAATGGGTGCGGAGCGTCTTGCGCAGGCGTGACAGCGGATCGACAGTCGCCCGCGAACGGACCAGGGGCCGCTTGCCTTGGATGGAACTCATCAACTCATCGACAGTCTCGAGTTTCTTGATGGCAGGCCAGTTGCGATAACGGGCGCGCCACCGCGATCCTGGACGCAGCCATACCGCGAATGTCTCGGCGAAATCTTCGAGCGGATGTGACTGGGCGTACCACATCTCGAGATGATGTACGTAATTTCGGCTCGACGGTTTCGGTTGATAGGAGTCTGGGTAAGGCTCAGACGAACGCCCAAATACCTTTCGGTAGAGGGCCCGCCGCCGAAGTCGAAAGGCGGTGTCGATTGCGTGGCCGGTCTCATGACGGAGGATCTTCATGCACCATTCATGCGTGCCGCCTTCAACGTCGAGCAATTGCTTGCGTTCCAAACGCATCAAACGTCGGTGGGCGAGATAGAATGGAATCGCGATCCCCGGCACGTCATCAGGAGAAAACCAATCTTCGCTCAACCAGAAGTGAGGTTTGAACTTCAGGCCCCGAGCTGCCAATTCATCATTGAGTTGGGCTATTCTTTTTTCCAGATTGGTACCGCGAATAGTCAACTTCAAATTGCACATTCGCAGGTCGAGCAACTCCTCGTCGGAGAGCAGCAGTAGCTGATCATCGGCTTCCTGGACGTTCTTCTGGCGTGCCAGAGGCAATTGCTCGGGCAGGGCCACTCGCGTTCGTCGTGATTTTTGGCCGGGCATCACTCAGTTAAAATCAACTCGCAGGTGCAAACATGAAACTATCGGCATGCAGTGTATTCCAATCGAGGAGTCAGCAAGTCCCCAAGGCCGCTCAAATGGCAAAAAACTCAGTCCTGAGTACTGATAACTTAGCGGAACCACTGTGTCAAAGCAGCGTCATGGATGGCATTGAAGGCGGATGCGGTAGCCGAGCTCTCAATATCCGTGTGTAGATAGTCTTCGATCAATTGATCTGTGCGATGGACCTGATTTTCAATCCGATGCAGACACAATGATTTTAGCGTTCCCACACTGTCGAACAGTTCCGGCCGCAAGATCAATAGCAAGCTATCGGCAATGGATTGGTTTGCGTGCGGTAGGGATGCCTGCAGGGCAACCTTAGGACGGATCGATTCCAATAGTGAAGCTCGGATCAGCCACGCGATCGTTTCCCGCTGCGGCGACGTCACCTGCCAACCATAGTCATCGGCGTGACCATTCGTCCGGTCGGCATCGATTCCGTATCGCACCAGGGCGCGATCATGTCCGGCGAGCTGACCAATCAAAATGTCCATCCACCGCTCGGTGGTGCGACGGAGTCGATTCACCCGAATCGCCTCGCTCACGCTGCATCCGCGACGATCCAGAATCAACGTTTGCACTCGATTGCGAGCCTCGAGGTGCGAGAGATAGATGGCTTGAGCAATGGGGGAAAATTCGTCGCGTCCGGAGGCCCGATCGGTGCCGTCGGCGACCGCCGCAACCACTCGCGTCAACAACTCACTGACCAGTATTTCCTCGATCACGCCAATATGTTCTTGCCACCACTGCCTAAGTGAACATGGACTGGCGTTGGCCTCAGCGCGGTTGAATCGAACCAGCGTGTGATGCCACAAATCCAATCGCTGGCGTGACGCCGTCCAATAGCTGCTGACCGCCTCCGGCGGAACACTGGCGTGCCGATACAGCAGCGCCGGTCCGTGATGAGCCATCACAGCGGCAAGTTCGGCGAGTTCAACAACGTGCATGGTAGGACGAGCACCGAGGGAAGATGAAGAGGCGGCGGTGGGACCGCCGCGTAGACAACCAATCGACGTCCCCCCGGACGCTAAGATGGTGGAAGTGCATTCACCGTGCCCGCTCGCTTGCCAACTCACATGCAACGCCGCTTCTAACAACGCAAGCCATTGCTAGAGAACAACTTCCACGCCAGAGATGAGATCGAAACGAGCTCCCCGCTCGCGTTCCGACGTTTCGTTTTTGCAACATCACTGGTGATTTTAGAAAATTGCCGTCGCTCCCGCGCAGCATCGTACTCGTAACGGTCACCAGTAAAACGACGAAGCTCTCTCTGTCCGCCCTCCTCCGTGTTCTCCTACGCTCATGAATACAACGACGCACACGCCGGCCGCCCCACGCCTCGCTATGGTAGTGAAAATCGGATTCACCGCGTTCATGGCCGTCCTGGTCCCGTACTACTGGATCGAGTACGGCCCCACCAACTTCGTCTACTTTTGCGACATTGCACTGTTTCTCGCACTGGCAGCCGTGTGGACTGAAAAGCCGATTTTCGCTTCGATGGCAGCCGTTGGAATCGCGGTGCCACAACTACTATGGCAAGTCGATTTTCTTGGCAATCTCGCCGGCGTCCCGCTCACGGGAATGACGGACTATATGTTCAATCCCGAGATTTCACTGATCGGCCGTGGGCTATCGTTCTTCCACTTTTGGCTACCGATTCTATTGCTGGGCATCATCTACAGGCTCGGCTACGATCGGCGTGCCTTCTGGGGTTGGACGATGACTGCGTGGGTGGCGATGCTCATCAGCTACTTTCTCTTGCCAGCACCGGGCGACGCACTGGCCTACGTTAATCAACCAAGCAACGTCAATTATGTGTATGGGATGAGTGCGGAGGCCCCTCAATCCATCATGCCGGGCTGGGCATGGCTGGCCATGATGATGGTGGGGCTGCCAGCGTTGGTTTACGCTCCGACTCACTTAATCCTGGCATGGTTCATGCCGCAAGCTCACTCCGGTTCAGGTTTAGGCTGCCACGAGTCGTATATCTCGGCACTATCGCCAGACCAGATGGGCGAGGATCCCCATAGCGGAACCGTCGGCAGCGAGAACTCCCACTCTCCCAGCTTACTGTAAAGCTCGTTGAATCGTGTCGCTGATTCCTGCGAGAGATCCTTGTCTTCCGCTGCATCGGTATCGGGTCGAAACATCTGTGCGGGACGATGGGCGAGCGAAATCAATTTGTCCTCGCCATCACGAACCGACGTTTGCCCCTGCAAACGCCAAAAGAGCGTGCGGTGAACCGGCGGTTTGTCACCGGAGAGCTGCGGAATCAAATCAATACCATCGTAAGCACCGTACCGTTTGACACCTCGTCGCCGGTTCTTCGCATCCTCATGGGACGGCGGATCCTTCAGAGGCATGAGATCCTGTCCCGCCGCAGCCATGAACGTTGGCACGACATCCAGACTCGATACCACGCCACGGTGCAGAGTTTTCTCTGGAAAGTGGCCTGGCCACGACCAGATCATGGGGACACGCACGCCGCCCTCGCGGAGCGATCCCTTGGCACCTGAATACGGCCCATTCCAGCTACCATTGTTGGTGGCACCACCGTTATCGGCAAAGAAGACAATCATTGTGTTCTCGTAATGGCCCGTGGATTTTAAATGCTCCACGATTCTGCCGACCCCACGATCGAGTGCCCACACCATCGCCGCATAGATTCGGCGTTTGGGGTTTTGAATACGATCGAATCGGGCGAGATCCGCCTCGGTCGCTTGCATTGGTGTGTGCGGCGCGTTGTACGATATCATCAGCATCCACGGTTTTCGAACCTTCTCCGCACGCTCGCTCTGCTGGTCGATCCACCGAATGCCTTCGTCGGTGAAGAAATCAGTGAGGTAGGGGCTGCTGAACTCACGCAGCGGCTCGCCGTTTCGCTCAAGTTGATTTTTTGCGGGCTCGGGGAAGTAATCGTGATGCCCCCCGATCATGCCACAGAAATAATCAAAACCCCGGCGATTGGGATGAAAACCGGGACCGCTGCCCAGATGCCATTTGCCGATCAACGCAGTCGCGTAACCCGCACTGCGTAATTGATCACCGACGCTGTGTTCGCTCGGCGCTAGCCCGAGCAGCTCCGGTCTCGTGCCGTACGCAGCGGCAGATTGATTCAGATTGGACTCGTACCCAAATCGCCGTGGGTCGCGGCCCGTCATCAGTCCCGCCCGAGACGGTGAACACACCGAACTGGCAACGTACGCAGCACTGCACATTACCCCGGATTCCGCCAGCGCATCGATATGGGGTGTACGCAGATAGACGCTGTGCGTGCAGCTGAGATCGCCATAGCCCATATCATCGGCTAGCAAGATCAACAGATTGGGCGGGCTCGGCGAATCAGCCCGAGCAGACCCGCATATCCACGCAAAAGACGCTGCCAGCAAGATGCGTAGTGTTAGACGATAGACCATCAGTAGTAGTGGGTTCGGAGGAAGACTCGTCGCGCCACGATTGAAATAACAATCGTGAACGCGGCGGGCTCAATCACACTGTCCCTCACGTACCAGAGTCCGACATCAACGCTGGGAGGACAGTGTTTGCTTCACTATCATCCTAGTCGATCTGCACTGGCGAAGTACACCAACTTAGCCCCGTGGCATCATCACGCTGACTGCGAGAGTTGAACGTCCTAGGCAGCTCGGCGGATGCCGTCGGTGCCGCTCTGACGAACAGCCCATTTTCCTGATGTATTGCTCAGCACGGCAGTACCAACGTGGGTCACCTTGCTCAGGAACTTCGACAAACCTTCCGCATGAGCGGTTTCGACGCTGGCGTCTATCAAGATCATGTCAACGGCCCCGAACCGGTGAGCAACGTTCACGAGCCCGCGGGCAACTGACTCAGGAAAAATCACGGGGCGAATCGCCAGACCAGCGAGTTGACGATGATAGTCACGCATCGTGACCTCACCGCCCGCCATTTCAAATTCGTCGATGACGATCGCTTTAAAGCTCTTCGACTCCGTACCTGCATCAGCCAGCGACGCCAACACCGCTGGCATTCGCGAGCCGTCGCCAATGCCAACCTCGAGAATGCTGGTTGGTCGTGCTTGGCTGATCAGTTTCAGCAGTGCGTCGTGCTCGCCACGAGGCCGCAACGACAGGATGCTGCGCCGCGGGGGAACGACTTCCGCAATAGGTGCCGAACGCGGTTCCACGTTTCTCGCTGGTTGCGGCGCGGGTGCCGACGCCGGCTGCGCCGCCGGTGCGGTGGAGGGCGTGGGCGTGCTCACACTCGCGATGACGGGGGATTCCGGTTCGCTGCGACTGCCGCGAAGTGAATTCCAAAGTTTTTTCAATGACATTGGCGTCCCACCCTGATCTGTCGCTCCCACGAGACAAACGAAGCAGATACGTATGATTTTGTGGATAAGATGATTTGCGTCTCGGCTCGCTACCCACTTCTTTCGGATACTATCGAGCACGAACTCGAATCCCATCGAGCAGTGTCCGGTTGGGTAATCTGGGCGAAAGTCTCCCACCCCAATTTCGCTCAGCACTGAGACGTTTGTTCAGGCTCCCAGCAAGCTACTCAGACGTTCGTTTGCTGACTTTACCAGAGGGTGGATTCACCATTCACGGCAATTCTTCACCAGCAAGCATGCTTCCTGGCGATATTCATTCCGAATGCATTTTCCATCGGGTGGCACTGTCGGTAGTCCGCAATCACGTTGACGCCGGGCAGTAACGACGCCATCATGGAGACCGATCTCGGAGCACGTCTGGAATACCAAGATCGGTGTTCGACGGTTGTGTCAGCAACGTCGTTGAAAGCACCCCACGCGAGGTTACCTCGCGGGCTATTTTGCGCTAGGCTTTGATTGCGCGAGCAACCATCCGTCTACCGACGGATAACGGCTCGCGCCTCCACTTGGACAGGTTGGATTCCAGCGGCTTCGAGATCATTCTCCCGCCCCACTTTGCTCGTGAGCTCGCGCCATGGAGTCGTCGCTGACACGCTCGCAACTCGCGATGCTGATCTCGCGGGACCTGTCGCGGCGGTGGCTGGGAAACAGCTCGGTGATCCATCGACGCCTGCGCCGGATCACAGGCAGTCGCGCCCGTTGGACTGATCAATTGGCCGAAGCACTCCACTTGCAGTTTGGCCGCGCAGGCCACGCCCAGCAGGTTCCGTTGCAGGTTTGGCTGGACGGGCATCCGGTCATGAAGGCTGCGTTTCGCAATCGTCAGACTCTGCGGGTCGACGTGGCGACCGCTAATCAGATCAACCGCCCGGGATATCGCTGGCCGGTACCGGCTGCCGCTAACCTACTCGAACTTACGGACCTCTTGTGTCTGCGTACTCCCCGAGCGATCGATTGGTTGGTCCGCCCTCACCTCCGCCGCAGCACGAGTGTGGACCACTACGTACGGCGGAGGATCCCAGGACGCCAGGGACGCGGACGTTGGCTACATCAACCGCGCCCGTTGTTGATGCGAGTACAACGCTGCATCGCCCGTGAGATCCTCACCGAGATTCCGTTGCACGCTGCCGCCCACGCATACCGCCGGGGACTCTCGGTGCGTGATTGCGCGGCACCACACGTGGGACATCGTGTCGTGCTCAAGATCGATCTGGAAAACTTCTTTGGGACCATCTCCTTACGCCGGGTGACAGCACTGTTTCGGGCTGCCGGATATCCGGATGAGGTCGCGGTGACCCTGGGACGATTATGCACGGTTCCCGCCCGCACACCCTCAGGAACGGAAGATTGCCGCATCGCTGGGACATGCTTGCCGCAAGGTGGCCCCGCATCGCCGGCGATCTCCAACGCGATCGCGTTTCAGATGGATCGACGCTTGGCCGGACTCGCGTCGTCGGTTGGTGCGTCGTACACGCGATACGCCGACGACTTGCTATTCAGCGGCGGCCCCGATCTCGCATCGAGAATTGACCGCGTTGCAACGACCGTGTGCGTGATCGCAATGGAAGAAGGTTTCCAAGTTCAACATCGCAAAACTCGCAAGATGTATTCGGGCGACCGACAGCGCCTGCTGGGTCTCAATGTGAATACTCAGTTGAGCACCGACCGATCCGATTTCGAACTTCTCAAGGCGATCCTCACCAATTGCCAGCGACAGGGCTGGCGGTCGCAAAACCGCGACCAGCACCCAGAGTTTCGCTTGCACCTGCAAGGCCGCATCGCCCATATCGGCCAGACGAACCCTGGCCGCTACCAGAAACTGGCCCGGCTCTTTGACGCAATTGATTGGACCTGACGATCGACGATTGTTGGATCGTTTTACACTGCGTGAACTGCAACGCTCCACCCAACCATCGCGAATCGAAAGTCGACGATCGTCCGCCCGATGCCTAGCTTTGCGAACGTGCTACCAATTGGTCTGACTCAATTTGCCCGTCTCGCATGCAGATGACGCGCTGGGCTGCCATCGCTACCTCTTCGCTATGCGTGACCGTAACAAGCGTCATCTTGCGATCCGAATGCAGTTGCTCGAACAGTTCCAAGATACCAGCGGCGGTGACTGTATCGAGGTTTCCGGTCGGCTCATCGGCGAGCAGCAATCGTGGATCGTTGGCGAGTGAGCGGGCAATCGCGATACGTTGTCGCTGGCCGACGGATAGCTGCTTGGGCAAGTGTTTGGCCCGGTCGGCCATGCCGACTGCCTCGATCAGCTCGCGGGCCTTCTCCACCCGCTCGGCCACCGGCCAACCGCGACCGAACATCGGGACCTGGATGTTCTCTAACGCCGTCAGGGTTGGTAACAAGTAGAACGATTGAAAAACGAATCCGATCGCCCGTGAGCGGAGTTCATCCAGATCCGTACCGGCGTCAATGGACTGGCCCTCAAACGTCAACGATCCCGACGACGGACGATCGAGCGTGCCCAGAATACTCAGCAGAGTCGACTTGCCGCTACCACTCGGCCCCATGATCGCGACGTATTCACCCACCCCCACATCAAAACTAACATGATCGAGCGCCCGCACATTGCCATCGGGATAGTCTTTCGTGACGTCGCTGATCGATAGCAACACAGAGGCATCATCTGACATAAGATTATTTCGTTCGTCCACGAGTTTCGAATTGAAGAGTTAAAACGTGTTGACTGAAACCAAACCACGGTAACATGTTTTCCTGTATGGCGAGCAGGGTGTCATGCGCCGTTCGCTAAACGTAGCTGCGAAGAATCCCCAAACCACAACGACCTGTGTTGATGACCAGCAATAAACCTTGGCTTGACGGAGCGTCGGCCGAAGACCGCGCCATTGTGAAGATGTGGCAAGGTGGCCCGTTACTGCTGATCGGCGTGATCTCCACCGCGGGCACGGCTTACTTCCTAGGATTCGTTTGGATCTGGACGGTGCTGATTGGAATTGTTGGTCTGTTCTGGTTCTTAACGGGATTGATCACCTACTTGACGGGAGCGGAGTGACTCTCACAGGGATAGGATACGGATATTGCGGTACTCTGCTTCGGCGGGGGGACCGCTGTGGATTTGCACGCCGATCATGCCCACACGGGGGATCTCGGGGTCGGTTTCGGTGTAGCGGACCGTCAAATGATCATTCAAAAAAATCTCGATCTGGTCACCCTTGCAGACAATTCGCATCCGTACCCATTCCGTTTCGCGAACGGATTTCGCATTCTCTGCCGATTCGCGTTGAGCATCCGACGGGGCGTCAGCGGATCCTGCCACCTGCCACTTGACCGGAAAGGGTGTTTCCGGCTCAGCCAGCATTTTGCGGCGGCGGGATTCATCGTAGAGCGCTCCCCATACCGAGCGTCCCCATGCGTTGCCCATATCGGCCTGATAGCCGATGACCTCATTACGGGGTACTTCATCGGATGTGTGGGGTCGCCGCGAGCGAAATTGCACGCCGGCATTGGGGTTTTCGCCCCGCATGCGAACCTCCAACCGCAGATCAAAGTCCGCAAAGGTATCAGTCGTGCAGAGAAACTGGTTCTTGGGTACCGGCTTCTCAAGCGTCCCAGCAATAATAGTATTGCCTGCGGTGCGGAACCAATGCGCATTGCCCTCCCAGCCAGCGAGAACGGTACCGTCAAATAACAGCCGGCAGCGTTGTTCGAATTCCTGGTCGGACACCTCGGTGAGCTGGGAGGCGTCGTGGGCCTGGCCAGCTCCGGAGCCGATCAGGGCGACGAGCAGGAAAAATGCTGGCGCCACGATCGATGTTCGCCTGGAGCGCGAGCCGTAGGATGGGACCATCGTCCCGTCCGATGCCTCGTGGCCCCCGTCCGAGACCTCATTTCGTCGAACCGTCGCAAATTTGCTCGCTCGGGACAATGGTCCCAAGCTGCCACTGGGTATCTGTGTCATTTTTTGCCTCATCTTTGTGGATCGTGTCAAAAAGATCATACTCCCTCTCAACCCGTCACGTATTAACCACTGATTTTTATCTCCCCCAACGCCAATTTTGCCATGAGCACCGCCGCCGATCCGAAGTCCGCACCTGCTACAGACACCGACGTTCTCAACAAATACAGCCGCCATATCACGCAGCCCAAGAGCCAAGGCGCCTCGCAAGCAATGCTGTACGCGACCGGCATGACCTCGGAGGACATGAACAAGCCCCAGGTCGGCATTGGCAGTATGTGGTACGAGGGCAACAGCTGTAATATGCACCTGCTCGACCTGGCTGCGGAAGTTCGCAAGGGCGTTGTCGATGCTGGCATGGTCGGCATGCGATTCAACACGATCGGCGTCAGCGACGGGATCTCGATGGGCACCCGCGGGATGAGCTATTCGCTGCAGAGCCGCGACCTGATCGCCGATTCCATCGAAACGATCATGGGGGCCCAGTGGTATGATGCGCTGATCGCCCTGCCGGGCTGCGACAAAAATATGCCCGGTTGCTTGATCGCGATGGCGCGGCTCAACCGACCTGCGATCATGGTCTACGGCGGCACGATCAAACCGGGCAGCTACAAGAACGAGAAACTCGATATCGTCAGTGCGTTCCAGTGCTACGGACAATACCTCGCGGGCCAGATCAGCGAAGAGGAACGATCCGAAATTGTGCATCGCAGCTGCCCGGGCGCTGGAGCATGCGGTGGCATGTACACCGCCAACACGATGGCCACCGCGATCGAAGCACTCGGCATGTCGCTGCCGTATTCGGCCAGCATCCCGGCAGAAGACGAGGAGAAGACAGACGAATGTCACCGCGCCGGGGCGGCGATTTTGAATCTGCTCAAGCTGGACCTCAAGCCTCGCGACATCATGACCCGCGAAGCATTCGAGGATGCCATGGTGACGCTGATGGCCCTCGGCGGCAGCACCAACGCGGTGCTGCACCTGATCGCGATGGCCCGCGCCGTCGACGTGCCGCTGACCATCGACGATTTCCAATCTGTCAGCGACCGGACACCCTTCCTCGCGGACCTCAAACCGAGTGGCAAGTTCGTCCAGGAAGATTTGCACAGCATCGGTGGCACCCCCGCCGTGATGAAGTACCTGCTCGAAAAGGGCATGATCCGGGGCGGACACATGACCGTCACCGGCAAAACGCTCGCCGAAAATCTCCAGGATGTACCGTCACTGAAATCGGGGCAGAAAATCGTTTCGATGATCGAATCGCCGATCAAAAAGAGCGGTCACATTCGGATCCTTCGCGGCAGCTTGGCACCCGAGGGTGCCGTGGCGAAAATCACCGGCAAGGAAGGCCTGCAGTTCTCAGGGCCAGCCCGTGTCTACGACAGCGAAGAAGACATGCTGGCGGCACTGGAACGCAAGGAAATCCAAAAGGGCGACGTCGTGGTGATCCGGTACGAAGGACCCAAGGGCGGTCCTGGCATGCCGGAGATGCTGACACCAACGAGTGCCATTGTCGGAGCGGGGTTGGCCAGTGATGTGGCGTTGCTGACCGATGGACGGTTCAGTGGCGGTAGTCACGGCTTCATCGTCGGACACATCACCCCCGAAGCTCAAGTGGGCGGACCCATCGGGCTGATCCAAGATGGAGATACCATCACCATCGACGCCGAAACGAACTCTCTCGATGTCGACGTTGACAGCGCCGAAATGGATCGCCGCCGCGATGCCTGGACCGCCCCTCCCCTGAAGGCTACGCGGGGTACGCTGTACAAATACATCAAGAGCGTCAAGAGTGCCTCCGAAGGCTGTGTCACCGACGAGTGAGTGATAGTTGACAGACGATTGACCCACCGGAAATCGCGATGAAATTCATTGAAATCGAATGGTGCTCGCCTGAGTATCAGTCGGCGTTGGAACTCCGCCACGAGGTGCTACGAGCACCTCTGGGGTTGAAGTTGACCGCTGAAGAACTCGACGGAGAGCACGGGCAATTGCACTTTGGCGTCGCCGAAGGTGATGAACTCATCGCGACACTCGTCGCCCGGCCCCATTCGACGAACCTAGTCCAACTGCGACAGATAGCGGTCCACCCGAACCGCCAATCCAGTGGCGTGGGCCGGTTTTTGATGGAGTACTGCGAGGCGAACCTGCGGGAGCGAGGGTTTCAGGAAATCACACTCAACGCACGACTCATCACCCTACCGTTTTATGAGAAACTGGGTTACGAAGCCGTCGGTGACGTCTTCAAAGAGATCACGCTCGAACATCAAAAAATGGTCAAGCAGATCGGTGGTGAATCCACGTAGTGGACTGTCGATTGATCTTTTTTGAAAGTTACGAAGCGACGGCAGCATGTCGACTGGGGCGTCGGCCGTGCGGATTTCCTCGCTTATTTTAGGTAATGAAGTCGTTGGGGCTCGGGATAAACAATTAACCCTCCGCTCGCTTGGCTATCCACAATGCAGCATGGGAATTTGTCTCGCACGCAGATGAAATCGTGATTGGGTTCGAAGCCTGCATGACTCAGTCGCACGTTCGTGATGCCACCCGAAAGAAATGGTCCATCCGGGATTATCGTGGGTAGATCCAGCATGTTGGATTTTGGAGGTATGGCGGTGGCGTCCGAATTGAAGGAGGCCGTAGCAGAAATAACGCTGAAGGCTGGCGCAGACGCCGCCAGCCCAAGGCACCTTTCGGGTCCAGTTCGACCAGGATATTGCTTGTAGAATCGCCCTGCGGCTGAGCGTACTTCCACCTCTTCCGCACGTGAAACCTGTTCGGTTGACATCAGCGTGACAAAATTTCGGACGCCACCGCTATGCCTTGAGAATCCCCCACACTTGGCTCACCGCGGCGAAACCCACGGTAAACCCGGATGGACCAAAGAAATGACGTCTGTTGAATCCTCACTCGATTCGCTCACCATCATTTCGAATGATCATCTTGTGCAGTTTCGGACGATCGATCGGGCTCATTCTTTCCACGGTAGCATCCGCTTTTAAGATGAAAATCGATTCATCGTTGAACGGTTCAACATCGCTATCGGGCAAATCGACCCGTTTGGTGATATCGACAGGCTTGGTCCATGGCACACTTTTCTTCGCTGCAATGATCAGTGCAGTGGATGAAGTCCCGTCGGTAAAATCAGCCATCGAATGACCAGTGATCCCCAAACCTCCGTCCTCGGTTGCAAACCCGAGATAGTTCGATTCGCCAGACGCTTGATCGGGCGGCGCCAACGGACAACGGTAGACGTCCGGCATTTTCTCGACCAACGTCAGGTTATGCTCACTGTCCCAAGGTTCATCAAATCGGTACTGCTCAAATAGGTCGTTATTTTCAAGGAAAGGTAATAGCGCAACTCGCCAACTGAACGGATACGGCGCGTCACCGTTGATGCCTCGTTTTCCTTCACGCACGTTCTGACTGCCCGGGATTTTTCGATAGGTAACGTGAAAGTTGTGAAAGGCAACTCCGATTTCACGCAAGGAGATTGCGGTTTGTGCAGATGCATCTGCGGAGAGCAGTGACGCAGCCATTTTCTCAGCGGAAAACTCTGGTGTCTCTTTCAGCAAAACGACAAGCGGAAGCCAGCGAGAATCGATTTTGTCGGCCATCGCCTTTATATCCTTGGGCGATAGGGGAACATTGCCGAGACGATCGAGGACGAAGAGCGGTCTTATTACCACTGGTGCATTTCCCAAACCACTCGATTCCGCCTGATTCGGCTTTGCATCAAGTTGGCTTATTTCTTTGGAAGGCAGTATTTTTAGCCGTCCGTCAAACTCGAACGGGACACGCAGAATGAGAGGCTCCGGATAATGTTGCTGAAAAATAATTTCCTTCGGCAATCGGCTTGAATCGACTGAAAAACGTCCGTACTGCTCCAAAGTCGCCGGATCGCTGAGGTGATATTAGAAGTTTTGATAGAAAATGATCAACGTGTCAGGGTTTGACTTGCCATTCTTCGCAATACCGTCAGCCCAAATTCCTTGCAAACTGGCGGAATCAAGATCCATGTCGATACCGATGGGCGATGGATCGGCCTGCGAAAGCGCGGGTTTGAGCTTTTCCACGGCTTCCTGAACCTCCTCTTCGCTAAAGTTTCCCGTGATATGCACCGAACGTGTTATTGGGGCCCTAACGTAGGGCGCAAGACGCACGGTCCCATCGACAACGATTGCCAATTGTTGTTGCAAATGGTTGCCTGTCAGTTCGCCAAATTGCTTTGCCAGTTGGTCGTCGAACTTCAGCTCGATCGCGGGTGCCCCATTCACGTCAACAATCTGCTTGGCCATTGTGACGTGTTCGGACAGTTTTTCCCATCCGATCCGTGCGGAGCTTGATGCGATCGCCAAGGCATACCGATTGCCGTTGTAGGAATGAACGATCGGAGCGGCGACGTTCGGCTTGCGGTCGTGCCGCAGTGGGTCGCTGTGTCTTCGCTTCGGTTGAGCCTGTCGGATCCGTCGTCCCTAATCGCGGTAAATCCGATCCTTCGGTAAACGCCAACAACCGCTCGGCGACATGCATTGGCGATTGAGGTCGCTTGTTGGGGTCTTTTTCCAACATCGAATCGACTAACGACACCAACCCTTTTTCTGCATCTGGCAACCATTCGCTTAGTCGCGGCGGCGATGCGGAAACATGGGCGGTCATTTTAGCAAACGGGGTTGGAAACGCATCGTTAGCAAAGGGGGCTTCGCCCGTCAGCAGTTTCATAAGCGTGCACCCGAGTGAATAGATGTCGCCACGGATGTCGACGCTGCGACTGTCGGTGACTTGTTCCGGTGAGATGTAATCGGCAGTGCCCATCGTTTGCCCGGTTCCGGTGATCTCCATTTGATCGGGATCGCCATGTTGAAGGCGAGCGAGTCCGAGGTCGAGTGGCTTCACTTCGCCCGATCGACTGAGCATGATGTTGGATGGTTTGACATCGCGGTGAACGAATCCTTGTTCGTTTGAATAGGCAAGAGCCACGGCTACCCTACTGACAATCTGACAAGCATCTGCGACTCGCAGCGGCCCGACCGTATTGACCAACATGCCGAGATCGAGCCCATCAATAAACTCGGTGACCAACACGGCGGTGCCTTCGACCTCGCGAGCATCGTGGGCGGTGACGATGTTCGGATGGCTCAAGCGACCGACTGCCCGCATCTCGGCTTCAAAACGTTGCCCCATTTGTGGATCGCCCAAGCGATGGGTGGCCAAGACTTTCAGTGCGACTTCTCGTCCAAGTTTGGTATGGCGGGCCAAATAGACCCGACCCATCCCGCCTCGTCCCAACGGACGAAGGATCTCGTATACGCCAATTCGTTGCGGCAAGTGTGGCTGGGTTAGATCAGGAGCCGGATCGGTCGTCAGCGTGCCGAGCAGCCTGGCGACGGCCAGATCACAAGCGGGTTCATCGGCAAATCCAACCCACGGATCGGGCGAATGTAAAGACCCGATCAGCGAATCCCCACCGTCATCGATTGTCTCAAGTTCTGCGGAACAGGCCTCGCACTCACGAACGTGCGTAAACATCTCGTCGCTTGCATCGTCCGGCAAACGGCCAAGTACATAGTCTTGCAGTACTTGGATCGGTGGGCATCGAGTTGGCGTTTGGGTCATCATTGTATTCTCCTTAAAGGTCGGTCACATTGGTAGGGGAACTCTCCAAGGCGAGCTTCGCTAATAGATAAACGCAAACGTCTGACAGCATTTTGCCAAGTTCAAAGAAAACTTCTGGTGCCTCCGAACATCCAACGCTTTCGACGGGTGGGTTGGCTGCGGCACAGAACATGGACCCGCAGGCTTGGAACAGGTTGGTGACCACGTTTGGGCCGATCGTCTATCGCTGGTGCCGCGCGTCGCACGTGCCGATGTCCGACGCCGCCGATGTGGTTCAGGAAGTTTTTTCCAGTGTAGTGCGCGGGATCGGCAATTTTGAAAGACAAAAAAACGCAGGCAGCTTTCGTAGTTGGTTAGCCACGATCACTCGCAATCGTACCGCCGATTACTTTCGCCGCGCCGCGAAGTCGCAAGCAGCCGTGGGCGGCACCAATGCGATGAATGCTCTCGAGCAACTTGCCGAATCCGTCGATTCCACGATCACGCCTGAGAGCATCCAAGGAGCATTCACGCGGCAACTACTCACGCAGGTGCGCGTGGAATTTGAAACCATCACTTGGACCGCTTTTTGGTTGACCACGATGGAAGGCAAGTCCGCATCCGAGGCGGCTGGGGCGACAGGTTTGTCGCGGGCGAGTGTCTACCAAGCGAAGTCTCGCGTGCTGCGCAGGCTAAGGCAGCGGCTTTGCGAAGTCGAGAATGTTCATGGCCAATCGAGTGACAAATTTTAATAGTGCGTTTTTGTGAAGGTAGCGTGCCACTAAATTCCGTGAAGAACCCCCTGGGGGAGGGCGGAATCGAATTGTCAACGAAAAATTAATGTTTTTTTTCCGAAGGGTGTCAATCTAGTTCATCGCCGCTAATTCCCCAACGGAATCACAATCGTCGCGACACAGCCCGCCAAGGCTGGCGTCAATTGGAGGGATCCGCCATGCAAGCGCACGATTCGGTCGGCGCGGCACAATCCGAGACCGAGTCCGCGCCCCGCTTCGCGGCCAGAGTAGTACGGGGACATCGCCATTTTCGCAGCGTTCGCAGAAATTCCCGGGCCACTGTCGGCAACCGAAATCTGCACTTGAGCACGATCTTGCGTCACATCGATGCGAATAGTTCCATCAATACCGATCGCTTCGATCGAATTGCGGACCAAGGCTGCGATTGCTTCGCCGATCATCTCGGCATCGCCCGTCACCGACATCGGTGCACCATCGACCGCGCCGGCCAATTGAATATCTACGCCCAAACGCTCGGCAATTTCCGCCAGGGACGAGATGACCAATTCCACCCGCTCTCTGAGATCAAACTCGCTGGGCTGGATCGGCGTCGGATTGGCGTAGAACATGAGATCCGCAATCATGGCATGAGCGCGCGACGTCTGGTCTACAATCCGTTGCACCGAATCCGAGAGCTCAGCAGTTACGCGTGTCTGCAACGCTTGAGCGCGAGTGGAGATATTTGCCAGCGGGTTGTTTATCTCATGACTCAAGCCGTACGCCAGTGAATGAGCGAGTTCGCGTTTCGCGGTTTCGACCGCGACAGCAAACATCTCATTACGAACGTGTTGATTGTCATCACTGCGAATCTGCGAAGCGATCGCGAGGTGCGCGTCGGCGAACTCCTCAACAGCAAACCGCGAGTCCTCGCCGGAATCTCCGTCTAACTCAACCGAATCAGCAAGTGGATTTCGAATACCGATCGCCGTAAACCATAAGTCTGCCTCGCTAATCCATCGGCCGCGCGGGAGCAATTGAAAATAGTCATCGAGCTCGGCCAAACGTGACAGCTGATCTGTCGCGGCCGCGCCCATTGGTGCAGCCAACCAGTCCGTGTCACGCCATAATGAACGTCCATGCCGACACCACCAATCGCCCAACTGCGTGAGCGTGGTCGATCCAGCGCAGCAGACACCATCACAGGACGCGGCTGCGAGTGTGAACATGAACAGTGCCGGATCGTTCGCTAACGATCGGCGTAGTGAATCCCCAGCCGACACCGCCGGCTCACAGGCGACAGCGCCATTGATCGCAGCAAATGACGTCGTCTTGAACGCCAGCCAACCAGTGCTGCCGCCATCGCGGATGGGTGGTAACCATCCGGAGTAACGCGTCGTCGCAGGCATTAGCCATTCACGCCACGATCGATGTCGAGCAATTCACAAGCTCGCATGACCAGGTCGTCAATTGAAAACGGCTTTTGCATGAAATCGTTTGCACCAGCGGCTTTCAATCCATCCACCTTGCTGTGCTCGACCATCCCCGAAATGCACAAGATTTTCACCGTGTCCATCGATGGATCGCTGCGCACCCGCTGGCAGACTTCCTTGCCATTGATGTCGGGTAACATCACGTCGAGTACCACGAGATCCGGGCGAAACTCCTTCACACCCATCCCGGCGTCAAAGCCATTGTTGGCCGTGCGAATCTCGAAACGACCGTCGCGTTGGAAACCGTCTTGCATCAAGTCGACGAGATCTTGGTCATCGTCGACGATCAGTAATTTTTTCTTGCCGCTTTCCAGAGCGTCGGTAGGAATACCATTGTCCTTCATGAACATATACAGTTGTTCACGAGGAATGCGGCGGAACTTGCTACCGGGAACTCGAAAGCCCTTGAGCGACCCGTTGTCGAAGCAGCGGATGATCGTTTGCTGGCTTACTTTGCAAATTTTTGCAGCTTCGCCAGTCGTAAATACAGTTTTCTTGGTCATGGCCGGAACCATCCTCCCTGTGGGGTAGTACCATTACCTAAAATATAGTGAAGGCTTAGGTCTCCCACCTTCACTGCGTCACTTCATTTAGCAAAACCACGGGCACGATGCACTAGCACTTATGCCATGCAGTCGAGCAAGTGTCCCTAAATGCTTGCAGAGCATGCAAACCGCTTAAACGGGCGTATACCTCGCTCAACCTGCAGGCACCCTGTCTTCACTGGCTTGCCACACCGCATGGATTCTAACGATTTGGCAAACTGGGTCAAGATTGATCACCCCGCCATCTGACCAGATCCCGCGAGAACTCCCACACAGAGCCTCGCGGAGCAACACGCCGGTTCATGGCGCGCTGCTGGTACGCATCTGCCAAAATAGCGTCAGGCCCGAAAATAACCGCCCGCGATGAAACTCCAGAGGCGCGATGAAACTCCAAAGGAACGTCAAATGACGAGCGATAGCCCCACCGATACCGCCACGACTTGGCCACCCCAGTGGATCGACGCCTTCGGCCCCATGTTGCGTTTCGATTCCTCACCCGACTCGATCATCGAGCGACACGGACCTGAACCTGCTGGCAAATTGCGAGGGTTCGCTTCAGCGATTCCATCTGCTGGGCAACCCCGACGCACAGTTGGCGCAGGAGATCGCATCATTCCTTCATGTGCCACTTGTTAAAACGCGGTGCCCCGCAGAGTACTATCGGTCCTCAGATGCCAACAGCGACGCCAACGTCACGAATGCTCAGCGGACCGATCGCTGAGTTCAACAAGCGACTGGGCAGGGAGGTTCGGGCCGACCTAGTCGTGATATGGCCGAAACATGCTTTGGACTCTTGGGAATCTCTTGGACTCCCGGGCAAATGCAACGATTTGACCGCGAACCGCCGGTCCGCTTCGTCTCAATTACGAACCGGCCCAAGGAAGGGAAATCGTCGAGCAATTTGAAATGCAATTTCCTCTGGGCGACAACACTCTCCCTCACGATTAGCTTACGATCTGCACTTGATCACCTCTGGACGCGATTCTGAATGAGACTCGTATGATGACCGTATTTCGGATTCTATTTTGCTTAGTCGCGGCCTTCACTGTCGACCTGCAGCAGTCGCATGCTCAAGACGGCACGAGCCCGCAGATTACTCCCGAGCAGAACGCGAACTGGGCGCGACGCGGCTTTTGGCAGACCACTCGCGGTACGCCTGTCTCCGATGGTTGGCAATTTCAGAACGGCGAAATCACGCTTGCGAAGCCACGCCAGGGTGGCAGCATCGTCACCCAACCGATGCCACCCAACTTTGAACTTTCCTGGCAGTGGAGAATTGAGGCAGGCGTCAACAGTGGCATCAAATACCGAGTCCGAAAATTCGGTAAAGAACTCTTCAACAACAGCATGCTCGGTATCGAGTATCAGATCATTGACAGTGAGCCCCATAGCACGTCGAAGGGTTCCACGGCGTCGATCTATGATCTGGTTGAACCCCAACGTCAGAAAACGCTACACCCCCCGGGCCAGTGGAACAGTTCTAAGATTATCGCCCTCGGCGACCAGATTGAGCATTATCTCAACGGTGAACGGGTCGCGTCGGCCACCACAGTCGGGCCCGAGTGGGACACGATCGTCGCACTCAGTAAGTTTGGTGGCAGCGTTGATTTCGGGCGTCCTCAAGTGGGAGACCGATTCATGTTGACTGATCATGGCGGCAAGGTTACCTACAAAGATTTTCAATTTATCCCGCTGGACGCGCCGCCAACTGATACCCCGCCTCGGACAGGGCCGTTTTTGGCAAACGCAACACGCAATGGCTGGGCCGACCAACACAGCATCGTGATTTGGACCCGGACCACGCGGAACTCCGAGATGCTGACTGAGGGAAAGCAGTTCGTCGATATTGACCAGAAACTTGCAGGGCAGCTCGCCAAGCAGACGGACGCAGACAAATTGCTCAGCGTGCAACTTCCCGAAGGAACGACATTGGATGAGATGTTTGGCGCATGTCCCGGGGCGGCAGGGCGTGCTCGACTGACCTACTTCCCGATCAAGCAGCGGCATGCCGCGAAGCAGACACGGTGGATTACAACCTCTGCCGAGAGCGATTTCACGGCCCAGTGGAAGATCGAAGGGCTCAAGCCAAATACGGAATATGGAACCGTTGTCGAGGCACAAACGCTCGAGGGTCAGGCATCGGCAGTCGTGCGTGGTGCGTTTCGAACAGCTCCCCCAGAAGAGAATCCGCAGAACCTTCAGTTCTGCATCACAACTTGTCACGACTTCATTCGCCGCGATGATGGCCTCCAGGGTCATCAAATCTATCCTGCGATGAACAAATTCAAACCTGACTTCATCGTCCATGAAGGCGACATTGAGTATTACGATAAACCGGCTCCATGGGCGCTGACTAAGTCGCTGATGCGGTTCAAGTGGGGACGGATTTTCTCGCTTCCGAGCAACCGCGATTTCTACAATCGAACAACCTCTTATTTCATCAAAGACGATCATGACACGCTCGCCAACGATTCATGGCCCGGCCAATCCTATGGAGCAGTGACGTTTGAAGAGGGTGTCAAGTTATTCAATGAAGAGCAGTTCCCCACCAAAAACGAGCGTTACAAGACAATACGCTGGGGACGTGACTTGCAAATCTGGATTCTTGAAGGCCGCGACTATCGCAGCCGCAACGATATGCCGGATGGACCGGAGAAATCGATCCTGGGCAAGAAACAAAAAGCGTGGCTGTTCAAAACACTGGAAGAATCCGATGCCAAATTCAAATTGATTTGCAGCCCAACTCCCATTGTGGGTCCAGATCGCGCCAACAAGAAAGACAATCACGCCAACGACATTTTCGCTTACGAAGGCGACCAGCTACGCACGAAGCTGTCGGCGACTCCAGGGGCAATCGTCTTCTGCGGAGACCGCCACTGGCAATACGCGTCGGTCGACGAACAGACAAACCTGTGGGAATTCGGGTGTGGACCGGGTAGCGACAAACATCAATTCGGTTGGAAACCCGGTGATGAGCGTCCGGTCCACCGCTTCCTCCGCGTCGATGGCGGATTCCTATCGGGCGAGTTGAAGTATTCAGGCGACAAAGACGAAACCTCGACGCTAACGATCTGTCATCGTAGTGTGACCGGTCAGAAGGTCAGCGAGTTTCAGTTCCCCATCGAACCGTAATTGAAGTGTCGGTATGCACCTCATCGAGGCCGAGTCAATTTCATGAACTTCCTTTCAGAGCTTATCTCGCTCCTTGTACGTTTCAGTTCCGCATTTTCGATCGTGGTTCTATTCTGCTTTGACTCTTTCGCCGAAGACGTGTCGCCACCGACGTTCGCTCGCCACCCACTCACCTCCGATTACTATTGCGACGGTATTAACCACGGCGACTTCAACCAGGATGGCGTTGCAGACATCGTAGCTGGACCGTTTTGGTATCAGGGGCCGGAGTTCCAAAAGAAACACGCGATCTACCAACCCGTTGTGCAGCCACGAGAACCGAGTCCAACCGACAGCATGTTCTCGTTCGTCGCCGACTTCAACGACGACACGTGGCCCGATGTGTTGGTTTTAGGACGCATCCACAAACACGCCGCCTACTGGTATCAAAACCCGGGAGCCGACGGCGGTGTATGGGAAAAGCATTTCGTTTTTGAAAAGATTCAAGGCGAATCCCCAACTCTCATCGACATCAACCGCGATGGAACGCTTGAGCTGATCACTCACTGGCAAGGACGGTGGGGATGGGTCGCTCCGGTGAGCACGGATTCCAAACAACCATGGCGTTTCCATCCCATTTCCGAGCAGGGCGACTGGAAACAGTTTTATCACGGGACAGGCGTGGGCGATATCAATGGCGACGGGCGTCGTGACTTGATCATTAACGATGGATGGTTCGAACAACCCGCAGACGCAATGCAGATGTGGCCATTTCACGAATTTCGGTTCGGTGAAACGGGCGGAGCACAAATGTTTGCAAGCGACGTCGATCAGGACGGTGACAACGATGTCATCACCAGCCTCAACGCTCACGGGTGGGGATTGGCGTGGTTCGAACAAGTCAAAACGAATGGCGAAACAGACTTTGTCAAACACCTCATCATGGGCAGTCGTGAAGAGGAGGCTCAGTTCGGTGTTGCCTTCTCACAGCCTCACGCATTGGATCTGGCAGACGTCGACGGGGACGGACATGTCGATATCGTGACCGGCAAGCGGATGTGGGCGCACGGTCCCACGGGCGACATCGAACCGCAGGCACCGCCGGTCTTGTACTGGTTTCGTTGGACCCGTGACGCTCAATCGGAAATCCGATTTGAGCCCCACCGGATAGACGACCGCAGCGGAGTGGGGACGCAAGTCATTGCCGCTGACGTGACCGGCGACGGTCACGCCGATATTTTGACCGTGTCAAAGCTAGGGGCCTTTGTATTCGAGCAAGCAACTCGTTGACCGGACCAACAGAGTGAATGAGGGACAGGCAAGGGTCAGCTGGCTTTACTCGTCACATGCATTGGATTCTCAAGGCGTTCGCAGAATGACGATGTCGCGGATACAATACCGTCCGAGGTCCAGATGTGGCTTTCGTGAATTGGTCACGGTTGCCGGGAGGACGCGTGCCTGAACGTCCTATCCCCGACCTGGTTCCCAATTTCGTGATTGAAGTGCTCAGCCAGGGCAACACGCGAGGCGAAATGGCCAGAAAACGTGGGGAGTATTTTCACGCTGGGGTCGAGTTCGTGTGGTTGATTGATCCGCGCAGTCGGAGTGTCGCGGTCTTTAAATCAGCGGACAAATTCAGGCTCATCCGACTAAAGCGTTCGCAGAAGGCTTTTTAGGGCCCATTCGAATTTATCGTGGGTTTCGCAGCGGTGAGCCAAGTGTGGGGGATTCTTAAGACATCGCGGTGGCGTCCGAAATTCTCCAGGCCAATGTCAACCGATCTCGTTTCGCGTGCGGAAGAGGTGCAAGTAAGCTCAGTCGCTGAGCGATTTGCCAAGCAATATCTTGGTTGCACACGACCCGAAAAGTGTCTTAGGCTGGGACTGCCTTCAGCGTTATTTCTGCTACGCCCTCCCTCGTTTCGGACGCCACCGCCATGCCTCCCAAATCCAACATGCTGGATCTGCCCACGATAATCCCGGATGGCCCCTTTTTCTCCACTCAGGAAACACTGCTACATTCAATTTAAAAATGCTATCAATCCGACGGAATCGTCTTCCGCCCCCATCCTAGAGTGAAGTGAAAACGGCAAATTTAGTCTGATTTCACTTGTAGAACAGGAGGATCAGGCCATTGACGCGTCCGCGATCTCGTTTCGGTGAGTCGGCGCTCGCTCGGGATGATGGTCCCAAGCTACCCCCGACAAATTGACAGGCATTTGGCTTTTTGGCACCAAGTGCGTAGAATAGAGCCCTCCCACCTCTGACGCCCCCACCTCCTTCTCCCCCGCCTGAGAAAACTCCGCACCGCTATCGATTGCGATGGCCACGGCGGATGATGCGCCATGAAATTGCCCCCCTTCACCCTACTAGCGATCGTTTTGTCGCTCGTGATCCATCCGCTGGCGCGAGATCTCGCCGTGGGTGCAGATCCTAGCAGTGGCAACGACGAAGCTCCTGAGATGCTCCTAAAAGCTGGCGGCGCCATTTTTGCTGCAAACTGCGCCAGCTGTCATGGCGAACATGGTGAGGGCACCGCCGACTACTACCCTGATCCGCTGACCGGCGACGCGTCCATTGGTGAACTGGCTGAAATCATCACTGATACGATGCCCGAGGAAGATCCCGATCAGTGCGTTGGCGCCGATGCCGAGGCGGTCGCCGCCTACATCCACCACACGTTCTACAGCGAGGCCGCTCAACTTCGAAATCGCCCACCCCAACTGGCTCTGCAGCGATTGACGGGCGACCAACTCCGCAACAGTCTGTCGGATTTGTACGGACGGTTTGCCAACATCCGCCGTGATAAGTGGGAAGAGCGAACGTCGCAGCAGGGCTTGGAGGGGAAGTACTATACAGGCACGAAGTGGGATGATGAAAACCGAAAGATCGAACGCATTGATCCTGTGCTGGATTTCGACTTCGAACTCCACGGGCCCCAGCATGCCGACGGCAGCGATGCAGGAATCAATGGCGAAGAATTCCACGCGCATTGGCAGGGCGGGGTGCGAATCGAAGAGACCGGCAGGTACGAGATTGTCGTTCGCAGCACCACATCGTTCACATGCTCGTTTGGGCACGATCGCAATCAGCTCATCGACAACCACGTACAATCGGCTGGACGCAACGAGTTCCGTCGTTCCATGTTGCTGACCGGCGGTCGAACCTATCCGATCAAGATCGATCTGAACCAGCGAAAACGCAAGGGTGAAACCCCACCCGCGAGTATTTCACTGTCATGGGTACCGCCCGGTGGCGTCGAACAGATTTTACCGGCACGGAATTTGGTGCCGGGCTGGGTTCCCGCAGCTTTGCGTTTAGAAACAAGCATGCCGCCGGATGATCGCACCTACGGATTCCCACGCGGTATTTCGGTCGATCCAGTCTGGGACGAGGCGGTGACATCGGCGGAGTTGGAATTTGCAGATTCGGTCTGCGAAGAATTGTGGCCCGACTATCGAAACCAGCATAAGCGAGAAAAGATCGGTCACAAAAAACTGTTCCAGCAGTTTCTCACTGAACTGATCGCGGTGGCGCATCGTGGCGTCCCCGACCAAGTAGCTGCGGACCGCATCATTGATATCGCGATGACGTCTCATGTCGACGAAACCGAGCAGATTCGGCATGCCATTCTGTTGGCCCTGAAGTCGCCCCGGTTCTTGTATCCGACGTTGGATGCTGACCGCACGGAGTCCCAGCGAGCAGCCAACCGGATTGCGTTGACGTTATTCGACTCTCTGCCCGCTGACGGTTGGCTGATCGATCAGATCCGCAAAACACCTTCAACAGACGAAGATGGACGACGTAATTTAGCTAGGGTACTCGTCGATGATGCCCGCACGCGAGCGAAACTTCGCGAGATGTTTCATCACTGGTTAGAAATCTCGTCCGCCGACGACTTGCGAAAAGATGAGGAGGAATTCCCTGGATTTAACGCCGAAGTGGTCAGCGATCTGAGAAGCTCGCTCGACGCGTTCATCGACGCGGTCGTGTGGAGCGAGGCGAGCGACTATCGTCAATTGGTGGCTGCCGATTGGACGCTTACCACACCTCGACTGGCAGATTTCTATGGCGAAAAATGGCAAGCCGATGATAGCGATCCGGCAGCCGCAAAGGCAGCCAACGTCGCCTGGGCCAGCGACATGTCGCGAAGTGTCTCCGACGCAGAGGTTCACGTAGGTGTGCTCACCCATCCCCTCGTCATGGCGAAACTCGCCCATCACCGGACGACCTCGCCTATTCATCGGGGCGTGTTCTTGGTCCGACATGTCATGGGACGCGTGCTCCGGCCACCAAACTCAGCGTTCACGCCACTCAGCCCCGACCTGCACCCAGACCTCACCACCCGCCAGCGAGTGGAACTGCAGACCAGCCCAGATAGCTGCCAGACCTGTCACTCAAAAATCAATCCACTCGGCTTTGCCCTCGAAAACTTTGACGCGGTCGGGCATTACCGTATGATGGAGGGTGATCGACCGATCAATGCCCAGGGGGGATACGTCTCTCAAGCTGATGAACACGTTGAGTTTGAATCGGCGCGGCAACTCGGTGATTACGTCGCCCACAGCACCGACGCTCAGTCAGCCTTTGTGGAACGAGTGTTCCAGTACTTCGTCAAACAACCGATTGCCGCCTACGGCACCGACCAACTCGAAAAACTCACTCAACAGTTCCAAGACTCTCACTTTAACATCCGTGAACTTCTGGTTGAAATCGCCGTAATCAGTTCCCGCCCTGCGCCCCAATAGCGTCCACATCACCCTTTCCTAGAGACGACGGAAACAATTGCGTTTGGCAGGCCGATACGGGCCACCTGGACGCTAACCCACACGGCTCCTGCATTCAGCATTCTCTCCCACCTCCCCCTCTCCCCCGCCCAACCATGCCCACCTCACGACGACGCTTTCTTCAGCAAACCGGTATCAGTGCCGCTGCGGCTCACTTTGCGATGAACCTGCCCAGCCTCGCATGGGGTGCTGAATCAACCAACCGCCAACGATTGGTGTTCGTGTTCAGTCCCAATGGAGTGATCCCTGATCACTTTTGGCCGACCGTCGACAAAAAGGAGAATGAAGGTGAATTGGAGTTCAAGCGGATTCTTAAACCGCTCGAACCGTTCCGCGACCAAACCGTCACCATGCATGGACTCTGCAATCAGATCCAAGGCGATGGCGATGGACACATGCGTGGCATCGGTTGTCTATTGACTGGTGTGGAGCTGTTTCCGGGCGACATTCAGGGCGGCAGCGACACTCCGGCGGGCTGGTCGCAGGGCATCAGCATTGACCAGTTTTTGAAGAATCAATTGCAAGCTGATGCAAAGACCCGAACGCGGTTCGGGTCTTTAGAATTCGGTGTGATGGTACCCGATCGCGCCGACACCTGGACGCGGATGTCCTACAGCGGGCCGAACCAACCGGTCGCTCCGATCGACGATCCGTACAAGATGTTTGATAAATTGTATGGCCAAGCCAAAAATCGTGAATTGCTCGCCAGCGTCCTCGATGACCTGACCGATGACTTCCGCACGCTCGAAAAGATGGTCAGTGTGGAAGACCGTCAGCTGCTGCAACAGCACCAGGCGTTGGTGCGTAAAGTTGAAAAAGATCTGCAGGTCGAGTTAGCAGCTAAGTCAGACGCGATTGGTCACGCAGTGCCTGAACTGCCACCGAACGTGGAAGACCAAAACGACAATATGCCTCAGATCACGCGGATGCAGATCGAACTGCTGGTCAATTCGTTTGCTGCAGACTTTGCCCGCATCGCTACCTTCCAAATCACCAATAGCGTCGGCAGTGCCAAAATGCGTTGGCTCGACATCGACGAAGGCCACCACGCGTTGTCGCACGAACCCGATAGCAATGAAGACTCCTATGAGAAATTAATCAAGATCAATACTTGGTATTGTGAGCAGGTCGCTCATCTGGCCAAGCGATTGCAGGAAACACCGGAACCGGGCGGCGAAGGCTCCATGCTCGATCACACGACCATCGTGTGGACGAACGAACTCGGCAAAGGCAACTCGCACACCCGCAACAACATCCCCTTTGTGTTGGTGGGCGGTGGGCTCGGAATTCGTGGCAATCGCGCCATCGATTTCAAGAAAACATCGCACAACCGATTCTTGATGACACTCGCCGAGCGCATGGGTTTCCCACAACCTTCCTTCGGCAATCCCGATTTCTGCGGCGATGGCGTACTGACCGGGGTGTAAGTCGCTGCCCGGCACCTCCTACCATGCCAGCTTGGTATTTGGCACTTGGCCACTGAGATGCTGCGAATCCAATTCCGCCTGCACAGCAGGCTGCTGTGCAGAGCGGTCTTTCACGCGATCAGTGTCAGCTCAGGTGCGGTTGCCTCATGTGAGAGACTCGCGACGGTCAGCATTGACGGGACGTTTCGGTATCAACGCTCGATCACGTGCGTTTGATCCACCGCGAGGGGGCCGAGCTCAACACGTTCGCCATCGGGCCACTGGACAGTCACGTTTTTCACGTTGTCGGACTCACCGAGACCAAACGTCAGTGGCAATTCGACTTGGGAGAGGTAACTGCGTGTCGGCATGACTTGCTTTGACAGCACCTCATCTCCCACCGCGACTTCCACCCAGGCACCGATAGCGTCGCGGTTGCAAAGCTTTGCATCACCTACCAGTTTAATCCGCAACCAATGGTGCCCCAGCTCTTGATCATTGCGGAGCAGTCGTGGTGCACGCCCACTCGCTGTGATTAAAACGTCGAGATCGCCGTCGTCGTCGATGTCGGCAAAGGTAGCGCCACGGCCTGCCATTGGTTTGAGCAGATCGGGGCCGACCTGCGGTTCTCCCATCGCCAGGAACTCGGTGCCGAACTCGGGACCCGCATTCCAAAACAATTGTGGCGGCTGTTCATAATGTTGGCTTGGCTGGACCCGATTGATGTCTTCTTCCAAATGCCCATTGGCGCAGAATAAATCGAGGCGTCCATCGAGATCGAAGTCCAGATAGGCCAGCCCGAAGGTGAGCAGCAGTCGCGTACTCGGTCCCAACCCTGTCGAAAGTGCCTCATCGAAGAACTGCATCTGTCCGGCTTTGGTGACATACAGTGCGGTCATTTCGTTGGAAAAGTTTCCAATGGCAACGGCCATTGCACGACGGTCGCGGAACGACGTGACATCGATCCCCATCGCCCCGCGGGCGGCGCCGGTGGAATCAAATGCGATCCCGGCGAGCGCGCCCATTTCGGTGAAATGGCCATTCCCATCGTTGCGCAGCAGGAGATTCTGCACGGTGTCATTGGCCACGATCAAATCCAGCGTACCGTTGTTGTCAAAATCGCAGATCGCCAATCCCAGCGATTTCGAAAGGGGCACTCCTGTCGCTGGATTTCGAATCTGCACGCCCGAGGATTCCGAAACATCTGTGAATTTGCCATCGCCCTCGTTGCGATACAAATACGGGTAGGAACCTTCAAAATTCTGCGGACGTCCATAGGCGCGTCCTCCGCCGACAAGCTGAAAGCCCTGCGACTGGTCATACTCACGACTCCAGCTGACGTAGTTGCAAACGAACAAGTCCAGGTCACCATCGTTGTCAAAGTCAAACCAGCCCGTGCTACTACTCCAACGATCCTCATCACCACCGACGCCTGCGGCCGCAGTGACATCCTCGAACTTGCCATCACCGCGGTTGCGAAAGAGCCGGTTCTCGCCAACCGCCGTGATGAATACGTCGACGAGGCCATCGTTGTCAAAATCGCCAACCGCAGCTCCCATGCCGTAGAGCGGCACGTCGAGCCCCGAACCTGACGTGACGTCAATGAATTGTCCGCCTTCGTTACGGTACAGCGACGACGTGCCGGATCGGTCGCTGGCATCGTCCCACGGCCAATCTTTCGAATTGACCATGAGCAGGTCTTGATCACCGTCGCTGTCGAAATCAAAGAAAGCGGCACCACCACCCATCGTCTCCGGAAGCAGCTTGTCGCCGATCGCACCATTATTGTGCACGAAATCAATTCCAGCCTGCTCGGTGATGTCCGTAAACTTGGCTGTCGGCAATTCGACCGTCGGCAGTGCCCTCATCTCCACCGCAGCAAGTTCCGATTCACGCACCGGCAGGGCTGGCTCTGGACGTGATAATGCGTAGGCAACGGCTGCCCCTGCCACGACCAAACATCCCAAGACGATCAAGGAGCCCCGCATCGCACGGCCAATGGCCGCATCATCACGAAGCTCACTCTCATCGACTTCGTCGGGACCGCTCGCCCGATGGCGGTTCGAATCTTGAATCACCGCACGTTCCTTGACTCGTCGTTTACTGGACATCGTTGACCTCCTTTGGGGTATCCGTCGCGGTTGCTTGCGTTTCATTTATTTTCTCTTTCGACCCATCCTGCGGATCGTCCTGGCGGGCGGCTGGCAGGTCTCGGTTCAGGGAATACTTCACCACGGCTTCGGCTGCGTGGTTGGCGGCCGGATACTTTTCTCGGGCTAAACGAATCGCTCGGCCGGCGGCGTTGTCGTCAGGCTTGTACAGCTGGTGCAACTTGCGTTGCACTTCGGCCTGTTCATGGTCACCGAGTTTTTCGAAGAGCAGTTGTAAATTATGATGCGCGGACACGTCTTCAGGATCGATCGTCAGCGTCTTCTCGAACTGAGCGACGGCTTCGCGGAAGTACAGGATACTTTCCTCAGGACGTTGTTGACGCTCGCGGACGTTGCCGAGGTCAAACAGCGTCCGACCGAGGAGATTGATGACCACGATATCGATACTGAAGTCGAAACCGCGTTTCTGCATCTCGGCAGTGTTATCGTCCAGCACACTGCGCAGATTCTGCTCAGCTTCCTCGAGCCGGCCCTGTTGGGCGTTGACGTCGCCGGAGAGCCACGCCCAGGTCCAACGAGGGAAGCCTGCGGTGTCTTGGTACTCGGCAGCCCGCTGCAGCGCATCGACCGCTTCGTCCAGCCGTCCTTCCGAATTCAATACGCGTGCCAAGTTCAATGGCCCGTCGTAGCGACCGAGTTTCTCGACCTGCGTGAACGCCTCTTCGGCCTGCCGCAGTTCAGCCTTCCCCTTGAGCAACAACCCGATCCCATAATCGTTCCAACGCTGCCACTGGGGGATGTCGCGATCCGGATTCTGAACAGTCCGGTTAGCGTCAGCGTCTGCAGACTCAACCGGAAACTCAACCGTGTCGACGGCCATCGTCGTGATAGGCAGATTATTGACATATCTCTTGCCGGCTTCATACCCGCGGATCGGCTGGCCCAAATCCGCATTCGTTTTCGCGACAAAGTCCATGTACTCCGTGTCAAATTTGCGGTAAAGAAGTTTTAACTCGACCTGGATCGGCTCGGTCACATCGTCGGGCACTTCCAATTCAAAGTGAACCGTCTGGCCTGCGCCGGGGGGGATTTGATGGTTGTACAGAGGCGTGAAAATGTTCTCGGGATTGCGTCGGCTGATCCGATTCCCATCTTTGTCGAGCATGAATACGTTAATGAAGTGCGACCAGGGGTCGACTTCATTGCCATTCTCGGGATCGATCATTCCGCTGCGTCCGATCACGCGATCTCCACTGGTAACATTCACCTGCAGCCAGACCTCGTTGCTATCGACCGTTCCCTGGGTAAAGAGGTGTCCCAGTTTGAGTGTGCGGACCACAGATTCAATCAGGTACCTTCCACCCGGTTTCATAGTAGGGACCTGCGGACGCAGCGGCGCAATCAACTCACCATCAATTTCCCCACCTTCGCGGATACCAAAGATGTCAACGCGTACGATGTCTTGCAGGTACTCCTGATGGATGGCGATGATGTCATCGCGATCTCGCAGCCAAGCGATGCCCGTATTGGCAGAAGGAAACATGTGATCGTGAACGCTCAACTCGGCGGCACCATCAAAATGTTTTGCGCCAAAGTCGTCCGAGGCGACTAGTGGCATGTGGCACTCGTTGCAATTATCAACTGCCTTGGGTGGATAATAAAAGCTTCTCGCGCCGTGGCCAGAGACACCACTGAACAGGTACGGATCGTAATGGTTTTGCCCTCTTAAAAACTCTTTGTATCCGTTGAGGGCCATCGGCAGATGCACTTTATGACAAGTCGAGCAAAATTCAGCAGTTTTGTGAAAGGGCTTCAGGAAGGTCTTCTTGTGAAATGACGGCTTGGCTTTGACGAGCTGGTTGTTGATCCACTGCAGCGCAGCATTTTCGCTGTTTGCAAATGGATAGTGCAGCGGCTCCTCGATGGTGTAGTCCGCGTTGCCTCGCACGCTGTTAACGTTCGTAATCGTGTGGCAGACTGTGCACGTGATGCCGGCTCGCGCGGTGGGGTGTTTGAGCATGTCAAATTCGGGGTCATCGAATGCACCCGAGAAAAACGGGACCGGATCGTGGCAGCCCGCGCACCACCGGGATGCTTGCACGGACCCATCTCGCTCAAGCGACATCGCTCGAGTGGCACTCACGCTCGCTAGATAGGGTTCGTTGTTAAAGGAGCTGAAGTGGTGGACGCTCTCCTGCCAATCCCGGTGGATATCAGCGTGGCATTTCAAGCAATAGTCGTCGTTCATCATCGCTTCAGCGGGAATGAAGTTGCCGCTGGCAGTACGAGCTAGTGATGGCTCAAAGTACTGCACGCCAGAGTCAGGTCCGATCGCGTTCCATTGCCGGGGGTCCTGCATCTGCAATACCACCATCACCGCGATAGCTGCGACCGCCACAGCGGCGAAACTCATTCCAATCCGCCACTTGATCCTGGGGCCTGCCAAACGGTGTAACCAGTACAGCCAGACGGCGGCCAGCGGGCAGGCCACATGCAACCAATACACGGTATTACGGGCCAAGGGCTGTTTAAGATCGAACCCACCGATGCGGACCAGTAAAATGCCCGTGACAAGAATTGCCATACTGACGCCCAGCAAAACATAACCAATCCTGACGGCGCGGCGGTTGCGGCGGTCCTTGGTATTCCACGTGTGCACCAAGCCAAAAATGACAAGCGGCAAAATCAGGAGCAGGCCAAGCACTAAGTGTGCTAGGAACATGTATTGGTAAAAGAAGTCTTGGTACGTCTTTCCACTAAACCATTCGAGGAATGTGAAAATCGAGAGATACCCAGAGTTGGCGAACAAGAGGGCAACGAGAACGAAAATAAAATAGAGCAGTTTGCGCAGTCGTGGCCCGACGGCGCGCACGTATTTCTTACGCGGCACCGGCGCAGCGGTACCCGTAGTGGAAACGGATGACATAGAAGGGTCCTAGTGAGATAAGTGAGAATGACAGCGCAGAATTACCAATGGATCACTGCTGCTTGGCGTGAGCGTCACCGCCCACATCGATCTCGGCATGGAGGTTCAGATCCACACCTCAGGAGCACAGAGAACGCAGGACTTCCAAACGAAAGGCGCGCCTCGTCCACGCACTGCGGCACCTCACCCGACGTGCATCGGATCGCCTCGCTTGAACCGCGAGCCCAACCAGGCCACGCGGGAGGTAGCGATTGGGCACCCCGTCCAACGAGCATCACGCGCGTGCGCTGAGTTGCAGATCACGTGACGCCGCAGTACAGCCTTCTCACTAAGACTGCGGAGGCCGCTCGATCCCCATTCGATAGCCATCCGGCAGAAACAACCTGTCGGCGACGAACCATTCGGCGTCGAGTAGGTCGGCCGCTACACCGGCCTGACGCAACCACGCCGCATCATGATGATGCCGCTCGACACTCGGACTTGCTGGTAACGGGCCAGGGTCGCGGGGTGACTGCCGACACTGGGGGCCGTGGCAGGGTGCCATCGGCGGAGGAGTCCGATCGGCACCCATGGTGTCCGTATCGCCGGGCGATGCCGCGTGCTGCAACCAATCACCACAACTCGCCTGAACCGACAGGGGCGTACACACCCCCAGCAAGACGGCAAAAAATACGGCGAGTGGGAAAAATCGCAACATCAACACGTGCTCAGGGACGACAGGACTCGCTATAAGCGTATTCGCTTCAGTGGTGGGAGTCAATCAACCGCAGCCATTTTGCACAAGATACCCCCCCGATGGAAAAGTAGAGTTCAGAGGCTGTGATGGATCGGCCGGCCGCTGCAGAAACCGCTAACGCGGTGACTGCCGGGCCCGTGACGCAGGCAGGTTCTTTGCGGGCACACGTCCCACCATGCCGCCCGCAAAGTGGATTAGATTAACAGCCTGTGCGCCGCCTTTCCTTTCCCGCTTCACCATGTGAGCCCTTGCTATGAAGTTATCTGCCATTACCCCTTATTCACTTCGAAATGCTCGTCCATTTCGGAATGTTTGGGCCCGCCGACACCTTGTCCTTGCCGGCCTCTTAATCTCCTGTCTCACATCGGCTGCAGCGGTGGCGGACGACGTGAAAGTGATGAGCTTCAACATTCGCTATGGGAGTGCGAAGGATGGCGAAAATCACTGGGAGAAACGCAAGACACTAGTCGCTGAGACTATCAAAGCATTTTCACCGGACCTGCTTGGTACGCAAGAAACGTTGGGGTTTCAGAAGCAATTCTTGGACGCTCATTTGCCCGCGTACACCAGTATCGGCGTGGGACGCGATGACGGTGGACAGGCCGGCGAAATGACCGCCATTTTTTTCCGTACCGAACGATTTGAACGGCTCGAAGAGGGACACTTTTGGCTTAGCGAAACCTCTGAGGTCGTCGGCAGCAAATCATGGGACAGTAGCCTGCCACGGATCTGTTCGTGGATCAAGCTTCGGGATCGTCAAAATGACGGACAACCGATCCTCTTCGTCAACACGCACTTCGATCATCGTGGGGTAGAGGCAAGGAAGGAGTCCGCAAAACTCCTGCGTGTCAAAATTGATGAACTCGGCCAAGGATTCGCTTGCATTGTAACGGGCGATTTCAACGCGTCCCCCGAAAGCGAACCGCATCGAATTCTGTTCGCCGGCCCGACGGATTCGCCAGCGGGAAGTATCCTACTGACCGACACGTTTGCAAAGACGCATCCCGATGCCGCCAACCGCGGAGCCACCTTCTCTGGATTTCGTCCGAACGTCTTGAAAGGGACCCGGATCGATTGGATCGGCGTCAGCAAGCAATGGCAAATTGAGGCCGCAGAAATTGATCGGACCGACTACGACGGGCAAACCCCGTCGGACCACTATCCGATCACCGCAACGCTCAAATGGGTCGAGTGATGCGGCGAATCGCATGTCGGAGCCACGCCGAGTCTGCGACCGATAGCCTCTGCAACGGACCACTCACCGGAGTCCGCGGTGAGTCACTCCTGCGATCGGCATCTCGCCGCCAGTCCGGCGTTCAAAGTTCAATTCCTGACTGGCCATCCCAGCGCACGAAGCCTTCGATGGCCGCGTACTCGGCGAGTCCCAAGGCGTCATATCGCCGGGCGGTCTCCGCATTGCGGGCTTCGGCACGCTGCCAGAACTCGCGTGCGTCGCTACCTGGGAAGAGGGCACGGTCTTTCTGAGATTGATGTTTGAAGATTGCCATGCGTTTGCGTTGGACCTCTTCGGGGCTCAACGGCACCGCCATCTCAATTTGATGGGGTGCCCATTCTTGCCATGCACCGCGGTACAACCAGACCGCGGCGGAGCTGTACCAGGGATCGTCCTGGCACCGTAAACAGGACTGCAGGATGACGGACAAACAGGTGCGGTGGGTGCCGTGCGGATCGGAGAGATCACCGGCCGCATAGATTTGATGCGGCTGGATGCGCTGCAGTAAGTCGATCGTGATTTTGAGATCTGCTTCCGATATCGGAGATTTCTTCACTCGGCCAGTTTGATAAAACGGCAGATCAAGGAAATGCAAATGCTCGTCAGCGACGCCACAACACCGCGCGCCCTCGCGCGCTTCACTACGTCGAATCAATCCCTTGATATTTTGGACTTGCTCACTATCGATCTGGCCCGCCTTCTTGTTCCGCAAAAACGTATCGACATGATCTGCAAGTTCGTCGAGTCCGGTTGGCCGCAAATCAAAACGACGACAGAAATCGTCAACGAACTCGGCGTAACGAAGTGCGTCCTCGTCGAAGACAGCGATATTGCCTGAAGTTTGATAGGCAACGTGCACCTCGTGGCCCTGATCAACCAATCGAATCAGCGTCCCCCCCATCGAGATAACGTCGTCGTCAGGATGGGGCGAAAACAAGACAATGCGTTTGGGGAAGATATCATCACGGTTACCAGGCCGATCGCCAACCTGTTTCGCATGGGCGGGCTTCCCGCCTGGCCAACCGGTGATCGTCGAATGGAGCTGGCGGAAGATTCTCAAGTTGATGTCATAGGCGCTACCATGGGCCGCAAGCAGGTCCTGCAACCCCTGCTCGTTGTAGTCGGCATCGGTCAATTTTAGGATTGCTTTGCCGGTCGCCTCAGACAGATCGATGACGGCGCGGCGAATCGTCGCTTCGTCCCACGCGACCTCCCCCAGTAACCATGGGCTTTGAACCCGCGTCAGATTCGATGCTGCTGCCGCATCGAGTAGCAATACCGTGGCAGGATGATCCTGCAGAAACGTCGAGGGCACACTGGAGCCAGCAAACCCTTCTACGGTGCGTTTGACAATATCCGCTTTGCCTTCACCGAATGCGAGCAAGAGAATCTGTTTCGCTTCGAGAATGGTCCCGACTCCCATCGTGAGCGCGTGACGCGGCACATTTTCAGCGCCAAAGAAATCACTCGCCGCATCCGTTCGTGTCACTTGATCGAGTGTGATCATCCGTGTCCGGCAACTACGGTCCGAACCGGGTTCGTTTACCCCGATGTGTCCCGCTCGGTTAATGCCGAGCAACTGCAGTGCGATCCCGCCCAGGTTCCGAATGGACTGTTCGAACTGGTGGCAGTGCGTCGCGATCTCGTCTCGGGGCAACGAACCGTCGAGCAAATGGATCTGATCAGCGGGGATATCGACGTGCTCGAACAAGTGCTCCTGCATGAACCTCGCGACGCTCTGCAACTCGTGCGGCTGCATCGGAAAATATTCATCCAGATTAAACGTAAATACATTGGCGAAGGACAGCGATTCTTCGCGATGCATCCGCACCAGTTCCTGATAGACGTTCACTGGCGATGACCCCGAGACGAGGCCGAGAACACAGGGACGGTCGTTCGCAGCGCACTGGCGAATCAATGCGGCAATTTCTTGCGCCGCCGCGATACTGGCGTCCGAAGCACGGTCAAAAATGCGGCAAGGAATTCGTTCGTTGGGATTGACAATCATAGTCTGTCTGAGTGGTTGGCAATTTGAATGGATGCATCCGCTGCAGCTTGCTTCGCAACGAGCGCTGCACCGAGGATACCGGCATCGTTACCCAGCGATGCGAAATCCACAATCAGGTGCTTTCCAACTTGGGCCAGCGTTGTGTCTCGAACGGTCTGGCGAATCAGTTTCATGAATCGTGTTCCCGTCGGCGTGCCGGGACCTCCAAACGTCATCGCGCCGCCAAGCAACACCACCGCAGGATCGACCACTTGAGCCAACATGCCAATCCCCGCACCGACGTAGCTCGCCGTTTCGTCGATTACCGCCTGACAAATTGCGTTACCAGCGGCGGCTTGCTCAGCGATTTCACGGGGCGTGACATTTTGAGACGACAGACATTCGGGTACCGCCAACTGTGGTTGAGACGCATACGCCGCTCGCAATCTTGCAATCACACCGCCGGAACCGGCGTACGATTCGAGATGGCCCCGACTGCCACAGGTGCAGGGCAACGCATCCTCTCCAAACCGCACAGCGATATGGCCGAGTTCGCCCGCACACCCATGATCACCGCTATGCGGATGTCCGCCGACGACGACGCCACAACCGATTCCGGTACCGAGCGTCATCAACGCCAACGAGTGATTCCCCAGGCCTCGCCGCGAGTGTTCCGCCAGTGCCGCTGCATTGGCATCATTGACCACCATGGCCGGAACATGAGCGGCATCGGCCAACAGACGCAGCAGTGGTTGATCGAGCCAACCGGGCAGGTTCACGACCTCGCGCAGTGCCATCGCTGAGGTGTCAAGCACGCCGGGAACCGCCAACCCAACACCATTCAAAGTTACGCCGCATCCGAGCAAGTTCAGTTGCTCAGCGGCAAATTCCATCGCGTGTTCAAACACTCGCTCCGGGGTTCCCAGGGCAGGTGTCGGTGCCGTCGACTGCGTGAGAAGCTGGCCGTCGTCACTCACCAAACCTAACTTGACATTGGTTCCACCTACATCAATACCGAGATAAACTGGCTGTCCCGCCTGTAACGTTTTGGGCCGTGTAATGGAGACGGTATGCTGGGACATCAGTAAAATAGCAGGTTAAGATAGGAAGCAGGCGTGACGAGTGCGTCATACTCTAACTAAAAGTGCCTCGAGAATGAACGAGCAGGTCGTGATATTTAACTGCGGATCTTTGAAGTGGATTTCGCTCGCCGTAGGGCTCATAGCGAGTTTTGCCTACCAACCGGTTTCCGCCGCAAAGCCTCATATCGTCTACATCAATGCCGACGACCTAGGGCTGATGGATGTGGGTTACAACGATCCGATCTTTCGGACCCCCAATATCGACCGCCTGGCAAAACAGGGAATGGTATTTACCGCTGCCTACGCACCGGCTGCCAATTGTGCACCGAGTCGCGCCTCCGTCCACAGCGGCCAGTGGACGCCTCGCCACGGCGTCTACACCGTCGGCACCTCAGAACGCGGCAAAGCAAAGACGCGCCGGCTGATTCCGACTGAAAATACTCAACTCTTGTCGCCGGATGTGCTCACCATGGCCGAGGCATTGAAAGCTGGCGGTTACCGAACGATTCACTTGGGTAAATACCATATTGGCAAGGATCCGCTGCAGGATGGATTCGACGTCAACGTAGGTGGTGATCAAAGCGGTAGCCCGTCGGGAGGCTATTATTCGCCATGGTCCAAGGGAGCGATGGCGAAGTGGACCCGTGAAGTGGACGACCACACGCACCGCGTGGACGTGTTCGCGAACGAAGCTGTTGAATTTATGGAAGAGAATCGCGGCGAGCCCATGTTCATTCATTTCTCACCGTATCTCGTTCACTCGCCGCTGACGCCAGTGCCCGAGTATGTCGATAACTATCAACGCAGTGGCATCGATGCCAAATATGGGTCCATGGTCGAAAAGATTGATGAGTCGATCGGGAAAGTGTTAGCGGCAATCGATCGACTTGATCTGACCGATTCAACTCTCGTCGTCTTTTCCTCCGACAACGGAGGCATCGCTGCGGTTCACTCTCAGAAACCGCTTCGAGGCGGGAAAGGGTCGTACTATGAAGGCGGTGTTCGCGAGCCATTCGTGATGCGCTGGCCCGGAAAAATCGCAGCTGGCACCACATGCGCCGAAGCCGTCAACACCATGGATCTCTATCCCACGTTTCTCGCAGCTGCTGAAGTCGATTCGCCCGCTCGCACCGTGCTCGATGGCGTGAGTCTGATGCCGCTGATGACGGGCTCGGGCCCTTGGGAACCGGTACCCCAGTACTGGCACTTCCCGGTTTACTTACAGAGCTACGATGGGCCACGAGATGACGCACGCGACCCACTCTTTCGCACCCGTCCCGGCTCGGCGATGCGGAGCGGAAAGTGGAAGCTGCACGAGTACTTCGAAGATGGTGCGTTGGAGCTCTATGATCTGAGCAACGATCCCGGCGAACGTCAAAACCTCGCAACCTCGATGCCAGAACAAACGGCTCAGCTACACGCTCAAATGGTGCAGTGGCGAGAACGCACCGGTGCTCCGGTGCCAACCCAAAAAAATCCCGCCTACGACGCCGAGTTCGAATCGCAAGCGATCCAGAAAGCGGAAACGCGTCAGTGACCGAGTCGCCTCGGGAACGCGAGCTTTTGCAGCAGACCGCGCAGTGGAGCTATTGAACGCCGTGGGCCGAGACGCGCGAGCGGCACGGCTAGCGACAATGCCCGGCTAGCGACACTGCCCGGCTAGCGACAATGCCTGGCTAGCGACAATGCCTGGTGCCTGACAGCACTCAATTCATCCTCAGCCCACCGATCGCGATCCGACGGATACACGATTCAACGAGCTGTGCGCGGGAAGCTCGCACGGAGATGCGTTGAACGACGCATAAAACGCCTATTCAGGAACGCGGAATCGATGCTTACCCTGCTTGGCGGCGCGGAGGGAAGCCATCGTGTCTTGTTCGACACCAGGATCACCTTGAGACTCCAACCAGCGATCCAACTCATCGCTCAACTCTTGTTGAATCTCCGAGGTGGAATCAGAACCGATCAAGTTTTGCATCTCGTAAGGGTCCGAGGCGGTGTGGTACAGCGTCTCAGCGGGGCGGCGTTGGTATCGCTGAACAAGGTCGTAAACACGCGGCTTGGTGGTGGAGTCCCAGACCCACGTTCGCCAGTAATTGCGAGCAACATGGACACTGGGCTCCGAACCCATGACGTGCTTCTCGATGTACAAATTGTCGGGGCTCAAATTGCGGATATAGCGATACTCTCCATTGCTGATCGAGCGAATTGGATAGGGAGGACCTTCCGGAACATTATTATGAACGCCGTAGACATAATCACGATGCTGATCGGTCTGACGCTGTAGCACCGGCAGGAAACTGATGCCGTCAAAATCAGCGGGGTCAACCTTTCCGCCTGCAGCGTCGATGAGAGTGGGTAGCACGTCGGCATACTGCACCAATGCGTCGGTGCGTTGGCCGGCGGGGATGACGCCCGGCCATCGAGCAATCAGCGCCGTATGCAGCCCCGTGCTCCAGTTCGTCCACTTGTTGCCGGGGAACTGTGAGCCCTGCTCAGACGAAAACAGCACAAGCGTATCATCGTCGTGGCCCGTCGCCTTCAACATCGCGAGCAATTCGCCAACCTGACCATCCATGTAGGTGATCTCGGCGAGGTACCGGGAGAATCCTTCCCGAGTCACCTTCGTATTGGCAATGTTGGGAGGTAGCTCGATGTCGGCAGGCGGGTAAACCGACGAGTCGCCCATCACCCAGGGTACGTGAGGATCAACGAGCGCAACGACCAGACAGAACGGCTCATCGTCGCGACGCGTCACGAACGACTTCGCTTCACTGATGTCATGTGCCATGGTGGGATCGCGAACGCAGTTGGGGTCGTACCCACCAACGGACTCAAACGGATACGCTTGATCCGGCTTGACATGCACCTTGCCGGCGATGCCAACGCGATAGCCGATCTCCCCCAAATAGTCGGGCATCGTCTGGATATCGTCGAAACTCGCGGAGTGGTTCCACGCACAGCCGTTTCGCATGGGGTACAGGCCCGAATAGAGTTCAGCACGACAAGGCTGGCACATCGCCTCGGCTAAATGTGCCTGGTTAAATACTAAACTCTCGCTGGCGAACTGATCCAGGTTGGGAGTGAGTGCGTTACGCCCACCGTAAATCGGTAAATCGTTGTAGGTGCAGTCATCCGCAAGGATGACCAGAATATTCGGCGGTGGAGCGGCAGACGCAGCGCCGGCAATCCAGGTCAAAAGGCCGAGGGCGGCGAACAATCGGAGCATGGTGGGGACACCTTGGAAATCGAAGGAAATGGGATCAACGAGCCATTCTAGCCGACTGCGGTGCACTTCCCTACCGTAGTTTACTATTGGAACGGCATTCGCTTTCTTAAGTCCAACGACACCATTTGACGGGCCGGAATGCCAAGCTGGCAGTCTTTCAGGGGTGTTCTCGTTGGGTTTGTCCGGCAGTGTCGTGCCCTCATGCAAGGTTTCAAAATGTTAATTCGCCTCTTCGCCCTATTCATCTGCGTCCCATTCATCGAGCTGGTCTTGTTGCTGCGGATGGCTGATGCCACGAGCTGGATGATGACGCTGACAATCGTGATCGTGACGGGCGTGATCGGCTCGCTGCTGGCTCGCCGGGAGGGACTAGCGGCGCTGATGCGATTCCGTGCAGCCCTCGCCTCCGGCCGCATGCCTGGCAGAGAAATTCAGGACGGGATGATGATTGCGTTCGCCGCAGCGTTGTTGCTCACGCCGGGGCTGCTGACCGATTCGCTTGGATTTTTCCTACTGACACCCTTTGGCCGTCGAACGGTGGGAGGTTTTTTGCGCAGACGCTACGCCGGCAGGTTCCAGATTCACACATCGGGTTTTCATCCTCAATCGCCATCGTCCCCCGATGTAGACCCCGCTTCGGCATCCGGCCAATGGAGGCCACACCCATCGGGCGGAGACCGGTTCACAATCGATGCCCCCAGTTTTGGTCCGAAGCAGGGCCAATCCCACTAGCCGATCGCCCGAGACTCAAGAAAACTTAATTTGCTCGTTGAGTGTGCAGATGTCGTACACGTAGCCGATTCCGAATAGGCCCCCGGTCAATAAGTACACCAAACCGGTGACGAACTTGCCCATGTAAAAGCGGTGGGCACCGAAGATGCCAAGGAACACCAACAGCACCCACGCGAGGCTGTAGTCGGTTGCCCGCGGCGGATATCGAGACTCAGCCTCCTCGGACATCGCGGGGATCAGGAACACGTCGACAATCCAACCAACCAGGAGCAATCCGCCGGTAAAAAACCATAACGCACCGGTCAGTGGTTTGCCGTAGTAAAAGCGATGGGCACCGGTAAAACCAATGATCCAAAAGAGATACCCCAGGAGCACTGGGTGCGTTTGGGGGGCGAACTGATGAACCTGCTCCCGCGTGGGGTCCAGTGCACCAGGCGAGGTGGAGTAGGCGTTATCGGGCGCGCGTTCGTAAGTTGACATGGACGTCCTGCAAGCGAGATGGCGGGAGAGAATGAGACGAGCGTCTCTTCAGATAGGCTGGAAACACCACCTATCAGGGCGAAATTTCTGGCACCCATTGGCCACATTCTCAAGCAGATAACATGCCAATACGCCAGTAGCGTGGCGCAGATAACATGCCAATCTCCCTGGGTGCGTCACACCCCCGCCAAGCGACCCTACGAGACCATGTTGGCTTCGAACGCAGTGATCTTGTCTTCGTGCTGCAGAGTTTGAGCGATGTCGTCGAGACCGTGCAACAATTTCTCGCGGCGGCTGGCGTCAATTTCAAAGGACCTCTCAAAACCCTCGCCGTCTGAAACCGTTTGGTTCTCTAAATCGACGGTGAGTTGGTAGGGATTGCCTTTACCTGCTCGCTGGAACAACTCTTCCACGTCAGCCTCGCTGAGTACGATTGGCAACAATCCGTTCTTGAAGGAGTTGTTATAAAAAATATCCGCAAACGAGGGTGCGATGACGGCGCGAAACCCGTAGTCATCGAGTGCCCAGACGGCATGTTCGCGACTGCTTCCGCTGCCAAAGTTCTGGCGGGCGATCAGGATCGAGGCGCCTTTGACATTGATACGGTTCAGTTCGAATTCGGGATTCTCAGTGGTCCCATCATCCAGAAAACGCCAGTCAAAGAACAGAAACTGACCGAAACCGGTGCGCTCAATTCGTTTCAGGAATTGCTTTGGAATGATCGCGTCGGTATCGACGTTGGCACGGTCCAGCGTCGCGACAACGCCTTGGTGGATGGTGAAATGTTGCATCAGAAAGCCTACAGCTTAGGACGAACTGCTAGCGACAAACATCCAGCTAGCAGTCGATGAGGGAGAGGGAGGGAAGATTGACGCTAATCGCTAGCAACTAGCCGCAAACAGCTATCGATAATCCCAATCACGGATATCGACGAAGTGACCAGTGATGGCGGCCGCAGCGGCCATGGCGGGACTGACCAGATGGGTCCGGCCACCTTTGCCTTGACGGCCTTCGAAGTTGCGGTTGCTCGTACTGGCACAACGCTCACCGGGTGCCAGCTTGTCTGGGTTCATCGCCAGACACATGCTGCATCCTGCTTCACGCCAATCCAGCCCAGCGTCAGTAAAGATCTTGTCCAGGCCTTCCTGTTCGGCTTGGGCTTTGACTCGACCGCTGCCGGGAACAACCATCGCACTGACCTGACTGCTGCAGCGATGTCCTTTGACCACGGCCGCGGCCGCCCGCAAATCTTCAATGCGCGCGTTGGTGCACGAACCGATAAAGACACGATTGATATCAATGTCGGTAATCGGCGTGCCGGCTTTGAGATCCATGTACTGCAGTGATAACGCAATCGTTTTCTGATCACCTGCGTCGGATGAGTCGGCGGGATCGGGCACCCGGCCATCGACACTGACGACTTGACCGGGGTTGGTTCCCCACGTCACCTGCGGCCGGATATCACTGCCTTGATAGACATTGCTACGGTCGTAGCTGGCCCCTGCGTCGGTGGGCAGTTTTTTCCAACGCTCGACGGCTGCATCGAAATCTTGAGGAGCTTCTGGGCGGCCTCGCAGGTAATCGAAGGTAGTTTGATCAGGCGCAATCATCCCGGCTCGCGCGCCGGCCTCAATTGACATATTGCAGACCGTCATACGCTCTTCCATCGACATCGCGCGAACACAATCGCCGGTGAATTCGAGCACGTATCCGGTACCACCCGCAGTGCCGATTTGACCGATCAAATACAAGATCATGTCCTTCGCTGTGACACCGCGAGGCAGGGCGCCATCAATCCGGAGCTCGAACGTCTTTGGCTTGAACTGCAACAGCGTTTGCGTTGCCAAGACGTGCTCGACCTCACTGGTTCCGATTCCGAAGGCGAGTGCACCAAAGGCCCCGTGCGTGGCCGTATGAGAGTCACCACACACAATGGTCATGCCCGGCTGGGTGTAGCCATTCTCAGGGCCAATGACGTGCACGATACCTTGCCGAACATCATCAATGTCGAATAACTGAACGCCAAATTCTTTACAATTCTGACGCAGCGTCTCGATCTGCTTGCGTGCGATCGGATCGGCGATCGGCAGGCTGCGGTCCGATGTCGGCACGTTGTGGTCGGGGGTCGCGATCGTGCGTTCGGGTCGACGCACACTGCGACCATTGATTCGCAGTCCCTCGAATGCTTGCGGGCTGGTTACCTCATGCACGAGATGCAAGTCGATATACAAAATCGATGCTTCGTCAGCAGGTGCATAGACGACGTGTTCGTCCCAAATTTTGTCGAGCAACGTACGGTTGCCGGTCGAGACGGGGGATGAGGCCTGTGCAGAGGCAGCGGCAGCGGAGGAGTCAGGCATCTAGCAGCGGATCGTAAACCAGGGTCAGGACGATGAGCGAAAAACAATTCTCGCGAGCTTTCGCTCCCACTGTCGGCACTCGGCCACAAAATGTCAAGTTCCCACGAGAAAAGGACCCTCACCGGGGGTGAATCGTCGCGGCCACCGCCGTCGCTCATCCAAACCTATCTCGTCTGCGCAGTTTTTTCTTCGCGGGCCCCAGTGGAGAACAAGTATCGTCTTTCTCTCCGCGAAAGCAGCGTGAAGTGCATCTTTCGCGGGGAGAAAGGCGGTATTGAAAAGCCGCTCGATCCTCAATCAACGCTAAACCGGTTCCTCGATGAACTCGCGGACGTGCTCACGCTGGCTGGGGACAATGCGAGTGATGCTCACCTTGGTCCGCCGCAGCTCTTCCACTTCGCAGAGTAGTTGCGAGATCAAGTCCGCCAATTCAGTGGCAGCATGTTCGCCAATATTGACCGTCAATGCTTTTCGTGAATTGAAACTCAGGCCTCGATTGTCCATATTGCTAGTCTCCGTCGCTAAAGAAAAAAGAGTGTCGATCTGGAGAAAAAGGATAATCGATCCGATCTTTTCCACAACGTAAAAAACTACTCAACCGTCACACTCTTAGCCAAATTACGTGGTTTGTCCACGTCGCATCCACGCAACACCGCAATGTGATAGGAAAGCAACTGCAGTGGTACGACAGATACAATCGGCTGCAGGAACTCCGGAACTTCGGGAATCATGATCACATCGTCAGCGATTTTACGGATTTCCGTATCATCGGAACTGGCAATTGCAATTACGGGTCCCCCTCTTGCCTTTACCTCCTCCATATTGGCCAAAACTTTATCGTAAGTCGTACCCCGCGGCATAATGAACACGCTGGGGGTTTCAGTGTCCACCAACGCGATCGGCCCGTGCTTCATCTCGGCTGCGGGATAACCCTCGGCATGGATGTAGCTGATTTCCTTGAGTTTCAGAGCACCCTCGAGCGCCGTCGGGAAGTTATAGCGGCGGCCGAGATATAACACGTTGGTCGCCGACTGGTACTTCTCGGCCACTTTTCGCACTTCACTGTCGCAAGTTAGCGCCTGCTCAACGGCGGCTGGTAGGCGCCGGAGCTCCTCGATGACGCGTTCTCCGGCCTCGAAGCTCATGTGTCGCATGCGGCCGAAATACAGAGCGAGCATCACCAGCACGCAGCACTGGCTGGTGAACGCTTTCGTACTGGCAACGCCAATTTCCGGCCCCGCGTGCAGGTACACACCGCCATCGGACGCCTGAGCAATGGAACTCCCTACGACATTACAGATCGCCAGGGTGCGGTGCCCCTTGCGTTTGGTCTCATTGAGGGCCGCGAGCGTGTCAGCGGTCTCTCCGCTCTGCGTGATCCCAAAAACGAGTGTGTTGTTCTCGATCGGCGGGTTGCGGTACCGCAACTCACTGGCGTACTCCACGCACACCGGGATCCGCGAGAGCTCCTCAATCAGGTACTCGCCCACAAGTGCGGAGTGCCAACTCGTCCCGCAACCGGTCAGAATGATTCGCTCGACGCTGCGGAGTTGTTGCGGAGTCAGATTCAGACCACCGAACACGGCCGTGGCGTCTTGGTCGTTCAGACGCCCCCGCATCGCATTTCGCAACGCGTCGGGTTGCTCGTAGATTTCCTTGAGCATGTAGTGCTCGTAGCCGTTCATACTCACATCGCCCGACTGCGCATCGAGCGGCTGAATATTCACTCGCACCTTGCCACTGTCGCGGTGCAAAACGGAAAATCCGTCGGCGGTGATGACGGCGAGCTGGTGATCGGCAAGGTATACGATACGGTCGGCGCGACCGGCGATGGGTGACGCGTCACTGGCGAGGAAGTACTCGCCGCGTCCCACACCGATGACAAGCGGGCTACCGAATCTGGCTGCGATCATGAATCCGGGTTTATCGCGAAAAACGATCCCCAGACCGTAGGTACCTCGAAGTTGGGCGATCGCCCATTGCACCGCTGTGACGTAACGAGCGTGCGGCTGTCCGTCGACTGCGGGGGTGTTCTCGAGCCCTTCCGCAATCAGGTGGGCGATGACTTCGGAATCGGTAGCCGAATGGAACTGATACCCCTTCTCGATCAGCCCGTCCTTGAGCACCTGATAGTTTTCGATCACGCCGTTGTGAACCAGCACAACCTCACCTTCACCGCCGGTATGCGGGTGCGCATTGACCTCAGTAGCAGGCCCGTGGGTGGCCCACCGCGTGTGGCCGAGACCCAGGGTACCGGCTGGGGGATCACCGAGTCGATCCGCCAGCGATTGAATGCGTCCCACCGATCGGGTGACATGAATCTTGTCGTCACCAAAAATGGCCACCCCAGAGCTGTCATAGCCCCGGTATTCGAGCCGGCGGAGCCCCTCGACGAGAAAATCGGCTGCGTCGTCCCCGCCTACATATCCAACAATTCCACACATTGTACTGTCTAAGCCTTCATGCCGGCGGCGGCAATCGCGTCGATGCCGACCAGAGTCAAGAAAAGGAAACGCGAAAATTCAACACATTGAGAATATCGCGTTCGCCGGGTTTCGCAACTCGCACGCCCTACGTCAAGGTCTAACGGCACGATCACCTCATTCAGCCTCTGACATCCAACAGCCGAACGAGGGCATATGGTGCCCTGGCGGCCGGTTTAAATCTCCTGAGCGAAGATCGGATTCCATTGCACGCGGTGGGCGATTGGGCGAATCGTCGAGGCGGAAGCGGACTGCCCCTGCCAGCGGGTTTGACGCGCATCGAGCTCCGGCGTCTCGACGGGGTTCCCATCTCGCGGATCGGGCAGCGTTTGCGGCTCGTCGTTGCCATCAAACATCTCTTGTAATTGTTCGCCAGCACCATTGGTTGAGGAACCTTGGCCGCTGCTTGACTCGCTCTGGGGGAGGTCCATTTCGACCCGCCCCATGCGAGAGAGCGGCTGATCGTCATCATTCAGGGTAGGGCCTTCGAGCACCGATTCACCGTCGTCGGGGCTGACGCGGTTGCTCCGCACCGAGTCACTCGATGATTCAATCGGCGCACATTCGATCGCCGATTCCATCACCGGTGAGAAGGAGGAGTAGCCGCTGCTGATGGCCGAGCTAAACGGGTCAACATAGGACAGCGGTAAACGCTGGACGACTTGGCGAGGCACCATTCGCTCGACCGTGTACGGCTCGTACTTGGGCACGGTGACCGGTCGCAGTACGGTTCGCCGTACCTCTTCCTGCTCATAGTACTTGACCGTCACGGGCTCACTTCTGGTTTCGTACACCATGCGAGTGCTCTGCACAGGGACCTTGCGAACACGTTGCTCGGCGACCCAGCGTTGGTGCTGGACAGGAACTTTACGCGTCGTCGTCTCGGTAATCGGCCGCCGGATCGTGTAGGGCACCTTGCGAACGGTAGTTTCGGGAACCATGCGAGTCTTTTGCACGGGGATGTTCTGCGTGACCACTTCGGACTGCATCCGCTGCACCTGGACAGGCACATTTTGGGTGACCACTTCGGACTGCATCCGTGTGACCTGAATGGGGCGCTGGACTTGATGCGACTCCGGCACGTAAGACGTTTGTGCGATGTCTTGCGTGATGTAATTGGGGCGATAGACCATCTGAGTTTGAGCGACCGGCGGCGTGACGGCTTGGGTCACCACGGGTGCCCCTTGGACGCGCGCAAAGATCCCGAGCGGCCCGGGCACTGCGTAGGCGCGTGGGTTCCACCCCATCACATTTTGCACCGATCCGGGGGTCACGGTCGTCTGGGGCACATAACCTCCCGCATCGATGGTCTGCTGCTGCACCGTTGTCACGGGGCGGTAGGACGTAACCGTTTCATTCTGATACTGGGTTTCAACGACTGGACGCTGCACCGTGTACTGCCGCTGATACATCTGCGTTTCGGTCACAGGCCGCTGCACCGTGTATTGCTGCTGATACATCTGCGTTTCAGTCACCGGCCGGTAGGTCGTGACCTTTTCCTCCCGCTCAGCAGTCTCATCGACGTAGCGAGTTTGCGTCACCGTTTCGTCGCGGTAGGACGTTTCCGTAACCGGGCGGTAGATGGTATAGCGTTCCTCACGGTAACTTGTTTCCGTCACGGGCCGGGCGACTTTATAGGATCTCTCTTCGGTCCGCGTCTTCAGTACCGGTCGGAAGCTCGTGACCTCTTCTTCAACCATCTTCGTTTCGTAGGTCACCCGCATTCGCTCGACCGTCTCGGGCTGCATCACCGTCTCACACTCGAGACGGTAGGCGGGCTGGAAACAACAGGCATCTTGCGCAGTGGCAGTGGGGATGGCAGTCGTCATCAACGACGCGAGTAACGCCGCGCCGCTGGAACGATTAAAAATGGAACCGAAAAATTGATTTTGCATGATGTTCATGACCGTCAGTTTCGTTGTGTTGCTTGATGAAGCCATCGTGGACAGTAGCAATTGGACTGGCAGGTCAATCTTTTCCCCGAATGATGGCACCCTGCCATCGAATAGGATTATTAGATTGACGATCCGTCGAAGGAAATCCATGGCCCGGTCAGTGTGGGGCTACCAGGGTCCTAGTAGCCGACCGATTTCCAACGGAAAATCCCTGCTATACAAGCCTAGGCAAGACTTGAGAAAATTGTGGAAAAAACCCTGAAAAAAGAGGACTTTTACACGCCCCCTGATGGGACAGTTTCACCAGTTTGCCGTACCCGTTTCGCAGTCGCCACAAACGTTGCATTTTCGCAACACCCGGAAAATTTGCAATCTGGACTGGATCCCGACCGCCGGAATCCGTTAAGCCTGGGGCGACGAAGCGGGCCCGCATGGATTGTGGAGCTACCGCTGATTCGTTTCCACGCACATCTGTTCACCTGTCTCCATCCGTTGCCAACCTTGGCGACTTGAGGGAGGGGGACATTCACCGGCAGGGAGAGACCGCCGTGCAAACGCTCAAAACATCCGCCATCGTCGTACTCATGATGACTGTGCTCTACGGAGCGTACGTATCGATGACGACGCCCCCTGACGCACTGCCCCCAGGGCTCCAATCCGCCCTCGTCGAATCAGAGAACAGCGAGTTTGGCGATGGGTTGCCCGCCGATTTCGCCGACTTCGGGATCGAAACGGGGATTCCAGAAAGGGCGAGTGAGATGTCCATGGCGAGCGACATGCTGAGCTCTCCTGGACAGGGCGACAGCCGCGCCGACGCGCTCCCTCCCTTCGGTGGGGAACCGGCGGGGATCGAGGGGTCTGCTGAGCCGCCTTCCTTCCAATTCAGTGATGTCGATGTCGACACGGAACTGCCTCCCACGGCCAGTCGCTTGCCAGCTGTTGCCGAGGGCACCAGCGTGGCCATTGCCCCTGAGCCCGGCCGCGAATATCCCTCGACTGGAAATAGTTTTAGCCTGCCCGATCCGGCCGAGGCGGCTGACATAGCCTCCCCCCCGGCAGCTCCAGAGGTTTCCCCGCAGGACACCGCCGCCGACATGGAATCTGATGCGGCCGCGGCGGGACTCGCCAACGCTATTGCCACTGCGGATCGTCAGTACCAAGAAGATCGACGCCGCGAAGCACTGGCGACACTGAGCCTGTTCTATGAAACGCCCAATTTGACAAGCGAGCAGCGGGAGCAACTGCTCAGCCGCCTCGATCCGCTCGCCCGGGACGTGATTTATTCGTCCGAGCACCTGCTCGAAGAACCCCATCGCGTCGGCGGCAACGAAACCTTGATGGACGTTGCGAAAAAGTACGATGTCCCCTGGCAGCTGCTCGCCAATATTAACGGGATCAGCGATCCTGTCACCGTCTTGCCGGGAACCGATCTGAAAGTGGTTCGTGGCCCCTTCCGAGCCGACGTTGACCTGGCCAACCAAGAGATGACGCTGTTCCTCGGCGATCTCTACGCGGGCCGCTTCCCCGTCGGCATTGGCAGCGATCCTGCCCCTCGTTCAGGAAGCTACACAATCCAAGAGAAGAAATCTGCCAAGACCTATTACGACATGTCCGGCAACCCCGTCCCCCCCGGCAATCCACGCAATCCGTACGGATCGATGTGGATCGACTTGGGCCAAGGCATTAGCTTGCACGGTAGCCCCGTGGCAGATCAAGCCACCGACCAGGGCTGCATCAGTATCGCTGGCAACTACTCCAAGGACGTGTTTGGCATTCTTTCGGAAGGCTCCTCGGTAACAATCCGCTGACGGTTCTGTGTTAAACTGATCGCATGATCAATTGCATTTTGTTCCTGTTCCCGCTGACTCGGCGGACTCATTCCCGGTCGCTACGCAGCCTAACCGCTCTGATCGCGTTGCTGCTCGTGCCGTTCTTGATGGACCTAGCGCAGGGCGACGAACCTCAGCCGCAACAGAACTCCTCAGCAGTGCCTGCTCCCAATCTCGCCCAAGAGGTGCCCATTTGGGTCGCGGAACTCGATGCCTCTACTTCCCAGGTTCGGCGGGAGGCAGAGCAACGACTGCTCGCGGCCGGTCCCGAGGCAGGTGAGTACATTCCTGTGATCCTGGATGATCTCTCCCTCGACGCCCGTGAGCGCATGGAGCGAATCCAAGCTCAGTGGCGGCTGATGAAAACCCGTGTCGAGACCGAAACGACGACGGTCCAGATGCAGGATGCAAAAACCCTTGGCGCCGCGTTGGATGCAATTAGCTTGGCCAGCGGTGTGGAATTCGACCTGGAGTCCGCTGGCCCCGGCATTGATCGCGGGCAAGCGATTCGTCCGCCAGCAACCCCTCTTGGTTTTTGGCAGGCCGTGGATTTGGTGCTCGATCAAGCTGAATTGGACGTCAATTTCTACGCGGGTGATCGAGCGCGGCTAGCGATCGTCCCCCGCCGTCCCAACCGCGAATCACGAGCCGATGCAGCCGCATATGCAGGCATTTACCGTCTTGAGCCCACGGTCGTGACGGCCCGGCGAGTGCTCGGTGACGCCACCCAAAGCGGCCTCAACCTGACGATGTCAATCTCGTGGCAACCCAACCGCACTCCCATCGGCCTGAGCATCCCGATCGCCGAGCTCAAGGGCAAACTCGACAATGGAGACGACGTCCGCCCCCAAGCGTCGGGTGAACGCATCGATATCGCAACCTCCGGTGAAATTGCCGAGAGCCAATTCTACCTGCCGATGCAGTTGCCACGGCGGCGACTTGATCTCCAGGCCGAGGCTGCCGGGGAAAACTCATCAGATGCCAACGAAATCACCCGCATCTCGGGCCAGATCACCGCGCTGATCCCAGGGCCGCGAAAAAAGTTTGAACTGCTGCTCGGCGACGTCGCGCCAACCCAAACCCAAGACGCCATGACCGTCGCTCTCGAATCCGTTCGAGATGCCTCGCCTCTGAGCGAAATTCGCGTCGGTGTGGAACTATTCGGCGCCGGTCGGGCACTCGAGAGTCATCGCCAATGGATCTTTGAAAACGAAGTTTACGTGCTTCTGCCGGATGGGACACGCAAAGAACACCTTGGATACGAGGTCTATCGCCAAACCGAATCCGGAGTGGGCATCAAGTATCTCTTTGACCTCGGTGGAGTCGGCGCACCACCCGCAGGAGCGAAACTGATCTATGAATCCCCCACGTCTGTCCGCCGAGACGAGGTCCCATTTGTGCTCAATGGGATTCCGCTGCCCTAGAAGCTCTGCGGGGGCTTGGCACTCCCGAATCCCGTGCATGTTGGCCGTCCACCGGCACCCTCCGGGCCCACCGTATGCGTTTAACCAAGCATTGCTGCGATGCCGAGGACCACGGCTAACAGCAGGGCCACCATGGCGAGCTTCCAGGCGGGAATCGCCGCGCGAGGCTGCAGGCCCTGACGCGATCGAATTTGTTGCTCGAGCAGATCACGGCCCTTGCCGGTGACACTCTCTGCCGCGACATCGTGGGCCTGGGGAGCGAGTTCCCCTGTTGCCGGCGGGCCGATTCGTCCTGGATCGCCGGTCGCTGGCGAATAGCTCAGCCCATACTTTTCGCCAATCGTTAGCATCACGCCCTGGACTGCACGGGCATTGAACGGGCGGTCCTCTGGCCGTTTGGCGAGACATTGGTCGATGATGTCGTCCAGTTCAGGCGGCACATCGGACACGCGGGTGGACACGCGCGGCGGGCTCATCCGCAAATGCTGCTCAAACAATTGAGCAAAATTCTCGCCAGAAAAAACTTTTTGGCCGGTCAACATTTCAAACATGCAGCATCCCAGCGCATATAAATCCGCCTTGCCCGAGATGGCCGAATCACCCGTGATCTGTTCGGGTGCCATGTAGGCGTGGGTCCCCACGGTGAGTCCCTGGTGCGTCAGGTCAGCGGAATGCTCATCCCGGGCAATGCCGAAATCACCCAATTTAACTTGGGCGTCACGCGTTAGAAACAGGTTGCTCGGTTTGAGATCGCGGTGGACGACACCGTGATTGTGGGCACACTGCAGCGCCGAACTGACCTGCCGGGTGACGTCCACCACAACCGGCCACAGCAACCGCCCCGATTGGTCGATCAAGTCCTTGATCGTCCCTCCGTCGACTCGTTGCATCACGTAGAAAAACTTGCCATCCTCGCTGCCACCGCCGAAATACCCAATGATATTGGGATGTTCGAGCCGCTCAAGGATCATCATTTCGCGACGAAAGCGAGCCTGAATGAGGTCATCGCTGCTGACATTGGGATGCAGAATTTTGATCGCGAGATCTTGCCCGACGAGCCGTTCTGCGGACGGTGAGACCTCAATATCGGTTCGCACTCGTCCATCGTAAATCGTGCCGACGGTGCCGACCCCGAGCACGGAGCCTAATTCAAAATCGGTGAGATACAGGCGCGGCATCAGGGGGCCAACGCATGGCTAGACGCCTGCGATCTCTTCGATTCGCACACGCGTGTTGGGCTGACGGTGCCCGGTGCGTTTCTTGCTGTGCTTCCGACGACGGAATTTTTGCACGTAGATCTTCTTGTCCATGGACTTGCCGAGCACCGAAGCGGTGATGCTGACGCCTTCGAGCGTGGGGGTGCCTAATTTCAGGCCTTCGTCGCCGCCGACGGCTAAAACGGTGCCGAATTGCAGGTTTTCGCCTTCAGCGGTGTCGCGGAAATCGACATCGATTTCCATTCCAGGCTCAACGCGGTATTGGCGTCCACCGTCAACAAAGATGGCATACATAGTAAAAAATATGGTTCAGGGGTGAGTGATGGAGCGCGAGTGCTCGCACAGCGGAGGGGAGATCATAGCGAGACTGCCCTGGGAAAACTAGACCTATCGAGACTGAACAGAGTATAAAAAAACCGGGGCGTCTTGGCGGGAAGACGCCCCGGTTTCGCTGTCGACCATGACTTGACGCGTTTGCGAAGAAAACCAAGAAATCCGACGTCAATCCGGACGTCTGCTCGTGCGACCCATCCTTGGGCCACTTTGATCGACAGCTGCTCACTAACGATGTCGAACGAATTCGACGTGGCATCCGTGCTGCTGGCCATCGCACCCATCCATGGGCGCCGCCGTCGTTGTGGACTTGGTTTCTATCCAGTACCGGACCGGATATCAACACTGTCGAGCAATCAAGTGATTAACTGAGTTTCGTTCGCGAACGTTCTCTCCTTAGTAACTGCAGCGGGCTGGGTCTGCAGTGATTCAAGTATCTGCAGTGATTCAAGTAACTGTCCCGTCCAACGAATTCTCCCGTCCAACTAGGCGACGAGATGAAAATTGTCGGGTTCGGTCTGCTCATCGAATCGCTGGCTGTGTTCGCGGACAGCGTCGACAAACTCTTCGAAAATACGGATATCCAGTGCCGAAGCGGCTTCCGATTCAGGATGGAACTGAGTACCGATTGCGAACCAATCGATCATTTCGCTTTCGATCGCCTCGATCACGCCATCGGGACAGCGGGCTGTCACGCGGAATCCAGGGGCAACTTCGTCAATCGCCATGTGATGGCGACTGGTGACGCGGATTTCGCCGTCGCCATAGACGCGACCGATCAAAGAATCGCTGACCACATCGAGCGTGTGGCGGTGATTGGTGTCTTGCAGGTCCAGGTGCGGCACTGCGTTGGGGAGGTCCTCTTTGATGTGCAGGAACAGATTGCCGCCCTGCTGGACATTGAGCAATTGATGACCGACACCGATGCCAAACACAGGCATGCGACGCTCGGCAATCTCAGCCATCATCATGCGATCGCTGAACTCCCGGCCCGGGTCGAGTGGCCGGACGCTCGGATGCAGCATGAAACCATCGTTGCGAGGATCCAAATCGGCACCACCGATGAACATGAACCCGTCCACTGCGTCCAGGACGCGGTGGGCAGACTCTTCGTCAACCTGCGGTGGAACAATCACAGGAACGCCACCGGCTTGGATGATGTTTCGATAGTAGCCCTCGCCGATATAGGCAAATGCGGGCGTCGTCCGAGCGGCAGCACGGAAATCAGCATTGATCCCGATCAGGGGTTTGCGTGGCATCTGAAGGTCCTCTTCGATTCGGCAAATATTGGGAAAAGCCCGCGGCGAGCAACCTGACCCGGTCCCTGGAATCCGCACACGCCACACCACAGTGCAACGTTGCCGATCGAGAGGCCCAGTCAGAATGAGTCGAGCCGAATCGTGAACCAAGCCAGATTTCGCTTTGCTGGGCTGGCCGTCATGGCCGGTCTGCCCCCCAAAGGATGCTGCCACCTGAGTCTAATCACTAAACATCGAAGAACTTTGCGAACCTCTTCCCCTGACATCCATCATTTGAGAGCGAGAGAGGCAAATCCATCGAACGTTGGCATGACTCGTCGTGAGTCAAGGTGATTCGATCCGAATCGTCCTTTCGCGTAGGGGGGATTGGGCGGCGCGGCAAAGTGACGCGTCCGACGTGCAGGGAAATTAGAAACCTAGGCAAGCCATGGCCAGCGAATTCGACATCTTGCGAAAACGACTCAAAAAAACACTACAGGTAGTGCTAGCAAAGGCATTTTTTGCTAGCAAAGCATTAGAATCGGCCGGGTTTCACGGCACCCCTGAGCGGTTCAGCGGCGCGACTAACCCGCCATTGGCTGGCTGAGTGACAGCACTTGATCGTCACGCACTTTCGCCCCTGATCGGGACGGTTCTCAATGGCTCGGGCACGTGATTTCAGGTAAGCTTGTTGTGCTCACGCACGCATGCCACTTGCCCTTCAGGACGCTGTTGAGTTCCCATGAAATCACCGCTTCCCCAACGCTCTACGTCGCGTGGGCAAGATCGGATCTCGATGACACCGATGATCGACATCGTCTTTCTGCTGATCATCTTTTTTCTTGTCTCCAGCCACCTGTCACGTCAGGAAAACCGACACCCCGTCATGCTCGCCCAGGCCGCGGGTGGGGAGCTCGGCGATGCTGACCTCGCTCCGCTAACACTCACCCTCGATGCGGCAGGAAAGTTTTTCTTCGGCAGCGAACTCGTGCCGATCGAGAACCTCCCTGATCGACTCATCGCCTATCGACAATCACGCACTCGATCACCGCATTCCACCAGCGTGCGATTGCGAATCGATCGGGCGATACCCTACGGCGACGTCGAACCGATCCTCAAAGAACTGGCCGAGCAAGGTGTGGCAAACGTCGCGATTGTCGTCAGCCCACAGGATCGTCAATCACCGCAGGTGTCCACGCCATGAAAGCCCCGCATCGCCGCGACGCCAATGACAACGAACCGGGGATGACGTCGATGATCGATGTGGTCTTTCTCTTGCTCGTGTTCTTCGTTTGGACGAGCAGTTTTGATGAACCCGAGCGAGACATCGCCAGCCAAATCGCGATGCCCGCGAAAGCCGCTCAAGCGATTGCGATGGACGACGGCTCAGCGCCACCAGAATCGACACTGGATGACCAAGAACCACGCCGCGAAGAAGTGGTCGTCCGCATCCTCGCCGGGGCGGACGGGCTGCGGTACCAAATTGGCGCAGTCGAGGCTGCCACGCTCAGCGAGCTGATTTCTAAATTGCAACGAATCGCCTCGTTGCCGACCAGTCCCCTCCTGATCGTGGACCCCGATGACAGCGTCGACTTCGAGGACTGCATCGAAGTGTACGACCATGCGATCGGGTTTGGATTTCCGCGCGTGCTCTTTGCCGTTGATTGACGGGACAGGTTACACCTTCCGCCTCGGCAAACTTTGTCCCCCGAGCGGAACTATGGTACGATCCTCGTGACGCCGCCCGCACATCGACCCGTAACGTATCTAGTACGAACAACATCCAAATGCAAAAGGCAATCCTGTTCGCGTGTGCATTGTCGCCGGTCTTTGCGTTGATCGTGTCTCTCTGGCCACTTGAGCCAGTTGCGATCAGATTGTCCTGTGCCGTGTTTGCACTCATCTTCGCGCCCCTCATTCTTGTTTGCCGATCTCGTCGCAATGCGGTCATCGGTTTGGCGGCGATCGTCTTCTTGGTTTCGGTCGCTGTATCAAACTGGCCCATGCGAATGGCGTATGGCGTGTCTCGCCCCGCATTCGATCAGGTCGCCAGCCAGATTCGCAATGGAGATGCACCCCAGACACCCTGCACCATTGGCCTGTTTCGCATTCAGAAAGCCGAAGTCTATTACAACAACGTCGTCTGCCTGTGGACCGAAGACGATTCACGCGGCTCGACAGGATTTGTCCAGTGCGGTCCGGTAGACCCGCCATTCAATCTCTGGTCGCACGTGCCCCTGGACGAATCGTGGCAATTCATCGCTGAGGACTAGCCTGCGGAGAGCCACGCCCAAGCATCAGGGACCAACGCCAACCTCTTCTTGAGTCAGGCATGAGGACTGAGCCCGCCTCGAGTACTGAATCAACAGCGAGGACTAAGCCAGCCTCGAGGACTGAACCTGCATCACGCTGTATTCATGAATTCAATTGTTTTTCAAACGCCTCAAAATCGAGTGTGTTGGCGACATCGCTCGCCGTCAGGCCACCCCGGCGGGCCTGGGTGATGCCGAACCGCATAACCGCAAGTCCGTCGACGTGGTGTGCGTCGGTATTGATCACGATGGGAATCCGCAGCCGTTTGGCAGCAGCCAGATGGATGTCATTGAGATCCAGTCGGGCGGGGTTGGCGTTGAGTTCGAGAAACTTGCCATGCTGCCGGGCCGCCTGCATGAGAGCATCCATGTCGACCTCGTAGGCTTCCCGCCGGTTGATCAACCGACCCGTGGGGTGAGCGACGCAGTCGACATGGGGATTTTCGATCGCCCCTAGAATGCGGTCGGTGATCTGATCTCGGGACTGTTTTTGTCCGAAATGCACACTCGCCAACACCCAGTCGGCTTGGCTGAGCACTTCATCGGGCAAGTCCATCCCGCCCGCTTCCAAAATGTCACATTCGATGCCACGTAGAATCCTTAATCGCCCCTCGTACTCCGATTGAATCTCGCTCACGATTTTCCATTGCTCGAGTAGCTGGTCACCCGAGAGCCCTCGCGCGACGCTGACTCGTTGGCTGTGGTCGGTGATCGCAATGTACTGCAGTCCTCGTTCAATCGCAGCATCGGCCATTTCACGGATCGTGTTCTGGCCATCGGTGGCGGACGTGTGCATGTGAAGATCGCCGCGGATATCCTCGAGTTTGATCAGTTCAGGCAGTTCATCTTTCTCGGCCCAGATGAACTCCTGCCGATCCTCTCGCAGCTCCGGTGCAATCACTGGCAGCCCGACTGCCGCATAAACTTCCTCTTCAGTGGCACCGGCGATGCGCGTCTCGTCGTCGATCTGAAAGACACCGTACTCGTTGATTTTCAATCCACGTTCTTTCGCGATTTTGCGGACGTGAATATTGTGTGCTTGACTGCCGGTGAAGTACTGCAGCGCCGCGCCAAATTGCTCGGCGTCGACCAACCGCATATCGACCTGGAACGCCTTGGCGAGTCGAATCGAGATTTTTGTATCCCCGCGAGCGATCGTGGAAACGCGTCCTGGGTAGGCTTCCAAGTAGTCCATCGCAGCCGAGCGATCCTCAGCCACGGCCAGCAGGTCGAGATCACCGACGGTCTCGCGTCCGCGGCGATAGCTGCCCGCCCACTGCAGCTGCGAGATGCCATCGCAGCCCTGCATGTACATCCCGAGTTCGTAGGTAATATCGTCCGCCGCCGCCCAATAAATTCGCTCCGAGGCAGCTTTCGCGATGGCGAGCCCCGCCAGTATGGTGCTCTCGGTTTTCTTGCCAAAACCCTTGATCGTCGCGACCTTCCCCGCATGACAGGCTGCAGCGAGATCGTCGAGCGACTCCACACTCAGTTCCGCATGCAATTTACTCGCCTTCTTAGCCCCCAACCCTGGAATGCGAGCCATTGCGATTACGATTTCGGGAACCGTCTGCCGCAACTCAGTCAGTTGCGGCAGCGAACCGGTTTCGAGGAGGACGGTAATTTTTTCAGCCAAAGTCTTGCCGATGCCCGCTAGAGCGGCAAGATCGCGTTCTGGGTCATCCGCGATTTGAGCGACCGGTTCATCAAGATCGCGAATCGCCCTCGCTCCGTTCTGATAGGCGCGGATGCGAAATGGATTCTCGCCGCGAAACTCGAGCAATTCGGCGAGCTCCTCAAATACTGCCGCGATCGCGGAATTGTCCATCAGGGAACGTCCTCTAAGGAAAGGGAGACTGAGCGTGTAAGAATCGGGTAGACTAGAGAGCCGAATCAAAGCATTCGAACAGGAAGGATAGGCTTCTCAATGGATTTTAACACATGACAGCAATTCCTCGTCGACGTCACAAGCGTCCTGTCGGTGGCCAAGTTTCAGAGGCGACAGGCAATTACGTTCACAATGCGGCCAGCCCCGCATTACCGGCGCTGGCGGGACGGACATCAGTCACTGCGCCAGCGTGTCCACGGCGGCAATCAGCCGTCGTGAATCCCCGCGACCCGGCCGCGCTCACCGGATTAGCAATTTGGCTTCGCCAGAATCAACCGAGTCGCGAAAAGATCCATGCGGAGCAAGCAAGAATCCATGCGGAGATGCTGCGACTGAGCCGCGCGATCGATCGTCCCAATTTCCGCCGGGTCGGACGCGATGACCTGGTTCGACTGATTCACCTGATGGACGAAGCGTTCTTTGAATCACGTGTGCTGCCCGTCGCGAAAGCCGAAGGCCTCGACTTCAAATTCTCTTCACGAATGACCAGCGCCGCCGGCAAGCTGGTCACCCACTATCCCAATGGACACAAGAATGCTCCGAGGACGTTCGAACTGATTCTATCTTCAACGTTGCTCTTCCAGACTTTTGAAGACGTCAATCGTCCGGTGACAGTGACGGGACGGAAGTGCAATGATCGCTTGGAAGCGATGCAACGGGTCGCCGAGCACGAGATGACCCATTTAATCGAAATGCTGATCTGGAATACCGGCAATTGCTCCCAGTCTCGATTTCAAGGAATTGCCAACGCGTTTTTCGCTCATACGGACTATCAGCACGACCTCATCACCCAGCGTGAACGAGCAGCTGCCAAATTCAATATTCGCGTGGGTGATACGGTCTACTTTCACAGCAATGGCTCCAAGGTCGTGGGGCGTGTCAATCGGATAACCCGCCGTGCGACCGTCTTGGTGAGCGACCCCAAAGGAGAAAAGTTCAGCGACGGGGGACGGTACACCCGCTGGTATGTGCCGCTAGAACAACTGCGTCCGATTTCCTAAGGAACCCCTGTGCGTTGGACATGCTCAGTCCCCGCGAGCAGCCCCCACGATCCCCGCCGCATCGACACCATGAGTTGCACCACCCGCCTTGTCAGCGGGGCGGTGAGTGTCCATGTCCATGAGGCACGTGTGCATCGCTCAAGCGTTGACCTGTCGCGAGGACACGATCAGTCGCCTGAGGCCATCATTTGCCTCAGGTCATCACTTGTCTGAGGTCATCACTTGCTTGAGGTCTCTGTCGGGAAGGATTTATCCAGACGGCGAACGCGAATATTGCGATAGGCAACTTCGTCACCGTGATCCTGCAGACAGATGTGGCCGGAACCGGCAGCACCGAAACCGGGTAGCTTCCCGAACTTACTCTCGGCAAGTTTTTGATTCCAATCGTCGCTGCCAATTTTATAGGTAAAATATTCCACGCCGTTCACAACGTGCTGACAACCTTCTGGGGAGATCACGACGCGGAGTTTATTCCACTGACCCGCTGGCTTGGTAGCGTCCTTGTCGCTCGAATAGAACTGGTAAAGCCAGCCACACTTCTGGGGATCATGTCCGGCGACGTTGTCCTGGATTTGGATCTCGGGGCCGGTGTGCCACGGTGGACCGTCTGTTTCGACGACGTGGTACATCACGCCACTGTTGCCGCCGGGGGAGATCTTAAATTCGAGTTCCAATTCAAACGCATTGAATTTTTCTCGTGTGATGATATCGCCGGCGCGTTTGGCAGTTTTCACGAGGGCTCCATCGACAACTTGCCAACCACTGCCGAGATCGTCTTGCTTGTAGTTTCGCCACGCCGCAGTGGATTCACCGTCAAAAAGTGTTTCCCACTCTGACTCCGAAGCGGTCGCTGTATCGGGCTCGTCACCATTTGCCGTCAGCGGTAGCAAGGGAGGCATTACGAACAGCAGTAAAGTGAAAATAGTCCAAGGTCGTTTCATGAAAGGTCTCTAGGGTGGAAAGGGGGTACGAGCTGAGGAGAGGCTCCACTGCCGCTAGCGTTTTGGCGCACCATGATCTCCCAGACTGCGGCATACCATGGGGCTGCATTCTACCGGCCATCGACGGGGCGGGCGGCCGGGGGGAACCGGCCCTCTCCGCGTCCTGAGGAGATGCGTCCTACGAGCGACGCGGTGTATTGTAGTCGATCCGCCTACGTCGTGAGCAGCTCATCGACCGCATCGAGAACGCGAGCAGACTCACCTTGAAGAGATTCCAGCAGCCGCTGCGACTGGGCGGGATCGGCCAACCCTTGACTTCCCGCTTCCGCTTCAATTTCGCAGACAACCGACTGCAGTAAATTGGCACCGAGTAGGCTGCAGGCACCTTTGAGTGTGTGTGCATTGCGCCGGGCGGCGTCATGATCACCGGCGGCGATGTCTTTCTGCAGTTCGCCCACTAAACACTGGCACTCTTGACGGAAGACGGCGGCTAAACGCAGCACGCCCGAAACGCCACCGGGGATCCGTGAACGAGCAGAATCCAGATCCAAACATCCTGCATGGGCATCGCTCAGTGAGAGCTCTTTGCAAGCCAATGGGATGACGTCGTCCCCGTCACCAGACGATGCACTGCGGCAGGGATGGTCTCCGGCGGGCCCCGCATCGGTATCTTCGACCATCAACGCGGCGGGATGAATGGGATGGATGCAAGCCAGAATTTCCTGGAGGCGACGACGACGGATCGGTTTCGTGAGGAACTCGTCCATTCCCGACTCCCGACACAGCCGAGCATCTTCGGCCATCGCAGCGGCGGTCAACGCGATAATGGGAATGTGATCGTCACTGCCCAGTTCTTGCTGGCGTATCGCGCGGGTGGCCGCAGGGCCATCCATGACCGGCATGTGCATATCCATCAACACCAAGTCAAACGGCTCACTGCGCCATTTCACAAACGCTTCGCGGCCGTCACCGGCGATCGAACATTCGTGACCGAGAGACCGCAGCAGACCCGCAATCACGTGTTGGTTGGTAACACCGTCCTCCGCGACAAGGACCCGCAGTCGCTGCGTTGGCTGCGACTCCTGGACAACAAGATCGTCGTCTTGATAGGCATCGTATTGAAACGCCGCATGGTCATCGGCGGTCGGCATGCGGAGATCAAAATAGAACTTGGTCCCGATGCCCACTTCACTTTCGAGTTGTAGTTTACCGCCCATCAATTCAACGAGTTGGCGGGTGATACTCAGCCCCAGTCCCGTCCCTCCAAAACGCCTCGTGGTCGACGCGTCCGCTTGCGTGAACGGCGCCAGTACCGCCGCCTGCTGCGCGGGTGGAATGCCGATGCCTGTATCGACAATACTGATGCGGAACGCGGCTGAAGAAGACACTGTTCCGGCCACGGGCGTTTCGCTCGTCGCAAGATCGCTCGCCTCTGCAGGTGTTAATCCCCGGACCTCAATGGTGACATTGCCACGATCGGTAAACTTGACCGCGTTGCCGATCAGGTTGACAAGAACTTGGCGGAGCCGTCCCGGATCGCCGATATAATGGTTGGGCAGGGACGCATCGCTCGTGTAATGAAGCTTGATCCCCTTCTCGGTGGCTTGGTACGTCAGTGTGGAGATGGCGGCTTGGATCTCGTATCCCAGTGAGAACACGATTGATTCCAGCTCCAGCTTACGGGCTTCAATCTTGGAGAAATCGAGAATGTCATTGAGCAGTCGCAGCAGTGAATCGGAGGAGCGACGAATCGTATCGACGTACTCGTGTTGGTCCTCACTGAGGGGCGTCTGAGCTAGCAGATCAGCCATGCCCACCATCGCATTCATGGGCGTCCGAATCTCGTGGCTCATATTGGCCAGGAACTCACTCTTGGCACGATTGGCTGCATCAGCCATGCGGACCGCTTCTTGGAGAGCGGCTTCGCTGCGTTTAAGCGCAGTGATGTCGCGAGAGATGCCGCACGTTCCCATGATCTCGCCGGTATCACTGCGGAGCGGCATCTTCGTCGTCAAGCACCACGTATCGTCTCGATCCGGCCAAGTTTCACGCTCCACGCGATCCACCAAGGCCTCTCCCGATTGGATGACACGATGTTCGTCATCGAGGGCTTGCTGAGCATGTTCGGGCGTAAACATATCAGCATCGGTCAGTCCCAGAATCGCTTCGTCATCGACGTAGCCGAACTTTTCCGCCATCGCGCCGCTGACGCGGAGGTAACGGCTCTCCAAATCTTTGAAATAGATTGAGTCCGGAATGGTTTCGAGGAGCGTCTTAAGCAGTGACTGTTCAAAGCGACTTTTCTCCTCCGCTTCGACCCGCGCCGTCACATCCCAAAACAGAACCTGCAACCCAATCAATCGACCGCTGGCGTCGTGAATTGGACTCTTCACTCGCTCAATCCATCCGAGGCTACCATCCGCCATGCGGGTACGCTCCACGGTTTGACTGGAGCCACCTCCAGCGAGCACGACCCGATCGTCAGCAGAGTACTGTTGCGCGATTTCGGGCGGGAACAACTCGGCGTCCACCTTCCCCGCAACGTCCTCCCATCGCACTCCACGCCATTTTAGATAAGCGCTGTTGGCGAACACTCGCCGCCCATCACAGGCTTTGATTAAGACGCTCAGCGGCAAACTATTCGCCAAAGCTCGGTAGGTAGCCGAGCTTTGAAACTCACGTTCCATGGGATCGCTCGCTGCGTCAGAGTCAGACATAACTTAGGACGACAAAAAAATTAAATTTACAATTGACGGACATGTTCTTCGAATCAGCCCGGTGAAAGACCACCGTGGAAACATGGGCGTCGGGCAGGGCTCGGAGGTCGTCGTCAACGCTGATAGGGGACGATGCGTGTTCATGATGAGTTCACCCCGCGCTGTGTTAATCCATTGGAAACGTTTCCTGACTGCGATCCTGGATCACGCCAGACCGATCACACACGACAGCGTTTGACTAAGGTGACTTGGTTTCCTTTTTCATTGTAAACCAGTTCGTCGACAAAGCTGGTCATCAAAATGAAACCCTGGCCGTGAGGCGCCTCGCAATCTTCCGACAGGGACTTGGGATCAAACTGCCCTTTTTTCGGTACAGTCGTCGTGTCAAATCCATCGCCCTGGTCGGTGACAATGACGCGAACTTGATCGGTCTGGGCGATGGCTTCGACGCGCACGGTACGATCGCAATAGGGCGACTCTTTGATTCGCTGTTGCATCGCAGGGCTCATCTCTCCATACCGTGCCAAATCGTGGTGGCTAGGGCACTGGTCCAAGGGGATCTGCAAGTTCCCATGCACCATGGCGTTGGCCACCGCATGTTCAACGGCCACGCCCAATCGGACCATGTCGATGCTCGGTAACAGCTCCATGCCTGAACTGACCTGCATAAGCAACCCGACCAGTGGCGAAATGAGCATGGGGTCGTTGGGCAACTCGAATATAAAAACGTTCTTGCGCAGCGTTGAAATCAACTTCGCATAACTGGCATCAGTACGGATCACCCCCAACACATCCACAATGGTATTGTTGAGCATCTCGTCGATGCGATTCTTTGGCACGTAACCGGCCGCCCCGAGCTGCAGGGCTTCGGCGGCCAATTCCTCACTGCCATGGCCGGTCACCAGGATGCTGGGTACGTGCGAAAAGTCGTCTCGCATCTGCTCGACCAACTGCAAACCATTGAGCTCCGGCATCTCAAGGTCGGTGACGACAATGTCGAACGATCGACTGTGCAATTCCTCGAGTGCTAAGCGACCGTTCAAGGCGTGCCCCACGTCGTGATTGGCCGCTTCTAAGAGTATCCGGATTTGAGCCGCCTGGGTGGGACTGTCTTCGACGAGTAGGATCCTAGCCATGGTGTTCGTCCTTTTGTGATGAACTATTCGCGGGCAGCTAAGTACCTATCTGAAAACGGTCACCCCCTTTTCGGATAGGATCTTACTTCAAACAATATCGCGCCCCGGCGAGTAAAACCAGTAGCCGACGCCTATTCCCCCCCTTCCACTTGACTGGATCGCTGAAACGTGACCATCTATTACGCCAACGGATCGCCCACGACGGCGCTGGATACCGACGACTTGCGGGACGCTCTGAAGACCACCTTCGATGCGATTTCAAGACCGAACAAGGTGCTGCTACTGCCACCTGACCAAACCCGCTTGTTTAGCCGGGCTGGTGAACTGACCGTTCTTTCGCATGAACTTCTTGGCGACAGGGTATCGGACATCATGCCGGCACTCGGAACACATTCGCCGATGACACCGGCGCAGCTCGACCACATGTTCCCAGGCGTGCCCCATGACTTGTTTCGCGCCCACCGTTGGCGCGACGATGTCGTGCAACTCGGTGAGGTGCCTGCAGAATACGTTTCCGAAGTCACCGGCGGTATCTATCAAAATGCTTGGCCCGCGCAAGTCAACCGGCTACTGCGCGACGGCGACCACGACTTGATCTTTTCCATCGGCCAAGTCGTCCCGCATGAAGTCATCGGAATGGCGAACTACAACAAGAACGTGTTCGTCGGGACCGGGGGCGTCGCCGGAATCAACGAGAGCCACTATCTCAGCGCGATGGTCGGCATCGACGATACACTGGGTATTGCAAACACGCCGCTACGGCAGATCCTCAACTACGCGCAAGACCACTTCTGCCAAGACCTGCCGCTGCTCTACGCATTGACGGTTATCGAACAACTCAAGGACGGCACCAAACTGACTCGTGGTTTGTACATCGGTGACGATCACGACACCTTCTTTGCCGCCGCGGAGTTGGCTCGCCAAGTCAATATCACGCACCTGCCTCGAGCCCCTCAGCACGTGGTTGCCTATCTGGACCCGCGTGAATTCAAAAGCACATGGTTAGGCAATAAGGCGATTTACAGGACTCGCAAGGCCGTCGCCACGGGTGGTCGCCTGACGGTTCTTGGGCCTGCAGTCGAGGAGTTCGGTGAAGACAAACGCATCGACCAACTGATTCGGAAGTACGGCTATCGAACGAAGGCGGAAGTCATGGAACTGTTTGCCAACAACGAGGACTTGGCCGCCGACCCGTCCGCTGCGGCACACCTCGTCCACGGTTCACCAGAAAATCGTTTCGAGGTTGTCTATGCGGCGGGTAAGTTGACCGACGAGGAAATTCGCTCGGTCGGCTTCACGCCGGGCAACCTCGACGAACTGCTCCAGCGGTACGATGTCAACAAGCTCCAAGATGGTTTCCACGAAGACATTGATGGATCTGAGTTCTACTTTGTGCAAAACCCAGCCTTGGGTTTGTGGGAAGCACCGCTAGGATAAGACTCCGAATGCCCACTCACTCCTCGCAGTCAATCGAAATGCAGAGTTCACAGTCCGCGACCAATGCTCCCCCTCGCGAAGCGGCAGTATCGATGCCCAAGCACGTTGCCATCATCATGGATGGAAACGGGCGTTGGGCCCAGAACCGAGGATTGCCGCGGATCGAAGGGCATCGACGCGGTGTCAACACCGTTCGTAGCACGACGGAGTTAGCGGCGCGGCTCAAGCTTGAAGCGCTGACGCTCTATTGCTTCTCGAGTGAAAACTGGAAACGCCCGCAGCACGAACTCGATTTTCTCATGCAGCTCCTGCGGCAGTATCTGATTGAAGAACGAGCGACGCTGATGGAAAACAACCTCCGGCTACGCTTCATTGGGAGGGTCGATCGGCTCGATGCGGGCGTGCTCGAGGAAGTCGAACGGACCCAAGAACTGTGCCGAGATAACACCGGCACCGAACTCGTACTCGCAGTCGATTATGGCGGCCGTGATGAACTCAGCCGCGTCGCCCGTTCACTCGCTCAAGATGCTGTGGACGGCCGGATTACAGCGGATGCGATCGACGAGCAAGCGATCACAAACCGATTGGATACCGATGGGTTGGCCGAAGTTGACCTCATGATCCGCACTGGCGGTGATATGCGGATCAGCAACTTCCTACTGTGGCAACTCAGCTACGCCGAACTCTGGTTCACCTCGAAATGCTGGCCCGAATTTGAAGAGGCTGATTTTCGTGACGCCCTCGCCGATTTTGGCGAACGCACCCGTCGCTTCGGCGGCCTGGAAGCGTAAGATTCTTGGTTGGCCCCGCGGCCCCACCCAAGATCGATTCACTCGCCCAAGACAACGCCCCAAGACAATGCCCCAAGACAACGCCCCTAGGCGACGAGCATCAGGCCGTCAGCGGTCACTTTTTCGTAGCGAACCTCGCACGAGCTCGTCATCGCTGCGGGCATAGATGTAGCCGTCAGCAATCGCGGGATGCGACCATGTGACGCCGTTGCGTCGGGGCAACTGACGACGGGTGGGGTCGAGCAAATGGGTGCGAGAATGCTCTGCATAGCCTGCTGGAGAAAGGGTCGCGAAGATCAAATCACCTTGATCATTGAGCATAATCTCATCGTCGCCATACTTCATGATGTGGATGGTTCCCCAACGATTGCGTGGCACGGCGGTCAGGTCTTCCCACACCCGATCCCCGTTGCTCTTTTTCAAGCAACGCAGCTCACCATAGCTGTCCACGCCATAGATATGGTCGCCCTTAAAAAGAGGCGTGCTGATGATGGACTGCAGCGCGTCCGTGTTTTTCTCGTCGACGCCCACCCGATGCCACAGCTTGGTCGCGCTCGGCTTCGCAGGATCGAGCCCGATCATCATCGAACCGTCATAGAACGAAGTCACGAACAAGTGCTCACCGTCAGAGATCGGCGTGGGCACGCCGATCGGCATATTGCGTGACGGCATCGCGACTCGCCAAAACACATCACCCGACTGCGGGTCCAAACCCGTGATACTGGCACCGGTCCAGCATACGACCACATCCTGATCGCCTTGCCGGATCACAATGGGAGCACTGTACCCGGCTGGATCGTCGAGTGCTCTCCAGCGTTCTTGCCCCGTCTCCAGGTCGAACGCCAGAACACAAGCCCCATCGGAGCCCGACGCTATTTGAATCACGAGATCGTCGTAGACCAGCGGAGCTCCAGCAATGCCCCATATCGGCAATTTGGCGTCATACTCGTTCTCGAGGTCATGCTTCCACAGCACCTCGCCCGTGGCGGCGTCCAAACAATGCAGATGTCCCATGGCACCGACGGAAATCGCACGACCATCGTGAACCGTCACGGCAGCGCGCGGGCCTGCCGTGTACTGAATTGTGTAAGGTGCCTGGTATTCGTGAGTCCACACGACCTCCCCTGTCGCGGCATCAAAACACAGCACCCGCTCGCGACTGTCTCGAGCGTCGTCGGATTGGCGATCCATCACGTACACCCGGTCCGCCACGACCGTTGGGCCCGAATACCCTGCGCCCAGCGGTACGCTCCAGGACAATGGTAGCTGTCCGGACGGCAGCGTCTCGATCAACGGCACGTCCATCGCAACCACACCATCTCGATGGGTCCCTCGCCATTGCGGCCAATCTTCCGCCAGACCCTCGGTGGCTAAACTGAGCCAGCAACAGGAGACGATGGTAAGCAGCGTCAGGGGTCGCGCGTGCAAGAATCTCGTCATGGCAATGCTCGATGGGAAAGCGGTAGCGGAAAGTCGATCCGGCACTGGGCGCGAATCCGTGATGTTTTCACACGGTATCGCAGGTAATTTCGCAGATCCGAGATAGCTGCCTGAGTCCCGGTAGGGACGGAAGCATGTGCCCAGGACGCCGGACCGGGGACGCGCGTCCCCGGCAGGCCGTTCGCGTCCCATGGGGGACTCCATTAGCGAATCGTTGCGACTTCAGCTAACCAGGCGTCAATGGCCTCGTTCGGGACAACGGCCCCAAGCGACTACTACAGGTCTGATGCATCCAGTTCGGGTGCTTCAGCAGCAGCGATGATGGCATCCAAATCGTCGGCCTGTTCAATTTCGTTGTCGAGGTTGAGAAAGATCTTGTTCTGCACGATCTCTTGCAACACGATCGACATCTTATCGTGGGTATCGATGTTCACGAGCGCTCGCGAGCCCTGATTGAGCTGGACCAATCGCTTTTGGATCAATGTGGAAAGTTTGAACCGTCCGCCCACCTTGTTGACAATTTCTTCTTCTTTTAGTTCTTCGAGCATGGCGAGGATTCCTTGTGGATTTGCAAGAGGTGGCAGATTTCGTCGACAGTGCGGTCGACGTTCTCATTGATGACTTCATGGAGGTAGACGTGGCGGAATTCCATTTCGCCAGCGGCGGTTTCGAGTCGCGACTGGATCGCGTCCTCAGCTTCGGTGCCCCGGGTGCGGAGGCGTCGCTCGAGTTCGCTCATGCTGCCGGGGTGGATGAAAATGGAGATGGGGGCGTAACGGGAATCCGCCATCACGCTCATCGCACCCTGCACGTCGATCTCTAAAATTACCCACTTCCCTGCGTTTAGACCAGTGGCAACTTGCTCAGCGAGGGTGCCATACCAGTGCCCTTGGCTGAAAACCTGCTTGCATTCGAGGAATTCACCCGCTTCGCGGCGACGCATGAACTCGCTCTCGCTGACGAAAAAATAATCCTTTCCGTCCACTTCGCCGTCTCGGGGCAGGCGGGTGGTTGCGGAAATTGACGTCGCCAGTGGCAGCTGACAGACTTCTCGCAGTCGGGTGGTGACGGTCGACTTGCCCGCACCGCTGGGGCCGGAAATGATCACGAGTTGGCCCGGATGAGCCGTTTTTCCATGTGACATGGGACGGTGATCCAGTACGTTGGGATTGGTTTGGATGGTCATGGTGGCGTTCACTCCAAATTCTGGACGAGTTCGCGCATCCGCTCAATCGCACATTTGATTTCGACAATATGTTCAGCAATCTCAGCGTTACCCGCTTTGCTGCCAATGGTGTTGGTCTCGCGGAACATTTCTTGAATAACAAAATCCAATTTTCGTCCCACCGCTTCATTCGCCGCCCCCTGGGCGTCGTTCTCGCCACGGGTCTGATCCGCTGCGTGCGTGCCCGCCAACACACCCCCGAATAACTCTAGGTGGCTGGCCAGCCGGGTGAGCTCTTCGCTGATGTCACTGCGATCGGCAAAAATCTGAACTTCACGGATGATATCCACTGGATCGGTGGGCAGATGTTGCTCAGCGAGTGCCTTCTGGATCTTTTCAGTCAACCGGTCACGGTACCGCTGAATCACCGTTGGTGCGAGCCCTAGGATCGTTTGAGCACGCCCACCAATCATCTCGAGATCTGCTTGCAGCACCCGGGCCATGGCAACTGCTTCGTGATGCCGCATGTGATTGAATCGCTGCACTGCCAACGCCACGCCTTCGGCCACCAGCTGCCGCCGCTGCTCGACCTGCGCGTCGTCGCAGTCATCATCCCTGTCACCCGTCAGCACCCCCGGCAACGTCAGCAGGGCGCTCAAATCGATTTGTGTCGGCACAGATAGCTGCTGCCCCGTCGCAGCAGCCAACTGGCTGGCGTAGGCCTTCACGACAGCTTGGTTGATCCGTGGCAGATCTTGCCCCGGTGGTGGCTTCAACGTGGCATGGACGGTCACCGTTCCGCGTTCAATCTGACCACGGAGGCCTGCCGAAATCTCAGACTCGTGGGCCGACAACGCATCGTTGGTGCGCAGCACGAGCTTCAGTCCACGATGATTGACCGATCGCAACTCGATAACGAGTGTCCCCGCCTCGCTGCTGACTTCGCTCCGGCCCTGCCCAGTCATGCTTCGTAAATGCGGGTAGGGTTGCTCAGGCATGCAGTATGAGTGGGGAGATGGGAGTGAGGGAGGCACAGAAATGACGGGATTGCGCGTGGTGGATCTTGTCAACGATCCACCAGCGTTTGCGTCCGTGCTGATGACTTGAACCGTTGCTACTCTGCGGCGGTTTCAGTAGCTGGCTCAGCATCTGCGGCTTCCGCTTCCGCCGGAGCGGTCTCGGAGGATGCTGCGTCGTCGCTTGGCGGCGTTGCTTCGCTCGCGTCTGGGGTTTCAGTCGGCACAACCGTACCTTCGGTTTCGGCAGGCGCCTCGGCCTCGGCATCCGCTGGCACGAGCGTGGCATCCTCTGCATCGCTGTCTTGATCGTCGGAAGTGGGGATTACCAATCCACTCGATGTGTCGGCGGCTTCATCGTCGCCAGGTCCGGCAGAAAGGTCAGACTCCAGCGACGCCGTCGAGGTCATATGCGGGCCGAGTTCCCACATCGCAAACGCACACACGAAAATCCAGATGCCAGCGAGGGAAACGGTCAGAACCGTGAAGGTATCTCCCGCCTTGCTACCGAAGGCGCTCTGGCCGCCTGCACCACCAAGAGCACCCGCCAGACCACCACCGCGACCGCGCTGCAGCAAAATCAGCAGAATCAAAAACAGGGAAAGGAACGCCATCAGCATTCCCAACAACATGCTGACGAAGCTGCCCAGCAGGCAAAACTGAGTGAAATCGATGGAATGGATCATGCTTTGGTCTTTGAAAAAGCTGCTAGCTATTAGCTACTAGCCTCTAGCCGTCATTGTGGAAATTGGGGTTGGCATGGCCACAACGCGGCCATTGGTCTGAAAAAGCTGGTAGCTAAACGCTAAGCGTTCCTTAGCTATTGATGATACCGGCGAAGTCTTCGACTTTGAGGCTGGCACCACCGACGAGGGCACCGTCGATGTTAGGTTGGGCGAGCAATTCAGAGGCATTGCTGGGTTTGACGCTGCCACCGTACTGAATTCGGATTTGGGCTGCTACATCGGGCGTGAACATTTTGCCGAGCAAATCGCGGATGAACGCATGCACTGCTTCGGCCTGCTCCTTCGTGGCGACTTTGCCGGTGCCAATTGCCCAGACTGGTTCGTAAGCGATCACGATGCCCGCCGCACGAGCTTCGTCGAGCCCTTCGAGCGAACCGCGAATTTGCGATTCAACGACCGCTTCGGTCTCATTGGTCTCACGCTGCTGCAGTGTTTCACCGACGCACACAATCGGCACCAGGTTGCCCGCGAGGGCCGCATGCAACTTCTTACTGACATCGGCATCGGTCTCGCCCATCAACTGCCGGCGCTCACTGTGGCCGAGGATCACAAAGCGGCAGCCGACGTCGGTCAGCATCGACGCGTTGAGCTCGCCGGTGAAGGCACCATCGTCCGCTGCATACAGATTCTGTGCACCGACTTCGACGGGCGTGCCTGCGGTGACGTCGGCGACGGCTGCGAGATAAGCGGCGGGCGGGCACAGAACGACTTCAACCGCAGGCGACTTGCCGACGGCGTCGACAATTCCCTTGGCGAGCGAACGGGCAGATGCCGATCGCATGTTCATTTTCCAGTTTCCGGCGATCAATGTACGTCGAGTCACGCGAGAGCCTCGGTAGGTGGTTGCGGGTTGTTTTTAGGTGAATGATCGGGTTTGCCCGCGGTGCCCGCGAGCGGTGAAATTGTCTTGCCGAGCAGGTCGGCCATCAATCGCATCTGCTGCAATATTTGCTTGTATTGTTCGGGCAGCAATGCCTGCGGCCCATCGCTCTTGGCTTCTTCGGGGCAGTCGTGAACTTCAATATGAACACCATCCGCTCCCGCGGCGAGTCCAGCCAGGGCACAGGGCGGAATCAAATCGGGCCGTCCCGTCGCGTGCGAAGGATCGACGATCATGGGCAGGTGCGTCAACCCTTGCACCACAGGCACGGCGGCAACATCGAAAAGATTCCGTGTCGACGGATCAAAACTCTTGATGCCCCGCTCGCATAAAACGACGTTGGGATTGCCTTCCGAGAGAATGTATTCAGCGCTCATGAGCAGGTCGGCGATCGTAGCACTCATGCCTCGTTTGAGCAGGACCGGCCGCGATGACTTGCCGACTTCCGTCAATAGCACGAAATTTTGCATGTTCCGGGCTCCGATCTGCAGCATGTCCGCGTACTGAGCTACCAGCTCGACGTTGCGTGGATCGGTGATCTCCGTGACCACGGGGATGCCGAATCGATCGCCGACGTCGCGCAGGATCTCAAGTCCTTTTTCGCCCAAGCCTTGGAATGCATAGGGACTCGTACGTGGTTTGTAAGCTCCGCCGCGAAACAAGTTCGCCCCCGACTCACAGACGCTTTCGGCAATCCGCATCATCCGTTCGCGGTCCTCAACGCTGCACGGCCCGGCGATCATGCCGAGTTGCCCGCCGCCGATTTTGACACCGGAAACGTCGATCACGCTCGATTCAGGATGGGCCTCACGCGACGCCAGCTTATAGGGCGGCAGGACCGGGATCACTTGGCTGACGCCGGGCAGCGAACTGAGTGTTTCCTGGCTAACCTGAGATTCATCGCCGATCAGGCCAATGATCGTGCGATAGGTGCCCCGGCTGAGATGAGTTTGCAGCCCCCAGCCTTCGACTCGTGCAATCACGCGGTCGATTTGTTCGTCAGAGACACCGTTTTTCAGAATCAAAATCACAAAAATAGCCTGCCAGGCTGTTCAAATAGTGGACACCCCGCACGGGCTGCCGATCTTGGGAGCCGAAACGCATCAGCGGCCGGCTTGGCGGTGTGGACCGGTGCCTGACGGCACTCGGCTCACGACTGCGTCACCAAAGTCGATCAAATCGACGGCACGTGCGGGAATCGGAGGCAACACCATAGCAGGCAGAGGGGGAAATCGTCGAGAGGAGTTGCGAATCTCCGATGGGACGACACGCGCGTGAGTGTCCTCTGGGGGCGATTCTCGGCTGCAGCAGACCGTCTGTATCAATGAGGTGTCAAGAAATTCGCTAGCGGCATGACGTCGCCCACAGCTCCGCACCGCATCGACAAAGGCATTTCACGCACCGTTGTTGCCTTATGTTCTGTTTCTGCTTTTTTCTTGACCCTGAGAGTCTGCTCGGTTAGTTTCACCCTCAATCCCTCCACCGCGCCGCCCGAATCGTGCCAACGGTTTGGCCCGGGTAAGCGCGCAATGGGTTTGAATCACTACTGGGTAAGTTCTTAGAAATCTTTGCTGTCCTGGTGTTAGCCACGGTTCTCCACGAAGCAAACACATTTTCGGCAACTGCGCTGGAGTATCTCCTTGGATTTTCGCTTGAGATGGAGTGATATGATGCACGGTTTTGGTGCGGCAGCTTTCTTTGCGATGACGATCGCTTTCGCTTCCGGCATCACGCTGGCGGACGATAAGGAGCCAAGAACCTATGTCGAACTGCTCAATCGTATGCAAGAGAGAACCTGCTGGTTGGGGAAACAATACACCTACCGCTTTAAAATGGACCATCTCACAGCAGGCATGACGAGCGAGCACTGCTATCCGATCATGCTCGAAGGTACGCGTGTCCTCGAAGTGGGCACTCCTAAACCAGGTTCCACCGTGGTTCCGTACCGGGTCACCCAAACCCTGGAAACCACCACAGAGCCGGGAGCCGAAGACGGTAAGCTGGTCACTTTCTGGGAGGCATCCGACGGTCGGCAAACACGTCGGTTCTGCCGCTTTCTCGTTGCGGACAAGTGCGAGGCAACGCCCCAGCACACTGGATTTGTTACCGCAGGCCCAAGTGCTCATTTCGCCAATCTTGACCCGTTTAAGATTCTCCTAGGATATGGCGGCTCTGCGCTTGGCGGAATGCTCGGCATCAGCCCGCAAGTTTTTAAAGAGGAAGACTTCGAGGGGCAACCCATGACTCTGACCGTTCGCGATCACCCTAAGTTCGGCAAGTGCTTCATTCGTGGAGATGGAAATAGTTTTGGCCTGGTGCTTTCAGCTCCAGAGTATTTGCTGCTGGGAGGTAGTCCTACGGGAGAACCGGGGACATTTGATTTTCAAATCGATGACCTCGTGGAATACGACGGAATTCGATACCCGAAATCCGGAACGTATGAGTCGACCTCAAAAACCGGCTCGTTTGAGCTGATTAAGGTGGAAAACTTTGATTTGGCACCTGAGGATACGAATGACTGGTTTCCGAGTTGGCCGTCGGGGACCACTATTCTCGACTATGAAACCGGCGCGACGACGCGAATTCCGTTCGAGGCCGAGGAAATGGCAGAATATGAACAACGTCTGCGAGACAATTGCAGTCCGCTAATCGCGCAGTCGGAAAATCGCTGGTTTCTTTGGTTGAATGCCATTCTGCTGCTCGGCTTGATCGCGTATTGGGCCTACCGCTGGCGGCGTCGCGCAAGTTGAACCTCACCCTACGTCATCTGGAATTCGCTGCTTAAGGCAATGATGAATCACTCACGACTTCATCGCTCCACCATACGATCACGGAGTGGCTTTACTCTCGTTGAGCTACTCGTGTCGATTGGAATCATTGGAATCCTTATCGGGATGCTGCTGCCTGCGGTTCAAGCTGTTCGCGAATCTTCCCGGAAAACGCAGTGCCAAAACAATCTCCGACAAGTAGGGTTGGCCTTGGCGGGATACCACAGCAGCTACCAGCACTTACCAGCCGGAAGTATTCATCCGCCTGGATATATCGATGATGGCCGCGGACATCCTCGGGCGACGTGGAGTATTGCGATCCTGCCAAATCTAGAAATGGGAAGCCTCTATTCACGATACAATCCCGGGCAGCCAAGTACGGCGATCGCCAATCGCGAATTTGCCGAAACGAGCGTATCGACCTACCAGTGCCCATCGGAGACAGCGACTGATGTCCATTTCGAACCCAAAAACAACGTGAAATTTTCGCGTGGGAATTACGCAGCGAACTATGGCAGTGGAAGCTGGGGAAGAAATTTTTGGGATGACGTGAAGTATCGTGGGGTGATGGGACAGAATTCGCGATTGAAATTTTCAAGCATTGTTGATGGCACTTCCAATACGGTCGCTGTTGCCGAAACTAGAAGCGCATCCGATTTCGGAGATAATCGTGGCGCGTGGGCATTCGCGGCGCCGGGTTCCTCAACCGTTGGGCTGGATTGTGATACCGAGTGCAGGGGCATCAATGATGACCCGAGTTCCGACTGGATCCCATACTGCCCCGCTACGCCTGGCGGAATGAAATGCAATTTCCAGAACAACCGGTTTTCTAACGCAGGGCCGCGAAGCCAGCACCCCGGTGGAGCCATGTTATTATTCTGTGATGGTGCGGTGCGATTTGTCAGCGAGCAAGTCAGTATCGAAGTGCTCGCTGATCAATTTACGAGTATGAGTGGCGAGTCGAACTAAAATTAGTGGCGGAGCGAAAGTTTGAAGATAACTCGGCGTCAGATCGCCATCCTCGGTGGTTTCACATGCTTTGAACTGAGTGCATGGTACGTTCCAAGGCTGTTCCGAAATCGGATCCAATTACTCGGACATCGAGGTGATATCACAGGCATCGCGTTCATTGAGGATCTAGACATGATCGCAACGGCATCTGCGGATCGCGTGTGGAGACTTTTCTCGACGTCCGGTGGTTCTCCCGTTCGTGAAATATCGGGACATGATGGCAGCGCGACTTCAATTGCAGCGTTTCCAAGTTCTAACAGTCTTGCTACTGCGTCAAGCGATGGCACGATTAAAATGTGGTCGTTGCCCCGTGGAATCGAACAGTGGTCGAGAAATGCTCATGCTGGCCGCGTGCTCGCGATCAATTTTAGTGCCAATGGCGAGGTACTTGCTAGCGTCGGAACGGATAGTAAATGGAGGATCTGGAACCCGGCAGACGGGACACTCGTGTCCGAGCATAAGTGTTCTCACGCCAATGGATGCCTGGCGTTGAATCCGTCTGGCACCGAGATCGTTTATAATGCAGTACCGAACGGCGCTGACATCGTATCGGTTGGGACTGGGCGTCAACGGAAACGATTGTCGAGCCAATCCGGGCCAGCGACTGCGGCTTGTTATAGTAGCGATGGTAGACAGTTCGTGCTCGGCGAATCTGGGGGAAGGCTTGTTGTCTATGACACGGCAAGCTGGCGTCAACAATTTGAGTGTAATGGGCATCAGGGGAAAGTGAACCAGATAGTCTTTTCACGCGACGATCGGATGATCTGGTCAGCATCAGCAGATCGAACGGTTCGATGTTGGGATGCATTGGATGGGAGCGGTCGTGAGACTGTAATCGAACACCGAGAGTCCATCTTGTGCGTGGCTGCGTTACTTGACGATGCTGTCGCAACTGGATCAACAGACAACACGGCAATTGTCTGGAGCCATCCATGGCGCTAATGCGATGAGGTACCGGACCGTGATCGTGTTGCTTGCAATCGCGATTCCTGTGCTCAGTTTGTGGTCAATGCAGATAGCTCGATCGGGCTGGTGTAATGACGAGGCGGCTCATATCCCATCTGGGTTATACCACCTAGCGACCGGTCGGATGGACGCATATCACGTCAATCCGCCGCTGCCCCGAATGATAGCTGCTCTGCCGCTATTGATAGATCGGCCAATGATCAAATGGCATCATTCGGATTCACCCTATGTGCGTCTCAAATATCAACTTGCTGAGGAATGGGTCAATGAAAATCAAAGCTCGTTAAGAAGGCAATTAATCTTAGCAAGATCAACGACAATATTCTTTTTCGGCCTGGGGATTTGGTCGATTGTACGCTGGACGTATCGATACATCGGCAACCCGTTTTTGAGTGGTGTCGGCCACATTCTCTTTGAAGGCTCCATCAGAGATTTCCATTGCGGTCTCCGAGGATTCAGACGTGACGTATTCGAACAGCTCAAATTAAGCTCAACGGGAATGGAGTTTGCAAGTGAGATGTTGATTCGTGCAGAAATCGTTGGTTTACGCACTGCAGAAGTTCCCGTGTCATTGCGCCCCGACGGTCGCGACCGCCCGCCACACCTACGTTGCTGGAGAGATGGCTGGAGGCACCTGATTCTGCTGCTCCAACTCGCACCTCAGGGATCGCTTTACCGACACACATTGGGGCGAATGGCTTCCAGACTAACGCCTCGGCAGAATCACTACAATGGCATGTGAATCTGGCATTTGAGGAGCGAAATGCTCAGCCATGATTCGCCAACTGCATGTTAAAAATCAAGTTACTCTGCAAGGCATTCTGCAACGACTTTCTACTGGACAGTGTCACGCTTTTCGTCGGATGCATACACGATATCGGCCGTAATGGAAAGCAAATTTACTTGCGAGATTGCCTTTGTATTATCGAGAGAAAACCTCATTAAACTGGCTCATCCGACGGAAGCGTGCGCCCGAGGTTTTCAAGACATGGCTCCAGTATCCAAGGATTTATTTGGTCCCTCCGGGATTATCGTGGGTAGATCCAGCATGTTGGATTTTAGAGGCATGGCGGTGGCGTCCGAAATGAGCGATGCCGTCCCAGGGTAAACGCTGACGGCGGACGCATCCGCCGCCAGCCGAAGGCACCTTTCGGCTCACCCCGACCGAGATATTCCTCGGCAAGTTGCTTCCCAGCAGAGCTTACTTCCGCTTCTCACGGCAACGATCCTACCACAGTTGCATCAGCCTGACAAAGATTTCGGACGCCACCGACATGCCTTGAAAATCCCGCACACCTGGCTCACCGCTGCGAAACCCACGATAACCCCGGATGGAACATATATTTTTGGGGTGTGATTACCAATGTTAGACTGGCACTGCCGTGAGAAACGGAGCCGAGCTCTGCACAGTTGCTGGCTTGGCAAGGGATATCTCGGTCGACGGTACGCCAATGGTGTTGTCGGTCCCTGGCGAGCGTTTGTTCGTCAGGGACGCATTTTTGAACGATTATTGGATACTAGAGCCATGCCTTAAAAAACCTTCCGCTGTGCTCTGCGCACGCTTCCGTCGGATCAGCTTTAAAAGTACGAAACGCTGTCGCTTCACGGTCATGTAGAATGTGCGGGCGCGGCAGCAGGATTCGCTAAGTGTAGGTGGTGCTAAAGTTTTTTAAATGCATCTCCTGCCGGGCAAAATGAGTGGACCAAACCACAGGCAAATTCAGTTGACTCGCGATCAACTCGAACGTAATATAGACACCATGTCTTGCACCCCTCGTTATTCTCCTATTGCAATTCCCAGGGTTCTTCTCATGTTGCTGCGCATCGCTCGATTGGTCCTCTTGGGTTGGTTCATCACGACCGCGGCGGCTGCCAGTGCCGATGAGGCGGAGGTGATTCGCGATGCCTGGAGCGATATTTATCTTGACGCCGCGAAGGAAATTGTTCTGTCGGCAACCATCGGCGACGATCCGATCGAGCTGGTCGAAAAGCCGCTCATGCGCTGGCACAATCCGGTGCGGCGGGGAGAAACCCACGGTGACTTCTTCGTCTGGCAAAGCAATGGCCAACCCGTCGCCGTCGGCACGATTTTCTCGTACATCCTGCCACTGGGAGGAAACACACGTGTTGCCGCGATGGGCTTACACCCACTCATCCAGGAAGACATCCGCTACGAGTTTCGCAATGTCAGTGGCACGCTTCTGACGGCGAACCTCGATCAATTCGATGTCGAGATCGAAACCCCCGCCGCGAGCATCACCAGCGTCACTCGACAACTGGCTCAGCTACGCTCTCTCGCTCGTACATGCCAAGGCTGGACCGTCAACGATTCGGTTGAGCAGCCGTTACGTCTGATGTCGCAGCCACTCCTGCAGACAGACGCCTCTTCTCTATCCATGGACAGAAAGGAGGTACGCAGCGGTTTGCCGGAAACCGAAATACAAACCGCTGCCCTGTTCGCGATGGTAACCGGCACCGACCCGGAACTACTCATCTTGATTCAGCCCAAACCATCAGGCCAGCCCGGCAGATCGATGTGGCAGATCACGCCAGCAAGATTCTCTGATCTACCGATCAGTTTCTCCGTCAACGGGAAAGAGGTTTGGGAGCGGCACGTCGCGGCCAACCCTGAACCCTATGTCAGCCGCCACCGCATCTTCACGCTGCCCCTCGACCCCCGTTGAGCAATCGTCGCTGATCGCTCCGCAATCAGTACGATGTGTCGCTGGCTAGAATCTCGAATTGTGGCACGCACATTCGTCGCCCGGCGAGAGCCTGGGAACACGTCCCCTCCACCAGCCGAGCCGTTTCGTTTCCGCCCTCAGCGATTGATCACATCGGCAAGGGTCTGATCGCCGGCCGCGTTGCGCTCGGCCAACTTCAAATTAACGAGTGCCTTCCACGCGGGATGGGCACTCATAGGGCGTGATTGATGAGCCAGTCGCAAGATGTCCGCGATCAAGATTTTTTCTGCTGGTCGCCCTAACGTCAGATGATCATCCTGGTCATCGCCTGGTACCCGTCTCAGGCAACCGCCGCTGATCAATTGGTTTTCCAGGTCGTGCACGACCCGACTGCTCAGCCCCAGCTGGTCGGCAAGTTCCTGCCGACCGATGACGTCACCGCGATCAAATGCCATCGCGACCTCCGTCATGATCGGCAGCATCCAGTCGGGATCGCCGGCGGGTATCGCGTCAGGCTCGATGAAGTTGCGGCGCAGTCGACGGCCTCGCATGGTTTGGGTGGTGTAGGTCAGGACGAGTCCGAACAAGACGATCAACCAAGTCACGTAGATCCAAAACAGAAACAGGGGAATCAACCCCAGTGAGCCATACAGGGCCGAGTAGGGAACCGCTTTGCTGACGTAGATCTGAAAGCCGAATTTGGCAACCTCCCATAGCACCGCGCCGACAGCGGATCCGATGGCTGCGGCGCGGAGAGAGACGTGCGTGTTGGGCATCATCGAATAGAGCAGGAACAGCAACACCCAACTGGCGATGAACGATAAGAGGTGTCGCAGCAGCCACGTGGGACTCGATCCCACCCCCATCGCTCCGAACCAGTCGACAAATTCACCTGAGAGGTACAGGCTGAATGCCAACAGCCCGCTCCCGAGCGTGATGATGGACCAGTGAATGGCCAACCGCAAATGAATCGGACGCTGGCTCGGCGCCTCATAGATGATATTGAAGAGGTACTCGGTCGAATCAGCCAGGGCGACCGCTGCATACAGAAACAACACCAACCCCGCGACTCCGATCGACGCGAAATTGAGCGATGCGATTTGCGAGGTAACTTGGTGCAGCGTTCGTCGGATGCTCGCTCTTGCCTCCATCGCCGTCGCGGCATCGCCCGCCTTCTTAGCGACCGCCTCCACTAAAGCCTCATCGACCTTCTCCTCGGGATTCGCGCGTCCACTAAAGTCGGGAACGATGCCTTCAGCGGAGTCAGCGGGTGTCTCCAGCGGTGGATGGGTCACCAGCGGGGTTGGCGGATCGTCTCCGTCTTCATCCGCCAGCACCTTGGCGATTTCGTCCTTGGACTTTTGCTCCGATTCCTGCTTAACCTCCTCTACCTGCTCCTGCAGATACTCGGTGGGGATTTCGGGAACACCGAAAAACGAATAAAGCTGATTTTCGACGGTCGCTTGAACGTCATCAAGACCACCGACCACACGGAACATCACCAGTGCCAGGACGACGACGGGGATGAGCGAAAAGATGGTCCGGTAGGTCAATTCGGCAGCCATCCCCTCGGCTCGATGGCGTGCGAGCTGGCGGCCACAGTAGACCGTCACATCCCAACCATACCGAAGTTGATGCTGCCTCCGTGAGAGCTCCTCACGGGGCTGGCGAATGGCATCAGAGAGGTAGTTCAGCCACTTAGGCAAGGGGCACCTCGCATCGCAGTGCTTGGCCGCTCATACCTGCCAGCACATTGTCGACCGCGATTTCAGCCATCTCATGACGGGCGGTATCGGTGGCACTGCCGATATGCGGCAGGACGAGAGCGTTGGGAAGCCCCACGAGCGGGTGCGAGGGCGGCAGCGGTTCCGGTGTCGTCACATCAAGTGCTGCGGCAAAAATGACCTCCTCGCGCAGCGCCTGCACTAGCGCTTCTTGATCGATAATCTCACCGCGGGCAGTGTTAACGAGAATGGCGGAGGGTTTCATGTTTGCCAACGCTGCCGCGTCGATCAGGTGACGCGTTTCCTCGCACAACGCCACGTGAACGGAGACGAAGTCACTCTCGCGAAGCAATTCGTCGAGCTCGACCCGGCGGCCCCCGAGTTTTTCGTCCACCTCCGCCTGTGGCGAACGCGATGTGTAGAGCAGTTTCATGTTCCAACCGCCGACCATCCGCTGTGCGAACGCGGTGCCAATTCTGCCGATCCCGACCACTCCCAATGTTTTCCCACGGAGTTCGCGCCCGAGCAGCCCAGCGGGTTCCCAGGTTTGCCACTGCCCACTACGCACCTCATCCGAGGCCTCCTTCACCCGCCGCGCTGCCGCCAGTAGCAGGGTCACGGCTAAATCCGCGGTCGCGTCGGTCAGCACATCGGGGGTGTTGCCCACACGGATACCACGACGGCCCGCGGCGGCGAGATCAATGTTATTGTAGCCAACGGCGTAATTGCTGATCACCTGCAGTCCCGATCCCGCCGCTTCCATCACGCGCTCGTCAATGCGGTCACTCAGTAACGTCAGCAAGCCGTGGCATCCCGCGACGTTGTCGAGCAGTTCGGCCGGCGTCGGCGGTGTCCGATGCGGCCAAATCGAAACCTGATGCGATTGCTGGAGTCGGGTGAGCGCGGAACCGGGAAGCTCGCGTGTCACAAAAATTTTTCCCCGTGAGGTCTCTGACATTGGATACTGCGGATAAGAGTGAAGGAGAATGCCAACAACAAAGCGCCAATTTAGTCAAGATTGGCCTTCGCTGCGGTTGCTGGGTTCGCCATAATCAGTCATGAAAACCCCGACGCCTACCCGAACAGCAGGCAGACGCCTTTTTCGGTTAAGCTCACGAGACCCAACCATCAACCACCGCGCCGACGATATTCGTCGAACGTGCGTTGGTGATGCCCGGAATGCCTCTCAGATAAATCACCACGACACCCAATGCGAGAATGCAGGATGAATCGAACATCAATCATAGCGGAATCTGCGGCTACCCACGACCGATCGCTCGTGCAGCGGATACTCGTTTGTTTCATCTTGCTCGGCGGGATTGGCCATGGCACGCTCGCCCGGACTGTCGCTGCCCAGGAAGTCCAGGAGGCGCCCCCCACTGAAACCGAAGCCCCTACTGAAACTGAAGAGTCGCCCGCCGATGAGGCCCCAGAACAACCTGCTGACGAATCGACGGCAACGCCCGAGCCACCGCTGGCCCCACCACCGGTCAATGCTGAAATCGATCCGGGACAGGCTGATCTTGATGAAGCAGTGCTGAAACGGATTGCTGCGGAATCCAACGGCGACCTCGAAGCGGTTGCGGCACTGATTGAATCGTCGCTCGCCAAGGGACTCAGTGAAGAAAACCGTTCATTCGCTCGCAAAATGCTCGGCAGCGTCCAACTCCAACGCGGTCAAGGTCTCGCCGGCGCCATGGTGCGTTTGCGAGGTCGACAACAACTCATGGCTCGCGCTGAAGCCATTCGAGCTCTGACTGACGCGATCAAATACGACGCCGAGCTAGCCGAAGCCCACATGTTGATCGCCCAGCTCAACCTGCTGCCCGATGGTGATACCGATGTGATCCAAAAGTCGACCACCGCAGCGATCAAGCTCTACGAAGACAACCCCACGGAACAGAGCAAGGCGTATTTACTCCGCGCCGTCACGCAAACCGACGCGGGTAAAAAGCTAGCTGACCTCAATGCTGCCATTAAGGCGGATCCCAACAACACTGGTGCTCTGCGGGAACGCGCTGGCGCACGACTGCAGGCTGGCAAGGTCAACGGCGCCGTCGAAGACCTCCAACGCGTGCTCGAAATCGACCCCACCAATCAACAAATTGCTCAAGCCACGGTCCAGCAGCTCGTTGATCTGGATCGCGCCGACGATGCGGTGGCGTTGCTGAGTAAGACGATTGCGGCGAGCCCCAGCGAAGGTCTCTATCGGCTTCGCGCGATCCTGTACCGCATGCTTGGCGACAAGGAAGACGAGGCACTCGCAGACCTCAATAAGGCGCTCGCCATGCAACCCAAAGACCCCCTGGCACTCTTGCAACGAGCAGAACTGTCACTTAGCCGCGATGATGTCAAATCGGCCAAACAGGATCTCAAGTCCGCCATTGACATCGCGCCCCAAGTCGAACAGATCGATCAAGCCATCGTGGTGCGCTGCTTTATCGCGATCGAGGAAGGGCGCATGGCCGATGCGATCAATGACATGCAAATTTTGATCGAACGCAATCCAAACGATACGTTCCGTCAAATTCAATTGGCAAGTCTGTATCTCCAAGACGATCGGCCTCGGCAAGCTATCGAGACACTCACCGATGTTCTCGACAAAGAACCCGATAACGCCGCCGTTCTCCGGTCGCGTGCCGACGCGTACCTCGCCGTGGGCGAGCATGCCGAAGCGATTGCCGACTACGAGCAAGCCCTTCAGAAAATAGGCAAGCAAGATGACGAGGAAAACAAAGTAATTTTGTCGGGAATCTTGAACAATCTCGCCTGGGTGTTGGCCACATCGCCGCAGGATGACGTTCGCGACGGCAAGCGTGCCATCGAACTGGGCCTGCGAGCGGTCAAACTCACCGACGAATCGGAAGCCCACATCCTCAGCACGCTGGCCGCCGGCTACGCCGAGAACGGTGATTTCGAGAATGCCATTAAATGGAGCAAGAAAGCCGTCGAGCAAGGCAAGCAGCAAGAGAACGAACAGCTCGATCAACTCGAGCAAGAACTTGAGTCTTATGAAAAGAATGAGCCGTGGCGAGAAAAGCAGGAGACCGAAGAAAATCAACTTCCCATCCTCGCTCCTGAAGACCTGATCGATACCTGATGCCCTGCATCAGCTTCAACGAGACACCTCTCAAAACAGGTTCATCCAGTTTTATTCAGGCATGACTCACGTGCCCGATAATGTTATTTAAGAAGGTCCGTTATTCAAGAAAGTCCTGGGCGAACCGATGTCTGCCAGGGACCATCGGGACCATTGGCGGACATCCTGTGCAGACCTTCGCGGGCGACCGAGGCCGCTGGTCAAGCTGCCAAGTTTGATACGAATGGCGTGGACGTCAGCTTACATTGACGTGGGCCGCGTGCCGTTAGGCATGGGGCGACAACGCCAGATTTGAGATGCCAGCATGCCGCTGCCACTGATGTGTTCAGCGGCCTTGCGTAACCCACATCGCTCGATGGCTGATTCCGTGTCGACGAGCGAACGATTCTTAAGGCCTGTTTGCCAGCGAAAAAAAGCGTGCATCGCCCACAACAAAGCCTGTGCTCGCGCACGCTGCCAAGCCTGTCTGGGAACGATGAAATCGACGTGGTAGAGCGTGCCTCCCGGACGCAGTCCCCTCAGCCATTGCGGTAGGAGAACGTCCAACTCCGCCTCCCCGAAGCAGTCCAAAAAGAATGGCGTCACGATGACATCGTACGCCTGCTTCTGCGGCGTAAAGCTGACAGCGTCCGCGCGAATGAACTCGATATGATCTGTACCGACTAGCCTCGCAGTACGGGAACGCTGCCGTCTGAGCATCCGCGTGCTCTGATCCACGCTGGTGACCTTCCAATCGCGTGCCTGCTTGACTTCGTCTCGCCCAGTGCCCATGCCGTTGCCCGTCCCCCTGACATCCCTGCGCGTGAGCGAGTGGATTTGATCGGCCACGAGCCGTTCCAGGAGTCGGCCGTCGCCATCACCGAGAACCAGCAGCCGATCCCAGCGTGGAAGCTCAGCGATCAGGGCAGTCCGAGCGGACTGGAGGCGGTCGCCGTAAACCAGCCATTCCAGCGGCTGGTAGAACCGCGCTAAGCGGTCATACCCACGCTGCGAACGCGATGTCGGCAGCCGCTTCATAACAGGCCTAGCCATACGACCGTCAAGGGCGGCGCCCAGACTGCCGCATCCACCCACGCCCCGCGGACATCGAAGCATGCTCGCTGACCACGGGCCCCTCGCTGACCACGGGCCCTCTGACTATGGGCCCCCTGACCTCGGGCCCTCTGACCACAGGCTCGTTGACTACGGGCACGCTGCCGTGCATCCAAGTTTGGCTGCGCCGGTGAACGAATCGTCGCCGCAACACATAGTCCCGCCGCACTCATTGCCGCAGCCAACAGTACCAGAGCTGGCATCGGCATGACTAACAGCACCAGCGGCAACAGCATCATCGAGAGGATGGTGGCTGACACCCATCGGGATCGACCCTTGCGTGTCGGCGAACAACTCTCAGTGGCGATGGACGGGAAGGATTGCGCCTCATCCATTTCTCGCTCAAACTGTGCCACCAACATACAATTGCCCGCAAACAAAACAGCGAGCACGCCGGTCGTAACCGTCAGTGGCACCAATCCGACTCCACTCGTTCCACCGGAGATCAACTCTGTCCAGACGCTCAAAGTGACCCCCAATGAAAACAGCATCCCCACCCGGACCTCCTTCGGGATCAATCGCCCGGTCACGTCATGCCGCCGCTCGGCCGGCAGCACCGGAGATCGTAGCGGGGAAAAATGCACTCCCGCGCCGTAGATCAAAACCGCTGTAGCGAGCAGCACACCTCCACGCAGTAGCTCGTGCGGTAGATAGTGCACCACGACGAACGCGTTGAGCGTGAGCACAGCAATCCACAGCACGATAAAAACCCGGCGGTGACGGAGATAAAACCCGTGCCGTAGCGTATGCGGTGCGCTGACGTCCAAGCGAACTGCGTCGAGCAGGCGATCGGCAACATAAATCAGCCACACCGTGGCGCCGAGCGATCCCGCTTCCGGCCAGGTTGAGCCGCGATCGCAAAAGCCTTGCAGCAATAACTGCTGCCAGACGACCGCCACCAAGACAGCGTCGAGCGAGAGCACACTCGGCCAAGCCAGCCAAGGGATTCGTTCGTGAACGTTGTTACGATTCATAGAGGTGACGAAAGTGAGGCCACTGATAAGCGATCAAGCCGAGTGAGCATCTGAGTTTGGAGATGAATCAGGCCTGCGGCAGGCTGCACGATCGAGAAACCTGATCGCCGAGCGTCCAGTGCGATCTACTTCGTTGCCTCCTCCAACGTCGTGAATCGCCAGCGGATCGTTTGGGGAGGTGTCAGCTTCAACGATCCGATTCCGACGTTGGCGAATTCATCATCAACGGTGAACGTCCAGCCACGTGATGAATTGGTCGCCACACCATCGATGCTCTGCACAAACGCGGTGGCGCCACTGCCGGTGATGACAATCTTCGGCTGCTCCATCTTACGCATAATCTCTTCGAGCGTCGTACCGGAGGTAGCGGCGAACGACTCGGTAAATTCAGCAACCTCCGACTTCGTCGAATTCTCGCCACTGCCAGTGCTGGGTTTGTAGATTTCCAGCGTTACTAATTCTGTTTTGGAGGACCCCGAGTCGGCATCGGTGTCCTGCGAAGCTGAGGATGGCGTCGTTGTGGATTGGGGGGGCGACTCAACGCGACACCCGCAGGCAAGCAACATTGCGATACAGCTCGACATGATCACGACCGACCGGATGGCATGAGCGGAGCGAGATATCTTCTGAGGGTGCCATTTCATAGCGACAAGTCCAAGTGGGAGGGTGCGAACGGAACCTCCCCGAATGCGTCGAGGTGGCAGCCCCAGTCATTATCCCGCGCCAGCAACCCCTCGCAATGCCCAGCGGCCACTCCGTCCAGCGCTGCCCTGCGTCGCGTTGCGATGGGCCCCGGTTGCACGTATGCTCCAACTCCCCGGGTATCACCTTACTCACCCACCGAGACTGATCCATGACAGATTCCAACGTTTCACATGCCAGCTTTTGGGTGGCAAAGATCGCGTGTCTCCTGCTCGCGCTTCCCTGCCTCGCTGCTGGTCTTCATCCCGCCGCTGCCCAATCCCCCCCCTCAGCCGCCATGCCTACCACTCCCGCAATCACCTATCCGCCGAGCCCCACCAGCGACCAGGTGGATGACTATCACGGCCGTTCCATTGCCGATCCGTATCGCTGGCTCGAAGATGTCGAGAGCGTAGAAACCGAAGCCTGGGTTACCGCTGAAAATGAAGTGACTCAAAACTACCTCCGCAAGCTGCCCGCGCGTGAACCGATGCGAGCGCGACTCGAGGAACTCTGGAACTACGCTCGATACGGGATGCCTGTCCAACGTGGTGGCAAGTACTTCTTCACGCATAACGATGGATTGCAAAATCAAAGCGTGCTGTACGTGGTGGCGGCAGACGTTTCGGCGGATCAAATCGATAACCAACGCTCTGTTTTGATTGATCCCAATACACTCAGCGAAGATGGCACGATCGCGTTGGGGTCGTGGCACCCCAGCGACGATGGGCGCTTGCTGGCATACTCGATCGCCGATGGTGGCAGCGACTGGCGGACATGGCGAGTCCGCGATGTCGCAACCGGTCAAGACACCGATGATGTGGTGAGCTGGTCTAAGTTCAGTGGCATTGCATGGACGCCCAACGGGGACGGTTTTTACTACGCCCGCTACGCCCAGCCGAGTGCAGGTGAAGAGCTCACCGGTACGAATGAGAATCAAATGCTGTACCTGCATCGATTGGGCACGCCCCAAGACGACGATGTGCTCGTCTACGCGCGTCCCGATGAGCCACAGTGGGGATTCTCACCAACGGTCACCGAAGACGGACGCTATCTCGTGATCGAGAACTGGAAGGGCACCCAGCCCAAAACACAGGTCTTCGTACGCGATCTGCAACAGGAGGACGCTAAGGTACAGAAAATCATTTCAGGCTTTGACGCCGATTATCGTTTTTTCGCATCGCTCGACTCGACGCTCTACTTCCTCACTGATCTCGATGCTCCGCGACGGCGCGTGATCGCGATCGACGTGGCGCAAGCCGACAACCTACCCGCGGGCAGCGAACAGGGCGATCGATCGAAGTGGCGGTCGATTATCGCGCAAGGCGACGACACCCTCGAAGACGTCTCGCTGCTCGGCGATTCGTTCTATGCCAGCTATCTCAGTGACGCCCTGAGCAAAGTGGTGCGATACGACCGTGATGGTCAACAAAGGGCAGAGATCGAATTACCTGGCAAAGGATCCGTGACGGGTTTTGGGGGCCGACAAGATGCTACCGAGACATTCTTCTCATTCAGCAACTATGTCACACCACCGAGCTTGCACCGCGTCGACGTGGCCACTGGCAAGAGCGAACTGTGGCTGCAACCGCAGGTGCCCTTCGACGTCAACGATTACATCACCGAGCAGGTCTTCTGCACTAGCAAGGATGGCACGCGCGTACCAATCTTGATCACGCGTCATCGCGATCAGCGCAACGACGGCAGCAATCGCACGTTGCTCTACGCATACGGTGGTTTCAACATTTCATTGACACCCGAATACTCTCCAGCGATCGCGGCGTGGTTAGACAACGGCGGCGTGTACGCCGTTGCCAACCTTCGCGGCGGTGGCGAATACGGTAGCGCGTGGCACGAAGCTGGGATGCGTTTGAACAAGCAAAACGTATTCGATGACTTCATTGCTGCCGCAGAACACCTCATCGACACCGGAATCACCCGACGTGAAAAGCTCGCCATTCGTGGCGGCAGCAACGGGGGACTGCTCGTCGGTGCCGTGATGACACAGCGACCCGATCTGTTCGCAGCGTGCTTGCCGGCCGTCGGTGTGATGGACATGCTGCGCTACCACAAATTCACGATCGGATGGGCTTGGGCGAGCGAGTACGGCAGCAGTGATGAGGCCGATCAAATCGACAATCTCCTGTCGTACAGTCCGCTCCATAACCTGACCGCCGGAACGTGCTATCCGGCGACCCTGATTACGACTGCTGATCGCGATGACCGCGTGGTGCCAGGGCACAGTTTTAAGTTTGCCGCGGCTTTGCAAGCGGCCCAGGGCTGCGAAAAACCCGTGCTGATTCGCATCGAAACTCGTGCCGGCCATGGTGCCGGCACGCCGACGAGCAAGAAAATCGATGAGTACGCCGACCTGTGGGCATTCCTCATCGAAAACATGTGAACGGAGCCACCGCACGCTCGCTGCTGACCCTGACCCCTCACCTCTTTGAAGCCTTTCGCCCCCATGTTTCTGCAAGCACCCGATGAGTCTCCGTACGACCTGAACTTCATGATCTTCGGGTTCCCTGTCCGCGTTGCATGGTCGTTTTGGATCGGCGCGGTCGTGATTGGTCACAGTTTCGCATCGATGTTCGATGCCGGCCTGCGGGAGCTCAGCCCAGGTATTTTTCCATTGCTGTTCCTGTGGACGGCGTGCTTGTTCGTATCAATTTTGATCCACGAACTCGGCCACGCTTTCGCGTTTCGCTACTACTCCACGGAGAGTTCGATCGTGCTGTATCACTTCGGTGGCTTAGCGATCCCATCGAGCATGCGCAGCCGAGGTGATGACGGTTTCGTGAACGCCTTTTCGCCACCACGATTGAGTGAGAGCGCTGATCTATTGATTGCCTTGGCGGGCCCCGTCGCGCAACTGGGTTCGGCATTCGTACTGGCAGGCGCCGTTCGTGCGTTTGGTTATCAGGTTGCTGCGTTCGGTAGCATGCCATGGCCACTGAGCCAACTCGATGGCGTATTCGATGGTCGACCGATTGAGAGTATCGCACTCTTGACGATGGTTTTCTTCTACGTGTTCCCAAGTGTCCTTTGGGCACTCTTGAATTTGGTTCCCGTGTTTCCACTCGATGGTGGTCGTGTGATGCGCTCGCTCGTCTTGCTCAGTGGCGACCGCAGTGACACGTGGTTGTGGATCAGCATGATCAGCGCTGGTGCTGTTGCCTTCTATGCACTCACCCAAGGTCATCAACCGATCATGGGACTGCTGTTCTTGTCACTTGGCTTCGGCAACTATCAGATGATGCAGAACCCATATCGATGAGCTTAACGAGTGACTTCATCGCGATGAAAAACTTTCATCCGAAGGCGTTGAAAACATGCTCGCGTGCTTGCAATTCCTTCGTGGCTTAGCAAAAATCTTTGTCAACGCAACCGCTTTTTCAAAAAAAGATGTTGCGGAATCTGAGGAAGCGCGTACAGTTACGCGCAAGTGTGTTAACGATTGCTTTTGCTTGCATGGTCGATGTGGAACATCGAAGCCGGCGGAAGTGATCATTCAAGTTTGTGTTGATGAGCCGTGGCCGGTGGCTTTCAAACATGTCGTGTTTGAAAAGTCACAATGACTCGTCAACCATTTTCTTTCTCGCGGAGGAAAAGATGGCCAAGAAGAAAGCAACTGGCGCCAAAAAGAGCGTCAAGAAGAGTGTCAAAAAGAAGGCAGCCAAGAAGTCAGTGAAGAAGGTCGCTGGCACCAAGGCAACCAAGAAGAAGGCAACGAAAAAGAAGGCGACTAAGAAGAAGGCAACTAAGAAAGCCGCTGCGAAGTCCCCAGCCAAGAAAGCCACTAAGAAGAAGGCGACCAAGCGCGCCAGTGCGAAGTCTCCAGTCAAGAAAGCAACCAAGAAGGCGGCTGCTAAGAAGAAGGCCGTTAAGAAAAAGCGTCGCTAGACGACCTTCTTGGCAGCTCCTCCTCGATGAGGAACTTCCATTCATCCATCTGCCAGGCCACGTGAGACCGGAAACGGACGATCGTGGCTTTTTTCTTGCCCGCATATTCCAACCTCACCGCTCAGTCGATCGCATCACCAACGCCACACGCAGGTCACACACGTTCGTGCCGGTCGGACCTGTGATCAGCAAGCCGCCCGTTTGCTCGAAGAACGCATATGCGTTGTTGCACCGCAAGAACTCATCGGGAGCCAACCCCAGTTCCAGCGCGTGATCGTGCACTGCACCATCGATGAATGCACCCGCTGCGTCGGTCGGCCCGTCTTCACCATCCGTGCCACCGGACAAGATCAAGAGTCGTTGCCACTGGTCGTTCGTTAACCCTGCTCCCAACAGCCATCGATAGGCGGCTAGTACCAACTGCTGATTCCGTCCACCTCGCCCCCGGATCGCATCATCAGCCAATCGCACCACCGGTTCTCCACCTGTGACTACGGCCCGCGGCGCGTCCGAAACATCGTGATTGCGAAGCATCGTCAACACGCGTTCGGCAAGCTCCTCGCCAACCGTCTCAGCCAGTCCCTCCCCGCAGCGCGCCGATCGAGTGTCCGGTACATATCCGATGGACGATGCCATGACACCGGCGGCATCGACCGCGACGGCGTTGTTACCGAGCACGATGATCGGTGACTCCATGCCACGGTCCGCGCCGCGGGCCGTGATTCTGACCGCCGCACGATCAACGACGAGCTCGCTGCGTGAGGCGGCCTGCCTAGCGGTGATTGCCTGGTACACCGCCGCGGGCAATTGTCGGTTGGGATCGAACTTGGCAAGCAACTGCAGCGCATCATCAGCCGACGAGCGATCGGGTACCGTCGGTCCCGAGGCGATTAGATCGAGCGGATCACCGAGTACGTCCGACAGCACCAACGTCACCAGCGTCGCGGCGGCCGCCGCCCGTGCCAGCCCGCCACCTTTGACCTCACTGAGATGCTTGCGGACCGTGTTCAGCTCCGTGATGCTGGCGCCATGGCTGCTGAGGTGCCGGATCACCGCCAGCTTCTCGTCGAGTGTGACGCCCGCGACCGGCCGACATAGCAGCGCGCTGCCGCCACCGGAGATCAGCGCAATGACCAGGTCCCGGTCACCGGCTGCGTTGGCTAGCTCCAAGATGCGGTCCGTCCCCGCGATCGCCGCTGTCGTCGGTTCATTGATCGACGCCGGTCGGGCTGGGAACAGCCTCAGATCCGCTGGCCAGTCCAGTCCCTCGGGAACGGACTCACCACCGGCCGGTACGTTGACTTGGCCGATGATCTCGAAGCGGCGATCTCCACCCTCCCCCCGGCAGGGATGAGCAACGCGAGGTGACGGGGATGAATGGGAGGGGGATGACATGGAACGGAACTTACGCGTCCTGGCGTCGACGCTCGAACAGCTTGTTGAATCACCCACCTCAGCTCCACCGGCGGGCTGCGACAAGGCTTGCACCAGCCCCACGGCCATCGCACCACTCGCCTTCCCCGCACCCACGACGATCAAGCGATCGAAGGCGTCCCGTGGGATGCCGGTCGTGCCCAGCCACAGATGCTGGTCGTCCAGTCGCACGCAGTCCCGAATCAGCTGGTCGCCTCGCACCGCATCGACGCCCGCTTCGAAAATCTGCGTGCCATCTCGGCGCAAGTCTCGCATTTTTTATAAACCCGTATGTGGAAATTGCCGTTTCTCGCACCTTTTGTGCAGTCTCGTGATATCCTACTGCATGCAAGCGCACCCGCATCTTTTCTGACGAAGGAACTCGCCATGGGCAAAACCATCCAAGATTTCACCGATCTCCTGCTCCAAGAAGGCGTTATCAGCCTCGACCAACTCTCCGAAGCAGAGGAAATTGCCCGCAATACCAAGGCTGAAATCGGCGATGCGTTGATCAAACTTGAGTACGCCACCCCCGAAGAGGTGGCTCAAGCGACCGCCAAGTTCCACAAAATCCCTTATGTTGATCTCCGCTCCATTCGGATTCACGAATCCGTTATCGAGCTGGTGCCTGAATCGGTCGCCCGCGAAAACATGGTGCTGCCCTACAAGGACGAAGACAACGCACTGACCATCCTGATTGCAAATCCCTTCGATCTCGAAACGATTGAGAAACTGCGTTTCATCCTCAATCGCAAGATCGAGACCGCGCTGGCCCCCAAAGAAGCCATCAACGGGGCCATCAACCAGTACTACGGGCAGGTCGAAGGTGAATCCGCTGACTCGATGCTGCAAGAATTCACCGATACGGCGATCGACTTCACCGAAACCGATGGCGGTAGCGATGGGGTGGACGATGGCGGTGGTGACGATGATTCCGCCCCCGTGATCCGCTTGGTCAATCTGATGATCGCCGAAGCCGTGCAGCTGCGGGCCAGTGACATCCACGTGGAGCCCTTCGAGGACCGCGTGCGGATCCGCTACCGCATCGACGGCGTCTGCGTCGAGCGGGAAGCGGCCCCCCGCCGGATGCTCGCCGCCGTCATCGCCCGCATCAAAATTCTCTCGAAAATCGACATCTCCGAAAAACGACGCCCCACCGATGGGCGGATTAAAATCACCGTCGGCGACAAACAGCTCGATCTGCGGGTCAGCATCATCCCCACCAACCACGGCCAGTCCTGCGTGATGCGGCTGCTCGATAAGGACAATATCAAGGTTGGTACCCGGCAACTCGGCCTCTCCGAACGCGACTTCCGGAACTTCAACTCGCTGATCAAGCGGCCCAACGGGATCATCCTGGTCACCGGCCCCACCGGGTCGGGGAAGACTACGACGCTGTACGCCTCCCTGAACGCACTCAACCGGCCCGACCGCAAGATCATCACCGCCGAGGACCCGGTCGAATACTACCTGCCGGGGATCAATCAGGTGGAGGTGCGACACAGCATCGGCCTCGACTTTGCCCGCATCATTCGGGCCATGCTCCGCCAGGCCCCCAACATCATACTCGTCGGGGAAATGCGTGATCACGAGACCGCATCGATGGGAATCCAGGCTTCATTAACTGGACACTTGGTATTCAGTACACTACACACGAACGATGCGCCCAGCGCCATATCACGCATGGTGGACATTGGTGTACCATCCTACATGGTGGCAAGTTCGGTGATCGCGGTGCTGGCCCAGCGTTTGGTGCGGACCATTTGCCCACGCTGCAAGGTGCGGTACCAGCCACCTGAAAGCGTGATCAAGGATTCGCAACTGCCGCCCGAGATGCTGGCTCAAGCCGAGTTCAGCAGAGGCAAAGGCTGCACCTACTGCGGGCGGTCGGGCTACCGTGGCCGGATCGGTATCTACGAACTGATGCTGGTCAACAACCGGCTACGTGAACTGATGTTCAAAGGCACGACGACCAACGTCGTCCGCGAGGAGGCGATCAAGAACGGCATGTCCACGCTCTACGCCGACGGGATGCTCAAGGTAATTCGCGGAATCACCACGTTTGAGGAGGTTTACCGCGTCGCCAAACAGACCGAGCAGGAAGACATCGCACTGGGCCACATCGCCAAAGATCTGGCGTCGCTGTAAGCCGCCCAGGGCCCTGTCTCGGCCGGCTCTCATCGATGAGCCGCTCTGTCACGGCGTCTGCCACGACTCAGCTCGCATGCCGCTGGTCGGACGAGCCTGGGGAGCATTTTCGCTGGCCCGTCACCGGCCGCATCGGGCCGCGAGAACGGGCGTGCGTCGGCTCGCGCCCAACCGCCCGCCCCATGGGACTTCAGCGCCCCCGGCTCGCGTCGATCGCCGCGATACCACACCCCTCCAATGGGACGTCACAGAGACGTGGCTCCACCCGCTAAAAATCCGTTGTACGGCCCACGATCCTTCCAATCGTTGCGTTAGTGGGAAAATCGTTGCCTTTTCATGACTCTTTCACGATAATGCTTGCATTGGCACACCAGCCAGCATTTATCTTTCAGTGTCTGATCGCACCCTATTCCTTTTCTCGCGATTAGCCTGATTCCTGTCGATCCGCCCGGTGGCGACCGCCAGTATTCATTATCCCACGCAGTCAATCCCTCGCCCTGCTGTGGGTATCCTGTCCTTGTTTCATCCGTCCACCTCCCTTCGATTAGCGATCTGCATCGACGTCTTTCTCCAATCCTCCCTGAGCCACTGGCGTCAGCAGGGGGTGTGGACAGGACCGAGAGCGAATCGCTAGCCGCTAGATGCTAGAAGCTTTGTAAAATGGCCCAGGTTCTCATCGACAAACTGCTGCAAGCTGCTGTGAAGCAGGGCGTGAGCGATATTCATATTGTCGTTGGCCAGCCACCGGTATTTCGTTTGAGCGGCCGCATGCGCAAGCTCGACACCAAAACGCTCGACGCCGAAGACGCTGTCGGTCTGATGAAGAGCATCACGCCAGAACGCTGCCAACGGGAACTCCAAGAGACCGGTTCAACTGACTTTGGGTTCGCCTTCGGGGAATTGGCTCGGTTTCGGGTATCCGTGTTTAAACAACGCGGCTTCATCTCGATGGTGCTGCGGCAGATTCCCAACGACAAGCTCACGCCTGAGCAACTCGGCCTACCCGAGATCGTGGTGAAGCTGGTGCACCGCCCGCGGGGGTTGTTCCTGGTGACGGGGCCGACCGGTTCGGGTAAATCCACGACCCTAGCGAGCTTGATCAATCTGCTCAATGAGACCGTTGACCACCACATTATCACGATCGAGGATCCGATCGAGTTTTATCACGAGCACAAAGAGTCGACGATCAACCAGCGCGAGGTCGGCGTCGACGTCCCGAGTTTTTCCGAAGCGATCCGGCGGGCACTGCGGCAGGACCCCGATGTGATCCTCGTCGGCGAATTGCGAGACCTCGAAACCATCGAAGCCGCCATCAGCGCGGCCGAAACCGGCCACGTGGTGTTCGGCACGCTCCACACCAATAGCGCCCAAGGCACCGTCAACCGGATCATTGACGCGTTCCCCGGCAACCTCCAGGACCAGATCCGCACCCAGCTCGCCTCGACGCTGATCGGCGTCGTTGCCCAAACACTGATCCCAAAGATCGGGGGCGGCCGGGTGGCGGCCTACGAAGTCCTTGTGGTGACCTCGGGGATCTCGAACCTGATTCGTGAGAACAAAACATTCCGCATTAACTCGTCCATGCAAACCGGTGCCAAGTTCGGCATGCAGTTGATGGACGACGCCCTCTTCAATCACTGGAAAGCCGAGCGGATCACCGTCGAAGATGCCCTGGCGAAGGCGCAGAACCCTGACGACTTGGCCCGCCGCATCGTCCAAGCCCGCAAGGGTCTCGATGATTCCCCCGCCGCCATCGAAGACGAAGGCTAACACCGAATTCCTCACTCCCGACTCCCTCACAACGCCAGTGCTAGCAACTCGACGCTAGTGACTGGCAGCGAATAGCTATAAAGAGAAGTAACATGGCCCCACGTCGCATCGGACAGATTCTCGTCGACCTCGGTTTTTTGACCGACGAGCAGCTACAGGCTGTCCTCGATGAGCAGGAGCAGCAGCCCGGTGCGTTGTTCGGGAAGGTTGCCGAGTCGATGCAACTGGTCACCGACGAACAGCTCATCCAGGCTCTCGCCGAGCAGATGGGCATGCAAACGGTGTCCCTCGAGGAGGCGAAGATCGCGCCGGAGGTATTGGAAAAGATCAGCGAGACGATGGCGCAGCTCTATCGCTGCGTGCCGGTGAAGTTTGACGAAGCGGCCAATTCGTTGACGATCGCGACCTGCGACCCGCAGAACCTCAATATCCAGGACGAGTTGCGGACCTTTTTGGGTTACGACATTCGTGTGGTCGTTGCCACCGAGCATGACATCAAGCAAGCGATCACCAAGCACTACGATAGCGAAGCGGAGAGCGTTGAAAAGCTAGTGGCGGAACTCGCCGAGGATGAAGACCTGCGGGCCGCCGCGAGTATTCTCGACCAGGAGAAGTTCAACATCACCGACGCGGCCGCCTTGGCCGACTCCGCTCCGGTGCGCAAACTGCTCAATATGGTGCTGTTGTTGGCGATCAAGGATCACGCCAGCGACATTCACTTTGAGCCGTTCGAAGACGAGTTCCGCATCCGTATCAAGTCCGAAGGCGTGCTGTATGAGATGGTGCCGCCACCGCGGCACCTGGCCTTTGCCATCACGACGCGTGTGAAGGTCATGGCTGACCTCGATATCGCCGAGCGCCGGATGCCGCAGGACGGCCGAATCGAGCTGATGGTCGGTGGTCACCCAGTTGACCTTCGTGTCAGCGTGCTGCCGACGATCTTTGGTGAATCCACCGTCATGCGGGTCCTCGACCGGAGCGTTGTCGACCTGTCGCTCGATAATGTGGGCATGGACGAAGTCACGATCGCAAACTTCCGCAAAGCGATCGACCGCCCCAACGGGATTGTGTTGGTGACCGGTCCGACCGGTAGCGGCAAAACCACGACGCTGTACTCTTCGCTCAGCGAGCTAAACGATCCCAAAGAAAAGATCATCACGACCGAAGACCCCGTTGAATACGACATCGATGGCATCATCCAGATCCCGATCGATGCTGGTGCGGGGGTTACGTTTGCGTCCTGCCTCCGCGCAATCTTAAGGCAGGATCCGGACATCATCCTCGTCGGGGAAATCCGCGACCTCGAGACCGCCGAAATCGCCATTCAAGCGGCGTTGACCGGACACCTTGTCTTCAGCACCCTGCACACCAACGATGCCCCGAGCACCGTGACGCGATTGACGGACATGGGGATCCAGCCGTTCATGATCTGCGCGACTGTCGAAGCGATTCTAGCGCAACGATTGGTTCGCCGAATTTGCACGAAGTGCCGCGAGAAAACACGCGTCAGTACCGACCTATTGATGGAACTTGGACTGTCTCGCGAGGAAGTCGAAAAGCACGATTACTTCAAGGGTACAGGCTGCGAAAACTGTAACAACACTGGGTACAAAGGTCGGATTGCGTTGTTCGAGTTGATGGTGGTCAACGATGCGATTCGTGAAATGATCATGGCCAACGACAGCACCGATGAACTGCGTGACAAAGCGCAGGCTGACGGGATGATCACACTGCGAGACTACGGCATGGGCGTCGCCCGAGAAGGCGTCACCACGCTTGATGAAATTGTTCGTGAGACCGTCGTTGATGGCTAGCCGCAGAGCCGCTGCGGTTTGCTCTCTCAGCGACTAGCTCCAACGCCCAGTCGAAACGAAGCCCATTCACCTCCTTCCGATTCCAGAAACAGCTAGTAGCTAACCGCTAGTAGCTAATAGCTTAAAAACAAATAGCCAGAGCGAAGCGATGCCCATTTATACCTTCGAAGCGATGGACGCGACCGGACAAGAGATCCGGGACGAGATCGATGCAGCCAACGAGGATGAGGCGCAAACCACCATCCGCCAGATGGGATACTTCGTTACGAAGATCGCCGTCAAGAAACAGGCTGCGGGTGCGGCAGCGGCGCCGGGCGAACGCAAGAAACGTCCCTTCGCCATGGGCGGTGCCAAGACGAAACACATCTGCGCGTTCACCCGCCAGCTGTCCATTCTCCAAGACGCCGGCCTGCCGATCCTGCGCAGCTTGCGGATTCTCGAAAACAATCAGAAGGCGGGCAAGCTCAAGAATGCGTTGATGGATGTCTGTGACGAGATCGAAGGCGGGGCGACGCTCTCCGAAGCGATGGGGAAATGCCCCAAGGTCTTCAACCGCCTGTACGTCAACATGATTAAAGCCGGTGAGGCGGGCGGTGCACTGGAAACCATTCTCAACCGGCTCGCTGACTTCCTCGAAAGCGCCGAGTCGCTCAAGCGGAAAGTGAAGGGTGCGTTGATCTATCCTGTGATCGTGGTCACGGTCGCCGTGGCGATTCTGACGTTCATCATGATCATGATCGTCCCGACGTTCGAAAAGATGTTTGACGAGTTCGGACTGACACTGCCGGCACCCACGCAGCTGTTGATTGCGATGAGTAACTACGTCGGCAGCTACTGGTTCCTGTTGATCGCAATGCCGATCTGTGCGTTCATCCTGATCAAACTGATGCGGAAGTTCAAACATGGACGGATCGGGTTTGACATGTTCATCCTGCGTGTGCCGATTTTTGGCGCGCTGATTGAAAAGAACATTCTCGCGCGGACGACCCGAACGCTCGGCACGCTGATCAGTTCCGGGGTGCCGATCATGGAAGGATTGAACATCACGCGAGAGACCTCCGGCAATGCGATGTTCGAGAAACTGTACACGAAGGTCGCCGAGCAAATCCGGGAAGGGGAAGTCATCAGCAAGCCGTTGGCGGAGCACTCCGTGCTCGGTTTCCATCCCATGGCGGCCGTGTTCTGGGCGTTGTTCGGCTCGTTCCCCGGCATCATGGTCCTCAGCGTCGCGCTGACGAGTAAAGGCAGCAAGCTCGATAAGGATGGCATGGTGGAATCGCTCACATTCATGTCGCTCTACATGATCGGCGGCGGCATGGCGATGTGCATTCTTTTTTACCTGACCAAGATCAAAGGCCGCGTGGTCGATGACCTCGTCGTGAACATGGTCGACGTCGGGGAAGAGACCGGTGAACTCGACACCATGCTCTACAAAGTTGCCGATACCTACGACGAAGAAGTCCGCATCATGACGGACAGCCTCACGGCATTGATGGAGCCGATCATGATCGTGTTCCTGGGTTGTGCCGTGGGTTTCATTGTTATCTCCCTGTTCATGCCCCTCGTTCAACTCATTACCGGACTCAGTTAAGCCGACGGGCAATAGCCCCCCCGGTTTCCCAAATCCACGACATCAACCGACAGGCACTAACCCCAGTTCCAATCCACCACATCAGCCGACGGGCGCTAGCCCCGGTTTCCCCATCCACTACATCAACCAACGGGCACCAACCCCGGTTTCCCAATCCCCCTTCATCAGCCGGCGGGCGCTAGCCCCGGTTGCCACCCTCAACACGACCGGTTTCCACCCTCAACACGACCGGTTTCCACCCTCAACACGAAACGTTCCCGAAACCGGGGCTAGCGCCCGCCGGCTGATCCTACACTCGAAAGCTGGCGGCTCACCGACGACAGCTCACACGAAGAACCTGCTGCGAAGCGACCTTTTTTCTCCCTCAACCCAACCAACGTCCGATGATCACGTCACCCCAGCCATCCCGCAGCCAGCGGCATCCCGTAACCAGTGGTTTCACGCTTGTTGAAATTCTCGTCGTGATCGCGATCATCGGGATTCTGGCGGGCGTATTGATTCCGGCGATCTCCAATGCGCTCGGTCGGGCCAAGACATCGGCTCAGCGTCTCGAGATCAACGCTCTCGATCAAGCTGTCAAGGCATATGAGGCGAAGTACGGTGACTTCCCGCCCGATGGCAGCAGCCAAGCCGTGCTGAAGCGTCACATGGCAAAGCTATTTCCCCGTATGGCTGATCCAGACATTACGTTTCTCGATCGCTTAACCGACAACCGCACCGACAACACGACCGGCACATTCAGTGCCGCCGCGATGGATCGCTCTGAAGCGTTGGTGTTCTTCCTAGGTGGCTTCAGCAAAGACATCCAGCACCCACTTACTGGTCCAGGTGGCCCAATTGTCTTGATGACCGGTGGCACGCCTTCAGATATTACCGACTATCAATACAACGCGACGCGAGACAACGCGTTCTTTGATTTTGATACTGCGAGACTAACGATCAATCGCGCATCTGATACATCGCCCCTGCTTAGCAGCGACGAAGACTTACTCAACGTGGCAGACAACCTCCATGGCGGTAATGACATTTTACCTGCTTACCGTGCGATCGACGGCGGTGACGCTCCCATCGTTTACTTTGATTCACGCACCTATGGGGTGATTGCCACGGTGTCAGGAGTGAATACCTACAACGGCTATTTAGCGCCGTCGGTCGGCGCCGTGCGTCCGTATAAATCGGATCAAGCGATCCAACCGCCGCCGGCGGGGGGCGATTATGCGACAGAACAGTCGGCGTTCGCCGCAGTCAAGTTCCAGAACCCCAATACTTTTCAAATCATTTCGCCAGGCTCGGACTTGTTTTTCGGAAAATTGATTTCCATTGACGCAACCAATGCAGGCGCGTTGCCCGTGCACTTCACCAACTCCGGTGTCCCCGCTTGGCCCAACGCTAGTGCAACTACGTCCGGAGGCCTCGTGTTTACCAATGCCAATGTTGGCTCAAAAGGCTTTCAAGACAGTCAGTGGCCGGCCACCTACGTGGCTGATGAAAACATCAATGGCAACTTAGACAACGTCACCAATTTCACGGAATCCACACTGGGCAACGGACTTGAGTGATCTGCACCATCAACGAGATAGGGCCATGATTCGAACACCGAAGATTCGTTCTGGATTCACTTTAGTCGAGATCCTTGTCGTCATCGTCATCATTGGATTGATGGGCGGCATGGTATTGGCTGCAGTTCGTGGCGTGACCAATACGGCCCGGGCTTCGCGCACCCGGACCATCATCGCCGCCTGCGACAGTGTGATCCAAGAGCAATACGAGTCCTATAAATACCGACCGCTGCCGGTGGAGATACCGACGCTGCGTCAATCGCTGCGAACGGGTGAACTCAGTCGCGAAGTGCTCGCGACCGAAGCAGCTCGCGCACGGTTGGTGATGATGCGAGATCTGCAGCGGATGGAAATGCCCGATCGTCTGGTGGATTTCCTTTCGGTCGGAACATCCCCCACACCGTGTGTCGTCACTGCCGCTGCCAGCCCAGTGATGCTCGATGCGTCTAATAACATTGTGGGAATGCGTTCGAATCGCGGATCTCGCATGGCGTTGAACGTGGTGCACGACCAATCACCCAAAGTCAGCAACTACCTCGCCCGTTACAACGCCGCGCTGGCGCGAACTCCAACCCCGACGGCAGCGGAATTGAGAGCCAACGAGGGCGCCGAGTGCTTGTACATGATCATGGCGAATTCCTTTGTCGGTGGCAGTCCCGGAATCGCATCGATCCCGTCGTCGAATATTGGTGATACCGACGGCGATGGGCTGCCCGAAATCCTGGATGGATGGGGTGTGCCGTTGGCGTTCATTCGCTGGCCGATCGGGTACTTCGATCCATCGGGAACAGTGGACCCCAACGTCCCCGATGACTTTGATCTGTTTCGCGCTGACTTTGCGTACGCCGAGATGTATGACGCGTCGACTCCCAAGACCTCCGACGCCATCGACGTCAACAACGCCAACGCGGCGGTCAAACCTTGGGCGCTGCGCCCCCTGATCATTTCAGCGGGTGGTGATGGTTCCCTCGGCATCGCCACGGAACCCTACCCGTCAGCGGCAACTCCTCCCGCCACAAGCATTTCCTACTCTGACACCGCGTTTGCGATCCCCACCAACTCGGGTGGTGCAGCGGTCGGCGAAGGTTTCATGGGAGTTGAATTTGACGGCCGATCACAGATCAGCCCCTATCAGTTCCCCGACCCCTACCTCCGCCGTTTTCGGGAGATCAACCCCAATAGTTTGTTCCCCGGCCAAGCGTTGCTGGGCACCGACGCTGCCGAGTCCCGGGTCGATAACATCAGTAATCTTTCACTGCAGGCCACTCAATGATGATTGACTTTGCAATACACGGCAAAGCCGCTCCGCGGCGCGATCGCAATGGGTTCACGCTCGTTGAGTTGCTCGTCGTCATGGTGATCTTCTTGATCCTCGTCGCGATCGCGCTGCCGATCGTGAAGGGATTGATCAGTGACCAAAAAGCAACCCGCACGGCGCAGAACATCGAAGCATTCATGAATGCTGCCCGCAGCAGAGCGATCGCGGAGGGACGGACCGTGGGAGTGCGTTTCGAGCGATTGAGTGCCAGCAACTACGCTCGCTCAACCTGCCTGCGACTGCGCCAGCTCGTCGGAATTCCGGCTTACACAGGTGACGCGGCCGATGCCGTCGCCGCCTTGGCAGGCACGCCCGTCAATACCGCTGAGTTTGATACCTCCGACAGCCCGCTGCTGTATCTCAGCTCGCAAATATTGAACGACACGGTGACGCCGAGCAATGATCACCTGGCGCCGATCCAAATTGGCGATCTGTTGGAATTGCCCGGAGGACGGTCGGTACCGATTACGGGCATCGGCGCGGTAAGCGGCACGACCGTAACGATATCGTTCAATCTGGCAGAGAACGTTCCTGTTGACACCTCCACGGTTAACAGGTTTCCGCTTTCAGCCATCTCCAGCGCATCGGGTGGCAACGTGAAGTATCGGATCCACCGCAGTCCCATGCCGTCGTCAAGCACCGTGATGTCGCTGCCCCAGGGCATGGCAATCGATTTGAATTATTCGGGTATCGGTATCAAGGGTAGCCAGTTTGCCCCGGCGTTCTCGGGAGGTATCCGAGCGGTGGACATTCTGTTCAATGCCAGCGGCGCGGTCACGCAAGTCATCTATGACACAGCAAACACCCGGATTTACCCCACTGGTCTGATTTATTTCTGCGTCGGTGAGATTGATGGTGTGGCCAATCTCAACGGCGCTTCGGCAGCGGCCCGGGACAATCTTTTTTCTCAAGATCGAGCGTTGACGACCAACCTCATGAACCCGGATTCTTTGTGGGTGGTGGTGAACCCGGCCTCGGGCCGCGTCACGACCGTTCCCATGGCGAATCCGGGAACGATCCCCGCCGATCCGACGGACCCCACCACCGTCGCCTTCGCTGACGCGTTGGGACCGGCGAGATACTTCGCAACTCTCTCGGACACGGTGGCGGAATGATTATGAATATCACCATGAACAGCTTCCTCAAAATCAGCCGATCGGCGCTCGTGCCACAGGCCCTCAATTCCGCGGGGTCGGTAGGTCGGATGTTGTCCGCAGCAGATGTATCGGACTGCGCCCCGCGTCTGGGCGGGCGCCGCATGGTTAGCCCGCGTACCGGGATCACGCTCATCGAGGTCACCTTCGCCATCGGCGTGATTCTCATCGGGATGGTTGGACTGACGGCGATTTTGCCACTCGCGGGGCACCGGGCGCAAGACGCACTGGATTTTGACACGGCCGCAGCGATGTCTGACGGAGTGTTGAAGGAAGTGGTCGCGCGTAATTTGATCCGCGACGCCGCGCTCACCGGCGTGCAAAACCTCAGTTATTCCAGTGGGGGAAAAGAGTTCACGGTTATCCAACCTTTCTGCTTGGATCCGCTCCTGGCCGATAACACCGCTCCGGCCGTGTACGAGAAGTATGACATGTCATGGTTTCCGTTCTATTCGACCGATCACGATCCCTTAGTGGATCCCTCAAGCACTTACACGATTTCTCCCGGTTTCGCTGGGCAACCTCGATTGCAGCGGGTCGGTTTGAACGCCTTTTCAAGTTACACGTTTCCACAGCGTTTCGAGATAGCGCGGACGTGGGTGGAGAGCCCCAACGATCTTTCCGAGTTGCGACCCAAAGACCGCACCATTCCAGCCGTGCTGACTGGATTGAAAGCCACGACAGGTGCCAATTCGATTATCGACGGCAAACGCATTCCCACGGGTGCCTATAGTTGGATGATCACGGTCGATCCTGACGAGCAATCACGCTATGGGTCCATGGCCGTTGTCATTTATCAATCGCGTGAGCGGACGACCGACTTCCCGTCTGCACCGGTAGAAACGGCCAACCAAAATGCCGCTGCCGAGCGTATTGCCTTGGTAGGCGATGCCATCGGCTTTGCGGGCGGTGCAGGCGGTTCGGTGCAACTCTTGTCATCCGGAGCAACGTTATCTCAGCTCACGTCGGGTAATTGGTTGATGCTCTCGCGAACGACGCGACCAGCGGCAACACCACCCGCCGCCCGCGTCGCATCGCAGGTTTTCCGTTGGTACCGCGTCGTGGGCGTCGACGGCGAACCCACCGTTTACACACCCACAAACGACACGACCGTGGGCGGCATATCCGTCCCCGCCTCCCACTCCTCGAACCCGCGCTCGAATACGACGGTGTGGTCGCTCAAGGTGATGTTGGACGGTCCAGATTGGGATTTCTCAACGGCTCCGTCCACGGACGCCACAACCAATTCGCTGACCTACGCGACGCTCGTCGAAGACGTCGTCGCAGTCAATGAAAAGACGATCCTACTCGCCGATTTCCTGAAGTAGCGTGCCCCGCCACCCCTCCTGCCTCTTCCTTGTCTCCCCCCTCTCCTTGTCTCTCCCTTTCTCTTCTAAGCAAGTCCGATGAATCGCAAGCAACCACCCGCTGGCATCATCCTGTTGGTCGTGCTCAGTTCGCTGACCTTTTTCAGCGTGCTGCTCGCTGCCTATTTGGTCTTCAGCAACCAGTCCCGCTACGCATCGTTCGCGATTTCAGCGCGAAACATTCACCGTCATGACATCAATGGGATCTTTGACGATGCGCTGATGACGCTGATTCGCGGCACAAGCGTCCCCACCAATCCGTTCTACGGCGAGGATCTGCTGAGCGATTACTACGGGCGCAACGATTACATGGCGTTGCAAGTCCGCGCGGGTTCGACGGTTGCGCCTCCCACCAATGGATATATTCGGTTGTCGTTGCAACACGATCCGGCGGCCACGGGTGGACAGACTCCCTCGACCCAGAATGTGAACGATCTGTACACGGGCCGGATCATCACCTTCACCGATGGCAACTTTACGGGACAGACCTTTCGGATTTTGCATTCGATTTCGACATCCGCCGGCAATCATGATGTGATCATCGAGACCAAACCGGAATTGGGAAACACGGTGCCGAACGCGAGCGACAAGATCTGGATGAATGGTGTACCACGCAGTTCACCGGGGCTGGGTTTTGACGGGACAAATATCAACAATACCGCGTCGAGAGGATACCAGTATCAGAATAATCCTCCGTTGTTTGGCAATGTCGGTTTCCAATTGCCGGTCGCCTTGCAACCGAATTCGCTCGGCAACAATGTCGACAAAAGCAGCATCGTCAACGCTGCCGGCAGTGACTTCGATGAAGGCTACGATGCCGCCGATTTCAATAACTGGTTTCTGAGTTACCGCGATACCAGCGGAACGTTGATCCCGTCGTTTCACCGGCCCTCGGTACTCAACTACATTCTCAACGAGAGTCCCGACTGGTCGGCCCCGCCGACGGATGGTTACGCGCATTTGGTCGCCAACATCGTACGGGGAACCTTTCGTCCACTGCCGATCGCGCAGAACCAATTGGTGACGAGCACGCCCCCGCAAGTAGGCAGTTCGATGGTGATCAATGAGCAGTTCACCGGCGGCAGCAGTAGCTTTGCGCTCAGGTTGCCGTTGTCGATGCAGCCCACCGGCACTCCACCGGCACTGAATTACAACACGGCTCGATTGCGACTGAACCAATTGATGGAAGCATTGATCAATGGTCCGTGGGATGTTGATAATGACTTCGATGGCGTTCCAGACAGCATTTGGGTTAATCTCGGTCTGCCTCTGATCACGGCTCCCGATGGTAAGTTGCTGCGTCCCTTGGTCGCGCCGATGATCCAAGATTTGTCTGGCCGTTTGAACGTCAATGCCCACGGCAACTATGCCCTGATCAATCAAGCCACGGGTGTGAACGAAACCGTCGCCGATTGGGCCAATGGGGGTGGCGCCGATCAATTTGCCTTCCGCGGACTTGGATATGGTCCCGCTGACATCAACATTCCTGGTACCGCATTGCAGCTCGGCAACCTGTTGCGGGCCCGGTACCGAGTCGGATCGTCAGCCGACGTGGTGCCCGGAAAATCGGGTGCCGATGCGATTAACGTACTCATGGCGGGCTGGCAACCGGCCGCATTAACCGCCAATGGGGTCTATTCCAATTCGATTGATCCGTACGGGCGTGGTGCATATGGACTGTCCCTGAGCGGCGCGGTGGTCCCCGCCAATGATGGTGCGGTCGGCACTTTCTCACCCACCGATGTGGGCGAACCGCTCGGTGACGATCCGGCGACGACGTCATTTACCGAGCCCTCGACCAACGAGTTGGCGGACAATCCTTACGAGCTCGACCCCAGTGGGCATCTCAGTAGCGACAATATCTTCGTTGGCGCTGAACTCGAAGCCATCATCCGCATCAATGAATTTGATAACGAGCTATTGCCCGACCGGTTGTTGAACTTGATCCGACCGATGACCGAGCCGATGTTGATGCAATCCATCACGGCGACAAGTGTTTCGGATGACTCGCCACTGGTAGCGTCGCCCGGCAGCGCCTCGGCATACGATGCTCTGCGTACGTTGTTGGGCGGCACGTTGAGCAACGCTCAGCTTAACAATCTTGTCGCTCCGGAACTTCGGTTGGCTCGCCGACTTAACATCAACCGCCGATTCGGTAACGGAGTGGACGATAATGCCAACGGAGTGGTCGATGAACCGCGTGAATATAACGTTCCCAATCGCGATGACGACGGTAACGGCACGGTGGATGATGCCTCCGAAACGGTGCAAGTCGAAACACAAGCGTTTCAATCCTACGCGGGAGCGACCATCGACACTAGCTTCACAGGAATTGCTCCCGACTACGTTCGCGACGACACAACCAGAGCCACACCCCGGCAATTGTTGGCACGGCATCTCTACGTATTGATGATGACGATCAGCAATGATTTGCAAAACCAGTTCCCGAGCTACGGAGATACGCTGGCAACACCGGTCCCCGTATCAGATCGGGAGGCCTATCGAGCCCACCGCATCGCTCAGTGGGCGGTGAATGTCGTCGACTATCGCGACCCTGACGCAATCATGACCCGATTCGCTTACGACCCCAACCCTTCGGATGGTTGGGTAGTGGCCGAAGATATCAACGGCAACGGCACGATCGAGCCTGCAACAGAGGTATTCCCACCCGGTGCGACGCCTCCAGCGACGGCCAGTCCTGTGGTGTGGGGATGTGAGCAGCCCGACCTGCTGTTCAGTGAGTCCTATGCGACGCACGACCTTCGCGTTCGTGACACCAATCTGGATACGACCAAGAAGAAAGGGACGATGGCTCCGGATGAGGACGACGACATGGATCAAGTCCGAATCCCGCAGGGCTCGCTATTCCTCGAGCTCTATAGCCCACGCCGCCGCGTCAACTCGGGCGTGGCCGATCCCAATACTGCCGGTGTCCCCCGCGAACTCTACGATGTCGTCACCGGCGGCACGGTGAGCTACTCGCTCGATTTGGAACGCACCATCACGACTTATTTCGATGGTACGAACTGGGGAGAAACAAGCGGCACCGCAGCCGAAGTGCCCGTTTGGCGAATTGCGATCAGTGAACCGCATTTCGAGGCGACGGATCCCGCCAACAATCCGTCGGGGACGGGTAACTCGCCGCTCGAATTGCGTTCGACCCTGCCGGATACCCAGTCGTTCCAACCCCAGCTGGGCCAGCCCAATGCGTTGGACGAGCTCAATACGACGCCAGCGAACTTGGATCTGAATCGATTCGTGCTGTTCACCAATTATACGGCGCTGACCGATTTGCAAAATGCGATCGCACCGATTCCCGACATGACCGAGCCTGCTGGTATCTTTTTCAATCGGACGGCAGTGAGCGCGTCGCTGCTACCGGAGCAGTACCTTAGCCTGGCGCCCCGGACGACGACCCATTTCGGCTCGACCGTATTTGCCGACACCGCAAATCCGACTGCACCGAGCAATCAGCGATTTGAGATTTTGAACGCAGCCCCGTCGGTCGGTCTGATTCAATACGATGCGGCCAACACCGTTCTGACCCCCAATACGAACACCACGATCCAGCCCGGCTTAGGACTGGCCATCTCGAGTTTCGAACCAGCCAGTTGGACCAATGCTGCGGCGACGGCACCCAATGGAATTGGATTGAACGTGACCGAGCCCTTGCCGATTAACCCAGGCGATTACTACGTTGAGCCGACCGATCGATACACTCAGGTCGCAGGATCGACGTATCCGCTAGTCGATGCCTACGTCGAGTATGGCGCAGGCGGCGTGGCTGTCACAGGGTTACCACGCGATCAACCGGAGGACATGCGGGTCGACGGGCCGATCAAGCAACTCACGCAAGCCTTTGCGACCGACCCTGCTACGGTAGCGGACCCGATGATCGGCTCGGTGCCGAACTACCGTACTGCGTTCTTGCAACGGCTGGCTGATCCCACCAGAGGCTTCCATCCAACGCTGAATCCGTATCGTACGATTGATCAAATTGCGATTGATTTGACCATCTTTAGCGGCGAGGACACGCCCGCCCACGTGATGGCAGCGGGAAACATGCCCGCCACACCCACCACGGAAGAACAGTACCTCGAGGGCAGTCGCCAGAGAACGGGAGTCGCTGTCAATGGAGTCGGGGCCAACGTGCTGTACTCCTATGCCACGCAATTACCCAGTAGGGTTCCGGCAATGGTTCCCGCTGGTACAAACTACTTTGACCTGGGTACAAACGTCGCTACCACACTGAATTATCTCAATGCAGGATTCGGCAGTCCGCAAATGACGCCGGTAGCGTTTCGTGGCCGACCCACGTCACCGTTTGCGATGCACCCGTGGTTGAATCGTCCGTTCGCGACGCCCCACGAATTGATGATGGTACCGGCTTGTTCGCAAGGCAGACTATTGGAGGAATTCAGCGTGATCGATCCCGCGAATCCAGATCCTCCGATCTTCCCCGAAAACAGCACCATGGCGTCGGACGCAGCCTATGCAACGATTTTCATCGCCCCGTTCCGTCATCTATTGAATTTCTTCAACAGCGAGAACATCCGCCAAGCCGGTGCGGCCAAGAGCGGCGAGTTCAGCACCCTGTTCGACTTTGTCGGAACCGGGCCGCGGTATCGCGGTGAGACGCGTGCAATGTTGCCAACACGGATCGCTGGCACCCCGCTGGCTCCGCTGTACTCGGCGCCGTTCAACTTCAACGAAGACAATCGGCGCATCGGCAAGATGAATCTTAATTCCATCGAAACGTTTGCCGCGTGGAAGGGATTGATGCAAGGGCACATGAATCCAGCGGAGTATTCCACTGCGAACGGTGCCGCCCAGCTAACGTTCTCCAACTTCTTAGAAACTCGGCGCGGCTATGTGCCACCCAATACTACGCCGAGGCCAACGGTGATGCTGTCCAATGGGACGACTCCTGTGAACTATGCACCGACGCGACTCGACCCGCGTTTTCCCACTCAATTTGCAGGCGCGTTCCGTCGTTCAGCAGAGGGGAACTTCTCCATGCAAGTACGGAACTTAGGGACGGCCGCGCCGGATGAAACAAACCTGCTGCGTCGAAGAAGTGTGAATGCGGGGCTCCTACGCGGAGCGGGAACTGTCGATAGCCAAGAGACAGGCACCGGTGGTTCAACCCCGACTCACACCCCGTTCTTCGTCCGTGCCTCGGCAGAAGCCCCCACGCCGAGCGGCAACGAATATCAAAACCGTAATAAGAACCCGTTCTTAAAGTATCAAACGCTCATGCGGATGCCGAATTTGGCTTCGGAAAACTCGCAGACGTTCTTGATTCGCATGACGATTGGCTTATTTGAGGTTGACGCCAACGACACCACAAACCTGGGTGCTGAGTACGGGGAGTCAACCGGCCAAACTCAGCGATATCGGGCGATGTTCATCGTTGATCGATCGATCCCAGTTGGATTTAAACCCGGCCAAGATCTCAACGCCCGCGACACGGTTGTATTCGAGAGGTACTACCCGTGAAATTGACCACGAAATACACGAAGGACACGAAATAAAGAGCAGACAGAATCACTGAGCCAGACAGAATTCCACCCTCCACTTTTCGTGTAGTTCGTGTCTTTCGTGGTAACTCAAAATCGAACACGTCCCCCAACTCCACCACGCAGTATCGACCACGAAATACACGAAGGACACGAAATCAAGAAGAAGACAAAATCACTGAGCCAGACAGAATTTCACCCTCCGCTTTTCGTGTAGTTCGTGTCTTTCGTGGTAACTCAAAATCGAACACATCCCCCGACTCCACCACGCAGTATCAACCACGAAATACACGAAGGACACGAAACAAAGAGCAGACAAAATTGCTGAGCCAGACAGAATTCCACCCTCCGCTTTTCGTGTAGTTCGTGTCTTTCGTGGTTAATTCAAATCGAACACAGCCCCCGACTCCACCACATGAGAC